>NZ_JARWKU010000010.1:0-173319 GCF_029846435.1 Cobetia sp. 1AS1
GGTGCCCGCCGTAGATGGCTTCGAAGCTTTCCGGATTGGTATCCAGCGTGGCATTGACCAGGGTTTCCCAGGCGCGCTCATCGCACTGGCCGTGGCGGGCCAGCTCATCGACCAGCGCGGCTGCCTGGAAGACGCCCGCCAGCGACAGTGCCTGGCGGGTAGTGTTATCAGTGACGGGACGGATCGGCACGCTGGTCATTGCGCGGCGGACTCCTCGGGGCCAGAGAGCGGGGCGGTGGAAGCGCTGGCGTCCGCCGCCGGAAGTTTCCAGGCGGCATCGATCACGCCGCCGCCCAGACAGATGTCGCCGAGATAGAAGACGGCGGACTGGCCGGGCGTGACGGCGCGTTGCGGTTCATCGAAACGCACCTCGACACGCTGGCCGTCATTGACGATCAAGGTCGCGGCCTGGTCTTCCTGGCGATAGCGGTTCTTGCAGCGAATGCGCAGCTCGCCATTGGCGTCGGTCTGCGGCGGCTCGCCGGCGACCCAGTCGACGGATTCGGTGCTCAACGCCTGAGTGTAGAGCAGGTCGTGGTGCTTGCCCTGCACGGCGATCAGCACGTTGCGCTCCAGGTCCTTGGCACACACGAACCAGGGCGCGTCCGGATAGCGCTTGAGGCCACCGATTCCCAGCCCCTGGCGCTGGCCGAGGGTGTAGTACATCAGGCCCATGTGCTCGCCGATGACATCGCCATCGGGGGTCTCGATCTTACCGGGCTGAGCAGGCAGGTACTGCTTGAGGAAGTCGGCGAAACGCCGCTCGCCGATGAAGCAGATGCCGGTGGAATCCTTCTTGCGCGCGGTGATCAGCTCATG
The DNA here is from genome assembly GCF_029846435.1 of Cobetia sp. 1AS1. Taxonomy (NCBI): domain Bacteria; kingdom Pseudomonadati; phylum Pseudomonadota; class Gammaproteobacteria; order Oceanospirillales; family Halomonadaceae; genus Cobetia; species Cobetia sp. 1AS1. The sequence continues at coordinate 820 of NZ_JARWKU010000010.1, forward strand.
CTTCTCGGCGATGGCGCGCACTTCGTGCTTCTCGAGCTCGCCGACCGGGAACAGGGTGCGTGCGATGGCCGCCTGCGGCACGGCATGCAGGAAGTAGCTCTGGTCCTTGTTGGTGTCCAGGCCCTTGAGCAGGCGCGGAAGACCATCACGCACGCCGCCACGCACGTAGTGACCGGTGGCGATCAGCTCGGCGCCCAGCATCTCGGCATACTCGAGGAAGACCTTGAACTTGATCTCGCGGTTGCACAGGATGTCGGGGTTCGGCGTGCGACCGGCCTTGTACTCGGCCAGGAAGTGCTCGAAGACGTTGTCCCAGTACTCCGCGGCGAAGTTGGCGGTGTGCAGCTTGATGCCGAGCTTGTCGCACACGGCCTGGGCATCGGCCAGGTCTTCGAGGGCGGTGCAGTATTCGCTACCGTCGTCTTCGTCCCAGTTCTTCATGAACAGGCCTTCGACGTGGTAGCCCTGCTCCATCAACAGCAGGGCAGAGACGGAGGAGTCGACACCGCCGGACATGCCGACGATGACCTTGGTTCCGGTACCGGTTTCAGCGGTCATCAGTTCTCTCGTCACCCGCATGGCCGCGGGTTGTCACAAACAGGGGAGGCGGCAGCCCCGTCATTCTGGCGCCGCTTGAATGGGCGGGATTATACCTGAATGCGGGGGTGGGATTCACCCCGCCTGCGCCGTCTGCCGCACTGGGCCAGATGCGCCGCTCGACAGCACGCCCGGCGGCGGACTTCCGGCGCGGGCAATCGCTCAATCGTGCAGCACATCCAGCGGGAAACGCTTGCCACGTTGGCTGTCGCGGATGCGACGGGTCACCAGCGGGCTGCGCAGGCGGCCCATGTCCTCGAGCTGCTCGATCTCCTCAAGCGACAGCCAGTGCGTTCTGACGATGTCAGGGTCCAGCGGCGTGCACAGGTGCTCAAGGGCGGCGGCCTCGAAACTGTGGGAGTGGAAGTGGGTGCCGTCCTCGGCCACGTGCACATAGAGGCCGAGATAGCCGGTCAGCAGGATGCGCCAGGCGGTTTCCTCGCGGACTTCGCGTTGCACGCCGTCGATGATGCGCTCATGGGGTTCGAGATGGCCGGCCGGCTGGTTGAACACCGTGCAGGGCCCGCCCTTGTCTTCCTCGACGATCAGGTAGCGCCCGGCACGTTCGACGACACAGGCGACGGTGACATTCGGGGTCCAGCGAGCAGCCATCAGGATTTCCTTCCTTTCTTGGGGGATGAGGGACGACGGGAGGGGGCGCGGGCGCCGGGGGTCTTGCCTGAACCCTTGCCTTCAGTCTGGACAGAACTCCGACTGGAACCCCGACCTGAGCCCTTGCCGCTCTTGCCCGCGCTGTTGCCTCTATCGCCACTGCCCCGGGGGCCAGCGTTGCCAGTGCGGCGTTCGCCCGGCTTGCCAGTCGCGCCCTTGTGGCGTGGCGAGCGGGACTCGCGGCGAGGTGCTGCTGGCATCTCGACTTCCTCGCTGCGCCATTCACCGGGGGCAAGGCCATCGAGCTTCCACGGGCCGATGGCCGCGCGAATCAAGCGCAGGGTGGGCAGGCCGACGTGGGCGGTCATGCGGCGCACCTGACGATTGCGACCTTCGCTGATGATGATCTCCAGCCAGTGGGTCGGAATGCTCGCACGGAAGCGCACAGGGGGTTGCCTGTCTGGCAACGTGGGCGGCTCAATCTGCCTGACCCTGGCCGGTCGGGTCATGCCATCCTTGAGTTCGACACCGGCACGCAGCGCGGCGATGGCCTGCTCGTCAGGGGCACCTTCCACCTGCACCCAGTAGGTCTTGGGCTGCTTCTTCTTCGGGTGCGCGATCTGGTGGGAGAGCGCGCCATCACTGGTGAGCAGCAGCAGTCCCTCGGAGTCATAGTCGAGGCGCCCGGCGGCATAGACATCCGGCACGTCGATGAAGTCAGCGAGTGTCTGGCGGCCCTGATCGCGGTCAGTGAACTGGGTCAGGACGCGGTAAGGCTTGTGAAGCAGATATATGAGAGACATGGTTTAGACTTTTGTCGCGGCTGCCGTATAAGCCTACTGTGAGAAGCGGCACGGGTGCTATACTCGCGCCTCCACTGAATCCATGACAGGGGAGTTATCAATGGGGTTCCAGAAGATTGTCGTCCCGGAAGGCGGTGCCAAGATCACCGCAAATTCCGACAATACCCTCAACGTTCCGAATAATCCGATCATCCCGTTCATCGAAGGCGATGGTATCGGTGTGGACGTGACTCCGGCCATGAAGATTGCCATCGACGCTGCTGTCGACAAGGCCTATGGCGGCGAGCGCAAGATTCACTGGATGGAAGTCTACGCCGGTGAAAAAGCCACTCACGTTTATGATGCTGACACCTGGCTGCCGGAAGAGACTCTCGAGGCTGTCAAGGATTACATCGTTTCCATCAAGGGTCCGCTGACCACTCCGGTGGGCGGTGGTATTCGCTCCCTGAACGTCGCTCTGCGTCAGAAGCTGGATCTGTACACCTGCCTGCGCCCGGTGCGCTGGTTCACTGGTGTGCCGAGCCCGGTCAAGAAGCCGGCTGACGTCGACATGGTCATTTTCCGCGAAAACTCCGAAGACATCTACGCCGGTGTCGAATGGAAAGCGGGAACGCCGGAAGCCGACAAGGTCATCAAGTTCCTGCGTGAAGAGATGGGTGTCACCAACATCCGCTTCCCGGAGAACTGCGGTATCGGCGTCAAGCCGGTCTCCGAAGAAGGTACCAAGCGTCTGGTCCGTCAGGCTGTCCAGTACACCATCGACAACGACCGTGAGTCGCTGACCCTGGTGCACAAGGGCAACATCATGAAGTTCACCGAAGGTGCCTTCAAGGACTGGGGCTACGAAATCGTCAAGGACGAGTTCGGCGGCGAGCTGCTGGATGGCGGCCCGTGGATGACCTTCAAGAACCCGAACAACGGCAAGGACATCGTGGTCAAGGACGTCATCGCTGACGCCATGCTCCAGCAGATCCTGCTGCGTCCGGCGGAATATGACGTCATCGCCACCCTGAACCTGAACGGTGACTACCTGTCCGACGCTCTGGCGGCGGAAGTGGGTGGTATCGGTATCGCGCCGGGTGCCAACCTGTCCGACACCGTCGCCATGTTCGAAGCGACTCACGGTACTGCACCGAAGTACGCTGGCCAGGACAAGGTCAACCCGGGCTCCGTCATCCTCTCTGCCGAGATGATGCTGCGTCACATGGGTTGGGTCGAAGCGGCTGATCTCGTGCTGAAAGGCGTCGAGAAGGCCATCGCCAAGGGCGAAGTCACCTATGACTTCCATCGCCTGATGGACGATGCCAAGCTGCTGAAGTGCTCCGAGTTCGGTCAGGCTGTTGCTGACAACATGGATGCCTGAGACCCTGCGCTGATCTGATGCCCAGGCATCAGGTTGCGTGACAGGTTTCAGCAGAAGGCCCCCGGACATGTCCGGGGGCCTTCTTGCGTTTGAGATGGAGAGCTCCTCGGTTACGCGCCCAGACGGCTGCCAACGATTGCCACTCCTGTGCGTTCTGCCTGGAGCGTTCTGCGCGGGGGGGGGCTGTGCGGTAGCATTCCGGGTTTCATCGAGCGGCGAGACGCTTGAATGGGTCGCAAACTGGCGACGCCTGTCGAGAGGTGTCTGTCGCGTATGTGAGCGAAAATGCATGCAAATGTCCGCATTCATGTCAGAGCGTCGCGATGCAGGCATGAACGTGTACGCTCAGACGTTCGCGACTAAAGCTTGCAACCAGATCGACAAGCCCCCATCTTTTCCCTATCACACCCACATTGAGACGACGTGGCAGCGCTTGACCTTCTCCGCGGCGCGTTGAGGCAATCTGCTTCGTCACGGCTTGTGTTCACCGGATCAGCCCCTTATGTTCAAGACAGAGACATCGCGCGGCAGTCCTCCCTTTCTGGAGACACTGTCGATCAGCAATCAGGCCCCGTCGGCTCAGGAACCCGGATACCAGGAAGACCACGAAGGTGATCTGGCATTCGAGACCGCTGAGCCTGAACTGGCTCCACCGCCCATGTACAAGGTCGTTCTGCACAATGATGACTTCACGCCGATGGACTTCGTCGTGGAGGTGCTGACCACCTTTTTCAACAAGGATCAGGAGCAGGCAGTACAGATCATGCTCGCTGTCCATCATCAGGGAAAAGGAACCTGTGGCATCTTCAGTCGCGACATCGCGGAAACGAAATGCCACCAAGTCAATCAATATGCTCGAGAGTGCCAGCATCCGCTGCTGTGCGACATCGACCGGGCGGAGTGATCCGTCCAAGACGCGGCCTAGAGGGGACTTGCCATGTTGAGCAAAGAACTTGAACTGACCCTGAACACGGCCTTCACCGTGGCACGTTCCAAACGCCACGAATTCATGACCGTGGAACACCTCCTGCTGGCACTGCTGGACAATGCCTCCGCTGCCGATGTCCTGCGCGCCTGTGGTGCCAATCTGGACAAGCTGCGAGTCGACCTTCAGGACTTCATCAATTCCACCACCCCGCTGATTCCGGAAGAGCAGGAAGACCGCGAGACGCAGCCGACGCTGGGCTTCCAGCGCGTCCTGCAGCGTGCCGTCTTCCACGTGCAATCCTCCGGCAAGAGTGAAGTGACCGGCGCCAATGTGCTGGTGGCCATCTTCTCCGAGCAGGAAAGTCAGGCCGTCTACTTCCTCAAGCAGCAGAATGTCGCGCGTGTGGATGCGGTCAATTACATCGCGCATGGCATCTCCAAGGTCGCGGGTCACACCCAGACGCCCCAGGCGTCGGTCGAGAATGAAGAGAGCGAAGAGGCGAGCAGCGAGGGCGGCAACAACCCGCTGACCAACTACGCCACCAACCTCAACGAGCAGGCGCGTCTGGGCAAGATCGACCCGCTGATCGGCCGCGATGGCGAGCTCGAGCGTGTGGTGCAGATTCTGGTGCGTCGCCGCAAGAACAACCCGCTGCTGGTCGGTGAGGCCGGCGTCGGCAAGACTGCCATCGCGGAAGGTCTCGCCAAGCGCATCGTCGAGGAGGACGTGCCGGACGTCATCAAGGAAGCCGTGGTCTACTCGCTGGATCTCGGTGCGCTGCTGGCCGGCACCAAGTACCGCGGTGACTTCGAGAAGCGTCTCAAGTCGCTGCTGGCGGAGCTGCGCAAGGAACCGAACTCGATTCTGTTCATCGACGAGATCCATACCGTCATCGGTGCGGGTGCCGCGTCCGGTGGCGTGATGGATGCCTCCAACCTGCTCAAGCCGCTGCTGTCTTCCGGCGAGCTGCGTTGCATCGGTTCCACCACCTTCCAGGAATTCCGTGGCATCTTCGAGAAGGACCGCGCCCTGGCGCGTCGTTTCCAGAAGGTCGATGTCATGGAGCCGTCGGTGGATGACACCATCCGCATCCTCAAGGGGCTGCGTGGTCGCTTCGAGGAGCACCATGCCATCAAGTACACCGATGCCTCGCTGGAAACGGCAGTGCGTCTGGCCGACCGCTACATCAACGACCGTCAGCTGCCAGACAAGGCCATCGACGTGATCGACGAGGCCGGTGCCCACCAGCGCCTGCTGCCGGAGAGCATCCGCGTCGACACCATCGATACCGAGCAGGTCGAGGCGATCGTCGCCTCCATCGCCCGCATTCCGCCGAAGACGGTCTCCAGTTCCGACAAGAAGCTGCTGTCCAACCTCGAGCGCGATCTCAAGATGCTGGTGTTCGGGCAGGACGACGCCATCACCGGGCTGTCCGCGGCGATCAAGCTGTCGCGTGCTGGCCTCAAGGCGCCGGACAAGCCGGTGGGCAGCTTCCTGTTCGCTGGCCCGACAGGCGTCGGCAAGACCGAGGTCGCCCGTCAGCTGGCGGCGCTGATGGGCATCGAGCTGGTGCGCTTCGACATGTCCGAGTACATGGAGCGTCACACCGTCTCGCGCCTCATCGGGGCACCGCCGGGCTACGTCGGTTATGACCAGGGTGGTCTGTTGACCGAAGCCATCACCAAGCAGCCGCACTGCGTGCTGTTGCTGGATGAGATCGAGAAGGCACACCCGGAAGTCTTCAACCTGCTGCTGCAGGTGATGGACCACGGCCGCCTGACCGACAACAACGGTCGCGAAGCGGACTTCCGCAACGTCATTCTGGTGATGACCTCCAATGCGGGTGCCGAGCAGGTGGCGCGTCGCTCCATCGGCTTCAAGCACCAGGATCACTCCACCGACGCCATGGAAGTCATCCGCAAGACGTTCTCGCCGGAATTCCGCAACCGTCTGGATGGCATCATCCAGTTCGGTGCGCTGGATCTCGCCGTGGTGCGCAATGTGGTCGACAAGTTCCTGGTCGAACTGCAGGCGCAGCTGGATGAGAAGCGTGTGCAGCTGGATGTCGCTGATGAGGCGCGCGACTTGCTGGCGACTCTCGGGTATGACCCGGCAATGGGTGCTCGCCCGATGGCACGCGTGATTCAGGAGAAGCTCAAGAAGCCGCTGGCAGAGATGATCCTGTTCGGCGACCTGTCCGAGTCGGGCGGCATCGTGCATGTCACGGTCGACAACGGCGAGCTGCACCTGGAAACGGAAGCGGAACTGGCGTGATCTGACGCTCAGCTTGCTGCCCTGAAGGGGCGATATGAACGGTCAGTGCTCAAGCACTGGCCGTTTTTTTATGCCCATCAGTCAGCAAACTGTCCGCACGTAGCGAGCATGACGTCGATTGCTCAAGCTGGACACGCGCGCACGCCAAGGGGCTCGCCATCCTCGAGGGAAGGGCGGGGGAGTTGGATGAGTACTGGAGGAGGCGAATGCTATCGGGGGAAGCGAATGCGTACTGGGGGAGAAGATGCCCAGCGGGGATGAGCCGCCTGTCATCATTGAATGGGAGCGAAGACCAGATTGGCGTTCGGGCTCAAGACGCATTCATGGGACAAGGCGGCATCATCGGAATACTCAGGCATACGCCATCGAGGTGGCGGGTGTCTCGCCGCGAAGGGCAAGTCTTGCAACCTCGATGCGTTCCGGGTCCGGGCGGAGGGTTCAGGCGGAGGTGACGCTGGTGCCTGAGGTGCCGGGAACGACCGGTTCAGCCAGCCGGTGTCATGATGATCGCGTGCAGGTCCAGGACGTGCAGAGTGATCGATGGCATGGCAACCGGCAGGGCAGTCTGACCGTGCTTAGCGCGAACGGTAGACGATACGGCCCTTGGACAGGTCGTACGGAGTCAGCTCAACCTTGACCTTGTCGCCAGTCAGGATGCGGATGTAGTTCTTGCGCATCTTGCCGGAGATGTGAGCGGTCACGATGTGGCCGTTTTCCAGTTCAACACGGAAAGTGGTGTTCGGAAGGGTGTCGACGATGACGCCTTCCATTTCAATATGATCTTCACGCGCCATATAGGCTGATCCTCACTTATTACAGGGAATACTGCTGGTAGTTCCGAGCCGCCTCAGCACAAAAAGTGCCCGATTCGGGACTTCGATACGCGATATTGTGCCGTAAGGGCGGCGGCAAGGCAAAGTCGAAGCGCGATTGTACGCTCCTTGAGCGCCTGTGGGCAGCTCAGGAGGAAGATAAAAATCGGCATCTTGCGCCGGGACAACTCCCGGCAGGCGGTTGGCCGGCACTCGGCGCTGTCTGATGAGCCCAGCCAGCTGAGCGTTGCGTCACCTTAGCGTTGTCGGAGCGCTTGCGTCGAGAGGACGCCCGCGGAGCGCGTCACTCGCCGGATGTCACTGACGCGCCTTGCTTGACCAGGCTCAGTGGCAGATGGCTGTCGGTCTGGTTGGCCGGTATGCGTCGCCGCCAGTGGCTGCCATCCAGATACTCGAGCGGCTGGAAATGCTGCTTGTAGTTCATCTTGCGGCAATCGCGGATCCAGTAGCCCAGATAGAGGTGGGTCAGGCCTTCGCGGCGTGCCTGCTCAATCTGCCACAGCACCGCGTAGGTCCCCAGCGAGCGCTGATTCAGTGACTCATCCGGATCGTAGAAGGTATAGATGGCGGAAAGGCCATGACTCATGCGGTCCATGGCGGCGACGGCCACCAGACGGCCATCGAGGCGAAAGCTCACCAGGCGGGCATAGTCATCGCGGGAGGTGAGGAAGGTGCGATACTGCTCATGACTGGGCGGGAACATGTCGCCATCCGCATGACGGCTGCGGATGTAGTGGGCGTACAGGCGATAATGCTCGGGGTCGAAGAGTGCCGGCCCCTCTTCGATGGCCAGGTCGGCATTGCGCCGCACCAGACGCTTCTGGGTGCGGTTGGGCGTGAAGTCGGCGATCGGCACGCGTACGGAAATGCAGGCACGGCAATCACCGCAATGCGGACGATAGAGATGAGAGCCGCTGCGGCGAAAGCCGAGCAGGGCAAGGGCGTCATAGACACCGGAATTGGGCGCTTCCTGCGGATCGAGAAACAGCGTGGTCGCCTGGCGGCCTTCCAGATAGCTGCAGGCGTGCGGTACCGTCAGAAAGAAGCGCAGATCGCGTTGCGGTTGCTTGGGGGTATTGCTGCTCACCGTTGCATCATCTCCCTCTTGGAATTGCCGTGGCCATCATTCCCGGGCGTGCTGCGTGGGCCAGGATGTCAGTGACCACTTGCCCTCATGCCCTTGGCCAGTGGCATACTGGTCAAGATAGCTGATGAAATCGCTGCGGGCGATGCTGCGGGCGCCAAGACTTGCCAGGTGCGGAGTATGCATCTGACAGTCGATCAACGGAAAATCCCGTGCCTTCAATTCCTGGCACAGGATCACCAGCGCCAGTTTCGAGGCATCGGGCACGCGCGAGAACATCGACTCGCCGAAGAAGATGCGTCCACAGGCGACGCCATACAGGCCGCCCACCAGAGAATCGCCCTGCCAGACTTCAACGCTGTGGGCATGTCCCATGGCATGCAGGGCGATGTAGGCCTGCTGCATTTCTGGCAATATCCACGTGCCTGCCTGGCCATCGCGAGGAATGCTGGCACAGGCATTGATCACACCGGTAAAGTCGCGGTCGATACTGTAGCTCAGGCCTGCATTGCGCAGGCGCTTGGCCAGACTGCGGCGTACACGGACTTCCTCTGGCTTGAGCACCATGCGTGGGTCCGGTGACCACCACAGGATGGGGTCGCCCGGACTGAACCAGGGAAATATGCCGCGGGGGTAGGCCGCCAGCAGCCACTCGGGACTGAGTTCGCCCCCTGCACACAGCAGGCCGTCGGGCTCGCTCAGGGCGGTGGAAGCATGCGGAAAGCGGACAGGGGCAGGGGGAAGCCAGGGAAGCATGGGCAGCCTCTTGTCGGTTCGGGAACATGCACGGAGCAATGGGCTCCTGGCGCCTTGGCGTCATGAGCAGACGTGAATCGGCAATTATGACGTCACTGCCATCGAATGGTTATGATAACCGGCTGAAGGTACATGGAAAATCGCCCACAAGGTGCAAGGGGGATGGCGACTTGACTGCCAAGAGTGCCAGAAAGACAAGTCGGGAACAGGCCAAGCCTGAAACCCGTAGCCGCCGTGCGGCAGCAACACCCAGGAAGCGTGCCCGTCAGAAAGCGGACTCGCCGGGCTTCTTCGCGCGTCTGCGCGGTGCTTCGGCCACTGAGTCCAGCCCGGCACGCAAGACGCCGCGCGTCTCGGGCAAGCCCGCGAGGAAGGACGCCAGCGGCCAGCCTGCTGCCAAGGCCAGAAACAAGCCGCGCGTGCAGGAAGAGAGCCCAGCAGCCCAGCGCCGCGCCGAGCGTCAGGCCGAACGCGCCGAACGCCAGGCCATCCGCGCCGAGCAGCGTGCGGAGAAGGCAGCGCGACCACCGTCACGCCTGACCACCACCCTGCAGGGCGTCAGCCGTGAAGGCGTGGTCATTCTCATGCTCAGCCTATGCGTCTTCATGCTGCTGGCGCTGTTCAGCTATGCGCCGACGGACCCCGGCTGGTCCTACAGCGGCCCTGAGCTGACGCCCAGCAACTGGATGGGCAGCATCGGCGCCTGGCTGTCAGACGTGCTGTATTCGCTGTTCGGCGGCAGTGCCCTGTGGTGGCCGGCGATGCTGGGCTTCGGTGCCTGGCGTCTGATGCGTCAGCCCAGCACTGAGCTGGTGTGGGACCCGACGACCATCGCGGTGCGCGCTGGCGGCCTGTTCCTGCTGATCATGGCGACCTGCGTCATCGGTGATATCCAGTTCTACAGCCCCGACAGCCAGCTGACCAACGGCGCAGGCGGCATCCTCGGCAAGGGCATCGCCGGGGCACTGACGCCATTGATCGGCATGGGCGGCACGGTACTGGTCGCGATGGCCAGCTTCCTGTGCGGCTTCACGTTGTTTACCGGCATGTCGTGGCTGACGGTCATGGATGAGCTGGGCAATGGCTGCATGCGGGTGTCCGGCTGGTTCGCCGAGCGCTTCAACAGCCGCCGCGACGACCAGGACGCATACGATGACGAGGCAGCCTACGCCGAAGAGTCGCTGACGCACGAGGACGGTGAAGAGGATGACTCTGATCGCGACCCGGCCCCCAGACTGAGCTGGTGGCAGCGCCTGCTGCCGGGCCGCCGTGCCCGAGAGGAGGAGTGGGACGAGGACAGCGACGAGATTCTGCTTGGTCGCCGTCAGGAGGCAGAAGGCATCGCCGCCGAGCCGCGCGGCCAGCGCCGTGTCGAGCCGTCTCTGGATGGCGGCACCGACGAGGCCATCAGCGCTCGCGATGACTTCGCGGATGACCGCAGCACCGATATCCCGTGGCAGACCGCTGAAACCACGCCTTCCGCCAAGGTGCCGGGCGCTGCCTACACCGAGCGCATGACGGTGCAGAGCGCCAATGTCAGCATCGAAGGGGTTGATCTAGCTGCGGCCCTGAAGACCGCCGTGGCGGCAGAGGCCGCCTCCGCGCCGCGTGTCGCGCATGCCGATGTCACGCGCTCCCGTCTGCCGCAAGCCGCTGCCATTGAGGCCGAGCGCCAGCGTCATGCTGACGCCTCAGCCACGACACAGGCTCCCAAGGCGGCGACGCCAGGCCCTGGCGTCGAAGACACGGCACCAGTCTTCGACAGCACGGCTGCGCCTGCTGCCTGGGACGCCGCCTCTGCCTTTGCGCCGACCGCTCGTCACGACACGGCTCGTCATGAGACGGCGCAAGACGCTCAGGCGCAGAGCGAGGCCGAAGCTCACAAGGCTCCGTCTCAGGCACAAGCTCAGGGTCAAGAGCTGGCTCGCGAGCAGGAAGCGCAGCGCTTGGCTGATCAGGAAGCGCAACGTCTGGCAGAGCAGGAGGTGCAGCGCGAAGCTGAACAGAAAGCGCAGCGTGCAGCCGAGCAGCAAGCGGCAGAGCGACAAGCGCAGCTCGAGAAAGAGGCACAGCGTGAGCGCGACGCGCAACTTGCGCGCGAGCGCAGCGATGCCGCGCCGGATAGCCGCAATCAGCCGCCGGAGCCCAGGGACGACGATGATGCGCCCCTGCCCGGCAATGGTGGTCAATTCGCCACGGCCGCAGGGCTGGCTGCCGGTGCGGGTGTGATGGCGGCCGGTGTTGCGGCGGCCTCTTCCGAGACTCCCGCTCGCAAGGCGGTCGTCTCCTGGGATGATGCCTTCGAGCAGCCGGCGGGCAACGCGCCGACACAGGCAGACGCGCCTGCGGCGCCGAGCAGCCCGTCTGCCACGCCGCAGCAGCATGCCCCTGAGGCGCGTCAGCCTGCAGCGCCTCATCAACCGGCCGAGCCGGTCGCACCAGCGGAGCCCGATTCCGTGGCGCCTCAGGCCGAGCATGTGCCGCCTTTCGAGGCGCCGACAGCCACGCCGGAAGCGACACCCACACCGGCCGAGCGTCCTTCCTGGGCCTATGACGGCGATGAGTCCGGCATGGTGCCGGGCGGTGGTCGTCTGGCGACGGCGGAGGATGCACAGGCGGCTGCCAGTGATCCCTCCGGCCCGACCCTGTGGACCGTGGAGCACATGCAGAGTCAGCGCCATGACGGCGCCGATCACGAGGACGAGCCGGAAGGGGACCTGCCGCAGCTGAGCCTGCTGACGCCGCCGGACGCCCAGAAGCCCAACTACAGCGAAGAAGAGCTCGACCAGATGGCCGAGCTGCTGGTGGTGCGTCTGCGCGAGTATGGCGTCAAGGCCGAGGTGGCGGATGTCTGGCCGGGGCCGGTCATCACGCGCTTCGAGATTCAGCCGGCGCCGGGCGTCAAGGCGTCCAAGATCTCCAACCTGTCGACGGACCTGGCGCGTTCACTGCTGGTCAAGAGCGTACGTGTGGTCGAGGTGATTCCGGGCCGTCCGACGGTCGGCATCGAGATCCCCAACCCCAACCGCGCCATGATTCGCCTGCGTGAAGTGTTCGATTCCGATGCCTATCAGCTGGCGGAATCTCCGGTCACGCTGGCGCTGGGGCAGGACATCGGTGGCGCGCCTGTCGTGGCCAACCTCGGCAAGATGCCACACCTGCTGGTCGCCGGTACCACCGGTTCGGGCAAGTCAGTCGGCATCAACTCGATGCTGATCTCGATGCTGCTCAAGGCCACGCCGGACGAAGTGCGCATGATCATGGTCGACCCCAAGATGCTGGAGCTGTCGGTCTATGACGGCATTCCGCACCTGCTGGCGCCGGTGGTGACCGACATGAAGGAGGCCGCCAACGCCCTGCGCTGGTGTGTCGCCGAGATGGAGCGTCGCTACAAGCTGATGGCCGCCATGGGCGTGCGCAACCTGGCCGGCTTCAATGCCAAGATCGATGAAGCCGAGGCACATGGTGCCCAGATCGCCGACCCGCTGTGGGAGCCGCAGCCCTGGGAGATGCACCAGCATCCGCCGGTGCTCGCCAAGCTGCCCTACATCGTGGTGGTGATCGACGAGTTTGCCGACATGTTCATGATCGTCGGCAAGAAGGTCGAGGAGCTGATCGCACGTCTGGCCCAGAAGGCGCGCGCCGCGGGGATTCACCTGATTCTGGCCACCCAGCGTCCGTCGGTGGACGTGGTGACCGGCCTGATCAAGGCCAATATCCCGACGCGCATGGCCTTCCAGGTCTCCTCCAAGATCGACTCGCGCACCATCCTCGATCAGGGCGGCGCCGAGGACCTGCTGGGTCACGGTGACATGCTCTACCTGCCGGCCGGTGCCGGCATGCCGACGCGCGTTCACGGTGCCTTCGTCGATGATGACGAGGTTCACCGTGTGGTCGATGACTGGAAGCGTCGCGGCTCGCCGGAGTACATCGAGGAAATCCTCACCGGTGGCGTGCAGGCGGATGCGTTGGCCGGCCTCGAAGCTGAAGGCGAAGACAGCGATGCCGAGCAGGATGCGCTCTACGATGAGGCCGTGGCCTATGTGGTCGAGTCGCGTCGTGCTTCCATCTCTGCCGTGCAGCGTCGCTTCAAGATCGGGTACAACCGCGCCGCGCGTCTGGTCGAGGCGATGGAGATGGCGGGTGTCGTCTCCGCGATGGGCACCAATGGCTCGCGGGAAGTGATCGCGCCCAACCACAGCGGCTAGCCGCCGCAGGTCTGGTCGCTGAAACACACGAAGGGGAGCTTTTTGCTCCCCTTCGTGTCAAAGACCTCAGATAACAGATCACTGCCAGCAGGATGTTGGCAGTGATCATCCCGAATCGCTGAAATGATGATGGTCAGCGGCAGGGCATCGGTGCCCTTTGCCGAGGTTTGCCGCTGGTCTTCCTCATCGCAAGGAGTTTCATGAAGACATTGTCTCGTTCTTTCGCTTCTTCGTTGACCGCTCGTCTGGCCAAGGGGCTGGGCGCCGCGCTGATGCTGGGCATGGCCGCTCTGCCAGCGCACGCCGAGGAATCGGCTGGCGATCGTCTGGCGCGCCTGCTGGAGCCGCTCAAGACCTATGCTGCCGACTTCGATCAGCAGATCCTCGATGCTTCCGGTCAGCGTCTGCAGGAAGCCAAGGGCAAGATGTGGCTGTCGCGCCCGGGCAAGTTCCGCTGGAGCGTCGATGCGCCGTACCGTCAGGAAGTGGTGTCAGACGGCAAGGAAGTCTATCTGCATGACCCGGACCTCGAGCAGGTCACCGTGCAGCCGCTGGATGAGCGTGTCACCCACACGCCGGCGCTGTTGCTGTCCGGTCGTGCCAGTGAGTTGACCGCCAACTATGCGGTCAAGCGTCAGCAGCAGGGCGCGCGTGAGACCTTCACGCTGACGCCCAAACAGGCCGATACGCTGTTTGAAAGCCTCAAGCTGACCTTCGACAGCGAGCAGCTCGACATGCTGCAGATGGCGGATTCCACCGGCCAGCGCACGGCGATCGACTTCAGCAACGTGCAGTACAACCCGTCGCTGCAGGATAGCCGTTTCGTGTTCCAGATCCCGCAAGGCGCCGACGTCATTCGCGAGCAGTGATCACGCCCAAGGTGCAGCGCAAATCCTGAATACGCTTGAATAAACAGGAACGCCCGGACCAGATGGTCCGGGCGTTCCTGTTTGTGCCAGTTGCGACATGGCAGTCATGTGCGCGCAGGATTCGCCGCTGATCAGCTCTGTCCGGGCGTCTCACCACGGTCTGCGGCGGCGTCCTGCTCGCGGCGCCAGCGCTCAATCTCGGCGAAGCGCTTCTCGCCACCATGCTGGGTCGGGCGGTAGAACTGCTGGGTCGGCAGCTCTTCTGGCCAGGCATCGTGGGAGCTGCCGGCCGGATAGCCATTGGGCTCGTTGTGGGCATAGCGATAGCCTTCGCCCATGCCCAGCTCCTTCATCAGCGTGGTCGGGGCATTGCGCAGGTAGACCGGCACCCCGAAGTGGGGCTGCTGGCGCACGAAGGCCTTGGCTTCCTTCCAGGCCACCTCGATGGCATTGCTCTTGGGCGCGATGGCCAGGTGGATCGCCGCATGGGCGATGGCGCGCTGGCCCTCGTAGTCACCGAGGCGCAGATAGGCGTCCCAGGCGGCGATGGTCAGCGGCAGGGCGCGCGGGTCGGCGTTGCCGACATCCTCGGAGGCAATCGCCGTCAGACGCCGCACGACATCCAGCGGGTCGCCGCCGCCATCCATGAAGCGCGCCATGTACAACAGCGCCGCGTCGGGCCGCGAGGAGCGTATCGACTTGTGGATCGCCGACAGCAGGTCGTAATAGTCATCGCCCTGCTTGTCGAAGCTGGAGGCCTGATGGCCCAGCACGGCCTCCAGCGAGCTGTCCTCGAGTATCTCGCGCGTTCCCCCCTGGGCGTCGGGCTCACGACGCACGAAGTCGCAGGCGGTCTCCAGCAAGCCCAGGGCGCGGCGTGCATCGCCGGAGGCCGAGCGCGCGATGCGGGTCAGCGTCTCGCGGCTGGCTTCGATGTGACGCTCGCCGAGGCCGTTGACCTCATCCTGCAGGGCGCGCGTCAGTACCTCGATCAGGTCTTCGGTTTCCAGGGCCTTGAGCACATAGACCCGCGCCCGTGACAGCAAGGCCGAGTTGACCTCGAAGGACGGGTTCTCGGTGGTCGCGCCGATCAGCGTCAGCAGGCCGGATTCCACATGCGGCAACAGGGCATCCTGCTGGCTCTTGTTGAGGCGGTGGATCTCATCGAGAAACATCACCGTCTGGCGATCGCTGGCCTGGAAGTGTCTGGCGCGCTCCACCACCTCGCGGATGTCCTTGACGCCGGCCATCACCGCCGAGAGCTGCTCCAGATGGGCATCACAGCCCTTGGCGAGAATCTCGGCCAGCGTCGTCTTGCCGACCCCCGGCGGCCCCCACAGGATCATCGAGCGCACCACGCCGGAGGCCACCATCTGGCGCAGCGGCATGTCAGGCCCGACCAACGCTGTCTGTCCGATGTAGTCATCCAGGGTGCGGGGACGCATGCGGAAGGCCAGTGGCGCATGGGAATTCGAGGCGGTATCGGCAAAAAGATCCATCGGCGAGTCTGGCTCCGGCAGGCGTGGGGCAGTATTGCGCTCATCATGGCCGATCCTGCAGGCCTGTACAAATCAGCAGGGGCGACGCGGTCCTTCAGCGGCCTCAGGCCGCGCGTGGCATTGCACCAGACTGTCATGTTTTCCTGACAGCATGACACGCTCATTTAGGCAATCCCACCCAACGTCTAACTGGCGCTCGGGGGATGTGTCCTACACTTCTAGGTGACGACATTGCTACATTCGGTAGCAATGCCCGAGGCGGCAGCGCTGTCTGCCAGCATCGGCCACCTGTTCCGTAAGGAGGAGGAAGTCATGCCCAATGTGACTCAGCTGCGCCAGGACCACGCCAACATGGCCCGTCTGCTGCACGTGCTTTCGCACCGCCACAAGACGCTCGTCAGTGGTGAGCGTCCCGACTTTCGCATGATGCGTGAGGTGGTGGATTACATTCTCGATTACATGCAGGGCTTCATCATTCCGCTGGAGCGTCAATGCACCCAGATGCTGTGCGAACGCTCCGAAGACGCCGCGCCACTCTGTCAGCGCCTCATCCAGCAATATCGCACCCTGCACGAGCGTCTGGACAAGCTGTCCGACAATCTCGACAGCATCCTGATGGACCAGATCATCCCGATGGACCAGTTCAATGCCGACCTGCGCGAGTATGTAGAGGCACACCGTGACTATCTACGTGCCGAGCGCCAGGAGCTGTTCCCGCTGATGCGCGACAACCTCAGTGATGAGGAATGGCAGCAGCTGACCGATGCCATCCCGCATGCGCGCACCGAGCTTGAGCGCCTTCAGGAAGCCTACCCGGAACTCTACGCCGAGCTGACCGAGAGTGATGTCGTGACCGCCTGAGCCATGTCGGTCCGATCAGTGACGCTCTGATCCATAACGGTCTAGTCAGGAACTCGCCACACAGAAAGAATCCGCACTTTGCCCGCCACAACAGAAAGAATGCCAAGTCGTTGGCGGGTATTCCGAAAGTCTCCACGTCTCATCTCCCCCACACTGAGGTCATCACATGACGCCCGCCGCGTTTCGGTGGGCGTTGTCTTTGGCGGTGTTCCGCCTTCTCAGATGACGGCCGTGCGGCCCGGGAGACAAGCGATGAGTGCTCAATCTCTTGCACGACAGTGGGCAACTTCCCAGGACGGAGCGACGTCCGAGCCCACCCAGTTCGCCAGCCAAGGCATTGCCCTGGAAGACCCGCGCCTGTTTCGCCAGCTCGCCTACGTGAATGGCTGCTGGGTGCATGGTGAAGGCGGGCGTGAGGAGGCGGTCTTCGACCCCGCCACCGGCGAGCGTCTCGGTCAGGTGCCGTGGCTCGAGGAGGCGCAGATCGACGCCGCCATCGCCACTGCCGATGCGGCCCAGCGTGAATGGCGCAAGCTGCGCGTCGACCAGCGCGGCGAGCTGCTGGATGCCTGGTACGACCTCATCCGCGCCCACAAGGAAGACCTGGCCATGCTGATGACGCGTGAGCAGGGCAAGTCGCTGGACGATGGGCGTGGCGAGGTGGAATACGGCGCCAGCTTCGTTCACTGGTTCGCCGAGGAGGGCAATCGTGCCTTCGGCGAGACCATTCCCAGCCATATCCCGAATGCCGCGCTGGGCACCGTGCGTGAGCCTATCGGTGTCGCGGCGCTGATCACGCCGTGGAACTTCCCGCTGGCGATGATCACCCGCAAGGCCGCGGCCGCGCTGGCGGCGGGCTGCACGGTGCTGGTCAAGCCGGCCGGCGAGACGCCGTTCTCGGCGCTGGCGCTGGCGGAGCTGGCCGAGCGCGCCGGCATTCCCGCCGGTGTCTTCAGCGTCATCACCGGTGAGGCCTCCGAGGTCTCCAGGCAGCTGTGTGACGATCCGCGCGTCGCCGGGCTGTCATTCACCGGCTCCACCCGGGTCGGGCGTCTGCTGCTGAAACAGTGCGCCGACAGCGTCAAGCGCGTCTCGCTTGAACTGGGCGGCAATGCGCCCTTCATCGTCGGACCGGACATGGACCCCGAGGAGGCTGCGCGCGCCGCCGTCGATGCCAAGTTCCAGACCTCCGGTCAGGACTGCCTCGCGGCCGACCGTATCCTGGTCCACGACAGCCTCTACGAGGACTTCCTGAGCCACTTCGCACGCATCATGAAGCAGCTCAAGGTCGGCAATGGCCAGGTGAAGGGGATCGACCTTGGCCCGCTGATCCACCGCGACGCCGTCGCCAAGGCGCAGACCATCGTCGATGACGCCGTCGAGCGCGGCGCACGACTGATCCACGGCGACCAGAGCATGGCACCGGGCCCCAACTTCTTCATGCCGGTGCTGCTGGCCGACATCACGCCGGACATGCGCGTCTGGCGCGAGGAAACCTTCTCGCCGGTGGCCGGCATCACCGCCTGGCACGACGAGGAAGAGGTGATCGCGATGGCCAACGACACCGAATACGGCCTCGCCGCCTACGTCTATACCCACGATGTGCGCCGCATCTGGCAACTGATGCGTGGCCTGCGCTTCGGCATGGTCTCGGTCAATTCCGTCAAGATGACCGGCGCGCCGATTCCCTTCGGCGGCGTCAAGCAATCTGGCCTGGGTCGCGAAGGTGGCCGTCAGGGGCTCGAGGAATATCTTGATATCAAGTACTACTGTCTGGGTGGACTGGAAAGCGCCTCCGGAAGTTGAGACGGACATCCTTCACTGTCACATGTCGATCATGGCGACCGGTGGCCATTGAGCACCGCCGGTCGATCGCCCCTAGTTGAGCATTCGGAGAGTCACATGAGCACCGATAACACCCTGAGCCAGGCCGCCAGCTTCGACGACGCGACCTCGACCGATGAGCTGATTCGCCGTGATCGCAAGGTCACCTTCCATGCCTCGACCCACCTGCGCGATTACGCCCAGGGCGATGCACCGGGCCGCGTGATCACCGGTGGCGAAGGCATCCGCATCCGCGAGCGTGACGGGCGTGAGCTGATCGACGGCTTCGCCGGCCTCTACTGCGTCAATATCGGTTACGGACGCACGGAAGTCGCCGATGCCATCCACGAGCAGGCCCTCAAGCTCAGCTACTACCACACCTATGTAGGCCACTCGAACGAGCCGCAGATCGCTCTGTCCGAGAAGATTCTCGAACTGGCCGGCCCCGACATGTCCAGGGTCTATTACGGCATGTCCGGCAGTGATGCCAACGAGACCCAGCTCAAGCTGGTGCGCTATTACCACAACGTGATCGGCAAGCCGGAGAAGAAGAAGGTCATCTCGCGCTGGCGCGGCTATCACGGCTCCGGCATCGCCTCAGGCTCACTGACCGGGCTGGCGGCCTTCCATGATCACTTCGATCTGCCGATTCCGGGCATCCTGCACACCGAGGCGCCGGATTATTACCGCCGTCCCGCCGAGTGCGCCGAGATGAGCGAGCGTGAATTCTCCACCTGGTGCGCCGAGAAGCTCGAAGCGATGATCCAGGCCGAAGGGCCGGAGACCGTCGGCGCCTTCATCGGCGAGCCGGTGCTGGGCACCGGTGGCATCGTGCCGCCGCCGGAGGGCTACTGGGAGGCCATCCAGGCCGTGCTCAAGCGCCACGACATCCTGTTGATCTGCGATGAGGTGGTGTGTGGCTTCGGGCGCATCGGCAGCCAGTTCGGCTACCAGCACTTCGGCATCAAGCCGGACCTGGTCACCATCGCCAAGGGCCTGACCAGCGCCTATCAGCCGCTGTCCGGGGTCATCGTCGGCGACCGCGTGTGGAAGGTGCTGGAGCAGGGCACCGGCGAATTCGGCCCCATCGGCCACGGTTGGACCTACTCCGGCCATGCGCTGGGCGCCGCCGCCGGTGTCGCCAACCTGGAGATCATCCGTCGCGAGGGCCTGGTCGACAACGCCCGCGATACCGGCGCCTATCTGCAGAACGCCATGCAGGCAGCCTTCGCCGATCACCCCATCGTCGGCAATGTGCGGGGCATCGGCCTGCTGGCGGCGCTGGAGTTCTCGCCGCAGCCGTCACAGCGCAAGGCGTTCGACTCAGCGCTCAAGGTCGGCCCGCGCATCTCCGCGGCAGCCCTCGAGGAAGGCCTGGTCGCTCGCGCCATGCCGCAGGGCGACATCCTCGGCTTCGCGCCGCCGCTGGTGGTCACGCCTGAGGAAATCGATGACATCGTTGCCCGCGCGCGTCGCGCCGTGGACAAGGTGTATCAGGAGCTTGTCGACAATGGCGATCTCACGTCTGGTGATCAGTAAGCCATGGCATTGACCTTACCCCCGCTCAAGAGCACACGGGAAACGCCGCTGGCGCTGGCCGATATCTATGCCGCGCGCCAGCGGCTGTTTCATTCATCGATGGCCACGGGTGTCGAACGCACGGCGCTGGTGCCTTCACCGGCGCTGTCGCGACGCTTCGATGCCGAGATTCTGCTCAAGCTGGAGACCCGCCAGCCCACCGGCGCCTTCAAGCTGCGCGGGGCCAGCAATCTGCTGGCTGCCGTGGCGGAGCAGGCCGCCGGGGAGGCCTACGAGCGCCTCCAGCGCGGCGTGACCACCGCCTCCACCGGCAATCATGGTCGCGCGCTGGCCTACGCCGCGATGCGCCGTGGCCTCAGGGCGGTCATCTGTCTCTCCGAGCAGGTGCCCGCCAACAAGGTGCGTGCCATCGAGGCGCTGGGTGAGCTGGGCGGTGCCACTGGCGGCAGTGTCGAGGTGCGCCGGGTCGGCCGCAGCCAGGACGAGGCCTTCCACGAGGTCAATCGGCTGGTCGAGGAGGAGGGCATGCTGGCGGTGCCGCCCTTCGATGACCCGCTGATCGCGGCCGGTCAGGGCACCATCGGGCTTGAGTTGATGGAGGATTGCCCGCAGCTCGATCAGGTACTGATCGGACTGTCCGGCGGCGGCCTGCTCGGCGGTATCGGGGCGGCGCTCAAGGCGATTCGCCCCGAGACCCGCGTGCATGGCATCAGCCTCACCGAAGGCGCGGCCATGTGGCACAGCCTGCAGGCGGGCACACCGGTGGAGGTGGAAGAGGTCGCCAGTCTCGCCGATTCGCTGGGCGGCGGCATCGGGCTTGGCAATCACACCACGCTGCCGTTGGTGCGCCGCGTGATGGATGAACACCATCAGGCCAGCGAGCGCGCCATCGCCCGCGCCATGCTGATGCTGCTGGAAGAGGAGAAGCTGCTGGTCGAGGGTGCCGCCGTGGTCGGGCTTGCCGCACTCGAGGCCTCGCGACTGGGCGAGACCGACCCGGCGCTGGCCGAGTCGATCCGCGGCCAGCGTGTCGCGCTGATCATCAGCGGCAATGGGGTCAGTCTGGAGACCTTCGATCAGGCTCGAGCACTGCTGGCGGACGCTCAGCAGTGATTTATTCGCCCATGGCTCACAGCGTGAGACAGATGATGGCACACCAGGAGGAGGGCGCATGACGGAACCGACTCAAGAAAGCATGCAGACGTATTCCCGTGGACAGATCGAGCAGGTCGTGGGGCTGGACGCCACGGCGCTTGGCACCATTCGCGATGCCTTCATCGCGCTGGGCCAAGGCAAGGTGGTGCAGCCGCCGATCCTGTCGATGGCCATCGAGGAGGCCAACGGCGAGGTGGACGTCAAGACCGCCCACATCCAGGGGCTCAAGCACTTCGCGATCAAGATCAGCCCCGGCTTCTTCAACAATCCCGCCCGCGGCCTGCCAAGCCTCAATGGCCTGATGGTGGTGTTCTCCGCCGAGACGGGACTGGCCAAGGCCCTGCTGGATGACGGCGGCTATCTCACCGCCATTCGCACCGCACTGGCCGGTGCCGTGGCGGCAGAGGCCCTGTCGCGCCCCGACAGCAAGCGTGTCGCGCTGATCGGCGCCGGTGAGCAGGCGAGCCTGCAGCTGGAGGCGCTGCGGCTGGTGCGCGATATCGAGAGTGTCGATGTCTGGGCGCGTGACAAGGAGCGCGGCGAGCGCTTCGCACGCGACACCGAGCAGCGTCTGGGCCTCACCGTGCGCAGCCATGACAGCCTGCATGCGGTGTGTCAGAACGCCGATATCATCATCACTGCCACGCCGTCTCACACGCCGCTGCTGGAATACTCGATGCTGCCGGAAGGCGTGCATGTCACCGCGATGGGCTCCGACAGCCCCGAGAAGCGCGAGCTGGAAGCCGACGTGCTGACCGATTGCGACTACTTCGTGTGTGACAGCCGCGCCCAGTCGGAAATCAATGGCGAGCTGAAGGGGCTGGATGAAGACCAGGCCAAGGCATGCGAGGTCTACGAGCTGGGCAATCTGCTGGCCGATGGGCGTCGTCTGCGTGAGGGTGAAAAGAACAGGGGTGAACAGACCGAAACCGCCACTGATACCCGCATCACGGTGGCAGACCTTACCGGTACCGGGGTGCAGGACACCGCGATTGCCAGTCTGGCACTCGCTCGACTCGCCCAGCGCTAGCGCCGCACGCAGCGACAGCGAGTCATGAAGGCGCGACGGACTTGCCCAGCGCGGCGCCGCATGCGAGGGTCACGCAGTAACGGCAGGAAGCCGTTGACTCCCTCGTCCACTCGGAGCCTGTCGTGACTCGAACCATGCCCTCACCCTCTGCTGCGCCGCGCGCCCTCAATGCTGCCCCCGGGGTAGAGGTCCGCCGCTCGCCACTGGCGGATCTCTGTGCCGACTGCGATGCCGTGACGCTGCTGCCACCGTTATCCCCGCCGGGTGAGGGGTATCTGCGCCATTTCTGCCAGCTGGATTCCCCGCTGGCGGTGTTCGATCTCGACGATACCCTGCTCGATGGCGACTGCACCGGCATGTGGATGCGCTGGATGGCCGCCTGTGGCTGGATCGAGGATGTCGAGGCCTTCATGGCCATCGGCGAGCGCCACCAGAGCGAGTATCACGCCGGCACCCTGGATATCCACGAGCACACGGGGCATCTGCTCAGCCCGCTCATCGGGCGGCATCGCGATGAGGTGCGTCGCGAAGTCGATGATTTCGTGGAAGAAATGGTGATGCCGCGTCTGCTGGAAGGCGGTATCGCGCGGCTGGCCGAACACGGCGAGGCGGGCCATCGCACCCTGATCATCTCCGCCTCCATGCATCATCTGGTCGGCCCCATCGCCAGTCGCCTGACCGCCGATGGCGCGCTGGCCACCCATCCTGCCTTCGATGATCAGGGCCGCTTCACCGGCGAGACCACCGGCATCGTCACCTTCCGCGAAGGCAAGCTGGCGGCGCTGGATGCCTGGCTGGAAGACGCAAGCCAGCTCAAGCGTGCGCCGCAGGCACTGTGGGGCTACTCCGATTCCCACAACGACCTGCCGCTGCTCGAGCGGGTTGATCATCCCCACGCCACCCAGCCGGATGCGCCGCTGCGCCAGTTCGCCGAAGCGCGTGGCTGGCCGGTGGTCGACTGGCGTCAGTCGCACCTGTCCATCGAATCGGACTGAGCGTGCATGAAGCCGTCGACTGACTCCCACCTCGCCCGCGATCACAGTCCGGATGCCAGAGCCCTGCAGGCGCGCGGCGTCGCGCTGACGGCGCTGGGCGTATTGCTGATCTCGCCAGATGCGCTGTTGCTGCGTCTCGCCGATGTCGCCGATGGTCCGCTGGTGTTCTGGCGCGGCCTGCTGACGGCCATCGGCTTCGCGTTGATTCTGCTGCTCACCCAGCGCGGAGGGCCTGCCCAGCGCTTCGCCAGTGCGCTGGCGCGCATGCGTGGCTGCGGGCGCACGGGGCTGTGGGTCGCGCTGCTGTTCACCGGCTCCACGCTGGGCTTCGTGCTCGCCAATCAATACACCCGCGCCGGCAATGTGTTGATCATCCTCGCCGCCAGTCCGCTGTTCGCGGCGCTGATGTCGCGGCTATGGCTGGGCGAGCGCCAGCCGCGCCATGTATGGGGCGCGATTCTGGTCTCGCTGGCGGGCATCACGCTGCTGGTGATGGACGAGGCGGGCAGCGGCTCGCTGACCGGCAACCTGCTCGCGCTGGGCTGCAGCCTGTCACTGGCGGGCAACTTCACGCTGTGCCGCACGCGCCCGGGCCTCGACATGAGTCCGATGCTGACACTGTCGGGACTGCTGACCGCGCTGTGCGGCCTGCTGGCCTGCATATGGTTGGCGGTCTCTGGTGTAGGGGAGGGTGCAGCAGAGGGCCTCGAGAGCGTGCTCACCCAGTTATGGCCCTCGCACAGCGTTGATTTCGCCCAGCGCGCCGGCTGGCTGGTGCTGCTGTGTCTGGTGCTCTCGCCGCTGGGCTTCACGCTGATCCAGCGTGGCCCGCTGTATCTGCCGTCCGCCGAGGTGGCACTGCTGATGCTGCTGGAAAGCGTGTTCGGCATCCTGTGGGTGTGGTGGGTGCTGGACGAGTCGCTGACCCTGCGCGGCTGGGTGGGCGGCGCCATGGTGCTGGGCGCGATGCTGATCAAGAGTCTGATCGACCGCCGCCTGCGTCACCTGCAGGCCACGCGTACGCCTTCTGCGGATGCGTCTGCGGGCGGCAACTGATACAATCCTGCCCATCCCCGAGTTTATTCACTGTCAAATGACAGCCCTCTGGACGCCTCACGGCGACCGGAGCGAATAGCTCATGGCGCGAAGAAAGCCACAGGGCGACCGGAAACGACGGCGACTTCACGACGCGAGCCAGGCGCGAGCGGCACTGCCCCTGACGGCAGTGATGAAGATTGCAACAACCGGACGCCAGACTGACTCGACAGCGCCAGGATTCAGCACGCACACCACCTTCCCCAACCTGTTGCGGACGACTCGATGACAAGCAGCCTCAAACAGCAGTGGCTCTCCAACCTCCGGCCCGACATCCTGTCCGGCCTGGTGGTGGCGTTGGCCCTGATCCCCGAAGCCATCGCCTTTTCCATCATTGCCGGTGTCGACCCCAAGGTCGGCCTGTATGCCTCCTTCTCCATCGCCGTGGTGACCGCCATCGCCGGTGGCCGTCCGGGCATGATCTCCGCTGCCACCGGTGCCATGGCACTGCTGATGGTCGACCTGGTCAAGGACCACGGCCTGGAATACCTGCTGGCCGCCACCGTGCTGACCGGCGTGATCCAGATCATCTTCGGCTACTTCAAGCTCGGCTCGCTGATGCGCTTCGTGTCGCGCTCGGTGGTCACCGGCTTCGTGAATGCGCTGGCGATCCTGATCTTCATGGCCCAGCTGCCGGAGCTGACCAACGTCACCTGGCACGTCTACGCCATGACGGCGGCCGGCCTCGGCATCATCTACCTGCTGCCGCTGGTGCCGAAGGTCGGCAAGCTGCTGCCGTCGCCGCTGGTCTGCATCATCGTGCTGACCATCTTCGCGATGGTCGTCGGTCTGGATATCCGTACCGTCGGCGACATGGGCGAGCTGCCGGACAGTCTGCCGGTGTTCCTGATTCCGGACATTCCCTTCAATCTGGAAACCCTGTGGATCATCCTGCCGTACTCGCTGCCGCTGGCAGTCGTGGGCCTGCTGGAATCCCTGATGACGGCCACCCTGGTCGATGATCTGACCGATACGCCGTCCGACAAGAACCGTGAGTGCAAGGGCCAGGGCGCGGCCAACGTCGTCACCGGCTTCCTCGGCGGCATGGCGGGTTGCGCGATGATCGGCCAGACGATGATCAACGTGAAGTCCGGCGGTCGTACGCGTCTCTCCACCATGGTGGCGGGTGTCGTGCTGCTGATTCTGGTCGTGTTCCTCGGCCCGTGGGTTTCGCAGATTCCGATGGCCGCACTGGTCGCGGTGATGATCATGGTCTCCATCGGCACCTTCTCCTGGCAGTCGATCCGTGACCTCAAGACCCACCCGATGTCCACCAACATCGTCATGCTGGGCACCGTGGCCGTCGTGGTCGCGACCCACAACCTGGCGATCGGCGTGCTGGTCGGCGTGCTGCTCTCGGCGCTGTTCTTCGCCAACAAGATCGGTCAGGTGCTGCATATCGGCAGCGACATGAATGCCGATGGCCGTACCCGCGAATACCGCGTGGTCGGTCAGGTGTTCTTCGCCTCCAGCGAGCAGTTCCAGGCCGGTTTTGACCTCAAGGAGACCGTCGAGCGTGTCGTCATCGACGTCAGCCGTGCACACTTCTGGGACATCACCGCCATCGGCGCGCTGGACACCGTGGTGGTCAAGTTCCGCCGCGAGGGTACTGAGGTCGAGATGCGTGGCCTCAATGAAGCCAGCGCCACGCTGGTGGATCGCTTCGCGGTGCATGACAAGCCTGATGCGGTCGAGAAGCTGATGGGTCACTGATCCTGTTGGCGCCACCTGCCTGATCGAGGGCGGTGGCACCAGCAGCGTGATTGATGCGTAAAGACGGCGGGCAGTCCTTCACGGGCTGCCCGCCGTTTGCGTTGGTGGGGTCGGAAAGTGGTAATCTCGAAACAGGCGCCTGAAGCGCCACCTTGATCGTCAGCATAAGGAAGCACGCCATGAGCCAATCCTCTGCCAGTGCCCTGACAGGCCATGACAAGGTCACCGCCTGCATTGACGGCTCCGCCTTTGCCGTCTCCGTGTGTGATGCCGCCGTATGGGCAAGCCAACGTCTCTCGGCGCCGCTGAGCTTCCTGCATGTGATCGACCGCCAGGAAGGGGCGGGCGAGACCAGCAGTGATCTCTCCGGCAGCATCGGGCTCGGCGCGCGGGAGCACCTGCTGGAAGAGCTCGCCACCCTGGATGAGCAGCGCGGGCGCATCGCCCAGGAGCAGGGCCGGCTGATGCTGGAGGCCGCCTACGAGCGCGCCGTGCAGGCGGGTATTGCGGAGCCGCGCCCACGCCAGCGCAATGGTGAGCTGGTCGAGACCCTCGCGGAGCTGGAAGACGAGATTCGCCTGCTGGTGATCGGCAAGCGCGGTGAAGGGGCGGAGCAGGCCAGCGAGCACCTGGGCAGCAATCTGGAGCGCGTGATTCGCAGCCTACATCGTCCGGTACTGGTGGTGCCGGGCGAGTTCAATCAGCCGACGCGGGTGCTGATCGCCTTCGATTGCAGCACCACCATCAAGCGCGCCGTCGAGGTATTGGCGGCAAGCCCGCTGTTGCAAGGCGCTGAGCTGCATCTGGTGATGGTCGGCGCGGAGTCGGTGGAGCATCAGGCCCCGCTGGACGCCGCGCGCGACACCCTCACCGCGGCAGGTTTCAGCGTGCAGGCCAGCTTCAGAGCAGGGGAGGTGGAAGCCTGTCTGCGCGAATATGCCAAGGAGCACGCCATCGACATGCTGGTGATGGGTGCCTACGGCCACTCGCGCATCCGTCAGCTGCTGGTCGGCAGCACCACCACCGAGATGATTCGCAACGCCACGGTGCCGCTGCTGATCCTGCGCTGAGCCGTGTCTGAGTCGTTCAGGCGGCTCTCCGAGCATTGGCTGATGAGCGAGCCGTTCCATCATTGCCGTGACGCCGCGCTTCCGTAATCTCTCGGGCGCGGCGTCTTGCTGTCTGGCGGGTGTCTTCGTATACCGGCAGTCTTGAGTTCACGCACGTTTTCCTGCATCACCGGCAGCACGCGTGAAACAACAGGTGTCACCACAAGAGCCACTACAAGAGCCCCCATAACTGAAACCACAGGTTCCCATGATGCAGGGTAATATCCCCCGCAGGTCGCGTTGCGCCGCTCGCGCGAATCTGGAACGCTGAAGGACTGATCTCACCCTGCTTCGCCAGCGGTCTTTTCTGTATCAGCACCGCTGGGGGCATTTTTCCACTACCCAAGAAGAACAGCACAAGGACACTCTCGATGAACATCCAACGCCATGACACCAAGCCGCGCATGAGCCGCGCCGTGATCCACAACAACACCATCTACCTGTGTGGCCAGGTCGCCGGTCCGGACCATCGCTTCGGGAATATCACGGACCAGGCCAACAGCATGCTCGCGCGTGTCGATGCGCTGCTGGAAGAAGTCGGCACCGACCGCGAGCACCTGCTCTCCGCCACCGTCTATCTCAAGACAATGGACGACTTCAAGACCTTCAACGACATCTGGGACACCTGGGTACCACAAGGCCACGCCCCCGCCCGCGCCTGCGTACAAGCCGCCATGGCCAGCCCGGAACTGCTGTGTGAAATTACCGTGGTCGCCGCCGTTAAGTAACTCGCAGTATGGTTTTCCTAACCCCGGCAGAGATTTCTCTGGCGGGGTTTTTTATTATTAGTCGTTTAGGGTATAAGTGTTAAGAAATGTTTTCTTTGCATGATGGGCTTATAGGTGGTTTTGGATGAATAGTGGCGATAACCCAGGTTGGAAGCAGCACTACCCAACGTTTAAGTTTGATAATAATGAAATGATTCTTGAAGAGTATAGGTCGGCGTCAAAAACGTTAGAAACGGAAGAGAAGGTCTTCTTGAGCGCGGCTAATATCGCGATTGTAATAGGTGCAGCATTCGGTTCACTGACTTTAGGTAAATTGGAAAGCATTACAGGTAATAAAGATTTTTTGATGCCAGTTGAGTCTATGCTTTTTGCTATTCTCATTATCACTATTCTATTTACAGTTCTATTTTTGTTTCATTTTGCTGCAAGACAAAAATCAATAGTATATGCGGCTAGAAAAGTAGTTGTTTTGAGAACTGTGCTCGGTGTTAAATATGGTGAGTTTCAGCTCGTTCTTCCTAATTGGCGAATTGAAGGAGCTAATGAACCATTTGCCATACGTATGTTTCCAGGCTGGAAAACTTACGTAGCATATCCATGCTATGCCATATCAGGAATCTCGGCTTTTGTAATATACTTTATTTTGACTATTTTATTAGATGTAGGCGGGTTGTCAATAGCTTCTACTTTGAATGCTGATCTGGTTGTCTCTGTTCCAGCATCATTCCTTGCTTTTGTTGCCTTTTGTTTCCTATATAGGCACGCTTTGCTAGATAAGCACGAGAGTATGCTTCTTGTTTTTACTCAGTATGTGTCTAAGCTACTCTCGTTAAAAGTCGAGGAGCGAATAGAGCATATTGTTTATCATGCAAAATTATCTGTATACGAAGCTCAGAGATTAAATATTGACCTAAAGGCCCTCAAGCAAATTGCAGTGCGAATAGAGGATAAAGAGTTTTACCGTCACAGCGGTGTGAGTTGGAAGGGGCTTGCAAGAGTTATATTGTCCTCGTTGAAATTGCACCCAAGGTCAGGTGGCTCGACTATTACACAGCAGTTAGTTCGTACATTGTTTATAAAAGATTTTAGTAAAACAAAAAGAAGAAAGATTGTAGAGATACTTTTAGCCAAGTGGTTTACTAAAGTTATAGATAAAGACGAGCAGCTAGATATGTACTTATCTTCCGTAAGGTATGAATTCAGGGTTATGGGGGTAATTCAAGCATCTAAATATTTCTTTGGGGGTATCGAGCGTAGCTTCTCTATTGCGCAGTCATTCTTCTTGATAGAGCGTTTATCAAATGTCAGGTCAAAAATATATGGCAAGAGGATTAGACAGATATTACAAGCTTTACTCGATGATGATAAAATTTCCATGGATGATGTCGTGAAAATTGTTGAAATATATGATGAAATGGTTGCAAAGGGACTGGTTGAAAATAATACTACTGAAGGTGTTGAGTACTTAAGAAATAATTTTTGTAACCACTAAAACTTCTAACAAGGGAATGAGCTGATGGCTGGAGAGCAACGGATTGCGCTTTTGATAGATTGTGACAATGTTAGTCATAATTCAATTGAAGGGGTTCTAGAAGAGCTTGCAAAATATGGTGTAGTTAATGTCAGACATGCCCATGGTGATTGGAACAGCCCTTTGCTATCAGGATGGATTGAAAAGCTTCATCCAAATGCTATAAGGCCTATGCAGCAGTTTGCCTTTACGAAAGGTAAAAATGCTACTGACTCTGCAATGATTATAGATGCTATGGATCTCCTCTATAGTGGTAATATTGATCTTTTTGCGCTCATGACTAGTGATAGCGATTTTACACCATTAGTCTTGAGGCTGCTTGAAGGAGGATTCCCTGTCTATGGTTTTGGAGAGCAAAAGACTCCGAGACCTTTTGTAGATGCTTGTTCGACATTTATATATACTGAAAAATTGTATTATGAAGAGCCAGTTACGGATATACCAGATGATAGTAGCCAAGTTCCAAGATGTAGGAATGAGCTTAGAAGTGATACAGCATTAGTCAATTTGCTAAGAAACGCTGCAGAGCAATCTTCAGAAGACGATGGGTGGTCTTTATTAGGCCGAGTGGGACATTATATGTCTAATAAAAGTTCTTTTTCATCTATTAATTATGGGTATAAAAAGCTTGGGGATTTAGTTAGAGCATCAGAACTGTTTTCCATAGAAATGCGTGGCAATGGAACTGCCATGTATATCAGAGATGCTAGGAAATCCTGAGCTTAAGACGCATTATCTTATTAACTTGAACGCCGCCTCATACCTCACCCATTCTCGATAAAACCCGTCAAGTCGTTCTGTCTCGTTGAGGTGTGATACCTCGGCGAGGCGTTCGCGTGCGTCTGCAGGCAGCATGGCGATGCGGGCGTCGAGGTAGTGGGCGTGGCGGGGGTTGTGGTATTCGAGGTCCAGCCCGAGCGGGAGGGTGGCGAGGCCGACGAGTACATGGCCGTGGCGGTGGGCGATGGAGACGTAGAAGCCTGCCGGTAGCGCAGGGTGGTGGGGCGCCTGGCCACGGGGCGACCAGTCGGTCAGTGGCAGCACAATGCCTTGGGCAGCGGCGAGTTCGCCGAGCAGGAGGCGGGCGAGGAGCGATTCGGCGTCACGTTGCTGGCGACGGCGGGCCTTGGCAGATGACGCAGGTGTGTCCGCGTTATCCACATCTGGCTGGCGAGCGCGCAGCGAGCGACGGCGTGAAGCATCCGTCGAGGAGTTGATAGAGGGAGCAGCCGAATCAGCACAGGATGCTGGCAGCACACAGGCCTCGGCCAGCCACAGGCGGGCTGGCCGAGGGGAGGATTCAGAGCAGTGATTCGGCAAGACGCGGGCAGCGCCGCCAGTCGCAGATGCCAGGGAAGCGGCGAGGGCGTGGGGATCATGCGAGATCAGCGGCTCGGTGCTTGGCGGCTCGTTGTTAAGCAAGCCAGTGCTAAGTGAACCAGCGCTCAGCGAAGCGGAGCCATCCGCTGCATCATGCCCCAGCACCACGCAGCGGTAGGCGGGGTGATCGGTCGGGCGCGTCGCAGGCTCGATTGCCGAGTTATCCTCAACCGGCTCGCCTGTCCCGCTCACATCCTTGCCTTGCCTGGCCGTCATGATGGCGAATCAGTTCTTCGGATGCAGGATCACCAGATCCCCACGCAAAGCGACGCCCGCGACGATATTGCCCGCATGGCACTCGTACTTCTCGCTGCTGGAGTAGGGCACCTTGTCATAGTCGCTGCGAATGTTGATGACCGCATTGGCCCCGTATTCGCGCGCCTTTTCCTGCAGCTCACGCAGCGCCGACAGGAACACCCAGCGACAGGCTTCCGCATCGCTCTTGTTGGTCGCGTTGGTCTTCGGGTTCACCCGCGCCCAGCCGCGCTTCTCGATCCGCTCGTAGGGCTGCTTGTCACCGAAGAAGAAGGCCACGTCCTTGCCCAGTCGCTGACTGGCCGCGGTGCTGGCCATCACCGGCATGATCGGCAGGAAGTGCTGCGTGTCCCGCGCCACCGCCGGAGCGGAGGCCACAAGCCCCGCAGAGCCAAGCAGCAGTGCAGACACCAGTGTCAGCACACGCGAGGCGCGACCCGAGCGGGCGCGCGTGGCAGGTGCCGCGGAACGTTTCGAGGATGCGAGCGACTGAGCAGAACGTGACGCCATCTGAGACCTCTCCTAACAGGGTGATTGACTGGCGCGACGCCAGTGAATATCGCCGTCAGCCAGCCAGGGGCGTGAGCCAATCACACCATAGACCATGCAGCGGGCGCGTATCTTGCTCCAGATCCGACCCGCTGCAAAGTCGTACGTTGGCGACACCCTGCAAAGGCGTCAGCGCGAAGCGTGATGACTGGCGCCAGATCAGATTGCCAATGACTCACTCGCCCTGCCAGCGACGCAGAATCAGCGAGGTATTGATGCCACCGAAGGCGAAGTTGTTGCTCATCACGGTGTCCGTCTCGATCTCGCGGCCTGCGCCGGTGAGATAGTCGAGCTGCGCACATCGCGGGTCGAGACTGGTGAGATTGGCGGTGCCGTGGAACCAGCCATCGCGCATCATCTCGATGGCGATCCAGGCCTCCAGCGCGCCACAGGCGCCCAGGGTATGGCCGGTGTAACTCTTGAAGGCGCTGATCGGCGTGGAATCGCCAAACACGGCATGGGTGGCATGGCTCTCGGCGATATCGCCGCGCTCGGTGGCGGTGCCATGGGCGCTGACATAGCCGATCTCTGAGGCCTCGACACCGGCATCCTCCAGCGCCATGCGCATCGCGGCTTCCATCATGTTGGCGTCCGGCTGAGTGACGTGACGGCCATCGGAGTTGGTGCCGAAGCCGAGAATCTCGGCGTGGATGGTCGCACCGCGCGCCAGAGCGTGCTCCAGCTCTTCCAGAATCAGCGTGCCGGCGCCTTCACCGATCACCAGGCCATCACGTTCGGCATCGAAGGGCCGCGGTGACAGGTCCGGGCGCTCATTGCAGGTGCTGGTGGCGAACAGGGTATCGAACACGGCGGCGTCGGCGGCGGACAGCTCCTCGCAGCCACCGGCGACCATCGCGGTCTGGCGGCCGAAGCGGATCGCCTCATAGGCGTAACCGATGCCCTGACTGCCGGAGGTGCAGGCGCTGGAGGTGGTGTGGATCCGCCCCTTGATGCCGAGAAACACGCCGATATTGACCGGCGCGGTATGCGCCATCATGCGGATATAGGAATTGGCGCTGAGCCCGTCGGTGGAGTGGTTGATCAGCATGTTGCCGAAGTCGGCCACCGCATCCGGCTCACCGGCCGAGGCACCGTAGGCGATGCCCATCTGGCCGCTCTCCTTGAGCGGGCTGTCACTCAGGCCAGCCGCTTCCAGCGCCAGTTCGCTGGAGCGGGTCGCCAGCTGCGCCACACGCCCCATGCTGCGCAGCGCGCGGCGGTTGTAGTGCTTGGGCAGTTCGAAATCGTTGACCGGTGCGCCGAGGCGGGTGTTGAGGCCGTCGTACTTGTCCCAGTCCTCGATATAGCGGATACCGGTGCGCCCGGCGGCCAGGTTGGCGCGCAGGGTCGGCCAGTCATTGCCGATGGGCGAGAAGCCATGCATGCCGGTGACCACGACACGTCTGCCGCGCAGTGCGTGAGAGGAAGTCGTCATCAGAACATCCCCCCGTTCACCGCGATGGTCTGGCGGGTGATGTAGCCGGCGTCCTTCGAGCACAGGAAGGCCACGGTGGCGGCGACTTCCTCGGCTTCCCCCGCGCGACGCATGGGAATCATCTTCAGCGCCTCTTCCATCTCGACGCCTTCGGTCATCTCGGTGGCGATGACGCCCGGTGCGACGGCATTGACGGTGATGCGGCGCTTGGCCAGCTCCACCGCCAGCGCCTTGACCGCGCCGATCAGCCCGGCCTTGGCGGCGGAATAGTTGACCTGACCCCGATTGCCCATCATGCCCGACACCGAGGACATCACGATGATGCGTCCCGGCTTGCGGCGGCGTACCAGCGGCATGGAAAGCGGCTTGATGACGTTGTAGAAGCCATCGAGGTTGGTGCGGATCACGCTGTCCCAGTCTTCATCGGTGAGCGCCGGGAAGGCGTTGTCGGCATGGATACCGGCATTGCAGACCACCCCGTAGTAGCAGCCGTGGGCCTCGATGTCGGCTTCCAGCGCGCTGCGCGCGGCCTCACGGTCGGCGACATCGAAGCTCAGGATGCGCGATTCACCGCCCAGGGCGCTGATCTCACGCGCGACTTCCTCGGCGGCGTCACGGCGCGAGCGACAATGCAGCACCAGATTGTAGCCTTCGCGGGCCAGACGCAGCGCGATGGCGCGGCCGATGCCACGGCTGGAGCCGGTGACCAGAATCCACTCGCGTGCTTCAGGGGCGGCGGTGGCAGTTTCAGTAGCGGGGGATGTGACAGACATCAGACATTACCTTGCGATGAGGCACCGGCAGCATCCTGCTGTCCGGGTGAGGATTCTTGTGCGGTGTCTTGCGTAGACGCCGCGGAGGGCAGCGCCTCGGGCGCGGGCTCGAAGACATTGACGCCGGCACGGGCGACAGTGGCGCCGTGTTCGTCGCTGATGGTGGCCTCGAAGGCGCCCAGACCGTTGTCGGCACGATAGTCGAGCTGAACATGAATCTGCCAGCGACAGTCGCAGGAAAAGGCGGTGACTTCGCTCTCATAGCGGCGACTCCCGAGCAGAAAGCCGACCCGTGGCGGCTGGCCACTACGCGCGGCCTGCAGGCCCGACCAGGCGGCGATGGCCTGCGCCATCCACTCAAGCCCGACCCAGGCGGGAATCACGGCCTGGCCGTCGGCGTCCGGCTCGGCGAACAGGTTGTCTGGCGTCGGGGTGATATCGGCGCTCAGCGAATGCTCGTCACAGCGCAGCACGCTATCCAGCAGACACATGCCGGCGTCATGGGGCACATAGGGGCCGATGGCGCAGGGCATGGCGGGATAGCGCGCCTCACGGGGCTGCACATCGGCGCCAGCAAGGGAAACTGAGTCGGTGCTCGGGGTCAGCATGCAGAGGACTCCGGGTCGGTGGTGTGGCGCTCCAGCACCAGCGAGATATTGTTGCCGCCGAAGGCGAAGGCATTGCTCATCACCCGCAGCGGCGGGGTCTCGGGGCGGTCACGATAGACGATATTGAGCGCAGGCAGTGTCGGGTCCAGCGCCTCACGCGGCGTGGCATGCGGCGGCAGGCGGCCATGTTCCAGCGCCAGCCAGCAGAAGGCAGCTTCCAGTGCCCCGCAGGCGCCCAGCGTATGGCCGGTGAGGGCCTTGGTCGAGCTGACGGCGGGCAGACGGGCGTGATCGATATCAGAACCGGCATCAGAACCGCTGTCAGAGTCGGCGTCCGTACCGAACAGGCGGCTGATGGCGAGGCTTTCCATCGCGTCATTCAGCGGCGTGGCGGTGCCGTGCAGGTTGATGTAGTCGATCTCGCCGGGGGCGCGGCCGGCACTGGCGAGCGCGCCGCGCATGGCGGCCTCGGCGCCGCTGCCATCGGGGCAGGGCGCGGAAATATGGTGGGCATCGCTGGATTCGCCGACGCCGGTCAGCTGTACGCCACCGCGCTCCGGCGTGACCACGAACAGCACCGCGGCCTCGCCCAGATTGATGCCATCGCGCTCGGCCCCCAGCGGCTGGCTCTCCTTGCGGCTGACGGCCTCCAGGCTCATGAAGCCTTTCACCGTCATGTGGCACAGGCTGTCGGCGCCACCGGCGATCACCGCATCGCACTGGCCGGAGGCCAGCAGACGTCGCGCACTGGCCAGCGCCTTGGCGCTGGAGGTGCAGGCGGTGGAGAGGGTGTAGATCGGCCCACGCGCGCCGCTCAGCCAGGCAACACACTCGGCGGGTGCGCCCAGTTCCTGACGACGATATTCAAAGCTTTGCGGCCAGCTGTCGGCGCTCGGCGTGCCCTGGGCGACGGCGGCGCGCTGGGCGTTCATCGCGGCTTCCGTCTCACCGATGCCGGAGGTGCTGGTGCCGAGCACCACGCCGATGCGCTCCGGCGCGATGCCCTGGCGCTTGAGGGCTTCAAGCTCCGGTGCCAGCTGCTCCAGCGCGGTGGCCAGCAGGCGGTTGTTGCGTGAGCGCAGCGGGGCCGGCCAGTCGCTGTCATCCACCAGCCGCGCGGTGACGCGCCCCAGTGACAGCAGCGTGCCGGGGCTGAAGTCATCACTGACGCGCAGGCCACGGCTGGCGCTGAACAGCGCACTGCTGATCAGGCCGTGGTCTGCGCCCAGCGGACAGACGATGCCGGGGCGAGACAGGCGGCAGGCGTTGCCAGTGTCGCGGCCCTTGGGGGTAGCGGTGGCCACGGTTGCAACAGATTCAGTCATGCGCGGGAGCTTCCGGTGAGTCGTCAAGGGCGTTCTGTGTGCTGGGCGCTGCCAGCGGTTCCAGCGTCAGCTGCATGTCGGCCGCCGGGTCGCGCAGGGTCACGCGGCCACTGGCATCGCGGGTCAGTTCGGCGATGGTCACACCATCTTGCGTGATGATGCGCTGCGCGGGCTGGCGACCTTGTTGCCAGTCGCCGCGTTGTACCAGCTGCCAGCCTGTGTTCGCAAAGGCGTCATCGATCGCGGCCTGCGGCCAGTGTACCCAGGCGATACG
Organism: Cobetia sp. 1AS1; assembly: GCF_029846435.1. NCBI lineage: Bacteria > Pseudomonadati > Pseudomonadota > Gammaproteobacteria > Oceanospirillales > Halomonadaceae > Cobetia > Cobetia sp. 1AS1. The sequence continues at coordinate 36,825 of NZ_JARWKU010000010.1, forward strand.
CCGCGCCAGCCAGTCGGCGCTGAAGGGCAGCTTCTCGAGCACCTCGGGGCGCGCCTTCTCGAAACGACTGCCATCGGCGTCGTGCACCAGCGTCAGCAGGCGTTGGCCCTGCACGCTGAGCATGACCAGCCGCATGGCCTCGGGCGATTGACGCAGTACGCCGATGAGAGGCGGCAGGTTGTGCTCCTGCGCACTCTCGTCAGCCTCGGCATCGACTGCACGCTGTGCGTTGTCATCACTCTCTATACGCGCCACACGCAGAATCAGACGTTGGGTACTGGTCTGCTCGAGACTCGCCAGCGCCGGCATCGGGCTGACAGCCTCCAGCGGCTGCGGGGCGAGCAGGCTGCAGCCGCTCAACAGCAGCGTGGCGGCCACGGTAAGGCTGGCCAGCCCGAGGCGGTTGCGCAGCCCAGTAGAGCGCAGCCCTGCTGAACGCAGCCCGACTGTGTGCAGCCCAGTAGAAACAACGTGAGAGGCGAAAGACATGTTTTTCATGACGCTACTTTACCTGTTCTCGCCGACGCTTGCTGCGCGGCCGAAGGCGCTGAGGTCAGCCACCGGGTCGCTCTCCTGCACCGCGTCTGGCGCGAGTGTCTGTTCGGGCACGGTCAGTCTGGCAAGGGCCGTCAGGCGGCGGCGACTGGCGCTGACGAAGGGGTTGGCCGTGTCCCAGGCGTAACCGGCGAGCACCGCGCTGATCATCTGGCGAATCCGCGCATGCGGCTCGGGATGATAGATGATGTCGGTCAGGCGGCTGTCGTACCAGGCGGTGACGAATTCGCGGAAGACCTCGATGCCACGCCGTAGCGGCTGCTCGTATTCGCTGGCCCAGTCGGGGCGCTGCTCATCGCGGGTCGCGGTAAGCTCACGCGCGACCAGCGGCGCGGCACGCAGCGCCGATTCCAGGGCGATGGTCACGCCGGAGGAGAACACCGGGTCCAGAAACTCGCCGGCATTGCCGAGCAGCGCATAGCCCGGGCCATGCAGGCGACTGACATCGGCGCTGTAACCGCCCAGCGACTGCACGGCGTTGGCCGGTCGAGCATCACGCAGCAGCTCCGCCAGGCGCGGTTCTTCCATCACCCACTGCCACAGGCGTGTCTGCGCATCGTCCTCGGCGGCAGGCTCGATCAGCTCGCGCGGGCCGACCACGCCCAGCGAGGCGCGGCCATTGGCGAAGGGAATCAGCCAGTACCAGACATCGGGATGCGTCGGATGCGAGGCGATCAGGATATTGTCGCGGCGATAGCCCTCGGCGGGCGGCGCGAGGTCGGCGATGCCATCGTGGACATGGCCGAACAGCGCCATGCGCGGCTCCAGACGCGGGTCGCGCTCAAGCGATTCGAGCCGCGCCAGCACGCGGCCATAGCCGCTGGCATCCAGCACGAAGGCGGCCTCAAGCTCGCGGCCATCTTCCAGCGTCAGGCGCGGCCCCTGCGCATGGCCGGTGGCGTCGCTCTGCGCGGGGCGGGCGGGAGTGAAGCCCGTGACCGTGACACCGAATTCGACCTCGGCGCCCGCCGCCCGCGCGCCCTCGATCAAGCGCTGATCAAAGTCGGCGCGCTCCACCTGCCAGGTAGTGCCGGGGCCGTCGCTGAACTTGTCGCGGAAGTCGATCACGCGATGCTCGCCGCGGCGGGTGAAGGCCGCACCGGTCTTGCGCTGATAGCCACCGGCGGCGGCAGCCTCCATCAAGCCGCAGGCCTCCAGATGCTGCATGCAACGTGGCAGCAGGCTCTCGCCGATGGAGAAGCGCGGGAAGTGGCTGCGCTCCAGTACGCGCACCGCATGGCCCGCGCGTGCCAGCCACGCCGCCGCCGCCGCGCCGGCGGGTCCGGCGCCGATGATGATGACTTCCTTGCGTGGTGGGTTGTTGCTGCGATCTGCCGATTCCATGGCATCGTCCCCTGTCATTGTCGATATCGTTATCGTTATGTGTTCATGCTGCGCTGCGTTCCCTGCGGCTTGCTTGTCTTTCGCTTCAGACCCGCCTCAACTGCGCGCGAAGGGCACCAGGCACCAGGTGGCGCTCAGCCCCAGCAGGCAGGCCAGCCCCAGTGCCGCCAGTGCCGGTGTCTGACTGAAGCTCAACAACCCAAAGGCTAGCAGGCTGGAGGCGCACGACAGTGAAATCGCCAGCAGGCTGGCCTGCGATGCACGGCTGGCGCTGGTCTGTGCTTTGCCTTGTTCGGCTTTTTCATTCGCGCTGCGCGTGGGATTACTTTTCTCTGCGCTGCGCGCGGGATGCTCGGCACAGAAGATGCCCGCACTGCTTTTTTCTGCGCTGCGCGCAGGATGCTCGGCACAGAAGATGCCGGCATCCAGGCCAATCCCGAGGACCAGCAACAGGCCCAGCAGGTGGAAGAGGTTGAGGCCGACGCCTGCCAGCGTCAGGGCCGACAGCGTCAGTACCAGTCCGCCCAGTGGCGGCAGCAGGGCTCGCCAGGTGTTACGGCGATAGCGCAGCGCCAGCAGCAGGCTGATCAAGACCACCGCGCCGCCGACCAGCCAGGCCATCTCGCTGCGAATCCTGCCCAGCGTCGTCGAGAGCCTGGCGACCTGATCGACGTACTCGAGGCTGTCGTCATCCGCGGCGAGGCGCGCAAGCGCTGCGCTGCCCTCAGCCGTGACATCGCCGAAGCGCACGATGCCGATGGCGGCGCTGCGCGAATCGAGCCACAGTCGCTGGCCCATCTCACCGGCGGGCAGCGCGACCCAATCGGCCGGGCGCAGCGGGTGGGCGTCTGCGATGGCCTGCTCGGCACGTGTGACCAGCTCGGGCGGCAGGCCTGCGGTGCTCAGCACCTGGGGCAGCAGGGTGCGGGTGCGCTCACGCATGGCGCCGAGGTTGGCCTGCTGCTGTTCAAGTGTCGGCAGTTGCTGAGCGAGGCTCGCCCAGTGACCCAGCTGCTGGCGTGCATTCAGCTGCTGGAAGGTGCCTTCCAGCGCATGCAGGCGCGTGAGCAGAGCGGCGTCAGTCTCGGCCTGCACGATCAGGTAGCGCAGGCCGTCCGGTTCGGCGAGCAGGCGCTGGACCTCGCGTTGCTCATTGATCAGAGACGCAGGCGAGGGGTTGAGCTGCGTGAGGCGGTCATCGCTGCGCAGTCCGTAGAGGCTGGCCAGCGCGGCCAGCAGCAGCAGGCCCAGTGCCTGCCAGCAGCGCTTGCCGGGAATGGCGCGCGCCAGCCAGCCTGCGGCGCGGGCGGCGGGGGAGTCCACGCGGGTGGCCTGCGCCGGCAGTGACAGTTGTGGCAGCCACAGGCGCACGCTCAGCCAGGCACCGATCAAGCCGAGCGCCGCGAACATGCCCATCTGGCGCAGACCGGGCATCGGCGTCAGGGTGATGGCCAGATAGGCAGCGAGGCTGGAGCACAGCCCCAGCGTCAGGCCTGGCCACAGCGCGGCGAGCCCGCCACGGCCATTCGTCGTCGCCAGGCGGCGCATGCACTCCAGATGCAGCACGTAATCGATGGAGATGCCGATCAGGCTGGCGCCGAAGGCCAGCGTCAGCACATGCAGGCTGCCGAAGGCCCACCAGGTCAGCGGCAGCGCGAACAGCACGCCCGTGGCCACCGGCACCAGCAGCAATGGCAGCCGCCGTGGGGTGCGGAACACCGCCCACAGCAACAGCAGCACGCCGATCAGCGAGCCGAGCCCGATGGTCGACATCTCCTGCTTGGCCTGCTGCGCGCCGTTGCTGGCATGGAAGACCAGTCCGGAGCGCAGCAGCCGGATGTCGGGATAGTCGGCCGTCACGCCATTCACGGCCTGCTCCAGCTCCTGCTGGTCACTCATCGCATAGGCGCTGCCCGTCAGGGTGGCGCTGATCAGGCGATAGCCGTTGCCGGGCTGGTCGCTGCCCTTTCCGTCGCTGTCCTGTTCGTCACGGTCTGAGCCAGCGGAAGCCGGCGCGTGCAGCAACAGCTGGCCGCCGGACAGCGACAGGTTGGCGGGCGTCAGCCAGCTCTGCCAGGCGCCTGCGAGACCGAATGGGTCGCGGATCAGGTCGCGCTGGCCGCCGGGCTGGAACAGCTGCCTGAGGGCGCGCGCCTGCCAGTCATCGTCACTCAGGCCTGCAAGCGACGGGGCGATCAGCGCCGGCTGGACCTCTGCCGGCAGGCGCAGGCTTTCGAGACTCTTGCCGTCATCCAGCCTCGCGATGGGCGCGAGCGCCTGACGCAGCGCCTGGGCGGCAGCGTCACGCTGCTTGCGTGCGGCGGCGCTGGCATCGCGACTGCCGACCAGAATCACCAGCCGGTTGGCGGTGTCATCCAGCGATTCGGCGCGCGCCGCCAACGGGCTGCGTTCCTGCTGTGGCAGCATGGCGGTGATGCGGGTGTCGATCGCCCCGCGCCAGGGGCTCTGCGGGACGATCTTCGCGGCCAGCAGCAGGGCGCACAGCAGCAGGGCGGCGGCCCACAGCCAGCGCCAGATGGCGCGATCCAGGCCCTTGCGCGGCTCATGGCTGGGTGACGTCATCGCTCGCAGTGACCGCCGGCGGTGAGCGCCAGCTCAAGGCGGTCACCGTCGCCGCTGTCGAGGTTCACGTGTTCCAGCCAGCTGCCACCGTCGATCTCGAGACGCTCGATGGCCTCGGCCAGACGGGCATCGTTGGGCGTCAGGCTGGCCTGCCAATCATCCGGCGTACCCGTCAACGTGAGGGAGAAGTGCTCCTCGAGCGCCTGCCAGTCGCCGTGGAAGAAGCTGATCAGCAGTTCCGCCATCGCCTGCTGGTCGGCCGGCAGCGGTTCTCCATTCGGGCCTTCGCTGGCATCGGGGCGCATCTCGAGACGGTCTTCAATCGGCGAAGTGGTTTCCCACACCAGGCCTTCGGGAGCGTTCGGGTCACCGATCAGACGGAAATGACCCCGGCTCTCGAGCTCTGCGCCGACATCCTCGAGCCAGCGTGTCTGCTGGAAGCCACCGCAGACAGGGGCGGTGCGCGCCAGCTGTTGCGTCAGGGCACGAGCGTCGAATTTGGCGGCGCTGGTCTTGGGAGCACTGGTCTCTGAGGCACTGGTCTCGGATGCGCTGGCCCAGGGGGCACCGGCAGTCAGCAGCAGGGCAGTGGCGGCAATGGCAAGGCGTGACGTCATCACGGCGTTCCTTGTGTCGGGTTCGAGGTGGCAGGCGCATCTTCGTCGCTGGAGCGTGACTGACTGACTTGCGACTGATTGTCCTGCCAGGCGGCCAGCCGCTCGCTGAGCGCGGCGGGCGAGGCCAGCAGCATCTCGCCATCCTCCAACCCGACCGCGACCTGCACGCTGTAGCCGCGGGTCAGGCGCTTGCCGCTCTCGACATCGCGGATCACGTAGTCGAGCTTGAGGCGATTCTCCCACTCGCGCAGCCGTGCGGTGACGGCGATACGCTGGCCGAAGCGCGCCGGGCCGGCATAGCGCAGGCGCAGGTCGATCACCGGCCAGGCGTAGCCGGAATCGCGCATCTGCGGGTAGTTGTAATCGAGCATGTCGAGCAGCTTGCAGCGGGCGATCTCGAGATAGCGCACGTAATGGCCGTGCCAGGCGACTTCCATCATGTCGACGTCGTGGAAGGGCACTTCCATCTCTACCGTGGCGGTCGGCATCGGGGTGTCGGCTGGCTGATTCATGGCTTGTTTCTCGCTCAAGGCTTTTTCCTCGCTCAAGGCTGCCCCGCTCATAGCTTCTTTCTTGCTCAAGGCTTCTTTCTCGTTCATGCGTGGGCCTCGCCGGCACTCAGGGTCCAATGGCGCTCACGGATGCGCGCGCACAGCAGGCGCAGGTCGGCTTCCAGGCCACGATCTTCCTCGAGGGGCGCGATGTCTTCACGCAGCTCACGGGTGAAGGCGGCCAGCCTGGGCGGCGTGGCGGCTTGGCCCGTGATGTCGGCGCGCTGCTCGCTGCCCTGCACGGCGGCGTGCAGGGTGGCGGCGGCGACCTGTTCCACCAGTGTCAGCACGCGCAGCGCATCACGCGCGGCGATGGTGCCCATGCTGACCTTGTCCTGATTGTGGCACTCGGTGGAACGCGAGAAGACGCTGGCGGGCATGGTCAGCTTGAGGGCTTCCGCCGTCCAGGCCGAGGCGCCGATCTGCACCGCCTTGTAGCCATGATTGAGCGGCGCGCGCTCGAGCGTGGCACCGCTGAGGTTGCTGGGCAGGCCACGGTTGTAGCGGCTGTCGACCAGCAGTGCCAGCTGGCGGTCGAGCAGGTCGGCCAGGTTGGCGACCGCCGTCTTGAGGCTGTCCATCACCATCGCCACATGGCCGCCGTAGAAGTGGCCGCCGTGGAGAATCTTGCCGGCCTCGACATCGATCAGCGGGTTGTCGTTGGCGCTGTTGAGCTCGGTCTCGAGAAAACTGCGCCACCAGCTGAGGCTGTCCTCGACCACGCCGATGACGTGGGGCGCGCAGCGCGTCGAGTAGCGGTCCTGCAGGCGCGGCGAGTTGATCGGTGTGGCGTCGACTTCCGGCGCCGCCGGGTGGGCGAGATCATCGCGCAGCCACCGGGCCACGCGGGCCTGACCGGGATGCGGCTTGGCAGCGAACAGGTCAGCATCGAAGTGGTAGGGGTTGCCTTCCAGTGCCTGCACGCTGAGCGCGGTGATGCGCGCGCTCAGGCGGCTGAGGTAGGTGGTGCGGCCGTAGGCCAGCGCGGCGAGGGCCGTCATCACGGCGGTGCCGTTCATCAGTGCCAGCCCTTCCTTGGGGCGCAGCACATAGGGTGTCAGGCCGTGTGCCGCGAAGACCTCCGCCGTCGGGCGCAACGCGTGGGGCTGGCCTGCGCCGGGACGCACCCAGACCTCACGCTCGCCACACAGCACGGCGGCCACATAGGACAGCGGGGTGAGATCGCCGCTGGCGCCCACCGAGCCTTCCTCGGGAATGCGCGGCAGGATGTCGTGATTGAGCAGCCACACGAGGCGCTCCAGCAGCGCCATGCTGACCCCGGAGACACCCCGGCACAGCGAGACGAGGCGCACCATCACCACCGCGCGACTGCTGACCACATCCAGGTCCGCGCCCATGCCACAGCCGTGGAAGGTGTAGAGGTGGCGCGGCAGGGCTTCGAGGTCCTTTGCCCCCTGCACGGCACGCGTCACGGAATCTCCGTAACCGGTGGTGACGCCGTAGACCACGCCTTCTTCTTCCAGCAGGCGTTCCAGCAGGGCCGGGCCGGCCTCGATACGGGCGCGGAAGGCGGCATCCGGGGTCAGGCGCACGTCGCGGCGGCCTTCGGCGACATCGATCAACTGCTCGAGGGTGATATCACTGCCGTCGAGAATCAGGGCGGAGGAAGAGGTGGCGGGCTGTGACATGACGAGGTACCTGGCGAAGAGAGAAGCGTGAAAATGCGCTGAACGTGAAGACCGAACAAGGTGAAGGCTGCAGAGCCGGGCGCGATGCGTCGTTGTCGCAGGCCCGGCGCGGATCAGGCGTCCTGTTTCGGAGCCGACGTGCTGTCTGGATTCGACGTGCTGTCAGGCGCCTGATGCCAGAAATCGAAGAAGTTGAACCACTGCAGCGGATGGCGCTTCACGCGCGCTTCCAGATGACGGGCGTGGCGCTGCATGGCCTGCTGGATCCACGCCTCGCGACCGCTGCGCTTGACGGCGCGGCTGTCATCGAAGGGTGCGAAGTCGACCCGGAAACGCGGATGGGCGCCGCCCTGTTCGCGAATGCAGCTCAGGGTATAGACGTGACAGCGCAGCAGCGCGGCCAGCATGAAGGGCCCCTGCGGGAAGGGCGCGGGCTGATCGATGAAGTCACAGTGCAGCACGCGTGGTGATGCAGCGGCACTGGCCGGCGACGCGGGCCTGCTGCCTTCTGCCGGAGGGGTGTCGGCCTTGGCATCTGCCTTGCCATCGTCGGCGGTGGGCGGAATCGGCACGCGGTCGGCGGCGATGACCACGAAGCCGCCGCGATTGACGCGATCACCCAGCGCCATGGCGGTGGCAGGCGTGATCTCGCTGACCTCGATCATCTGCGGCGGCTTGCGCCCGGTGGCCTGCTCCAGCAGCTGATTGAACTTCTCGGCGTGGCGCGTGTGCACCAGCGCACACAGGTCGATGTCGTGGCGCTCGCCGATGGCATTGATCACATCCAGATTGCCGTGGTGGGCGACGAGGATGATGCCGCCCTCGCCACGCAGCGCGGCGTCACGCAGGTCTTCCGGGCCGGTGCCGGTCAGCGAGGACAGCGGAATCTCGCCGCTCCAGGCCGAGACCTTGTCCATGATCGCCTCACCGAACTGCATGAAGTGGGTGAAGCTTTTCGCCCACAGGCGCACGCCGCCAAGCTCTGGCTCAAGGCGCTTGAGGAAGTCGAAGGAGGCACGCCGCGCCACCCCGCGCAGCAGGAAGTACCACACCAGCACCGGAAAAAGCGAGATGCGAAACGGCCAGGCACCGAGGCGACGACGAATCGTCACCATCAGGCGCATGCCGCTCAACGAGCCGGTCTCGGACAGACGGGCCCAGTGATTGGGTGCAGAACTTTCATCGGCTTGCGGCTTTGATTCTGACGGCGACATGGTGTGAGTGCTGGGAGACTGTGCCTTGCCGCCCAGCCCCTTCAGCGTGCGCCAGGCCAGTTTTGGTGAGCGCAGCAGCATGCCGAGGAACAGCCGCGTGTGCATGGCGCTGATCAACAGGTTGTCGTGACCGGGGCGGAAGTGGCTGACGCCTCCGGTGGGATAGCTGACATGCACCGGCAGGTTGGCGACCTCGCCATCGGCCCAGTACCAGCGCACCAGCACCTCGGTGTCGAAGGACATGCGATCGCCACAGTCATGACGCGCCAGCAGCCGGTTGGTGGCGGCCAGCGGGTAGAGGCGCACGCCGCACATGGTGTCGCGGATGGCCAGCGACAGGGTGTTGATCCACACCCAGATGTGCGAGGCGTAGCGGCCATAGAAGCGGATGCGCGGCACGCTGGCGTCGTATTCGGGGTAGCCGATCTGCAGGCAGTCGGGATTTTCCTGCATGCCGTTGAGGAAGGCGGGCAGATCACTGACGTCGTGTTGTCCATCGGCATCCACCTGCAGGGCATGGGTGAAGCCGAGCTGCTCGGCAGCCTGCAGCCCACTGCGCACGGCAGCACCCTTGCCACCATTCTGCTCACGGCGCACCAGGTGATGACCCTCGGCCGCCAGCTGATCCAGCACCTCGGCGCAGGGCGCGCTGCAGCCATCATCCACCAGCACGATGGGCAGCCCGAGCGGTGCCAGACCCGCGCACACGCCGGCGATGGTGGCGGGGTGGTCGTAGACCGGAATCACCACGCAGGCGCGCAGTGACGACTCGCGGCTGGGGGGAGAGGATGTGTGGCCGGTCATCGGCGCCTGGGGCTGGCTCATGACGCCTCCGGTGTGGGTGTCGTCTGGGGTGAACTAAGTGGCGAACTAAGTGGCGAACTAAGTGGCGAACTGAGAGGTGCGCTATCGGTATCAGCACCGTAGCGCAAGCGGCCGCTGGCATGCAGGCCTGCGCGGGATTCCAGGCGGAAGTCGACGCGCAGGCCGTGGCTGTCGGCGACCAGTGTCGCGGCCAGCGAGAAGCGCATGCCCGGCAGCAACAGGTTGGAGAACTTGATGCGCTCCAGACGCTGAAAACGGCTTTCCTGCACGCCGACGCCCGCCAGGCGCAGGCGGCGACCGAGATCGCGAGCCCACTTGAGCATCACCACGCCGGGCACCAGTGGCTGGGCGGCGAAATGACCCTCGAGGTAGCACAGGCTGTCGGGCACCTCGGCTTCCAGCGTCAGCTGCTGCGGACCGCTGGAGGTTTCGCCCAGCCAGCGTGGCAGACGATGATCGTCGAGATCGGCAAACAGTCGCGCGACGGAGTCCGCCGTGAACTTGCCCTGGGCATTCAGCGGCAGGCGCGTGACGAAGCGCCAGTAGCGCGGCAGGGCGATGCGCTCGAAGCCCGGCATCAGCGCACGCCGCAGACGCGCGATCAGATCACGGCGGCTGGCGTGGTCCTGCGGTAGCGTGCTCTCTTCCATCACCACCACTGCGCCCAGGCGATGATCGCGTGTGGGCATCGGCAGGCAACGTACTTCCAGCACCTCCGCTTGCGCGCTGAGGCAGCGCTCCACCGCGCTCAACGAGACCCGCTTGCCGGCCAGCTTGACCAGGCGATCACTGCGCCCCAGCAGCTGAAAGCGTGGCGCATTATTCTGCTCGCCTTGCGACGGCGGCTCAGGCGTCAGTGGCGCGGCGTTGTCGGCCTGCTGCCACCACTGGTCGGGCTGTTCCAGAAACGGCGAGCGCACCGCGAAGTCGGGCGAGAAGCGGAGCTCGACCTCCGGCAGCGGTGTCCAGTGGGGCGTCTCGTGCTGGCGGCGATGCGCGATGCCACCCGTCTCGGTGCTGCCGTAGATCTCGATCACCGGCGCCTGCAGGCAGTTCTCGGCGTGGCGGGCGGCCTCGGCCGGCAGCGGGGCACCTGAAGAGAAGACCCGCAACAGCTGAGCCTGTTCCTGATCCTGAGCCTGGCCCGCCACGCGGCTCTCGTCACTGGTCTGGGGCAGGCGCGCCAGCTGGGCCGGCGAGCTGACCAGCTGGCAGCGATGCCCGAGGCCGGACAGCTGCGCGATGGCGGCGGCCAGCTGCTCCGGGTAATGACAGGCTTCGCTGAGAAACGGCACCCCTTCGCTGAGCGGGCGCAGCAGCGACACCAGCAGACCGTAGATGTGCTGGTGACTGACCTGGCTGAGGCTGACGGTGCCTGGCTCAGACGCTGAGTCAGTGCCTGAAGCGTCCGTCGCCAGCGGCCACAGCGTGCGATGCACGGCCAGTTCGGCCTCGAGCTGATCGAAGCGCTTGGCGATGCGCAGCGGCTCGCCGGTGGAGCCGGAGGTGCAGAGCTCCAGCGCGAGACGCGCGCCGTCGGGTGTGATCTCGAACGGTGTATTCGGTGCGGCAACAGAGCTGGCAGCGCCGGATTGCTCCGGCGGCCAGCCAGCGGCGCTGGTCTCGGGCAGCTTGCCATCACAGCTCTCGGCCAGGCGGGCCAGGGTTTCCGGGCGGTCATCGCCGGGCAGCACGGCGAGCATGCCGCGCTCCCACAGCGCCAGCAGCTGCACGCAGGCGCCAAGCGCCGTGGGCTGGAACAGCACCCAGCGTGCACCGGGCCGGCGGCCAGCATGCGCTGCGGGCAGGTTGTCCAGCCACTGATGCCAGGCATCGACGCGTGCCATCATCTCGGCACGACTCAGCGGGCGCAGCGGCTGACCGGGACTGGCCAGCCAGCAGGCCGGCGCCGCGGGCGCGAGTCGGGCGAGCTGGCGCCAGCCCTGATGGATGAGGGAGGTGGCGCGCAGGGCGGCGTCTTGCTCAGTGGAGCGTGCGGTGGCGAGGCTGGTAGGCTGGCGGGCATCAGACATGTGAGGCAGGCAACTCTTCAGAAAGTCGAATTCATCTGGGGACGTATCCACGCCGGGCGAATCCACGCCGGGCAAATCCACGCCGGGCAAATCCACGCGGGGCGAATCAATGCATGGACTCAGCTATCGATAGCCGAGCTCATCGATAGCCAAGCTCATCGATAACCAAGCTCATCGATAACCAAGCTCATCGATAACCAGGCTCAGCCATCGGCGCGGCGCAGGCGACGGCGTACCAGCCATTCGCCGCAGAACAGCAGCCCCATCAGCACGTAGCTCACCAGGCCGTTGTAGAGCGTCCAGGTCGCGAGGTCGGCATACAGCGCCGTGGCCGCGGCGACACTGGCATTGAAGACGAAGAAGCCGCACCACACTCGGGTGACCTTGCGGGTATAACGCACGCCGGCGGCGGGCAGATCAGGCTCCTGCAGACGCGCCAGACGCTCGATGACCGGCATGCCGCGCCACAGACTGGTGGCGAACACGCTGAGCATGGCCAGATTGACCAGCACCGGATAGGCGCGCAGCCCCAGTTCCGCCTCGCTGAGCAGGCTGATGGCGATCAGCAGCGCGGCCAGCGTCAGGCGCAGGATCAACGGCAGGGGCAGACGCTGGATCAGCAAGGCCCCCAGCGCGATCAGTGCCCACACCCAGGGCGAGACATGTCCGCTGGTCGCGTCGCCCGCCGGGTCTGCCGTCAGCCGCGAGAGCAGGGCATAGACCAGCAGCGGCCAGCACACGGCGGCCACCACGCCCAGCCCGCCGAGCAGCAGGCTCGTCAGTGACGGGCGCCGCCCTCGACCAGAGGACAATGACGTCATGCCTGGCGCTGCATCAGCTGCTCGACGGCAGTCACGACATCATCGAGGCTGCGTACGCTCTTGAAGTCATTGGCTTCGATGCGACGGCCGGTGAACTTCTTGAGTTCGACCACCAGGTCCACCGCATCGATGCTGTCGATGTCGAGGTCTTCATAGAGCAGCGCCTCGGGGTGGATGTCAGCGGCATCGATCTCGAACAGCTCGATCAGGGTGCTGCGCACATGGGCATAGATCTCTTCGCGGGACGCGGTCTGTTGCTCAGCGCTCACGACGGGCCTCCACGAGTTCACGCAGGGCATTGAGGCTGGCGAAATGCGCGCGAGTGTCCTCGGCTTCGGCGTCCAGCGTGATGCCGTACTGCTTCTGCAGCGCGAGACCGAGCTCCAGGGCGTCAATCGAATCCAGACCCAGGCCGTCCACGAACAGCGGCTCATCGGCGACGATGTCGTCCGGCGTGATGTCCTCAAGCTCCAGGGTGTCGATGATCAGTTGCTTGAGTTCCAGTTCCAGCTTGGCGCTATCGCTCATGAGTATTCCTCGTGTCGGCGTACCGATAATGGCCGGTATGAATGGCAGCAGGCTTTATTAACGGCGGGAAGGCCGAATATCTTAATCCGTTTTTCTCGCTATCTGACCAGCATCAAGCTCAGGGGCAGTGCGGCGCAGCGCGTTGTCATGACTCGCGAATCCGTTGCTGGAAGGCGGCCAGCTCAGCGGCAAAATCGCTGGCCAGGCGGCGCGTCAACTGGCGGGCATCGCGTGACAGCGGCACCTCATCCTCTGCTGCCGGTGGCGGTGCGACATGCGCCGTCATGTCCGGCAGCACCTTGATATTGAGCATCACCCGCTGGGCCGGGATGTGATACCAGGGCTCGCCCTTGGTCAGGGTGCTGGGCTGGCAGTCGATCAGCACGGGGGTGATCTCGCTTGGCGTGCGCAGCGCGATGTTGGCGGCGCCGCGGCGGAATTTCAGCGCCCGCCCGGGCACGCTGCGCGTGCCTTCCGGAAACAGGATCAAGGCATTGCCGCGCGCCAGGCTCGCGCCGGCGGCCTCGAGCACGCCCTGCGGCTCTTCATTGGTGATGTAGCCCGCGGCGCGGATGGGGCCACGGGTGAAGGGGTTGCGTGCCAGCCGCCCCTTGACCACGCAGTCGGCGTGGGGAATCAGCGCGAGCAGGAAGACCACGTCGATCAACGTCGGGTGATTGGCCAGCACCAGCAGGCCCGGGCGTTGCAGGCGCTCGCAGTCGTGCAAGCGATAGTCGAGCACGCCCAGGCCGCGCATCAGACCCACGAAGCCGCGCATGCAGTGATGGATGATGCTGCGTGCGAGCTTCTGTCGCTTGTCGGGGCGGCGTACCACCAGTGTCAGCAGGGGCCACATCCCCCCCACCAGCAAGCCGCCCAGCCCGAAGGTCAGGAAGCTGATGGCCGTGGCGATGCCACGCCACAGGCGCCCGAGGGGTGACGACAGCATGCGCGGCATCAGTCTGCTTGCGGCGTCGGTGAGGCGGCGTGAGCGCGGCTCAGCTGCCAGTGATGGCGACGACAGGCGAGCGTCTCAGCCCCGGCCTGCTCGAGCCAGGCGATGACCTCAAGCGGCGTCGGGGCGCTGTCCGTCAACGACTCGTCAGGCGTGGCGCTCAGTGTCCATGCGCTGTCATCGTCACTGCTGCGGCTCAGGCGCAGGGCGACGGCGCTGGCGCAGGCCGGGTAGTCACCGTGGTGCAGGAAGGCCTCCGGCGCGGCGATGTCGGAAAACAGCACGATGACGTCCTCGCGCTCGCTCAGATAGCCGAGCGCCTCGCTCATCAGCGCCTCGAATTCGTTGCCGCAGGCGGCGAGGGCTTCCAGCGGCTGATGGGACTTGCCGGTGATCGAGTACATGCCCAGCACGGCGTTGTGCACCGAGAGCGAGAAGCGTGCCGGTGACAGGGCTTCGTCGGACTGGGTGGCGGCATCCAGCAGGGCGAGAATCTTGCCGGTATCGCCATGGCGCGAGGCATGGATGATGGGCAGGTCGGCGTCAGGGTCGAGCGCGAACAGCAGCTTGCAGCAGGCCTGGCCGACCGGGCTGAGTCGGCGACGCTGCATGGCCGGGACTTGCTCGGCACGCGGGGAGGGGGTGATATCTACGCGGCTGTCGTGGGCGGTGCGGGTCGCACTCGCCTGCCAGGCTCGCCAATCAGTCAGACGCATGAGGTTCTTGTCCGTGAACGCATCGTTGCCATATTGGGGTCTCAGTGTACCGCACAGGGGTTGGGCAGCCCAACCGGACTCAGGCGTGTTGGCACTGAGCAGGCGGCGTGGCTACGCGTGTCGTTGGCAGGATAGCAGCTTGCAGGGCGGTACAAGGCGCCTGACGTGAGGTGTTGGGGCGTGATGTCCTGCGGCGGGTCACCGCTGTGGCGGCGCTGGACAGCGGCGGAAGAGGGTGTAAGGTATCGCCGCACTGAGACTGGCGCCCGGGGCGTCATGGGGTAAAACGCTGAGGACGCACAATGATGACTGTCATCAACAGGTCGGTGGCATGAAGGGTGGCTCGCGGGACCTGCTGCGTAGACGGGCTCACGCAGGGCAGGCGACCCGAGCGCACTCGCAGGCGCTGGTTCGCCTTCTTTCGCTCTCGGAATGGTTGCCGGTCATCCGGGTACTCGGCCTGCTGCTGTGCGTGGTGGCCTTGATGATGCTGGCGCCCTTGCTGGTGTTGCTCGGCGAAGCGGATGCGGATGCCAGCGCCTTCCTGATCTCGCTGGGCATCACGCTCGGCTCGGCGGCCATCATGCTGACGGTATCGCGCAAGGTGGAGCTGCAGCTCAAGCCGCGTGCGATGTTCGTGCTGACGACGCTGAGCTGGGTGCTGGTGTCGGCCTACTCGAGCCTGCCGTTGATCTTCGGTGCCACCCACCTGGGCGTGACCGATGCCGTGTTCGAATCGGTGTCGGCGATCACCACCACCGGCTCGACCGTGCTGTCTGACATCGAAGGGCTCTCGGATGGCCTCAAGCTGTGGCGCGGCCTGATGCAGTGGGTCGGCGGCATCGGCATCATCGTGATGGCGATCGCGATCCTGCCGTTTCTGAAGGTCGGCGGCATGCGCCTGTTCCAGACCGAATCCTCGGACTGGTCCGACAAGGTGCTGCCGCGTGCCGGTGGCGTGGCCAAGGCCATCGGGCTGGTCTATGTCGGGCTGACCTTGCTGGCCATCGTCTGTTACTGGCTCGGTGGCATGCACTGGCTGGATGCGCTGGTGCATGGCATGACGTCGCTGGCCACCGGCGGCTTCTCCAATTACGACAGCTCGATGGGCGTCTATTCTGACCGGCCCCATCTGCTGTGGATGGCGTCGGCTTTCATGTTGCTGGGGGCGCTGCCCTTCGTGCTGTTCATCCGCGCCTGGCAGGACCAGGCCGGCGTCTTGTGGCGTGATGCCCAGGTACGCGGCTTCCTGCGGCTGCTGGGGTGGGTGATCGCCTTGCTGACGCTGTATCGCGTCGTCAATGGCGAGGCCATCTTCACGGCGCTGACCCAGGTGACCTTCAATGTCATCTCGGTGGTGACCACCACCGGCTACGCCAGCGATGACTACAGTGCCTGGGGGCCCTTTGCGGTGGTGGCCTTCTTCTATCTGACCTTCGTCGGCGGCTGCAGCGGCTCGACCAGCGGCGGCATGAAGATCTTCCGCCTGCAGATCGGCCTGATCATGCTCGGCAACCATCTGCGCTCGCTGATCCATGCCAATGGCGTCTTCTCGCAGCGCTACAACGGCCGCGCGCTGCCCGATGAGGTGGTGCGCGCCGTGATCGCCTTCTCGTTCTTCTTCTTCATCACCATCGGTGGCCTGGCGCTGGCGCTGTCGTTCATCGGGCTGGACCTGATCACCGCGGTGACCGGCGCCGCCACGGCCGTCACCAACGTCGGCCCGGGACTTGGCGAGATCATCGGCCCGGCGGGCAACTTCTCGAGCCTGCCGGACAGTGCCAAGTGGTTGCTGTGCATCGGCATGCTGATGGGGCGTCTCGAGATATTGACCGTGCTGGTGCTGTTCTCGCCCAGCTTCTGGCGCAAGTAGTGGCCCACGAAAAAGCCACCGTCGATTGACGGTGGCTTTTTCGTGGCTTTGGTTGTGCCAAGCGCGGGGGCGATGTGTCTTGCGCCGTCTTACTGCGCGACCTTCTCGCCGTCCGTCGCCTCGGCGGCATCGAGCTTCTCATCGAGGTCGATGGAGAGCCCTTCGCGGTTGAGAATCGGGTTGGCGTATTGCACCAGCCACCAGTCCTTGAGCTCTGCGGGCACCTCTGCGAGGCGGTTCTCGAAGGTGGCGCGCTCGGCACCGCTGATGGCCGAGACATCCAGCGCCGAGGCCAGGCGCGGCTCCTCACGCAGCTGCGGGCGGCTGGCGGCCAGCTTCTCGAGTGCCAGCTGATGGCTCGGATAGAGGGTGTAGTAGGCCAGCACCTGGCGGTCGACTTCCTTCACCACGTCTTCCGGGGTCTCGAAGTCGCCCTTGAGCGGCTTGCCGAACACCAGCTTGACGCGCCCCTTGTGGCCGCTGATGCCCGCCGCAATGGACTTGATGTCCTCGTACTGCACCTTCTCGTAACGGCCTTCATTGGCGACGGCCGCCAGCTCACGCGCCTTCTGCAGGTCACAGGGGTCGAACTCGTAGCTGATCGACACCGGCACGATGTTGAGCTCGCTGACCGCCTCGCTGAACGGACGCGTCTTGTCGGCGGTGCGCGCCGCCATGGTCAGCATCTTGATGATGGCGCTCTCGGTGCCATCACGGCCATCCTTGGCGCGCCCTTCACGCTGGGCCAGCCAGATGGAGTGCTGGTCGTGGGTCAGCGAGTGGCGGATATAGCCCGACAGCGACTGGTAGGCGGCCAGCATCGCGCGCTTGCCCTTGGCGGAGCGCGGCACGATGAAGCTCTTGTTGAGGCGCATCAGGTCGGTGACGAAGGGTTTCTGCAGCAGGTTGTCACCGATGGCGATGCGCACCGTGTCACGCCCGTGACGA
The DNA here is from genome assembly GCF_029846435.1 of Cobetia sp. 1AS1. NCBI lineage: Bacteria > Pseudomonadati > Pseudomonadota > Gammaproteobacteria > Oceanospirillales > Halomonadaceae > Cobetia > Cobetia sp. 1AS1. The sequence goes on from NZ_JARWKU010000010.1 coordinate 54,037, forward strand.
TAGAGGGCGTAGTTGACGAAGGCCGGGTCCAGCGAGATGTCGCGATGGTTGGACAGGAACAGATATGGCGTGTCCGGGGACAGACGCTCCAGTCCCACCGTCTCGAAGCTGGTGGTGGTGGTGTGGATCATGCGCGCCATGTAGACGGCGATGCGGCTCTGGAAACTGGCAACGTCCTTGACGCCAATCATCTCGCGCTTGATGGCCAGGCGCGCGATCTGGCGTGCCAGCCACGGGAAGCGCTGGGTCAGGCCCGGCAGGCGGAAGCGAGTCAGGGTGTCGAGCAGCTCGCGGTCCTGCTCCAGGCGTACCAGCACCTCCGCTACCTCGTCGTCGTGGTAGGGGCGAATATCGGCGAACGGGTCCTGTTCGCTGGTCGTGGCAGGCTTGGGTGTTGCAGTGTCAGTCATCGACGCACGTCATCCGGGTTTGTCATTCTGAAAAAAGAGAAGGTCGGCAGCGGGCCGAAGGCTCAGCTGGCGGGCTGGGCTTCACCACCCAGCCAGGCGGTCATCTGCTCGATCACGCCGGACAGCACCTGGGCCATCAGCGCGAAGTCGGTCTCCAGACGCAGGATGGGATCTTCGCCGTCATCCTGGGCGTTGGCTTCATCGACCACGGCATCGGCGAACTTGAGGCTCTTGAGCGCCATGTCCTCACCGAGCACCAGCGCGACGCGGCCATCGACTTCCAGCGCCAGCTTGCTGACCACACGGCCCAGATTCAGCGCCGTCTGGATTTCCTCGCCGTCGAGATCGAACTGGCGCGCACGCAGCACGCCATCTTCGCCGCCCGGCGCCTTGAGTTCGACCTGGTCACCGACGATCAGGTCTTCCGGACGTGAGTTGACATCCTTCAGCCAGGTGGTCATCACCTGGGAAGGCGGTTGCGCAACGGCCAGCGGCGTGACCTTGAGCGTACCCAGTGTCTGGCGTAGCAGGTCCAGCACTTCCTCGGCGCGCTTGGCATTCGAGGCGTTGACGGCGATCAGGCCGCGCCGGCTGTCCCACCACAGGTCGGTGCGCGAGGAGCGCGTGAAGGCGCGCGGCAGCAGCTCCTCGTAGATCTGCTCCTTGAGGGTCAGCTTCTCGCGGCGACGCAGCGGACGGCCTTCGGCCGTCTCGCGCTCGGCCACGCGCTCCTCGAGTTCTTCCTTGACCACGGCGGAGGGCAGTACGCGCTCCTGGCGCAGGGCGCTGATCAGGAAATGGCCCTGAATCTCGTGTACCAGCAGGTCGCTGTTGCGACCGCCCGGTGCCACCCAGCCGATACGCTTGGCTTCGACGCCGGTGACCGGGCGGAAGACATGCTCCGGCAGGGCGTCGGCGAGACGACCCTCTTCCAGCGGTGCGCTATCGTGCAGGCGATACAGTTGCAGGTTCTTGAACCACATGCGACCAGTCCTTGAGTCCGGTGAACGGGGGCTGCCCGTCTGAATGGCGCATATTATGGCGAAACTCATGCGGCGGGTCATCCGCCGTGGACGTGACCCTGCGTCACACTGCGGTTGCCGACCATCTCGCGTGAGCGCAAAGACATACTGTATGCACGCTGTGGCGCTAGTCTTGAGTCGAACTGGCGGTGCGCGGTCTGGCGGTTTGCGGTATCGGCCGACAGAAATCGACCAGCAGGCATCGACCAGCAGGGGTCGACCTGTAGGCATAGACCATCAGACTTGAGACGCGGAGGGCGGCAGAGTGATCGACGACGTTGTTGTAGAGACTGCTGTGGGGACTGCTGAGGAGATGGTTGTGGAGGCTTTTGTGAAGAGCAGAGCTTCGGGCGTGAGCGCGCTGAAACGGACACGACCACTGACGCTGACGGCGCTGTCCCTGCTGCTGTTCGGCTGCAATGGGGAGCATGACGCCCACGACAAGACGGCCAGCGCGGCCGAGACCAGTGCAACGGTCACGAAAGAGGCAGCCGCTGACGGCGAATCTGCCCCGGCGGCGGTCGGGCTGGAGCCTAGGATGTTTGCCGAGGGCGCGATCGTCGGTGAGGTCGAGACCGTCGACTGCACCCTGAGCGGCGGCACGCAGACGGCCTGCTATCAGTTCCGTGTGGCCGGTGCGCCCGCGGACCCGCAAACCTCGCCGGAGGGGCCTTTCTGCCCGCCCAATATCCACTCCGGTGAGGAGGAAGGCGGCACCTGGATGGATGGCGAGGGCACTCTCTATCAGGTGGACGGTGAGTTCATCAAGAATCTGGCCACTCTCTACAAGGACAAGGAGTGGCAGATGTACGACGTCAACACGGGCGAGATCACCGTGATCGACGGCGCACGTGGTTGCGAGGTGGCGGGGAACCCGAACCCCATCGAAGGTTTCGACAACTTCTGTCTCGAGTGTCCGCTGGATGAGCTGGGCGGTGGCATCGAGAAGACTGTCGTGATTCCCAAGGTGCCGGTGCCGGCCGCCGAGCCGACCTCGCTTGCCGGCCGCTCCAACACCGGCGTGGCGCTCAATGGCGTGCTGTTCGGCCCGCCGGCGCCGCTGGAGCTGATCCTGAGCTCTCACACCCTGGGGGTGCTCGATGATTGTGGCGCGCATGCCAATCCACATGAGGGCTATCACTATCACACCGCCACTGGCTGCTCCGAGATCGGCATTCAGGAAGATGGCCATTCGCCGATGATCGGCTATGCGCTGGATGGCTATGCCATCTATGCCAGAGAGGACAAGGACGGCAACATCCCCGCTGACCTGGATGAGTGTGGCGGCGAGACGGACCCGGTGCGTGGCTATCACTATCACGCCTCCGCGCCGGGGGTTAACCAGATCTTCGGCTGCTTCATGGGCGAGAAGGGGCACTTCCTCGACGATGAGGGCGGCGAGAGGCCGCCGCAGGGTCCGCCCGGCGAGTAGCCGCCTTGCCGGGATGGCGAGCAGGGCAGGCGTCATCATTCAGCCAAGCGTTTGTTTTTCTGTCCGTCACCGGCATAAGATCAGCTGACGATGGCCACGCGGCGCGATCGTTTCACGGACGGGAGGCAGGGATGCAACACGACAGCAATCCACCGCAGGCAGCGGACGGCACTTACACAGATGTCGGCACTCGCACAGACGTCGGCACTCGCACAGACGTCGGCACTCACACAGACGCCGGCAATCACGCAGGCCTCGTCAGTCGCACGACCCTGACGGTGCGTGGCTACCATCTGGATGGCTATGGGCACGTCAACAATGCCCGCTATCTGGAGTTCTATGAGGAGGGGCGCTGGGAGTTCATGCTCGCGCATCTCGATCTGGCCGCACTCAAGCGCGAAGGCATCGCGATGGTAGCGGTCAACCTCAACCTGGATTGGCACTATCCCGCCACCGTGCATGATGAGCTGGTCATCACCACGCGGCTGTCAGAGCTCGGGCGCCGCAAGATGATCATGCGCCAGGAGATCCACCTGGGTGAGCGGCGCATGGGTGAGGTGCATCCGCGTTCCGGGGCGCTGGTCTCCAGGGCGGATTTCACCTTCGTGCTGATGAATACCGACACCGGTCGCGCCATGCCGCTGGACGGCGAGATCGGCGCGCTGCTGGGCGCGTTGGTCAGTGAGGAAACGGCCTGATCGCCGTCAGCGGCGAGGCATGAGCCAGCAAGCCGCGCACATTGACGGCCGTACTACCGTACTGAGGTGTCCTTGCGGCGTCGTGTGAGCTGCTAGGCGCGCTCGCAAGTGATATAATGCCGCCACTTCGGTGCCGCGGAGCTGGCACCCCGTGTCTGCTTCACGCCACTGCCGCGCTGCAGTACCGACGGAGCATGCGTCGTTGCTGCAGTGGCGCCAACAGTTGAGTTCAAGGATTTGACGAATCATGGGTGAGATCGCCAGAGAGATACTGCCAGTCAACATCGAGGACGAGCTCAAGCAGTCGTATCTCGATTACGCGATGAGCGTCATCATCGGGCGTGCCTTGCCGGATGTTCGCGATGGCCTCAAACCGGTTCACCGTCGCGTACTGTTCGCGATGCACGAGCTGAACAATGACTGGAACAAGGCCTACAAGAAATCTGCCCGTGTCGTCGGCGATGTGATCGGTAAATACCACCCGCACGGTGACAGTGCGGTCTACGACACCATCGTCCGCATGGCCCAGCACTTCTCCATGCGTTATGTGCTGGTGGATGGTCAGGGCAACTTCGGTTCCATCGATGGCGACAGCGCCGCGGCGATGCGTTACACCGAGGTGCGCATGGCGCGCCTGGCGCACGAGCTGCTGGCCGACCTCGAGAAGGACACCGTCGATTGGGTCGACAACTATGACGGCACCGAGCGCATTCCTGCCGTGCTGCCGACCAAGACCCCGAACCTGCTGGTCAATGGCTCCTCCGGTATCGCCGTGGGCATGGCCACCAACATCCCGCCCCACAACATGGGCGAGGTCATCGACGGCTGTCTGGCGCTGATCGACAACGGCGATCTGACCATCGATGAGCTGATGGAATTCATTCCGGGGCCGGACTTCCCGACCGCCGGTATCATCAACGGCCGTGCCGGCATCCTCGATGCCTACCGCACCGGTCGTGGTCGTATCTACGTGCGTGCCGTGCATACCATCGAGCACAACGACAAGAACGGCCGTGATCACATCATCATCACCGAGCTTCCCTACCAGGTGAACAAGGCGCGTCTGATCGAGAAGATCGCCGAACTGGTCAAGGACAAGAAGATCGAGGGCATCGCCGAGCTGCGTGACGAGTCCGACAAGGACGGTCTGCGCGTGGTCATCGAGACCAAGCGTGGCGAGTCCGGTGAAGTGGTCGTCAACAATCTCTTCTCCCAGACCCAGCTCGAGACCGTGTTCGGCATCAACATGGTCGCACTGCACGAAGGTCAGCCGAAGATCCTGAATCTCAAGCAGATTCTGGAATCCTTCGTGCGTCACCGTCGTGAAGTCGTCACCCGCCGCACCCTGTTCGAGCTCAAGAAGGCGCGTGAACGTGGCCACATTCTTGAAGGTCTGGCGGTGGCGATCTCGAACATCGATGAGGTGATCGAGCTGATCAAGGGCTCGCCGAGCGCGGCGGAAGCCAAGGAAAAGCTGATCGATCGCGAATGGCAGCCGGGCCAGGTGGTCGAGATGCTCGAGCGCGCCGGTGCCACTTCCTGCCGTCCGGAAGATCTGCCGGAAGGTCTGGGGCTGTCTGAAGACGCCAAGCACTACCGTCTGTCGCCGGCCCAGGCTCAGGCCATCCTCGAGCTGCGTCTGCATCGCCTGACCGGTCTCGAGACCGAGAAGCTGCTGGCCGAGTACTCCTCCATCCTCGAGCGCATCGCCGAGCTGATGGAGATCCTGTCCTCTGCCGACCGCCTGATGGAAGTCATCCGCGAAGAGCTGCGCGAAGTGCGCGCCCAGTACGCCGATGAGCGCCGCACCGAGATCATGACCAGCCGTCGTGACCTGACCATCGAAGACCTCATCAACGAGGAAGACATGGTGGTGACGGTCTCGCGCAGTGGCTATGCCAAGACCCAGCCGCTGTCTGACTACCAGGCCCAGAAGCGTGGTGGCCGCGGCAAGTCCGCCACCTCGATGAAGGACGAGGATGTCATCGAGCACCTGCTGGTCGCCTCGACCCACGACACCGTGCTGCTGTTCTCCAACAAGGGCAAGGTGTACTGGCTCAAGGTCTACGAGATGCCGCAGGCGTCACGTGGCTCGCGCGGCAAGCCGCTGGTCAACCTGATTCCGCTGGACGACGGCGAGTGGGTCACCACCATCCTGCCGGTGCGCGATTACGCCGCTGACAGCTACATCTTCTTCGCTACCGCCAACGGCACGGTCAAGCGCACCGCGCTGAGCCAGTTCTCGCGTCCGCGCAGTGTCGGCCTGATCGCGCTGGACATCGAGGAAGGTGACCGCCTGATCGGTGCCGACATCACGTCTGGCTCAGACCACGTCATGCTGGTGTCCTCCAACGGGAAGGCGATCCGCTTCGAAGAGCAGAACGTGCGCGTGATGGGCCGTACCGCCCGTGGTGTGCGCGGCATGCGTCTGCTCGACGATGCACAGGTCATCAGCCTGATCATTCCGCGCACCACCGCGATCGATGACAATGAGATCGAGGTCGATGACGCCGCGGACGCGACGGCGGAAGGCGTCGAGAGCGCTGATGTGGCGGCCACCGAGGGCGCGTCGGAAGACAGCGTCGCCAGCGGTGAGGTGCCGCAGTGCTACATCCTGACCGCGTCCGCCAATGGCTTCGGCAAGCGCACGCGCCTGGAAGAGTTCCCGCTGCGTGGCCGTGGTGGCCAGGGCGTGATCGCGATGCAGACCAGCGAGCGCAACGGTGATCTGGTCAGCGCGGTGCAGGTCAGCGACAACGACGAACTGATGCTGATCACCGACCGTGGCACCCTGGTACGTACCCGCGTCGCCGAGGTGTCCACCACCTCGCGCAACACTCAGGGCGTGACCTTGATCCGCACCGCGGAAGAGGAGCGTCTGGTGACGACGGTGCGTGTCGACGAGCCGGAAGAGGTCGTCGTGGTGCAGGATGAGCTGGACGAAGAGGCGCTGAGCACCGACGAACAGGTGCAGGCGGGAGATGACGCCGAGTCGACGGATACCCCGCCGACAGACGCGGAATAAGACGCTGGATTGCGACCGCCTTCGGGGCGGTCGCTTCACTTTCGGGAAATAAGACGACATGACACGCAAGTTCAACTTCTGCGCCGGTCCTGCTGCACTGCCGACCGCTGTCCTGGAGCGCGCCCGCGCCGAGATGCTGGATTATCAGGGCCGCGGACTGTCCGTCATGGAGATGAGTCATCGCTCCGACGAATTCGTGGCCATCGCCGAGAAGGCCGAGGCGGACCTGCGCGAACTGCTCGAGATTCCGTCCAACTATCGCGTGTTGTTCATGCAGGGTGGCGCCTCGACCCAGTTTGCGGGTGTGCCGCTGAACCTGCTGGGCGCGGGTGGCAGTGCCAACTATCTGTATACCGGTATCTGGGGCAAGAAGGCGATCAAGGAAGCCGAGCATCTGGCGGTGGGCAGCCACGTGGCGGCCTCCAGCGAGAGCAATGGCCTGATCGCCGTGCCGCGCCAGAACGCGATCCAGCTCTCGGGCGATGTGGGTTATCTGCACTACACCGCCAACGAGACCATCGGCGGCCTCGAGTTCGACTACATCCCCGAGGTGGCAGCGGATGGCGTGCCGCTGGTGTGTGACATGTCGTCTTCCATCCTGTCTGGCCCGCTGGATGTCAGCCGTTTCGGCGTCATCTATGCCGGCGCCCAGAAGAACATCGGTCCGGCGGGTCTGACGCTGGTCATCGTGCGCGAAGACCTGCTCGATCGCGCCCGCAAGGACTGCCCGACCATGCTGAACTGGAAGACGGCCGCCGAGGCCAATTCCATGTTCAACACGCCGCCGACCTACGCCTGGTATCTCTCCGGGCTGGTGTTCGAGTGGCTCAAGGATGAGGTCGGTGGCCTCGCCGCCATGAACGCGATCAATGATCGCAAGGCGCAGGCACTCTACGCTGCCATCGATGGCAGCGACTTCTATTCCAACCCGATCGTCACCGAGAACCGCTCACGCATGAACGTGCCGTTCGTGCTGGCCGATGACCGTCTCGACAAGACCTTCCTCGCCGAGTCCGAAGCGGCGGGTCTCTTGAATCTGGCCGGTCACCGCAGCGTCGGTGGCATGCGTGCCAGCCTCTACAACGCCGTGCCGGAAGCTGCCGTCACTGCGCTGGTGGACTTCATGGGCGACTTCGCGCGCCGTCACGGCTAAGGGAGGAGGTGAGATGTCGGATTCCAAGGAAAGCCCTGCGCCGCAGGCGGCGGGCAAGGCGGTGACACTGGACGACCTGCGTCAGCGCATCGACGCCATCGACAACGAGCTGCTGAACCTGATCAGCGAGCGTGCGGGCTGCGCGCAGCAGGTCGCCGAGGTCAAGCTGGCGGCCGGTGACGTGGGCGAGGATGGCCAGGTGCAGTTCTACCGTCCGGAGCGCGAAGCCCAGGTGTTGCGTCGCATCATGGCCAACAACCCCGGCCCGCTGAAAGGCGAGGAGATGGCGCGTCTGTTCCGCGAGATCATGTCCGCCTGTCTGGCGCTGGAACAGCCGATCCGTCTGGCCTATCTCGGCCCGGAAGGCACCTTCACCCAGCAGGCCGCGCTCAAGCACTTCGGTGACAGCGCCGTGACCAAGCCGATGGCCGCCATCGACGAGGTGTTCCGCGAGGTGGAAGCGGGTGCGGTGCAGTACGGTGTGGTGCCGGTGGAGAATTCCACCGAGGGCGTCATCAACCACACGCTGGATTCGTTCATGGGCTCGCAGCTCAAGATCTCCGGCGAAGTGGTGCTGCGCATTCATCATCACCTGCTGGTGGGCCCGAATACGCGTCGCGAGAAGATCTCACGCATCTATTCCCACGCCCAGTCGCTGGCCCAGTGCCGCAAGTGGCTGGATGCCCACTTCCCGCACGCCGAGCGCATCGCGGTGTCCTCGAATGCCGAGGCCGCGCGTCAGGTGCGCACCGAGTGGCACAGTGCGGCGATTGCCGGTGACATGGCGGCCAAGCTCTATGAGCTGGAGAAGGTCGAGGAGAAGATCGAGGACAGCCCCGACAACTCCACGCGCTTCCTGATCATCGGTGACAGCTCGGTGCCGGCGTCCGGCGATGACAAGACCTCCATCGTGGTGGCGATGCGCAACCAGCCGGGGGCACTGCACGACCTGCTGGCGCCGTTCCACCGTCACCAGATCGACCTGACCCGCGTCGAGACGCGTCCGTCACGCTCCGGTGCCTGGAACTACGTCTTCTTCATCGACTTCCGTGGCCACCGCGATGACCCGCTCATCACGGCGACGCTGGAAGAGCTGCGCCAGTGCGCGGCGGACGTCAAGGTGCTCGGGTCCTACCCGGTCGGTGTGCTGTGAGCGAGGTTGACCACACGCGCCATGCTGAGCCGTCAGACCTGTTGTCCTCGCTGCCGTCAGCGGAGCGCCTGGCCGGTGAGCGGCGTATCCTGCTGGTCGGGCTGGGCTTGATCGGTGGCTCGCTGGCCGCGGCATTGCGCGCGGCGGGCCATCGCGGCGAGATTCTCGCCTGTGATCGTGACTCCAACGAGATCTGCCTCGGTCAGCGCATGGGGCTGATCGACGGTGGCAGCACGCAACTGGCGGCGCTGGTGCCGGGTGCCTCGCTGATCGTGCTGTGCGTGCCGGTGATGGCGATGCAGAGCGTGATGGCCGAACTGGCGCCGTTGCTGGATGATGACGCCGTCATCACCGATGTCGGCAGCACCAAGGGCGCGATCCGCGATGCGGCGCTCGGCGTCTTCGGTCGCATGCCGCCGAATCTGGTGCTCGGTCACCCGATCGCCGGGTCCGAGAAGAGCGGTGTCGCGGCGTCCAATCCCGAGCTCTATCGCGATCACAAGGTGATCCTGACGCCGGAGCCGGACAGCGATGCCGAGGCCGTGGCGCGCGTGGCGGCCATGTGGTCGGTATGTGGTGCCCAGCTTCTGAGCATGAGCGTGGCGCGGCACGACGAAGTGCTGGCGCGCACCAGCCACCTGCCGCACCTGCTGGCGTTCTCGCTGGTCGACAGCCTGGCGCGCCAGGATGAGCGGTTGGAGATCTTCCGCTACGCGGCGGGCGGTTTCCGTGATTTTACGCGCATCGCGGGCAGTGACCCGGTGATGTGGCGCGACGTCTATCTGGCCAACCGCGATGCGGTGCTGGAGGCGTTGGATGAATTCGAGGCCGGGGTAGCGCGGGTGCGCGCTGCCGTGACCGCGGGCGATGGTGAGGCGATGCTGGGGATATTCACCCGCGCAAGCCACGCCCGACACTACTTCAATACCCTCTTGAAACAGACGAGTTATCAGACCATGGAACAGCAGAACGTGCGGTACCGTGCACTGCCGGGTGGGCAGGTTCAGGGGCGCATTCGTGTGCCGGGCGACAAGTCCATGTCGCATCGCTCCATCATGCTGGGCGCATTGGCGACCGGCGTGACCGAAGTCGAAGGCTTCCTGGAAGGGGAAGACAGCCTGGCCACGCTGCAGGCCTTCCGCGACATGGGTGTGGTCATCGAAGGCCCGCATCAGGGGCGTGTCACCATTCACGGTGTGGGTCTCAACGGCCTGAAGCAGCCGCCGGGCCCGCTGTATGTCGGCAACTCCGGCACCGCGATGCGCCTGTTCGCCGGTCTGCTGGCCGGTCAGGCCTTCGACACCGAGCTGACTGGTGATGCCTCGCTGACCAAGCGTCCGATGGACCGCGTCGCCAATCCGCTGCGCGAGATGGGCGCGGTGATCGATACCGCAGACAACGGCCGTCCGCCGCTGCGTATCCACGGTGGTCAGCCGCTCAAGGGCATCCGTTACGAGATGCCGATGGCGTCCGCTCAGGTCAAGTCGTGCCTGCTGCTGGCCGGTCTCTACGCCGAAGGCGAGACACGTGCCATCGAGCCGGCGCCGACGCGTGACCACACCGAGCGCATGCTCAATGGCTTCGGTTACAAGGTCGAGCGTCAGGGTGCCGAGGCGTGGCTGAACGGTGGCGGCAGCCTCGAAGCCTGCCCGATCGACGTGCCGGCCGACATCTCCTCCGCGACCTTCTTCCTGGTCGCCGCGGCCATCACGCCGGGCTCCGATCTGGTGCTGGAGCACGTCGGCATCAACCCGACGCGCATCGGCGTGATCAACATCCTCAAGGCGATGGGGGCCGACCTGAGCGTCTCCAATGAGCGCGAAGTCGGCGGCGAGCCGGTGGCAGACCTGCACATCCGCTATGCGCCGCTCAAGGGCATCGACATTCCGGAAGACCAGGTGCCGCTGGCCATCGACGAATTCCCGGCACTGTTCATCGCCGCCGCCAACGCCGAGGGCATGACCCGTCTGCGTGGCGCCGAGGAACTGCGCGTCAAGGAATCCGATCGCATCCAGGTGATGGCGGACGGTCTGGCGCAGATCGGCGTCGAGCACGAAGTGGTCGCGGACGGTATCGATATCCGTGGCGGCGCCTACGGTGGCGGTCTGGTCGACAGCCACGGCGATCACCGCATCGCGATGGCCTTCAGTGTCGCGGCGCTGCGCGCCCAGGGCGAGATCCTGATCGACGACTGCGCCAATGTCGCGACCTCCTTCCCGAACTTCGTGGCGCTGGCCGCTGAAGTCGGCATGCAGGTCGAGAACCTCGGTGCCGTGGCACCCGGCCAGGAGGCTTCATGAGCGGGGAAGCGACACCTCATCACAGCCAGATCTGCGACGCGCCGGTGTTGACCCTTGATGGCCCCGGCGGGGCAGGCAAGGGCACCATCAGTCGTCTGGTCGCGGCGAACCTGGGCTGGCATCTGCTGGATTCCGGTGCGCTGTATCGCCTGACGGCACTGGCCGCCGAGCGTCATGGCGTGGCGCTGGAAGACGAGGACGCCGTGGCGACCATCGCCGAGCACCTCGATGTGCAGTTTGACGCCGAAGGCGACGCCACCAGTGTGATTCTGGAAGGCGAGGACGTCACCCGTGACATCCGTCTCGAGTCGGTCGGCAACAATGCCTCCATCATCGCGGCCCAGCCGCGCGTACGGACTGCACTGCTGGCGCGCCAGCGTGCCTTTGCGCGTGCGCCGGGCCTGGTGGCCGATGGTCGCGACATGGGCACGGTGGTCTTCACCGGTGCGCCGCTCAAGATCTTCCTGACGGCAAGCGCCGAGGAACGTGCGCGTCGTCGTCATGCCCAGTTGCAGGAAGCGGGTGTCGATGCTAATATTTCGAGCCTTTTGACAGAAATACAGGCGCGCGATGCGCGTGACATGGGCCGGGCAGTCGCCCCGCTCAAGCCTGCAGACGACGGCGTGATCCTCGATACGACGGATCTCGACATCGACCAGGTGATCGAACGCATCCAGCAGCTGCTGGTCGAATACGGCCTGGTAGCGGCGCGCTGAGACTCGAGTCTCAGCCTGTAAGTCGTCAGAAAAACGGATTGATCGCCTGCTGTTGCAATACGGCCTCAGGGTCGGGCAGCAGCGGGTTTCGCTCGCTTCGCGAGTGATGATGCAGAACCCAGATGACACCGAGGTGTCATCAACCCCCCGGCAAGGTGTCATGGGGTGCATCGGCGGCAAGCGGAAAGCCGGTGTATCTCGAACCAGCGTCAACGCCCCCGGGGATATGTAGATATGGCCCGTGCTTGCTGGTGGTACGGAGACTGCGGTGCAAGCCGCCCCAAACGTTGATCATGTAGGAATACCATGAGCGAGAGCTTTGCTGATTTATTTGAACAGTCACTCCAGGACATCAACATGGAGCCGGGCGCAATCGTGTCCGCTACCATCGTGGATATCGATGGCGACTGGATCACTGTCAATGCCGGTCTGAAGTCTGAAGGTCAGATTCCGTCTGAACAGTTCCGTGACGAAAGTGGCCAGCTGTCCATCAGCATCGGCGACGAAGTCATGGTTGCACTGGAAGCCGTGGAAGATGGCTTCGGTGAGACCCGCCTGTCCCGCGAGAAGGCCAAGCGTGCCGAAGCGTGGAAAGAGCTGGAAGCCGCCTTCGAGAAAGACGAGATCGTCAAGGGCGTGATCAACGGCAAGGTCAAAGGTGGCTTTACCGTCGACATCAACACCATCCGTGCCTTCCTGCCGGGTTCTCTGGTCGATGTCCGCCCTGTGCGCGACACCGCCCACCTCGAGAACAAGGAACTGGACTTCAAGGTCATCAAGCTCGACGCCAAGCGCAACAACGTTGTCGTGTCTCGTCGTGCCGTCCTCGAAGCCGAGAACAGCGCTGAGCGTGAAGCCCTCCTGGCCACTCTGCAGGAAGGTCAGCAGATTCAGGGTATCGTCAAGAACCTGACCGACTACGGCGCCTTCGTCGACCTCGGCGGCGTTGACGGCCTGCTGCACATCACCGACATGGCATGGAAGCGCATCAAGCATCCGTCCGAGATCGTTGCTGTCGGCGACGAGATCAATGTCAAGGTGCTGAAGTTCGACCGCGAGCGCAACCGTGTGTCTCTGGGTCTCAAGCAGCTGGGCGAAGATCCGTGGGTCAACATCAAGGCTCGCTACCCGGAAGGCGCCAAGATCAACGCACGCGTCACCAACCTCACCGACTACGGCTGCTTCGCCGAGCTGGAAGAGGGCGTCGAAGGTCTGGTCCACGTGTCCGAAATGGATTGGACCAACAAGAACATCCACCCGTCCAAGGTCGTCAATGTCGGCGATGACGTGGAAGTGATGATTCTGGACATCGACGAAGAGCGTCGTCGTATCTCCCTGGGTATCAAGCAGTGCACCACCAACCCGTGGGAAGACTTCAGCGGCAAGCACAACAAGGGCGACCGTGTCTCCGGTACCATCAAGTCAATCACTGACTTCGGTATCTTCATCGGTCTGGAAGGCGGCATCGACGGCCTGGTTCACCTCTCCGACATTTCCTGGAACGAAGCTGGCGAAGAAGCCGTGCGTCGTTACAAGAAGGGCGAAGAAGCTGAAGCGGTCATCCTGTCCATCGATCCGGAACGTGAGCGCATCTCTCTGGGCGTCAAGCAGCTCGAGAGCGATCCGGTCTCCGAGTACCTGGCCGTCAACGACAAGGGCGCTATCGTGTCCGGTCGTGTTGTCGACATCGATGCCAAGGAAGTTCAGGTAGAGCTGGCGACTGACGTCATCGCTATCCTGAAGGCTTCTGAAATCAGCGCTGACCGTGTCGAAGACGCACGCAACGTCCTGAGCGTCGGCGATGCTGTCGAAGCCAAGATCGTCGGTGTGGATCGCAAGAGCCGCCTGATCAACCTGTCCGTCAAGTCCAAGGACCAGGTTGAAGCACCGCGTCGCGATGCTGCCAAGCCGCGTACCCAGGAAGTCGAGAGCAACGGCCCGACTACCATCGGTGATCTGATCAAGCAGCAGCTGGGTCAGGAGTGATCCCGAGACACTCCACCTCCTCGTGAGGTGGGGTGTCCGGATCCACGCTGAGGTGACATGCCTCTGGTAGTCACCTCGGCGTCTCCGAATCGGTATCCTGCATGAGGCGCATGTCATATGCGGGAACGAAAAAAACCGCCACCCTTCGGGGTGGCGGTTTTTTCATGCCTGGTCGTTACGGGTGGCTGCTGGTCATTGTTGGTCGTTGCTTGTCATTACCAGTCGCCACCTGCCAACCACCTCATCTGGCGTCGTTCAGTGCGCTTGCGAGGCTGCGGGCTGACTTACCTTGGCCAGCAGTTGCATCTGGCGTAGCGAGATCGTGCAGTACAGGCTGCGGTAGAGCGTCGGTTCCTGCGTCGGGTCGGTCTTGAGCAGGCGAGCTTCCAGCTGGTGGATGTCGCTGGCCAGCTGTTCCGCGTCCGGGGTCTGAGTCTGTCGTGCGGCTGTCTGAGTCATGTAAAGGCGCTCCGTGAGTCCATGGTCGTGGATTGGATCAGGGTCGGCTCTTCTTGTGGGTGTCTCGAGGTGCGTCGCCACGCTGGCCTGTCATGACCCTTCGTGTGTTGGCGTGGCGGCGTCTCTGCCTGCTCTTGCGGCAGTTCTCGACCTGCATGGCAGGTCTCAAGGTCGCAAAGGAGCCTTTGCCTGACACTGCAGCCTTCGCGCGTGACTTCCTTGCTGGGCTGCAGCTACTGCATGAGTCTGTGCCGTATCTCTATGCCGGTATTTCTATACCGGTATTTCTGTACCCGTATTTCTATACCTAGGCTGTGTGACGGGTTCTGCGGTGCCTGACGTCTTGCCTATCAAGCATAGCGGAAGGTCTACAGTGCACCTTGATCCGTGTCAGAAGGATGACGTTGCGCTGACAGGCTGTTGCGAAGTGGCAAGTGCCAAGTAGCAACAGTCCGAGCCTCAGTACATGAAGGGACGGCCGTGCACGACTCAGGGCGCCTCGTGATCGCTCTGCTCGCTGCCTGTGCCAGCGTTCGCCGCTGCCGTCTGACGCTCAAGATTGGACAGCATGCCACGCAGGATGGAGAGCTCGCGACGTGTCGGCTCGGCACGCGCGAACAGGGCGCGCAGCCGCTCTTCGGTCTGGGAGTGGGGTTGGTTGAGGAAGCCGGAGCCCTGCAGGGCGCGACCGAGATGCTCATGGAAGTAGCCGAGCTGTTCGCGGGTCGGCAGCTGATCATCCTCACGGCGCGCGACAGGCGCCTCCTGAGGCTTGTCGAGCGTCAGGCGCCATGCACTGCGGCACTCGTGCGCCAGCACCTGGACGGCCTGTGAGACGTTGAGGATGCCGTAGTCCGGGTTGGTGGGGATCGATACCTGATGCGTGCAGCAGGCGATCTCCTCGTTGGTCAGTCCGAAGCGCTCGCGGCCGAATACCAGCGCCACCTTGCCATCGCGCGCGATATCCATGGCGTGCGCCGCCATCTCGCGTGGCTCATCGAAGTGGGGCAGCGGGACGCTGCGTAGACGAGCGCTGGCCCCGATGACCAGCTGGCAGTCATTGACGGCGTCTTCCAGGCGCTCGACCACGCGCGCGTTTTCCAGCAGCTCCGCGGCGCCGCTGGCCATGCGTGTCGCTTCCTCGTCGGGGAAGCAGCGCGGATTGACCAGCACCAGGTCCTTGATGCCCATGGTCAGAATGGCGCGAGCGGTGGCGCCGATATTGCCAGGGTGGAAGGTCTGCACCAGCACGACACGCACATTGTCGAGGGCGCTAGTGGTCGGGGAAGCGGCGGGGGTATCAGTCATGAGAAGGTCCTGGGCAAGCGAGGCGCGCGGCCTGAGCGGTTGGCGTCGTCGGTCGTGACCGTATGCATTTCAGCCTCAATACATCGTCAGCCTCGATGCACTGTCATCACCAGGCGCAATGTCTCGGGTCGCGGCAAAAAGTGGCGCCTAGTGTAGCGTGGTGAGCGGGAGGCGTCAGGTGCCGAGAGCCGCGGCGCTTACCGTATAAGGGCCGCGGCGTTCACTGTATGGGTCTCGCGCTGCTCACCGCACGGAACTCGCAGCGCTCGCCGAATGACAGGCATGAAAAAACCGCCCCTGCTTGCGCAGGAGCGGTTCGGGTCACGACGGGTGAGTCGTGGGGGGGGGCTGGCTTACATCATGCCGCCCATGCCACCCATGCCGCCCATACCACCCATGTCGCCGCCGGCAGCGGCCTTGTCTTCCGGATCTTCAGCGATCATGCATTCGGTGGTGATCATCAGACCGCCGATGGAGGCCGCAGACTGCAGTGCAGAACGGGTCACCTTGGCCGGGTCCAGCACGCCCATCTCGAACATGTCGCCGTAGACGCCGGTAGAGGCGTTGTAACCGTAGTTACCTTCGCCAGCCTTGACGTTGTTGAGCACGACAGAGGCTTCTTCACCGGCGTTGGTGACGATCTGACGCAGCGGCGCTTCCATGGCACGCAGTGCGATAGCGATACCGTGAGTCTGATCTTCGTTGTCGCCTTTCAGGTCGACCAGCTGACCCAGCACGCGAACCAGGGCAGTACCACCGCCAGGCACGACGCCTTCTTCGACGGCTGCACGAGTGGAGTGCAGGGCGTCTTCGACGCGAGCCTTCTTCTCTTTCATCTCGACTTCGGTGGCAGCACCGACGCGGATGACGGCAACGCCGCCGGCCAGCTTGGCGACACGTTCCTGCAGCTTCTCGCGGTCGTAATCAGAGGAGGTTTCCTCGATCTGAGCGCGGATCTGGGCAACGCGTGCTTCGATATCGCCTTCGTTGCCGGCGCCATCGATGATGGTGGTGTTTTCCTTGGACATGGTCACGCGCTTGGCGGTGCCCAGGTGGTCCAGGTTGGCCTGTTCGAGGTTGAGGCCGACTTCTTCGGAAATCACGGTGCCACCGGTCAGGACAGCGATGTCCTGCAGCATGGCCTTGCGACGGTCACCGAAGCCCGGTGCCTTGACGGCAGCGACCTTGACGATACCGCGCATGGTGTTGACGACCAGAGTCGCCAGCGCTTCGCCTTCGATGTCTTCGGCGATGATCGCCAGCGGCTTGCCGGACTTGGCAACGCCTTCCAGCACCGGCAGCAGTTCGCGGATGTTGGAGATCTTCTTGTCGACCAGCAGGATGTACGGGTCTTCGAGTTCGACCGCCATGGTGTCCTGGTTGGTGACGAAGTACGGAGACAGGTAACCGCGATCGAACTGCATGCCTTCGACCACTTCCAGCTCGTCTTCGAAGCCACGACCTTCATCGACGGTGATGACGCCTTCCTTGCCGACCTTCTCCATCGCTTCCGCGATGATCTCGCCGATGCGAGAGTCGCCATTGGCGGAGATGGTGCCGACCTGGGCGATGGCCTTGGTGTCGGTGCACGGCACGGACAGTTCACGCACGGCCTTGACGGCTTCGATGACGGCCTTGTCGATGCCGCGCTTCAGGTCCATCGGGTTCATGCCCGCGGTCACGCCTTTCAGGCCTTCGTTGACGATGGACTGAGCCAGCACGGTGGCGGTGGTGGTGCCGTCGCCAGCCACGTCAGAAGTCTTGGAAGCGACTTCCTTGACCATCTGGGCGCCCATGTTCTCGAAGCGATCCTTCAGCTCGATTTCCTTGGCGACGGAAACGCCGTCCTTGGTGACGGTCGGAGCGCCGAAGGATTTTTCCAGTACCACGTTACGGCCTTTCGGACCGAGGGTAGTCTTGACCGCGTCGGCCAGGACATTGACTCCACGCGCCATGCGCTTGCGTGCATCATCGGAGAAACGAACGTCTTTTGCAGCCATGTTTATCTCTACCTTTAATCAGTAAGTCGAAGCGTTGGAACCCGAAAAAGCTGAAACTCAGCCTTCCACCACGGCGAGGATGTCGCTCTCGCTCATGATCAGCACCTCTTCGCCGTCGATTTTCTGCTTCTCGACGCCGTAGCCATCCTTGAAGATCACGGTATCGCCGACTTTCACGTCCAGCGGGCGAACTTCACCGTTTTCGAGGATGCGACCGTTACCGGCAGCGAGAATCTCGCCACGGGTCGGCTTTTCCTGGGCGCTGCCGGGCAGAACGATGCCACCTGCAGTTTTCTGTTCTTCTTCCACGCGACGAACCACGACGCGATCGTGCAAGGGACGAATGTTCATTGCTCACGTTCTCCTGATGGTAAATCCCGCCAGCTCCCGTTCTTTGTCGGTGAGTCTGGCGTTCAATGGGGTTGCCTACCGAGTGTTGGGCCCCGCCGCTGGGGGCGTGGCCGTTATCCATTGCACCGCTTTTATGGTGGCGGGGGGACAGCTTTCAAGTAGGCGATCATAAAAAAATTTCAAATCGGTGCATCTTGTGCGTCGCATGAAAGCTACGCACCCTGGCTGCAGCCTCTCTTCCGCAAGGTTCCGCTAGATGAATCAACGGCTTGAGTGTATCCGAGCCATTCACCGTTGGCATATAGCTGGCAGCCTCCAGACGGTGTCCATTGGTACAAGACGCCAGAGGGTGATCAGCGGCCAGGGTGAGTCTTGTGCAAGGCGCAAGGGTTCGGGCGGGCAGCTCACAGAGCGCGAACTCTGCCAGTGACAGGCGGGCGGGTAGGGAAGGGGGGGTAGAGGCCAAGGCTGGACAGGGCAGCGTGATGGGGCCTGTGAGGCGAGATATCGCGAATGAAAAAGGCCCGGGACTGGTGTTCCAGTGCCGGGCCTATCGCTTTCAAACATGACTTTCAAACATGGTTCTCAAGCAGACGATTGCGCGTAGTGCTTGTGCGTGACAAGGCGCTAGAGGCGCGGCTCGTCACGGCTGATGTAATCGCCTTCCAGCGGCTCGCCGGTCTGCTGGCTGCTGCCTTGCTGCCCTGCATGGTTTTCACTTGCGTGCTGCTGATAGCCACCGCTGCGTGATGCGCTGTCAGCACGGGCGTCGGCTTCCCAGTCACCCGTGCGGGTGCTGCGCGAGGTTCCCGTAGCAGAGAAGCGGCCCTTGAAGAAGCGCGCGATCGTGCCATTGCCGCTCAGGCCGCGCGTCAACAGTCCCCGTGAGGCGGGGAGCAGGCACAGCAGGCCGAAGGCATCAGACAGAAAGCCCGGCGCCATCAACAGGGCGCCGCCGAAGATGAGTGCCGCGCCTTCCATCAGCTCGCCGGAAGGCATCTCGCCACGTTGCAGGCGTTCCTGGGCGCGCACCAGTGTCGCGCGACCTTCGCGGCGAATCAGATGCAGGCCGACGGCGCCGGTGATCAGCACCAGCGCCAGGGTCGGCAGCAGGCCGATCTGGCTGCCGAGGCTGAACAGCACCACGAAATCCAATAACCCGAACAGGGTAATCACTAACAGTATGGGCATCGTCTCTCCCGAAGCAGGTAAATGGCAGGTTGCGCCAATGCGTCAAGGGTAAACCAGCCGCCGGATGGGGAACAGTCGAATCGGGCTCATGAACGGGCCATGATCTGCTGATGAGCCGCTGATGGTCGGCGGCGTGGATGGCTGGCGCTGCAGGAGTAGCGGTGCCATGCTGAACGATGTTGCATGTTGCAGTGCACAATAGAGGGGTTAGACAGGGAGAGTTAGATAGAGAGAGCCGGCCAGGGAGGGTCGGACAGGCAGAGCCCAAGCGTCCGCAGGGGGCGGGCCGAGGCTCACTCATCAGCATTCTCTGCTTTCGCGCACGCTGTTGCTGGCGTGCGTTGACGCCGTCGGTGCGTTGCGTTGGCGGATCTCGCCTGCGTTGAGGCAGGACACGCCGCGATCTGTTGCACTGCATCATGAGAATTCACCGCGAGCTGGCAGCGGGCGTCATCCCGAGGCATTCTCTGTCACGATGACGCTCAATACTGAAGGACGCGGTGCGGGACACTCGACACATCGATCGTGACGCCCGTACGGCATGCGGGCCTCGCATCCGGCAGACGTTCCTCACTGCCGGCAGACAACCTGGGAGACGGGACATGAAGCTTGACGACAAGGTCATCGCGATTACGGGCGGCGCTCGTGGGCTGGGGTTGGCCATGGCGCGCTATCTGGGCGAGAAGGGAGCGGTACTGGCGCTGCTGGACATCGAACAGGACGGCCTGGATGACGCCGTCGCGAGTCTGGAGGCTGCAGGCATCAAGGCGCAGGGTTTCGTGACCAATGTCGCGGAAGAGGATTCCGTCACGGCGGCCTTCTCGGCCATCAAGAGCGCATTGGGACCGGTGAGCGGTCTGGTCAACAATGCCGGCATCACCCGCGATGGGCTGCTGATCAAGGCGCGTGATGGCGTGGTGGAGAAGACCATGTCGCTGTCCAGCTGGCAGCAGGTCATCGATGTCAATCTGACCGGTGTCTTCCTGTGCACGCGTGAAGCGGCCAGCCAGATGATCGAAGCCGGCCAGCCGGGCGTGATCGTCAATATCTCCAGCATCTCGCGCGCCGGCAACATGGGGCAGAGCAACTACACCGCCGCCAAGTCCGGTGTCGCGGCACTGAGCGTGACCTGGGCCAAGGAGCTGGCACGCTACAGGATTCGCGTCGGTGCCGTGGCGCCGGGCTTCATCGCCACCGAGATGACCGCCGGCATGAAGCCGGAGATGCTCGACAAGATCAAGAGTGGCATCCCGATGCGCGACCTGGGCCGCCCGGAAGATATCGCCAGCAGCGTGGCCTTCATCTTCGACAATGACTACTTCACCGGGCGAGTGATCGAATGTGATGGTGGTCTGCGCATCTGACCCGATGGCTGGCGTCAGCCGATGAGACCCAAGCCCCCGCGATGGCAGCATCGTGGGGGCTTTCTCTTGAGGCGATGCATCCAGCGCAGGCCGCTGCGCGTAGAAGTCAGTATTGCCGTTCATTGCTACAAGGAGACACGTCATGCAACGTCGCCAATTCATGGGGCTGGTGCTGGGGGCGGGAGCGATGCTGGCGCTGCCCAGACTGTCTGCCGCGCGTCCGGAGCTTGAGCTCGAGCGTGGCGCGGACATCACGCCGCTGACCCTCGAGGAAGACGAATGGCGTGCCCGCCTGAGCCCGGAGCAGTATCGCGTGCTGCGCGAGGAGGGCACCGAGCGTGCGGGCTCCAGCGAGCTCAACAAGGAGCATCGCGACGGCGAGTATCGCTGTGCCGGTTGTGATCTGGCGCTGTTCTCTTCTGCCACCAAGTTCGAGTCCGGCACCGGCTGGCCCAGCTTCTTCGATCATATCGAAGGGCGCCTTCTGACCAAGACCGACTACGGGCTCATCTGGCCGCGTACCGAATATCACTGCGCGCGCTGCGACGGGCATCAGGGGCATGTCTTCGAGGATGGCCCCGAACCCACCGGCCTGCGCTGGTGCAACAACGGTGTCGCGCTGCGCTTCGTGCCCGCGTGAGGCGCTTGGGAGGCACCCCGGTTGTCGCAGTGAGCGGCTAAAGCAATCTTGCCGCTTTGTGGTAACGTGACGACATCGTGATACAGACGGCCCGGTCGATTCCACGACCGGGCCGTCTGTATATTGCCGCATGAATTCTGCTGTAAGGGACTGACGTTTCATGGACGCTACTGCAACTGACGCTACCACTTCCCGTCCTGCACCGACGCTGTCGCCTGCTGCCACCACTCGCCGCATCCAACAGGCGCTGGCCGGTGAGCTTGGGGTGCGCGAAGAACAGATCACCGCCACCGTCGAGCTGCTGGATGGCGGCGCGACCGTGCCGTTCATCTCGCGCTACCGCAAGGAAGCCACCGGCGGGCTCGATGACACCCAGATGCGTCAGCTCGAAGAGCGCCTGCGCTATCTGCGTGAGCTGGAGGAGCGGCGTCAGGTCGTGCTCGAGTCGATCGCCGAGCAGAACAAGCTGAGCGCCACGCTTGAGCGGGATGTGCTGGCCGCCGACAGCAAGCAGCGCCTGGAAGATCTCTATCTGCCGTATCGCAAGAAGCGCCGTACCAAGGCCCAGATCGCGCGTGAAGCGGGGCTTGAGCCTCTGGCCGATGCGCTGCTCGCGGACCCGACGCTGGAGCCGGAGGCTCAGGCGGCTGGCTTCGTCGCTGCCGACAAGGACGTTGCCGATACCAAGGCGGCGCTGGATGGCGCCAAGCAGATTCTGATGGAGCGCTTCGCGGAGGACGCCGCGCTGGTCGGTCGCCTGCGTCAACGTCTGTGGGACGACGGCATCCTCAGCGCTCGCGTCATGAAGGGCAAGGAGCAGGAGGGCGCCAAGTTCTCCGATTACTTCGAGCATGACGAGCCGCTGCACAAGGCCCCCTCGCACCGTGCGCTGGCCATGCTACGTGGTCGCAATGAAGGCGTGCTGAGTCTCGCGCTCAAGCTGGAAGGCGAGGACGACCTGCCGCGTCACCCGATGGAAGGCGCCATCGCGGCGCATTTCTCCATCGAGGATCAGGGGCGCGCCGCGGACCGCTGGTTGAAGGAAGTGGTGCGCTGGACCTGGCGCGTCAAGCTCTATACCCATCTGGAAAGTGAATTGATCGGCCGCCTGCGCGAGCGCGCCGAGCAGGAGGCCATCCAGGTCTTCGCCGACAACCTGAAGGACCTGCTGCTGGCGGCGCCGGCGGGGCCCAAGGCCACGCTGGGGCTGGACCCGGGGCTGCGTACCGGCGTCAAGGTCGCGGTGGTGGATGCCACCGGCAAGTATGTCGATCAGGCCACCATCTATCCGCATGCGCCGCACAATCGCTGGGACGCCTCGGTGGCCGAGCTGGTCAAGCTGGTCGAGCGGCATGACGTCGAGCTGATCGCCATCGGCAACGGCACCGCCTCGCGCGAGACCGACAAGCTGGCCGCCGACGTGCTGACGCGCCTGTCCGGCCGTCGCCTGCAGAAGGTGATGGTCAACGAGGCCGGCGCGTCCATCTACTCGGCCTCGGAATATGCGGCCCGCGAATTCCCGGACCTGGACGTGACCATCCGCGGCGCGGTCTCCATCGCCCGCCGCCTGCAGGACCCGCTGGGCGAGCTGGTCAAGATCGAGCCCAAGTCCATCGGCGTCGGCCAGTACCAGCATGATGTCAGTCAGGTGCAGCTGGGGCGCAGTCTGGAGGCCGTCGTCGAGGATTGTGTCAACGGTGTCGGCGTCGACCTCAACATGGCCTCAAGTGCGCTTCTGTCACGCGTCGCCGGTCTCAACACCACACTTGCCGAGAATATCGTCGCGCACAGGGATGCCAATGGCCGTTTCGCCTCGCGCCAGGAATTGCTCAAGGTCAGCCGGCTGGGTCCGCGCACCTTCGAGCAGTGTGCCGGTTTCCTGCGCATCGCCTCCGGCAAGAATCCGCTGGATGCCAGTGCCGTCCACCCGGAGGCCTATCCGCTGGTCGAGCGTATCGCCAAGGCGCACGGGCGTGATCTGCCGAGTCTGCTGGGTGACAGCGCCTTCCTGCGCACCGTGAAGCCGACGGAATTCACCGATGAGCACTTCGGCCTGCCGACGGTGACCGACATCCTGCGTGAGCTGGACAAGCCGGGACGTGACCCGCGCCCCGAATTCCGCTTCGCCGAGTTCAAGGAAGGTGTCGAGACCCTCAAGGACCTCGAGCCGGGCATGAAGCTTGAGGGCGTCGTCACCAACGTGACTCACTTCGGGGCCTTCGTGGACATCGGCGTGCATCAGGACGGCCTGGTACACATCTCTGCCCTGTCGCAAAAGTATGTTGCCGACCCGCGCGAGGTGGTCAAGGCGGGCGACATCGTCAGCGTCAAGGTGATGGAAGTCGACATCCCGCGCGCGCGCATCGCGCTGAGCATGCGCATGAGCGATACTCCCGCCGAGAAAGGCGCGGCAGGCGAGGCGCGACGCGGCGCAGAGGGTGGTCGCGGTGGGCGCTCGCAAGGTGGCGGTGGCCGTCAGGAGCGCGGTGGTCGCGGCAGCAATTCTGGCGCGAGCGGCGGCGCGGCACCGGCCAACAATGCGATGGCAGCAGCATTGCTCAATGCGCGCAAGTCGAAATCATAAGCCTTGAAAGCATTTTTTACGCGCCCATAATGTGGGCATACTGACCTGACGCGAACGGTACCTGCCGTTCGCGTCTTGCATGGCATCCGGTGCAGCACGCGGGCCATGGTCATCCAATTCGACCGGAGAGGCTGGGCTTCTCCCCATGCGAAAGGGTTCATACCTTGTCCGAGCAACTCGCGTCCGCCATTGCGCGACTCACGCCCCAGGCCCGTCAGGGTCTCTTCGGGCGCCTGCGCCGTGGTATCGAGAAGGAAGGCCTGCGGGTTACCGCTGGCGGTGACATCAGCCAGACGCCGCATCCGCGTTCTCTAGGGTCGAAGCTGACCCACCCGTACATCACCACGGACTATTCCGAGTCTCTGCTCGAGTACATCACCCCGGTGTTCACTCGTCCCAAGGAGTCGCTGGAGTTTCTGGCTGACCTGCATCGTTTCAGCTATCGCAACCTGGGCGATGAGCTGATCTGGCCGGCCAGCATGCCGCCGCGTCTGCACGGCAACGACAGCGTGCCGATCGCCGATTACGGCACCTCCAACAGCGGCACCATGAAGCATATCTACCGCAAGGGGCTGGATGTCCGTTAC
Organism: Cobetia sp. 1AS1; assembly: GCF_029846435.1. NCBI lineage: Bacteria > Pseudomonadati > Pseudomonadota > Gammaproteobacteria > Oceanospirillales > Halomonadaceae > Cobetia > Cobetia sp. 1AS1. The sequence goes on from NZ_JARWKU010000010.1 coordinate 78,416, forward strand.
GGACGCATCATGCAGTCGATTGCCGGTATCCATTACAACTTCTCGCTGCCGGATGACTTCTGGAGCCTGCTGCAGGGGCTGGAAGGGGCAGAGGCGGAAGATGCGCGCGACTTCCGCTCGCGTCGCTATTTCGAGCTGATCCGCAACTTCCGTCGTCACAGCTGGATCCTGCTCTATCTGTTCGGCGCCTCGCCGGGCATCGATGAGAGCTTCCTTGATGGCGGCAATGATGATCGCCTCAAGCGTCAGGCGGACCGCAGCCTGGTCTCGGCCTACGCCACCAGCCTGCGCATGTCGGACCTGGGCTATCAGAACAAGGTGCAGGCGCAGCTCAAGATCTGTTTCAACTCGCTGGACAACTTCGTCGGCACGCTGCGTCACGCCATCGTCACGCCGTGGAAGGATTACGAGAAGCTGGGCGTCAAGCAGGCCGATGGCAGCTGGTCGCAGCTCTCCAGCAACATCCTGCAGATCGAGAACGAGTACTACTCCGACATCCGTCCCAAGCGTGTCACCCGGCAGAACGAGACGCCCAGCCAGGCACTGGAAGGGCGTGGTGTCGAGTACATCGAAGTGCGCTGTCTGGATCTCAACCCCTTCCTGCCGGTCGGGATCGACGAGACGCAGATCCGCTTCCTCGATACCTTCCTGATCTGGTGTCTGCTGACCGAGAGCCCGTGGATCGACGACGAGGAATGCGCCACGCTCGACAACAGCAAGCGTCGCGTGGTCGAGGCTGGGCGTGATCCGGAACTGACCCTGAGCGTCAATGGTGAAGAGCGTCGCCTGCGCGATCTGGCGGCCAACATCATGGATGAGCTGGGAGAGGTCGCGGGCCTGCTCGACAGTGGCGACAAGACAGGCAGCGCGCACCGTGATGCGCTGGCAGCGCTCGCGCCGCGCTTCGACGATGCCCAGACCACACCGTCGGGCCGCCTGCTGACCAGCATGCTCGACAACGGCAGCAACTTCGTCGACGAAGTGCTGGCACTTGCCAAGGGTCAGGCCGAGCAGTTCAAGTCAGAGCCGACGGAGCGTGCGCGCGGCTATCTGCTCGATCAGCTGGTCGAGACCTCGCTGCAGCAGCAGGGCGATATCGAGAAGGGTGATCATCAGGATTTCGACACCTTCATGGCCGAGTACTTCGCGTCCGCCCATGGTACGCAACCGGCGTGATCTCGTGACGCAACGCCAATTCATGTTCAGGTCATCGCGACACGGCATGATAGATATCAGTCGCTGATAGTGACGGATTCGGCTATCGCTTCATCATCGGCGCCTCAGGCTTGAGGCGCCGATGATGTATGTGGCCTGTGCAGCCAGACTGAGCGCGGCTGCGGGGCACGACGCGGTGCAAGCCTCAATGCAGTCGCAGGGCCTTGATGGTCTTGCGGCTGCGTCATTTCTCACCCATGACTCCACTGGAGTTCCACCGGCAAGGACGGCAAATGACACAAGCGCACAAACAATCGGGGCAGCAGCCAGTCGCGCGCAAGGGCGGGATTGCCCAACTGGCGAGCTGGAGCGGGCGCCAATGGTGTCTGTTGGGAGCGCTGGGGTGCGCCTTTTTGCTGGGCGTGGCCTTCGTGCTGCAGTTCGCCTTCGATCTGGCGCCGTGTTCGCTGTGCATCTTCCAGCGCGTGGCGGTGGCCGTGGCCGGCGTCTTCTTCCTGCTGGGAGCCTTGCATGGCCCCGGACGCATCGGCACGCGTATCTACGCGCTGGGCGCACTGGCCGGCAGCATTGGCGCGGTCGTGCTGGCGGGTCGCCATATCTGGCTGCAGTCACTGCCGCCGGATCAGGTGCCGGCCTGTGGCCCGGGCCTCAACTACATGCTGGAAGTGCTGCCGGTATGGGACGTGATCACCCAGGTGCTCAACGCCTCCGGTGAGTGCGCCCAGATCAGCGCGCAATGGTTGGGTCTCTCGATCCCGCAGTGGTCGTTGATCGGCTTCTGTGGGCTGGCGCTGGTGCCGCTGGCGATGATGTGGAGCAGCTTTCGCCGTTGAGGCAATATGCCCTGCCACCATGGTGGGGGGTTGGCAGCGTGCACGGCATGGAGGATAGTGGGTTGGCAGCGGGGCGAGCACCGGATGTCAGCCCCTATCGTTCGGGTCATGCCAGAGGAGGCGCCCATGCTGGAGGAATGCACCACTGCGGCGGAACGCTTTCGTGGCGTTCATCAGTTGGTTGATCGCTGGCTGGACCAGCGACGCGAGATGCTGGTCTGCTTCATGGATCTGCACGAGGCCTGCGTGAATGACCTCGAGCAGCTCGAGATGACACGCGTCAATCGCTTCATCGAGCTTTTGATGGACTACATCTCGGCGGGGCATTTCGAGGTCTATCCTCAGCTCAAGGAAGAAGGCCGTGTCTTCGAGGACACCGCGGCGCTGGCGGTCTGCGAGCAGCTGATGCAGCGCCTGGAGCCCTCCACCGAGCTGGTGCTGTCCTTCGATGAGGATTTCTCCAGTCCTACCCGCTGCCAGCACTATCGCGCCCGACTGCCGGAATGGCTGGCCCGCCTGCAGCAGGGGCTGACCGAGCGTTTCGCGCTGGAGGATCAGCTGATCCAGCGTCTGCATGCGGTGCACGAGCCCATGGCCCAGTCGGCCCAGTCGGCCCCGTCGGGTCAGTCGGTGTCCTGAGGCCGCCTACCGCCAGGCACCCATCGACAGGCACCCATCGACAGGCACCCATCAAAAAGCCCCGCCAGCGAATGCTGGCGGGGCTTTTTGATGCTCATCCCGATGCGTGTCTCGAAAGAGGCTTACATCAGTGAGGAGGCTTCCGGACGCTCGATCTCGGTCAGTTCGATCTCGCCGGTCAGCAGATCACGCTCGAAGGTTTCCTTGTCGATGTTGAAGCCAAGGAATTCCTGGGCGAGATACATGTCCTTCTCGGCGTTGCCCAGACAGCTGGTACCACCCGGTGACGGCGTCATGTTGAAGACGATGCCGGTGCCCGGATTGATCTTGGCTTCGCCCATCACGAGCTTCTGCTTGCTCTTGTCGATCAACTGCGGACGAACGCCACCGAAGCCCTTGGCGAAGCTGACGTCCTTGACGTCCAGGCTCGGCACGATCTTCTTGATGTCGCCGTGGAACAGACGCTCACGCAGCACCGGCACCTCGAACATGAAGTTCTTGAAGATGTAGTTGCGGATGTCGCGCACCTTCATCAGGTCCCACAGGGCCTTGACGACGTTGCGGTCCATGCGCAGCACCTTGAGGAACTCCCAGAAGGTCTTGCCGTTGTAGCGCTCCAGCAGCGGCAGCATCAGGGCGGTCGGACCGAAGCGGGTCTTGCCTTCCACCAGCACGTCCGGGTCGCCGTGGACGGCGGCGAACGGCAGATTCTCGTTCTGGATGGTGTAGACCTTGCCGTTGAGCACCTTCGGGGTGAAGTAGAAGGAGCCGGCCATCGGCAGACAGGACTTGTCCAGGCCGTAACCCATCTTGTGGGCGAACAGCAGGGAGTGACCGCCGGCGCTGACCACGACATAGCGTGCGCTGAGCTCGCCCTTGTCGGTCTTGACCTTGTAGACGTCACCTTCCTTGCGGATGTCTTCCACGGCGGTCGAGAGGCGAACGTCGAAGTTCATGCCTTTCTCGGCCGCTGCCTTCTCGCCTTCGCTGACGAAGGCTTCCGACAGGGTGGTGTAGTTGACGGCGGTATATTCGTCGGTGGAACCCAGCGCGACGATTTCCTCGTCAGGACGACGACCTTCCACCACCTTCGGCTCCAGCTCGGCGATGTCATCACGCTCGAGCAGCTTCAGGTTGGGGAACAGCTGCTTGAAGGTGTCGAAACGCTTGCGCAGGAACTGGCATTCCTTGGCACCGACCGCCAGCACCATCTTCGGATACTTGTAGACGATGTGATCGCGCTCACTCTCGCTGAGCTTGGTGGCGAAGTTGACCACCATGCCCGCGGTGCGCTTGGTCACACGCGCCTTCTCGACCGTGTAGTTGGTCTCGATGTCGCCGCAGTGAATGGTCTGGGAGTTGTTGCGACCGTGCGAGTTGACGATCGCGACGTGGTCGTACTTTTCCACCAGGCCGACCGACTTGAGGTCGGTGTAGCGGGCGAGTTCATAGAGAAGGGCGGTGCCGGACACGCCGCCACCCACAATCAGGACATCGTATGTCGTTGAGGACATGGCTGCTCACGCTCAAGGTTGGTGAGGGACATCCCCCGGACCCGACCGGGATTCCGGAGGCCGTCCTGCCGTGACGGGGCAAAAGTTGCCGCACCAGGCTCGACGGTTCGATGGACACACATTATAGACACATCTTGTGCGAAATGATTCAGCAAATAAGGTCGACTTTATGGTGAATGCTTGTAGCCACATGAAAACCTTATAGCTGAGGCTGCTCGACCTTATGGATCGAGAAACTTCATGTAAATCAGTCTTTTATCAGTCGCGCAGCGAAATGATCCGCCAATCGCGCGCGTCAGCGGCGGCGCGCAGTTGCTCATCCGGGTCCACTGCGATGGCAGTATCGACACGCTCCAGCAGCGGCAGGTCATTGATGGAGTCGCTGTAGAAGGTGCTGCCATCCAGGGTGTGGTCACGCTCGGCCAGCCAGGCCTCGAGGCGGGTCACCTTGCCGGCCTGGAAGCTGGGGACACCGCTGACGCGACCGGTGTAGCGGCCGTTGACGATCTCGGGCTCGATGGCGATCAGCTCATCGACGCCCAGGCGGTCCGCGATGGGGGCGGTGATGAAGCGATTGGTGGCGGTGATGATCAGCAGGGTGTCGCCGCGTGCCCGGTGACGTGCCAGCAGCTCTTCCGCCCGCGGCAGGATGATGGGCTCGATCTTGGCGGCCATGAACTGCTGGTGCCAGGCCGCCAGCTGCTCCGGACTGTTCTCGGACAATGGCTTGAGTGAGAAGGCCAGGTATTCGTGAATGTCCAGCTCGCCACTCTGGTAGAGCTGGTAGTAGCGCTCGTTGGCTTCACGGTAGACGTTGGCGTCGACAGCGCCCTGTTCGACCAGAAATTCGCCCCAAGCGTGATCACTGTCCCCGGCGATCAGGGTATTGTCGAGATCAAAGATGGCCAGACTCACGGAAAACTCCTTGCTCTGCCCAGCCACACTCGGCTGGGCGACAGACACGGACAACAGAGCACGATAGGGTGCCGGCCCAGTGTTTGCGCGGGTGTACGGTGGCCGACGAGCAGTCTCGCACGGCCGTGTTGCACTGCAATAGCGTGAAGGCAGCGATTATTGCAGAGGTGCTCGGGCTTTCACACCGCCAAACCGCGTATTGAAGCGCTTTCAGCCTTTGTGGAAGAATGGTTTCAATTAACGAATCAAAGGTGACATCCGTGATCGACGCTGACGGCTTTCGCCCCAACGTTGGCATCATCATTGCCAACTGTGAGGGCCAGCTGCTCTGGGCGCGCCGGGTAGGACAGAATGCGTGGCAGTTTCCGCAAGGGGGCATCAAGCCAAACGAGACACCGCAACAGGCGCTGTTTCGTGAACTCGAAGAAGAGATCGGCCTGAAAGCTGAGGACGTCGAGATACTGGCCTGCACCCGTGGATGGCTGCGCTACCGGTTACCCAGACGCATGGTAAGAACGCACTCCCGACCGATCTGCATCGGTCAGAAGCAGAAGTGGTTCCTGTTGCAGATTCGCTGTCAGGACAACCGCGTAAGTGTGGATACCACACCCAATCCTGAATTCGATGGCTGGCGTTGGGTAAGCTACTGGTATCCGCTGGGGCAGGTCGTGGCCTTCAAGCGCGAGGTCTATCGACGCGCCCTGCGTGAGTTGGCGCCGCGTCTGCAGCGTCTGGTAGACACCGAGCGGCTCAAGGCGCTCGCCGAGGGGCCATCGCTGCATGAGGTGCGGGGTGCCTGCGGGCCGTCTGGCGCCAGTGGCTCACCGGTCGGTACCGCCAATGCGGCGGCGGCCAAAGGGCTCGATGGCACAGGTGCCGCAGATTCCGGGGCCGATGGCGCCAGCTCCGAGGGTCACGGACGTCATTCGTCCGGCTGATGGCGTTGATGGGCGCGGGTGGCTGAGCGTGGGGCACGCCGCCGTGGCTGAGCAATCACCTTCTCGACGTCTTCGATGCGCGAGATACACCATGCTTGAGGTACTCCATGCTTGAGGTGCTACGTCGTATCGTTCAGGAGGTCAATGGCGCACGTTCTCTGGACGCGGCACTGGCGACCATGGTGTTGCGCATACGCAAGGCCATGAAGACGGACGTCTGCTCCGTCTATCTGCTGGCACCGGAAAGCGATCGCTTCGTGCTCAAGGACACCATCGGTCTGCGCTCGTCGTCGGTGGGGCAGGTCAGTCTGGCACGTGGCGAGGGCCTGGTCGGGATGGTGGCGCTCAGAGAAGAGCCGCTCAACCTCGAGGATGCGCCCGCACACCCCCAATTCCGTTATTTCGAGGAGACCGGAGAAGAGCGTTTCTCCAGCTTCCTCGGTGTCCCCATCATCCATCAGCGTCGTGTGCTCGGGGTGCTGGTCATCCAGCAGCACGAGAAGCGCCGTTTCGATGAAGGGGAGGAAGCCTTCCTTGTTACCCTCGGCGCGCAGCTGGCGGGAGTGCTGGCCCATGCGCTGGCCACCGGGGCGCTGGGCAAGCTGGCCGGTACCAGCGGCCAGGCGACCTTCTCCGGCGTGGCCGGCTCGCCCGGTATCGCCATCGGCAAGGCCTTCGTGCTGTCTCCGCCTGCCGACCTGGACGCCGTCCCCGACCTGATCCCCACCGATATCGAATTCGAGATCGCACGCCTCAAGGAGGCGATCAACGCCGTGCGCGAAGAGATTCGCGTCGCGGCGGAGCGTCTCGCCAGTCGTATCTCCACCCAGGAGCATGCGCTGTTCGAGGTCTATCAGCAGATGCTGGGTGACGCGGCGCTGGGGCAGGAAGTCGAGAAGCGCATCCGTGAAGGACAGTGGGCGCCGGCGGCGCTGGCCGATATCGTGCGCCGCCATGTGCAGTATCTCGAGCGGGTCGATGACGACTATCTGCGCGAAAGAGCCGCCGACATACGGGATCTTGGGCGCCGCGTGTTGTCACACCTGCAGGAAGAGGGTGACAGCGGTCCGATCGAATACCCGGAAAACACCATCCTCATCGGTCACGAGATCAGTCCCGCCACGCTGGGGGAAGTCCCGCGGGAACGCCTCAAGGGGCTGGTCGCGGTCAGTGGCTCGAGTACCTCGCATGTCGCCATCCTGGCGCGTGCGATGGGGATTCCCACCGTGCTTGGCATGGTGGATCTTCCGTTGTCGCGACTGGGCGGTGCACCGGTCATTCTCGATGGTCACCGTGGTCGACTGGTAGTGCGTCCCGAGCTTGAGCTCGGCGCCTACTATTCACGGTTGATCGAGGAGGAGCAGGCGTTGAGTGCGCTGCTGGAACAGGAGCAGGATCTGCCAAGCGTGACCCCGGATGGTCATGTTCTGCCGCTGATGGTGAATACCGGCCTGGCGCTGGATTCCGTCGCGTCGCTCAAGTCGCGGGTCGGCGGGGTCGGGCTCTACCGCACCGAAGTGCCGTTCATGATGAGTGACCGCTTCCCCAGCGAGCAGGAGCAGGCGCGTCTGTATCGTGAGCAGCTGCTGGGCTTCGCGCCGCTGCCGGTCACCATGCGTACGCTGGATATCGGCGGTGACAAGGACCTGCCCTATTTCCCGATCAACGAGGCCAATCCTTTCCTGGGCTGGCGGGGCATCCGGGTGACGCTCGATCACCCCGAGGTGCTGATGGTGCAGCTGCGGGCCATGCTGCGTGCCGCGGAAGGGCTGGACAATCTGCGCATCATGCTGCCGATGATCTCGGGAATCGAGGAAGTCGATGCGGCGCTGGCGCTGGTCAATCGGGCGCTGGTCGAGCTGGCCGAAGAGGGCATCAACGTCTCGCGACCGAGTGTCGGCGTGATGATCGAGGTGCCGGCGGCGCTCTACCAGCTGGAAGCGCTCGCCACCCGGGTCGACTTCTTCTCGGTGGGCTCCAACGATCTCACCCAGTATCTGCTGGCGGTGGACCGCAACAACCCGCGCGTGGCAAGCCTCTACGATGCCTGTCATCCGGCGGTGTTGCGCGCCCTGGCGCGTCTGGCGGAAGAGTCGCGTGCGCTCAAGATGCCGGTGAGCGTCTGCGGTGAGCTGGCGGGCGACCCCGCCGGGGCCTTGCTGCTGCTGGGCATGGGCTTTGACAGCCTGTCGATGAATGCCCCGAGTCTGCCACGCGTGCGTGCGGCCATTCGGCGGGTGTCACTGAGTGCGGCGCAGGGGCTGGTGGACGAGGTGCTGTGTCAGCCCACCGCCGATGAGGTTCATGACCTGTTGCTCCACCGCCTGCAGGCCTGGGATCTGGCCCATCTGCTGCCGCCGCGCGACAACGCGCCTGTGGCACAGAAGGCTGGTGAGACGACTAGCTGAGCCGCCAGCTGCCGATATCTCCTTCCTCGTCGCTCCCCGTGGAGAGCAAGCGGGTCATGGCCCTGCGGCTGGCGATGGTATGACCCTCAGGGCTGAAACGGCGCTCCAGCAGGGTCAGGGTCTGCACCACTCCGGACGGATCAGTCGTATCCCTTGTCGGGTGGCGTTGCCAGCGCACCAGGGTCGAGGCCCGCGTGCCATATTCGGCACTGACGATAAACGGGCTGGACAGCAGGGCTTCGCGTTCGGGCGAGAGTCCGGTGGCCGGTAGCTGAGTCGGCGCGGGCCGCCAGTCATCCTTGAGCAGGTCGAGCAGCGCGTCGTCGCTCAATGGCCGTGCGGTTGTCTGACCGGCACGGACTGACGGGTCGAGGAGGACTGCCAGGCGGTCACTCAGGCGTCGTTGTTTGGGCCAGTCGGTCTCGGGATGGCCATTGCTCAGGCTGTGGATGCCCGCGCCGAGGCGGCTCACCTCGGCCCCTTGCGGGCCATGATGCAGGCGCCACAACGCCTTGCCATCGCAGACCAGCAGGTTGCACCAGTCCACGGCCTCAAGCGTCAGCGCAGACAGCTTCTGTGCGTCCGCTCCCTCCAGTGCCGCGGGCACGCTCTCTCCCGCGACCAGTGCGCGCAACCAGTCTTCAAGGCGCCAGCGCGAGCATCGACCCAGCGCCTGACGCGCCGCGGCCGCGACCAGCTGGCCACGGCTGATGCTGGCCGTCGGGGCAGGGTGGTCCAGCTGGCGCACATTGGTCAGCGTGGCGAGGCTGCCGGCGGGGTGCATGACCAGCCAGCCGCCGCCGGCCACCAGGTCGCGTCCGCCGCACAGGACACCATCCGGCCACACGCAGAGCCCGGCGGTGGCGCGTGCGTGAAACTCATCCCGGTTGCCGATCAGTAGCAGGCATTCGCCCTGCGGCGAGTCCGGTTGCCAGTCAAATGCCATCAGGCACATGTCGCCACTCCATCAGGGGGTCGGGAGAAAATAGCGCCTCTGTCACGCTGGCACTGCATGACGCCTGACGGCGGCTTGCGTATGCTGCTGCTTTGTCTCGACAGCTTGCGCTGGTCAGCGGTCGGGCTTGCCGACGCCTCACCTACAGGATGCTTTCAGATCATGTTCTCGCGCCGTGCTTCCTCTGTCGAGCCACCGCCTGCGGCGGCGATGGCTTCGAATGCCCAGAATCCCGCCAGTGGCCTGGAGAAGGTCTGGGCGCGCATGATTCGGCTGACGGCTGGCCCGCTGCTGCTGGCGGAGCTGGCGGTGGCGTTGAGCTTTCTGGTCGGGGCCGCCGTGGTCTGGGACAGCACGCAGCATGCCGCTGTCGATACCGCGCTGGGGGAACTCCGGCAGGAGCATGCGCTGGCCACGGCGCTGGTCAGCGAGCGCCTGGAAACCCAGCAGCGTCGCCTGCAGATTCTGGCGCGCTATGCACGGCGCCATCTCGACTTCGGCGCCAACGGGAGCAGCGCCTATGACGATGGCCTGGACCAGTTCTCGCTCACCGAGCAGGGCCAGCTGTTCAGACCGGTATCGCGTGGGGGGGCCGCACTCTACGGCGAATTCGCAGGGCCGTTGAGCGATGAGGATCGTGACGCCGGGCGGCGACTGATGCATATGCAGTGGCTGCTGTCGGACCTCTACTCGTCGGACCCCCTGATCTCACGCCTGTTCGTGAGCCTCGATAACAGCATGGTCATGCTCTATCCCTGGTTCAACGTGCTGGATGCCTTCGCGCCGGGCAGCGATTTCATGCCCTATACTGGCGTGCTGCCGGACACCGTGCGTCAGCTTGCCGAGAACACCGACAATGGTGCGGCGCGCGTGGTCTGGCTACCGCCGCATCCGGGGCCTGCCGGTCTGCCGCAGATCACGGCGCTGGCGGAGGTCTCACTCAGCAATGGCCAGAAGGCGCGTGTCGGGCTGGATCTCGCGCTGCCGCAGATGGAGGCGCGCCTGCTGCTGCCGGGGCATGCCCCCTCGGATGCCTTCTGGCTGGTCGATGACCACCTGAACGTCTGGGCGGCCAGCAGCAATGTCGGTGACGGCCATTCCCAGGAGCTGCCCGCGGATATCGCCCGCGCGATGGATACCAGCCTGCGCGGTGCCACACTGGATGACCCGCACGGGACTCAGGTGGTGGTGTGGGACAGCTTGCCGGTCACTGGTTGGCGCCTGGTGTCCAGCACGCGACTTGAGGTGCCCGGCCAGGTGCCGCTGCTGACCCTGTTGCTGGGCAGTGGTGGCGCGCTGCTGCTGGTGTTTGCCGTCGTCATGCTCATTCTGCAATGGCGCCTCAGGCGCATGGACCAGCGCCTGGGGCAGCCCTTGGAGTGGTTGGCGCGCCAGAGCGAGCGTATCGAGAATGGTGAGGTGATGGAGGAGTACCCGCCGGTGGGGCGGCAGGCCTATCCGGCGGATGACATCCTGCGGCGTCACCGTGGGGCCGTGGCCTTGCTGCGTCGTGGTCGCGGCCATGAGCTGGATGCCTTGCCGCTGCCGGCCTTCGTGATGCGTCATGGGCTGTTGGCGATGGCCAACCCGGCCTTCGAGAAGCTGTTCGGGCTGGTATTGCATGAGGCGCTGGGCCGGTCGGTGGGCAGCTTGCTGATGCTGGAGCCCAACCCCAGCGTGCCCAGCAGTCGTGAGCTCCGGGTACATGACGCCGAGGGCCGCATGCGGCGCATGCGCCTGGAGCTGTGTCGCTTCAACAATGACCCGGCGCAGGTGCTCGGCGTGATGATCGATGAGTCGGAGCACGATCAGGCCAGCCAGCAGTTGCTGGTCGCGCGTGACCGTGCCCGCGAAGAAGCGCGTCTGAAGAGTGATTATCTGGACATGCTGCACGCTGAGCTGACGCCGCCGCTGCAAGGGCTGGTGCGCAAGCTTGGTCAGCTCAGGCGTGAGCGTCATATCGAGGATGCCGAGCTCAGCCTGCTGCAGGGCCGCCTCGACAGCGTGGCGCAACTGCTGGACGCCCTGACCGAGCGCGAGGAAGTGGTACGGACACCGCTGGAAGAGAATGACTTCTCGCCGACCGAGACGCTGGGGGCGCTGCTCGAGGACATGCAGCAGCGCCATCATGATGTCGGCTGCCCCTTCGAGTGGCAGCTGGGACCGATGCCGGAGGCATTGCGCGGTGATGTGCGCCGCCTCGCGCAGCTGTTCGAGCATCTGGCGGAAGGCTGCGTGCGCCGCGAGAGCGCCAGTCATCAATCTCTGCTGCTTGAGCTGCAGCAAGCCTGTGAGCTGCCGGCCTGTCGCGATGCAGCGTTCTCTGCAGAGGGCTCAGAGGACGAGGGCGCTGGCTGTTGCTGTCTGCGGCTCGAGCTGCGTGGACATGTCGGGCTCGATATCGGTCATCAATCGCCCTCGAGCCTTGTCATGGCGCGGCGCTTGATCGACGAGCTGGGCGGCAGCTATCGCCAGATCAACCTGGACGATGAGCAGGCGCTGGAAATCCTGCTGCCGATGATATGGCCGGGCAAGCCGACCGAAACCCGCATTCTGGTGGTGGATGACGGGCCGGTGAATGCGATGCTGGCGCGCACGGTGCTCGGGCGGCAAGGGTTGTTGGTCGATACCGCCAGCAGCGGCGAAGAGGCGCTGGCCGCACGTGGCCAGCATTTCTACGCGCTGGTGTTCATGGATATCTTCATGCCCGGCATGGATGGCGTCAGTGTCAGCCAGCGCTGGCGCGAGCAGGAAGCCGCTGCCGGCAGTGAGCGGCGCAGTGTCATCATCGCGCTGACCGCCAATGCCAGTGAGGCCGATCGCGAGCGCTTCTTCGCCGCCGGGCTGGATGATTATCTGGGCAAGCCCTACCGCCCTCAGGCGCTGATCGACAAGGTCAGCATGTGGCTGCCTGATGTGACGCTGACGCCACGCGCGTCCGGCAGCGGCGAAGGTTCGCTATCAACAGACGGCTGACGGTCATGGCGCTGAGAGGCCCGGGCCACTCTCGGCAGACAGTCACCACAATGCAGCATGAAAGGAGTCGGGTATGTGGTGGTGGTATCCCCTGTTGGGCGCAGTCGCCGGCATGATTGCGGGGTTGTTCGGGATCGGCGGAGGGCTTGTCATCGTGCCGGTGCTGGCCGCGGCCTTCGTGCTGCAAGGCGTCGCGCCGGAGGTATTGATGCACCTGGCGATCGGCACCTCGCTGGCCACCATCGTGGTGACCTCGCTGTCGTCGGCGCGGGCACATCATGAGCGCGGTGCGGTGCGCCTCGATTGGCTCAAGCGGCTGTTGCCGGGGCTGGTGGTCGGCACCGGGCTGGGCGTGGTGCTGGCCAGTGAACTGAGCGGCGAGACGCTCAAGCTGGCCTTCGGCGTCTTCGTGCTGCTGGTGGCGGCCAAGCTCGGGCTGGATCTCAAGGTGGGCCAGATGGCCCAGGCGCCCGGGCGGGTCGGTCAGTTCGTGGGCGGCAGTACCGTCGGCGTGATTTCCTCGCTGTTCGGCATCGGTGGCGGCACGGTGATGGTGCCGATGCTTTCCAGCTGGCAGGCGCGCATGACCGAAGCGGTGGGGACCGCGGCCGCGGCAGGCTTTCCCATCGCGCTGACCGCCGCACTGACCAACATTATGGTCGGCTGGCATGCCCCCAATCTGCCGGAGCACGCCATCGGCTATGTCCATTGGGTGGCGTGGCTGGGCATCGTGCTGGCGTCCGTGCCGTTTGCGCGCCTCGGGGCGCGGCTGGCGCATGCCTTGCCGGCTCTGCTGCTCAAGCGCCTGTTCGCGCTGATTCTGGTCGTCGTCGGACTGCGGTTTCTGCTGGCGTGAGCGGGAATACGCTGCCTCAGGCAGGTCGTGTTCATGCTTTGACTGTTATGCTCTGCCCGCCTGAGAGGCGATGACTGCATCGCCCAGTACGTTGGTAGAGCCCGACTTCCTCATTCAAGGTTTTCACATGTTGCAATATCCTGAGATCGACCCCGTGGCGTTGGCGCTGGGGCCCTTCAAGATTCATTGGTACGGGTTGATGTACGTGATCGGTTTCGCGGCAGCCTGGGGGCTGGCGCGAGCACGTCGCGCACGTGTCGGCCTGAGTCAGGACGCGGTGGGCGACCTGATCTTCTTCGGCGCTCTGGGTGTGGTGCTGGGTGGCCGCCTGGGGTATGCGCTCTTCTATGGCTTCGACAAGCTGCTGGCGGACCCGGTGTGGATCTTCAAGGTCTGGGATGGCGGCATGAGCTTCCATGGCGGCCTGCTGGGCGTGTTGATCGCGATGCTGATGTTCGCGCGTCGCCATCAGCTGACCTTCTTCCAGCTGACCGATTTCATCGCGCCGATGGTGCCGATCGGCCTCGGCGCAGGGCGGCTGGGCAATTTCATCAATCAGGAGCTGCCGGGGCGCATCACCGATGTCTCCTGGGGCATGGTCTACCCGCTCTACGGGCCGGAGCCGCGTCATCCCTCGCAGCTCTATCAGTTTGCACTGGAAGGCGTCGCGCTGTTCGCCATCCTGTGGTTCGTCTCGCGTGAACCGCGTCAGAAGGGCTTGATCTCCGGCCTATTCCTGCTCTGCTACGGCTGCTTCCGGTTCATCACCGAATTCTTCCGTCAGCCGGACTCCCAGCTTGGCTTCATCGCCTTCGACTGGCTGACCATGGGCCAGTTGCTGTCGCTGCCGATGGTGCTGTTCGGGCTGCTGTTGATGGCCTGGTCGCGCGGTCAGGAAGTGGCGCAGCCGCCGGTGCCTCGCGCCTCCTGAGGGGCAATGCAGGCGTGAATACAGGGGGCATTCGGTGTAAACTGGCCCCCTGCCAGATACGCAAGAACGCGGCCATCGGGCCGCGTTCTTGCGTATCTGGCAGCGTCAAATATCGTCAACTGAACGATTCGAATTCATGAAGAGGCTGGTGCAGGGCGATCCACGGCACCGCTCGCCGCGCCAGCCTCTGACACGCCGTACGGACTTGCCACCATGCAACCCTATCTAGATCTGATGCGCCATGTGCTGGAAAACGGCACACAAAAGGGCGATCGCACCGGCACCGGCACTCTGAGTGTCTTCGGTCACCAGATGCGCTTTGATCTGGCCGAAGGCTTTCCGCTGGTCACGACCAAGAAGCTGCACCTGCGCTCGATCATCCACGAGCTGTTGTGGTTCCTGAAGGGCGATACCAACATCGCCTACCTGAAGGAAAACGGCGTGCGTATCTGGGACGAGTGGGCCGATGAGAATGGCGACCTCGGGCCGGTATACGGTTACCAGTGGCGCAGCTGGCCGAACCCGCAAGGCGGTTCCGTCGATCAGATCAGCCAGCTGATCGAGCAGATCAAGACCAACCCGGATTCGCGCCGTCTGATGGTCTCGGCCTGGAACCCGGCGCTGGTGGACGAGATGGCGCTGCCGCCTTGTCATGCACTGTTCCAGTTCTACGTCGCCGATGGTCGCCTGTCCTGCCAGCTCTATCAGCGCAGCGCGGACATCTTCCTCGGCGTGCCGTTCAACATCGCAAGCTATGCGTTGCTGACCCAGATGGTCGCGCAGGTGTGTGGCCTCAAGCCGGGCGAGTTCATCCACACCCTCGGCGATGCCCACCTTTACAGCAATCATCTCGAGCAGGCCCGTGAGCAGTTGACGCGTGAGCCGCTGGCGCTGCCGCAGCTGGTGTTGAATCCGGAAGTCACGGATCTGTTCGACTTCACCTTCGATGACATTGCCATCGAAGGCTATGAATCCCATCCGCATATCAAGGCGCAGGTGGCTGTATGAGCGATAATGAATTCTCTCCGCTGACGGCGGCGGCTGACACCGTCGTGCCCGTCGCGATGATTGCCGCCATGTCGGTCAACCGCGTGATCGGCGTCGACAACCAGTTGCCGTGGTATCTGCCGGAAGACCTGAAGTTCTTCAAGCATGTCACCCAGGGCAAGCCGGTGATCATGGGACGCAAGACCTTCGCCTCCATCGGCAGGCCGCTGCCCAACCGCCTCAACATCGTGGTCACGCGTGACAGCGAGTTCAGCCACGATGGTGTGCGGGTCTGCAGTGACCTGGCCGCCGCGCTGAGCATGGCGGACCACCACGCGATGATCGAAGGCGTGGATGAGATCATGGTGATCGGGGGCGGTCAGATCTACGCCCAGGCGCTGCCGGTGGCGACGCGCCTCTATCTCACCGAGGTTGCGGTCGAGATCGAGGGCGATGCCCATTTCCCGGCGCTGGATGCAAGCTGGCAGGAAGCGCAGCGCGTCCCGGGGGAGAGCGGTGAGGGCCTGCCGGCTTATGACTTCGTGCGCTTCGAACGCCGCGACGTCTGAGCCACTGGCTGGCCGGCGTGACCTTTACAGTCAGCAGGTACTGACACAGACTGGTGCCAAACGGAACTGCCCATAGCGTGCAAGGGAGGCTCAGGCCTTGACGATGGATCGCCTCGAAGCGCTGTATTCTGCGCTTGAACATGAAGCCGACACACAGCGACAGCAGCGTGACACAGAGCGCCAGGCCCGTGCGGCCCTGGAGTCGGAAAATGCCCGCCTGCGCGATGCGCTGGCCCAGCTGGAACAGCAGGCAGCGTCTGCAGCCACGGCAGATGCCGATGCGCATCAGCATGCGCTGGCAGAAGCCGAGCGTGCACTGGCCGCAGAGCGTCATGATCGTGAGCAGCTCGCTGAGCAGCTCGCGGCGGCGCGCCAGACATTGCAGGAGCAGCAGGCGCAGTTAAGCGCAGTGAATGAGGCGTTGCTGGCGCGAGATGCGCAATTGCGTGAACTGGTTGAGCAGGCTGAGCAGGCTTCTGCGCCGCAATCCTCCACGAATGCGGAGGCGGGTCTGGCAGCGCAGCAGGAGGCGCAGGCAGAACGCCTGGCCTCAGAGCGCCTGAACGTGAGTCAGCCGGCAGCTGACGCGCAGACAACGACGGCTGCTGATTCGTCTGAGGCTCAGGCACCGCAAGCTCAGGTACCGCAGGAGCAGGAAGCGCAGCAGAGTGATGCCGAGCAGAGCGAGGCCCCGCAAGCACAGCAGGCTTCTCAGCCTGAGTCGGCGCCTTCTCCGCATGCGCTGCTCAAGCAGTGGTACAAGCGCTATCCGGATACCTTCTTCAAGGGCCATACCCGGCCGCTGAAGATCGGCATCCATATCGAGCTGCTGGAAAAAGAGCCCTGGGATGACAAGCTGGTGCGGCGCGCGCTGGCGGGTTATGTCCATCTGCCGCGGTATCTGAAGGCGGTACGGGCGGGCACGCAGCGCGTGGACCTCTCGGGTCAGTCGGTGGGTGCCGTGACGGAAGATGAGGCACGCCATGCCCGTCAGCAGCTCGATGAGCTGACGCGCCAGCAGAAGGCGCGTGAAGAACAGGCGACCGATCAGCGCATCAGCCACAAGCTCAGCGAGCTGATGACCAAGCACCGTCCCTGAACACCGTCCCTGAGAATGTGCTGGCAGGTGGTGTGACAGCTGAGGAAGACGCTCGGTCGACAATGATCGGTGCTAACAGACAAGGCCCCTGTGCGGATTCCCGCACAGGGGCCTTGTCGTTGGTGGGCGGAAATCCGCACAACTCCTCACAGATCGCCAGTGCTGGCGGAATTCGGCTCACCTGTGCGCGAGTTGTGTGCGAACTGTGCGTCTTCAACTCATTGAATTGTCTTGATTGTCTCGTCTATCTGGCGGCTGTGGCGCAATGCTCGCAGTGTCTCGGCTATCCCTGCTCGCGCCGCACCTCTGCGCGGCTTCGTGAGGGAGCCGCGCAGACGGGATATCGAATGCCCTACAAGACCAACAATATCCGCAATTCAAGAGGATTCGCCATGCGCCTTATCAAGCCAGCCCTGACCGCCCTGAGTGCTGCCATCCTGTTTGCCTCAGCGACGGCCATGGCCGACCCGATCACCATCAAGTTCTCCCATGTGGTGGCGGAAAACACCCCCAAGGGCCAGATGGGCAAGAAATTCCAGCAACTGGTAGAGGAGCGTCTGGGCGACAAGGTGGAAGTCGAGCTCTACCCCAGTTCGCAGCTGTACGGGGACGACAAGGTGCTGGAAGCCATGCTGCTGGGCGATGTGCAGCTGGCCGCGCCGTCACTGTCCAAGTTCCAGAAATATACCGATCAGCTGCAGGTCTTCGATCTGCCCTTCCTGTTCAAGGACATGGGCGCTGTCGAACGCTTCCAGAGCAGCGAGACGGGCCAGTCATTGCTGACGTCGCTGGAATCCAAGGGACTGGTGGGGCTCGGTTATCTGCATAACGGCATGAAGCAGCTGTCCGCGTCATCGCCGCTCAAGACACCGGAGGATGCCGACGGCAAGAAATTCCGCATCATGACCTCCGATGTGCTCGAGGCCCAGTTTGACGCGGTGGATGCCGTCTCGCTGAAGAAGCCGTTCTCCGAGGTCTTCATCCTGTTGCAGACCAAGGCCATCGACGGTCAGGAGAACACCTATTCCAACATCTACTCCCAGAAGTTCTTCGAGGTGCAGCCGTACATCACCGAATCCAACCACGGCGTGCTGGATTACATGGTGGTGTCCTCGGCGCGCTTCTGGAATGGCCTGCCGGATGATGTGCGTGGCGAGGTCAAGTCGGCGCTCGATGAGGCCATCGTCTACGGCAACCAGCTCTCCGAAGCCAAGAACATGGAGGCCAAGCAGGCCATCCTTGATTCCGGTCAGAGCGAGATCATCACGCTCGACGATGCCCAGCGTCAGCAGTGGGTCGACGCCATGAAGCCGGTATGGGGCGAGTTTGCCGACGACATCGGTCAGGATATCGTCGACGCCGCGGAAGCTGCCAACCAGTAAGCCATCAGGCCATCCATCACTTGCCCCATCTTGAACGCCACGACATCGGCGATCTCGCGTGGGGCAAGTGTCCTTGAGCGACATGAGGATTTTTGCCATGGCACTACGATGGCTTCACAAGGCGGAAGAGACGCTGTTCACGCTGCTGCTGGTAGCGATGGTGCTGCTGGTCTTCGTCGAGGTGGTGTTGCGCTTCGTCTTCAATACCGGCATCAGCTGGTCACAGGAGGCCACGCTGTATCTGGCGGGCTGGTTCGTGCTGATCGGCGTGTCCTGGGGCGTCAAGCAGGGCGCGCACATCGGCGTGGATGTCGTGGTCAAGATGCTGCCGATGCTCTGGCAGCGCGTGGCGACCTTGCTGGCGCTGGCGATCTGCATGGCGTACTGCGTGATGCTACTGGTCGGCAGTTATGAATATCTCTCGCTGATGAAGATGATCGGCATCGAGCTTGAGGACATCGCGATTCCCAAGTGGTACGCCCTCACCATTCTGCCCATTGCCATGTTGCTGCTGATGCTGCGCTTTGCGGTACTGGGCTGGAAGGTGATTCGTGGCGATGCCAGTGGCTTCGGCTTTCATGACGAAGGCGAGGACAGCATGCATCTGGTGCAGTCGGACGCGCCGGATGGCCAAGACCACGGCGATGCTGACCGTGACAGTGACCAGGGAACACCAAGATGACCATAGCCACTCTGTTTGCGCTGCTGTTCGGCGGCATCTTTCTCGGCATGCCGATCGCCTTTGCGCTGGGCTTCTCGAGTGTCACCACGATCCTGCTGTTTTCCAGTGACTCACTGGGGTCGGTGGCGATCAAGCTGTTCGAAGCCCTGTCGCATCACTACACCCTGCTGGCGATCCCGTTCTTCATTCTCTCCAGCACCTTTCTCTCGACCGGTGGCGTGGCACGTCGCCTGATCACCTTCGCCACCGATGCCATCGGCCACGTGCGCGGTGGGCTGGCGATGGCCTCCGTATTGGCATGCATGCTGTTTGCCGCCGTGTCCGGCTCCTCTCCGGCCACGGTGGCGGCAATCGGCTCCATCGTGATCGCGGGCATGGTGCGCCAGGGCTATACCGAGTCCTTCGCGGCGGGCGTGATCACCAATGCGGGGACACTGGGTATCCTGATTCCGCCGTCCATCGTGATGCTGGTGTATTCCGCCGCCACGGAAGTCTCGGCGGCCAAGATGTTCATGGCCGGCCTGATTCCGGGGCTTTTGATGGGCGGTATCCTGATGGTCGCCATCTATATCGCGGCGCGGATCAAGAAGTTGCCAGCACAGCCTTTCCCCGGCGTACGGGTGCTTGCGCGCTCCGGCCTGATCGCCATGGGCGGTCTGATGTTGATCTTCATCGTGCTGGGGTCGATCTATGGTGGCGTGGCCAGTCCCACCGAAGCCGCGGCCGTGGCCACGGTGTATGCCTGGTTCATCGCCGTGGTGGGCTATCGCGACATGGGGCCGCTGAAGAACGTGCCGTGGCGCAAGGGCAACGAAGCCTGGGGGAGTGCGGGGTTGCGCGCGCTATGGCAGGTGCCTGCCGGGCTTCTGGGGTCCTTCACCGATCAGGAGGTCAAGAAGGTGGTACTGGATGGCGCGCGCGTCTCGATGATGCTGCTGTTCATCATCGCCAACGCGATGCTGTTCGCGCATGTACTGACCACGGAGCGCATTCCGCACACCATCGCCGAAACCATCATCGGCTGGGGACTGCCGGCGTGGGGCTTCCTGATCGTGATGAATCTGCTGCTGCTGGCGGCGGGCAACTTCATGGAGCCCTCGGCCATCCTGCTGATCATGGCGCCGATCCTGTTCCCCATCGCGACGCAGCTGGGGATCGATCCGATCCATCTCGGCATCATCATGGTGGTCAACATGGAGATCGGCATGCTGACACCCCCCGTGGGGTTGAATCTCTTCGTGACGGCGGGGATCACCGGCAAGCCGATGACCTGGGTCATTCGGGCAGCATTACCGTGGCTGTCGCTGTTGCTGCTGTTCCTGGTGTTGATCACCTACGTGCCGGCTATCTCGCTGTTCCTGCCCAACTGGTTGAGCAGTTGAGGATCACTGCCTGCTGACAAGGTGTGATGGCAAGAATGGAGACATGGCTCTATGAAGGGCTTGTTGACTGGATTCGATGACCAAGCCTGATGACCGATATTGATAGCAGACTCATGAATGAATCATTGGCACAGGGACGGTGCCTTTCATGAAGATAAAGCTGAGAGGAAACCACAACTTGGCATCAGACAAGCACAGTAGTTGACGGGTATTTGTTCTGCGACTTTTGTCGCAAACGATGTTTTTCCACAATGAATCCGGGATTAACGCTCAGCGATGCGCTCGGTGATGCAGGAATCCGCGTCAAGACGCATGGTTGTCATGAATCCTTCATTCTTGAGCCCTAGAGTATGCTCACGCCAGACAACCGACCGATGGATAGGTTCAGGAGTGGTGATCGAAAACAGTGTTTTTTTCTGTTGCACATCCTGAAAGCCCGGTATATGGTTTCCCTGCGAGCATTGGATAATAACTAGGCCACAGAGTTTTAGAGGCGTCATCAAGCGCCCGGAACCTTGGTCACTGCCACCGGCAGACACGATCGAACAGTTAACGCTAGTTAAGGAACTATCGCGATGAAAAAGACACTTCTGGCTACTGCCATCGCCGGCGCTGCTGCCCTGGCTGCTACTTCTGCTTCCGCTGCTACTGTCTACAACCAGGACGGTACCAAGCTGGACATCTACGGTAACGTTCAGCTGGCATACGGTTATGTCGACCAGCTCGGCGGTGATCCGGAAAGCGAACTGGCTGACAACGGCTCTACCTTCGGTGCCAAGGGCGAGCACAAGATCAACGACGATATCGTCGGTTACTTCAAGGCTGAGTGGGAATACGACGCTGACGAATCCAAGGGCGGCGGCAACGGCCTGAACGATGGCGACCAGTCCTACGTCGGTGCCAAGGGCTCCTTCGGTGACGCGCGTATCGGTTCCTGGGATCAGCTGATGGATGACTGGATCCAGGATCCGATCTCCAACAACGAATACTTCGATCTGACTGACTCCAGCGGTAACATTTCTGGCGACAGCTCTGTTCGTGAAGGCAACAAGCTGCAGTACATGTCTCCGGTCATGGGCGGCATGCAGTTCGCCGTCGGTTCCAACTTCGAAGGCGACGGTGAAGACGAGAACGTCACCGATTCCAACCAGGCATCCTTCTATGCCGGTGGTAAGTACACCGTCGGTGGTTTCTCCATCGCTGCCGTGTATGACGATCTGGGTCAGTTCGACGGCGTGGATGACGGTACTGGTGCAAGCCAGGGTGATATCGGTGAGCAGTACGGTCTGACCGCACAGTACACCGTCGATGCACTGCGTGTTGCTCTGAAGGCTGAGCGCTTCGCTGCCGACGCTGAAAACGCTGACGTCGACTACTACGGTATCGGTGCACGTTACGGCTACGGCATGGGCGACGTCTACGGCGGCTACCAGTATGTCGATGCAGAAGATGGATCTGACCTGGCTGCTGACAATGGCGGCGACGACAGCTTCAACGAATTCAACCTGGGTGTGACTTACAACATCTCTTCCGCGATGTACACCTACATTGAATACGCCCAGTACGATCGTTCTGGCGATGCTGGTGACGGCGCTGCAGTCGGCATCTACTACGGCTTCTAAGACGTCTTCAATCGTCTAGCAAGCTAACGAAAGCCGGTCCCTCGGGGCCGGCTTTTTTACGTCTGTCTCTTTTGTGATGACTGACTCCCTGTCCGATGAAGGGAGGGTGGCCAATGCGCAAGCATGAGCGTCATGGTCACGAAAAAGCCCCTTTGATCTGATGATCAAAGGGGCTTTTATCATGCGCCTCTCAGGGAAATGATGGCGCTGGCGGATAACCGGTCAGCGCTATTATCCGGCCATCATTTCATGGCGTCGAGGTCTTCACGCTTGGGCAGTGCAGCATAGGCACCCGGGCGAGTCACGGCGAAGGCGCCGCACGCCGCAGCACGCTCCAGTGCAGCGTTGAGGTGACTCTCGTCTTCGCACCAGTCGCTCAGGTTGTCGGCATTGATGCCGGCTTCGCTGAGGGCTGACAGGAAGCCCCCGATGAAGGCATCGCCACCGGCCGTGGTATCGACCGCCTTGACGGTGGGCGGCGTGATGCTGACGGTCTCGATGTCGCCGCTCTGCTTGCGCACCAGGGCACGGATCACGCCCGGGCCATCGGTGAGCACGATCAGGCGCACACCGGCTTTCAGGCGCGCTTCGAGCCAGTCGGTCTGCGGCTGACTGCCGGTCAGTGCCTCGACCTCTTCCTGGGACAGCTTGAGGATGTCGGCGTTGTCCAGCAGGCGCGTGACCAGGGTCACATCGACCTGCTGGTTCGGCCACAGGTTGTGACGCAGGTTGGCATCCACGCTGACCAGAGAGCCTGCAGCACGTGCGCGTGACGCCAGCACGAAGCTGGTGTCCGCGATGCCGGCGTCGGTCAGGCTGTTGCTGCACAGGT
Organism: Cobetia sp. 1AS1; assembly: GCF_029846435.1. Taxonomy (NCBI): domain Bacteria; kingdom Pseudomonadati; phylum Pseudomonadota; class Gammaproteobacteria; order Oceanospirillales; family Halomonadaceae; genus Cobetia; species Cobetia sp. 1AS1. The sequence continues at coordinate 101,112 of NZ_JARWKU010000010.1, forward strand.
GGAAGATGGCGGGAGTCGCGAACAGCTCAGGTCCGGCGTGCTCCGGACGGAACAGCAGGTCGGCGGCCGGCGGACGATAGAAGTCGAAGCGGCGTTCACCCTCTTCATCACGAGATACGAAGGCGAGTGCGGTGCGCGCATGGCTGGTGCGCTTGACGTGATCCATCTGCACGCCATGAGCGCTCAGTTCGTCATGCAGGAAGTCACCGAAGCTGTCCTGACCCAGCATGCCGACGAAGTGACTCGGCAGGCCGAGGCGGGCACAGGCCACCGCGACGTTGGCCGGTGCGCCGCCCGCGTAGGGCGTGAAGGTTTCCTGCTCGACGGCCTGGCCGCCGAGCTTGTTGGAGAGCATGTCGACGAGCGCTTCGCCGAACGCGATTACCGGAGTCATCAGGAGGAGGTTTCCTTGCGAGTGGTCGTCGTGGAGCCTTTGGCTTTCTTGCCCGGCTTGTCGTTGCTGTCATCCGCTTGGGTGGCGCCACCGGCAGGGAAGTGATCGCGGACCAGTGCCAGCAGGCCCTGGGTGGACGGATCGAAAGCCTTCACGTCGGTATCGATACGCGCGCTGATTTCCCCGGCGATGCGCTTGCCGAGCTGCACGCCCCACTGGTCGAAGGAGTTGATGTTCCAGATCACGCCCTGCACGAAGACCTTGTGCTCGTAGAGGGCGATCAGGGCGCCGAGATTGCGCGGTGTCATCTCATCCAGCAGCAGGGTGCTCGACGGGCGGTTGCCCGGGCAATTGTAGTGCGGATCGAGGTTGCTGCCATCCTGGCTGCCTTCCATGAAGGCGTTGGCCTGCGCCAGCATGTTGGTGATCAGCGCGAAGTGGTGCTCTTCGGTACCCGGCTCCGGCTTCAGCGAGGCGATGAAGTCGATGGGCACGTAGCGCGTGCCCTGGTGCAGCAGCTGGAAGAAGGCATGCTGACCGTTGGAGCCGGTCTCGCCCCAGACGATCGGGCCGGTCTTGTAGTCCACGGGACGGCCGAAGATGTCGACTGACTTGCCGTTGGATTCCATGTCCAGCTGCTGCAGGAAGGCGGGCAGCTGATGCAGGGCCTGGTCGTAAGGCACGATGGCCTGGGTCTCGGCGCCCATGAAGTTGATGTACCAGATGCCGATCAGCGCCATCAGGACCGGCATGTTCTCGGCCATCGGCGCATTGATGAAGTGCTGGTCCATCTCATGGGCGCCTTCCAGCAGCTCCATGAAGCCTTCATAGCCGATGGACAGGGCGATGGGCAGGCCGATGGAAGACCACATGGAGTAGCGACCGCCAACCCAGGCCCAGAATTCGAAGACGTTCTCTTCGCGAATGCCGAATTCCTTGGCCGCCTTGCGGTTGGTGGAAGCCGCGACGAAGTGGGCACCGACGTCGGCGTCCTGACCGGCGTGCTCCAGGAACCAGCGGCGCGCCGTCTTGGCGTTGAGCAGGGTTTCCTGGGTGGAGAAGGTCTTGGTGGAGACGATGAACAGCGTGGTGGCCGGATCCAGGCGCTTGAGCACCTTCTGGATGTGGTTGCCATCGACGTTGGAGACGAAGTGGAAATTGATTTCCGGGTGGCGATGCTTGAGCAGCGCACGGCAGGCCATGTTGGGGCCCAGATCAGAGCCGCCGATGCCGATGTTGACCACGTCACGAATCCGCTGGCCGTCGTAGCCTTTCCACTCACCGCTGCGCACGGCTTCCGAGAAGGCGCGGATCTGCTCGCGCGTCTTGTGGATTTCCGGCATCACGTCCTTGCCATCGACGATGACCGGCGTGTTGGTCTGGCTGCGCAGTGCGGTGTGCAGTACTGGGCGGTTCTCGGTGACGTTGATGATGTCGCCGGAGAACATCTGCGCGCGACGTTGAACGAGTGCAGAGTGCTCAGCCAGTTCGACCAGCGCCTCCATCACCTCATCGGAGATGTGGTGCTTGGAGTAGTCGAGAAACAGGCCGCCGACGCGCAGGCTCATCTTCTCGAAGCGCTTGGGATCCGCCGCGAAGTAATCGCGGATGCGGTCGTTGCGGGTCACCTCGCCCAGCCGGGTCAGCGCCTGCCAGGAAACACTACGGGTCAATTGCAGCATGGAAGTGTCCATCGTATGGGTTGTTGAAGTTCATCGGGGCGGGTCGCATTCTGTGGCGGCCCGACGCACGCTTGCAGGTGAGGCGAGACTCACTGTCAGCCGGGAGTCGTGTCGATGACACGATTCAGGCGCTTGGCGCTCTCGGTTGGTCGACAAGGTGCGCAAGGTGCCGGCCACGCCGTGAGCCGCGTGGCCGGCTGTCATTCACTCGCCGCTCGTCTCATCACCGCTCAGCGGTGAGATGTGCTGAGCCAGCAGATGCTGAGCGCCCGGCGGCAGCCAGACCGGATCGAGGCGCGTGCAGGCGGTCTCGACACATAGGAAGCTGCGCGCATTCTCGACGCTGGTGTCGGCCGGCGGCGCGTCCCCGGGATGCCAGACCACCGTGGAGTCAGAACCCTGCTTGGCGATGCGCAGCTGACGCTTGCCGTCCTCGAGCACCTGAATCTGGCTGGTCTGGTAGATGCGGTCCAGCGGGCCGCGCACGCCCAGTTCGCCCTGCTGGTCGAAGCGCGAAAAGTCCTGGCGCTTGTCCAGGTAGCTGGCGCCGGCCAGACCGGTGACGCGACACTCGAAGGCATTCGGCACTGCGAAGTAGGTATGCAGCGCGCCGGTCATCTTGATCGGGGCCTCGCCACGGTTTTCCGTGATCAGCTCGACCTTGAGGAAGCGGCGGCTGGCAAAGATCACCACGCGCGGAGAGAGGGCGGCGTGCAGCGCTGAGACCGGTGAGGCATGGATCTCGACGCCTTCCTCTTCCTCGTCCACCGCATCGATGCGCCAGTCGGCCTTGCGAGCGGGGCCGTGCAGTTCGCTTTCGCCCTCGGGGAATTCATCCGCGAACCAGGGCCAGCACAGCGGAATGCCGCCGCGAATGCTGCCCGGCAGGGCGGCGGGCGTTTCCGTCACCCACAGCCAGGGAGAGTCGCCCGTCGGCTGATAGTGCAGCACCTGAGCCCCCTGGTGGCAGACCACCAGCTCGCCCCACTCCTGGTTGAGGATCAACAGCGAGCGGCCCTGCCATTCGACAGTGCGTTGGCCAGCGGTGTCGGCGATCAGTGCGCGCAGACTTTCGGGGATCATCTCGAGCTACCTCGATGGTTCAGGAGGTGGCGGTGCATCATGCCACCTCTTCATTGTGCAGAGCCTCGGCGGCGCCCAGCAGGCCGGTCCACGGCGCGGTCACCACCCAGGTGGGTATCGCGGCATTGTAACGGCTCAGACGATTCTTGTCGGTGAAGGCGTGTCGGAAATCGCTGCGCATCAGCAGATCCAGGTTGCGCGGCAGCACGCCACCGCACAGATAGACTCCGCCACGCGCCCCCAGCGTGAGTGCTGCATCGCCGGCGACCGCGCCAAGAATCTTCATGAAGCGCATCACGGCATCAAAGGCGAGAGCATTCTGCGGTTCATCGTGATGCAGGTGCTCATGTGCTGCCTGGCTGACGTCAGCGGCGCATGCCAGCGGTGATTCCTGCTGACGCAGCTCGCCCAGGGCCTGATAGATCTCGAGCATGCCCTGGCCACACAGCAGGCGCTCCACCGAGACGCGACCATGGCGACGGCGGAAGATGCCAAGCAGGCCATCCTCGATCTCGTCGGTGGGGGCGAAGCTTGCATGCCCCCCCTCCGTCGCGAGCGGAATCCAGTTGTGCGTGCCGCGCACCAGTCCCGCGACACCCAGGCCAGTGCCGGGGCCGATCACCAGGCGTGGCGAGGCCGCATCGCCACTACCTTCGGTGAGCTCCTCACCGATGGCCAGGCGTTCGCTGGCCTCGATGTGTGGCACGCCCAGCGCCATGGCGGTGAAATCATTGAGGCACTTGAAGCGCTCAAGCCCCAATGATTCGCGCACCTCGCGCTTGAGAAACGTCCAGTGATTGTTGGTCATGCTGACGCGTTCATCATGCACGGGGCAGGCGAAGGCCAGGCAGGCCTCGACGGGTTGCTCGGCCTCTGACAGGCCCAGCATCCGATAGTAGGCCTGGATGGCCTCCTCAAGCCCGGCATGCTCGGCGCAGGCGAGCGTCTGGATGTGCTGCAGGGTGTGGCTGCCCGGCTGGACAAGTGCCAGCCGGGCATTGGTGCCACCGATATCGCCTACCAGAGCAAGGCGATGGGAGGTGTCGCGGGTCATCGTCCGGCATCCTTCCTTTGCGTCAGTGCCTCAGGAGAGTGACAGGGTGCGCCCATCACATCAGGTCGTGGCCGCTGCCCGGCAGGTCGCCGTAGCCTGCAAAGCTGGAGGCGCCTTCCTCGGCACCGCCGACCAGTGAACGCATGCCGGAGAACAGCTCGCGGCCAAGGCCGTGATGATAGCTGTCGCGAGTGATGGTCTCGGCCTCGCGCTCGGCCCATTCGGCTTCATCGACCAGCGCCGTGAGGGTGCCGGCATTGGCATCCAGGCGGACCACGTCGCCTTCGCGCAGGCGTGCCAGCGGACCGCCGTCGAGCGCTTCCGGCGTCATGTGAATGGCGGCCGGGACCTTGCCCGAGGCGCCAGACATGCGGCCATCCGTCACCAGTGCGACCTTGAAGCCGCGGTCCTGCAGGATGCCGAGGTAGGGCGTCAGCTTGTGCAGTTCCGGCATGCCGTTGGCACGCGGACCCTGGTAGCGCACCACGGCGACCATGTCCTGCTCCAGCTCACCGGCTTCGAAGGAGGCCTTCATCTCATCCTGGTCGCTAAACAGCTTCACCGGTGCCTCGACGAGACGATGCTCTTCCTTGACGGCAGAGACCTTGATCACGCCGCGGCCGAGGTTGCCGTCCAGTACGGTCAGGCCGCCTGTCGGGGCGAACGGGTTGGCCACCGGGCGCAGCACATCCTCGTCGAGGCTGTCGGTGGGGCCGTCCTTCCAGACCAGCTTGCCGTTCTCGAGGAAGGGCTCGCGGACATAGCCGGCCAGGGTGCCACCGTCCTGGGTGGGGATGTCGTGGAGCAGACCCGCCTTGAGCAGTTCACGGATCAGGAAGCTCATGCCGCCGGCCGCCTGGAAGTGATTGATGTCGGCCTGGCCGTTCGGGTAGATGCGCGTCAGGCTCGGCACCACCGCGGAAAGCTCGGTGAAGTCATCCCAGGTGATGGTCACGCCCGCAGCGCCGGCCATCGCGACCAGGTGCAGGGTGTGGTTGGTGGAGCCGCCGGAAGCCAGCAGGCCGACCATGGCATTGACGATGGCGCGGGCATCGATCTGGCGATAGAAGGGACGGTAGTCGCCGCCGACTTCACTATTGCGGATGGTCTGCTCGGCGGCGTGACGCGTCAGGGCTTCGCGCAGCGGGGTGCCCGGATTGACGAAGGACGCGCCCGGCAGGTGCAGGCCCATCAGCTCGACCATCAGCTGGTTGGAGTTGGCGGTGCCATAGAAGGTGCAGGTGCCCGGGCTGTGGTAGGACGCGGACTCGGCTTCCAGCAGCGCATCGCGGCCGACCTTGCCTTCGGCGAACAGCTGACGGACACGCGCCTTCTCGTTGTTGGGCAGGCCGGAGGGCATCGGGCCGGCCGGCACGAACAGCGTCGGCAGGTGGCCGAAGCGTGCGGCGGCGATGAACAGGCCCGGGACGATCTTGTCGCACACGCCGAGGAACAGGGCGCCATCGAACATGTTGTGCGACAGGCCGACAGCGGCGGCCATGGCGATCAGGTCGCGGGAGAACAGCGACAGCTCCATGCCCGGCTGACCCTGGGTCACGCCATCGCACATCGCGGGCACGCCGCCGGCGAACTGGGCGGTGGAGCCCATCGCCTGTACGGCTTCCTTGATGATGCGCGGATAGTCCTCGAACGGCTGGTGGGCGGACAACATGTCGTTATATGACGAAATAATGCCCAGGTTGGCCGAGTTCATCAGCTTGAGACGATTCTTGTCGGTCTCGCCACAGGCGGCAAAGCCGTGCGCCAGGTTGCCACAGGAGAGCTCGGAGCGGTGTACACCGCGGCGCTGCTGGCTTTCCATCAACTGCTCATAGGCGGCGCGGCGTTCGCGGGAGCGGTCGATGATGCGCTGGGTCACGTGCTCTACGGTCTGGTTGACTGACATGCTCTTACCTCATGTATCAGGCGGCGCAGGGCGCCGAGGCTGGCGAAAGAAAGCGTTTCCCGCTGTGTGGGCGTGCTGCTATCCGGCGACGCTATCCAGTGGTGATGGCGGTGTAAAGCCTCTGGCCTCACTCGTGTCGCGTCGTTCGGTTACCGGGGTAGCCTACAGTAGCGCGTCATGGCGCTCGAGAAACGGTTTTGTTCGGAATATTCGGTAAATTTAACAAAAAAACTGCTTGAAGACTGGACGACTTTCGGCCAAATTATGGGAAAAGCGTGTAGGATAATTTCACGGAACGCATTGCAGGCTTTCGTTCCTGGATCAGGTCTGGTCCTGCACCCGCCATACGCCACAGGAGTTGAGTCATGACATTACGCGTCGCCATCAATGGTTTTGGTCGCATCGGTCGCAACGTGCTGCGTGCGCTGTATGAAGGTCAGTACAACGATCGTATCCAGGTCGTCGCCATCAATGATCTGGGTGATCCGAAGCTCAACGCTCACCTGCTGAGCCGCGATACCGTCCACGGCCGTTTCGCCGAGACCGTCTCGCACGACGAAGAGAACCTGTTCGTCGGTAACGACAAGATCCGCATCCTGGCCGAGCGTGACCCGGCCCAGCTGCCGTGGTCCAGCCTGGACATCGACCTGGTGATGGAATGCACCGGTCTGTTCACCAAGCGTGCTGCCGCTGCCAAGCACATCGAAGCCGGCGCCAAGCGTGTGCTGATCTCCGCGCCGAGCGGCGATGCCGATGCGACCGTCGTGTTCGGCGTCAACGAAGATGTGCTGAAGGCCGAGCATCAGGTCGTCTCCAACGCGTCCTGCACCACCAACTGCCTGGCGCCGGTCGCCAAGGCGCTGAATGATGAAGTCGGCATCGAGAACGGCCTGATGACCACCATTCACGCCTACACCAACGATCAGAACCTCTCGGATGTCTACCACTCCGACCCGTACCGTGCCCGCAGCGCGACTCATTCCATGATCCCGACCAAGACCGGTGCCGCCGCGGCGGTGGGTCTGGTGCTGCCGGAACTGAACGGCAAGCTGGATGGTCTGGCGATCCGCGTGCCGGTCATCAACGTGTCGCTGGTCGATCTGACCTTCACCGCGTCGCGTGATACCTCCATCGAAGAGATCAACGCCATCGTGGCCAAGGCCGCCGAAGGCTCCAGCGTGCTGGCCGTCAACGAGCTGCCGCTGGTGTCCATCGACTTCAACCACGATGCACACTCTTCCACCTTCGACAGCAATCACACTCGCGTCAGCGAAGATCGCCTGGTCAAGGTCATGGCGTGGTACGACAACGAGTGGGGCTTCTCCAACCGTATGCTCGACACTGCGCTGGCAATGCAAGCCGCCAAGTAAGCGCTTGGTGAGTCCCGCGCGGCCTTTGATCCCTCATCGATCAACCGACAAGGCCGCGCGGGACAGCAAGAATTCGGGAGTCTGTCAGTCTGTCGGCAAGACAGGAGGCAGGCTCCCAACAGGTGAGGACGAGTGGCCCGAGGATTCTCGCGTCGCGCTCAGGCTCCACGGACAAGGCAATGCCATTCGTCCCCTTTGAATCGGTGGTCGGTCAGGGTTGGCGCCAAGACCGGCTTCGATGCTGCTCGGAATGACATCGCGTCATCCATTTTTGAACCTCTCCCAATGGGAGAGGTTTTTTTTGCGCACCACGAAAGTGCGGGAGGTGCTCCAGGGCGCAAAGTGTCGTTGCCTTGCGTCAATGGCGTGACCTTATGGCAACTTTTCTGAGCACGATCGCGACAGAGTCGGGTCAGGTGGTGTGAAACGTGCGCTGATACGTCGAGAAAGGTGGTCAACATGTCGTCATCGTAATTCACGGTCGAGTGAAATTAGCGAAACTGTGGCGGTGTGTTACACTTCGCACCTGTTGGCCTTGCGTCTATCGGTGAGCCAGGTCATGACAACGTCAAATCATGCAGGCGGCCATATGGCCTGCGAGTGATCCATTGTTGTGCGCAATTCAGGGAAGGTATTGCCACACTGCCGCACACTCTCCGGCAGTTATCTCGACTTCCACAGCAGGCTGTCTCAGATGCACGATGCCATCCGCGAAGCTCATGAATTGATCGGTGCTACCTTGCGCGACCCGCGTACCCAGCGCGAGGGCAAGGTCGTGGGTATGGACCTGGGGCGTGAGCAGCCGGCGATCTATGTGCTATGGCAGGAAAGTGCCGCAGCGGAGCGCATCGGCATGGAGCCGGATGATTTTCGCGCGTTGCTCGAGCACCTGCGGGCGCGCCTGCCGGTCAAGGCGCCTTCCGCCCAGCAGGACAAGGGCAGCAGGCAGTCGCGGCGTCACAAGCGCAAGGCCCCGCGCGCTACTGCCCAGCCGGCTGGCGAGAGCAACGACGGCCGCAGCGGCGCACATGACACCCCGTCCTCCGCGCTCATCGACGATGCCATGCCGCGTTCCGCGCAAGGCTAGAGCTGTTCCAGGCCAGCTCTGTTCAAGGCCAGGTCTGATCAAGGCCAGCTCTGCCCAAGGTGAGCTCTCAAAAAAGCCCGAAGCTTATGCTTCGGGCTTTTTGCATCCTGAGGTTTTCCCTTCGGTGCCGCTTGCGTGATATTCGCCCACAACATTGCGCCAGCGCTGCCGATAAGGGAGATAGTCAGACGCATAGGCAAAGGTCGCAATCGTTCATATGCCGTCATCTGCCCGGATCTTCGCGCAACCAAGCGTTGGGGGTACTGCTGGCTGCCAGCGCCATGGATAGGGCATTCTTGAGCAAACCGCATGACAGAGAAGGGGTTTCACGTTGCCTGAATCATTCGCGGATAGTCGTTTGCTGCAGCATCATTATGCTGTCGTGGCAGATGTGTTGTTCACGCTCAGTGCTGATGGTCAGCGCCTGATTGCCATGAATGCAGCGGCGGAACGCCTGCTGGGATATACGGTGCGGGATTTTCTCAAGCAGCCGGAGCTCTGGCTTTCGCTGGTGATCACCGCCGACCGGCAGCGATTGAGTGACTTTCGCGCCTCGATGGGGCGGGTCGAGCGTACGACGTATCGCATGCGCGACCGCAGCGGGCAGCTGTTGTTGCTCGAGGAATGTCTGTGGAGTTCCGGCGTGGGGCATCCGCTGTGTGGGCGTGTGACGGATATCACGCAGCGTGACAAGGCCAATGAGCAGGAGCAGCAGCTGGCGCGTGCCTATCGTCTGATGATGGTGCGCAGCCGTGACCCGATGGCGATCCTGCTGCTCAAGGATGAGAGCCTGGTGATCAGTCATGCCAACCCGGCCTGGCACCTCTATCACGATGCGGCCTGTGCGCATTCCCGCCTCTCGCTTGAGCACCTCTACCTCCCTCATGTCCTGCGTACCCTCGAGAGAGCCGAACCCTGGCAATGCGATATCAGCCTGTCGCTGCCGCGGGGGGAAACCAGGTTGTCCGTGCAGATGGTCAGTCTGGGACGCTCGCTCGCCGACGAGGGGCGTCAGGTGGCCGTGATGGCGCGCGACATCACCCAGGTACATCAACGCCTCGAGCATGTGATCGATCAACAGCAGCGTCTGGCGCGGCGGGTGGATGAGACGCCCGGCGCGCACTACGCGACCGCTGGTGAATGGCCGCCAGAGGAATTGGAGTATCTGTCGGCAGGCAGCGAGGCGCTCACCGGGCTCTCGCATGACCTGCTGATGGCAAGCCCGGGTCTCTGGCAGGCCCGGTTGGCGCCGGAGGAGCTGGCCATCTGTCAGCAGTGCTTCGGCGAGGCCGTGCGGGAGCGCCATAGCCGTCTGAGTCTGTGTTACGCCTTCGTGCATGTGGATGGGCGCAAGCGCTATCTCCAGGATGACATGCAGCTGAGCTACTCCCCTGAGGGAGAGGTCACCGCCGTGCTCGGCAAGCTCAGTGATGTCACCCAACGCGAAGCGCATCGGCGCCAATTGGACAACCTTGTCCAGCAGATGCGCGGCGTCGTCTTCCAGTGTCGCCTGAGCCAGGAGGGCGAGCTGCGTTATACCTACCTCTCGCCGGTCGCCTCGCAAGTGCTGGGGCTCGACCCGCAGGCCGTCATCGACGACCCCATGCTGCTGCTGGCACGCATCGCGGGTCGCGAGCGTGAGCAGCTGCTCATGTCACTGCAGACCAGTGCCCAGCAGCAATCGCCCTGGGAGGCGGAGATACGCTATCAGCATCCGGATGGTCAGGAGTGCAGGCTGGCGTGTGTCGGGCTGCCGCAGGTGATCGACTCCCCCGAGGGCGGCGTGATCTGGAATGGCTATTGTGACGATGCCACCGCTCGATACCGTATCGAGGATGAGCTGCGCCAGAGCGAGGAGCGCTATCGCTTCATCCTCAACTCCGTCAGCGATCTGGTCAGCATCGAGGACTCCCACGGCATCTGTCAGTACATCAGCCCCTCGGTGGAAAAGCTCTGCGGCTATCGCCCGCAGGAGATCATCGGCCAGGAGATCAAGCAGCTGATCCATCCCGATGACATGCTGCGCATCGCGCAGGAGGTCCATCGTGCCGCCTGTCTCGGCGAGGTATTTCGAATCGACTTCAGAATTCAGCACAAGGCTGGGCATACGCTGTGGTTCGAGTCGATCTCGACGCCCTCGATGGACCCCGTCACCGGGCGTTATCAGCGCGTGCTGTCGGTGTCGCGCAACATTCATGAGCGCAAGCTGGTCGAACAGCGGCGTGAGCATGAGGCGATGACGGACGCCATGACCGGCGCCATGACGCGAGCCAGCTTCCTCGACACGCTCGAGACCCTGCTGAGCTCGTCATCGCGGGAGCAGATGGCGTTGATCCTGTTTGATATCGACCACTTCAAGCGCGTCAATGACACTCACGGCCATGCGGCGGGCGATCAGGTGCTGATCAGTCTTGGCGAGGCGTGTCGTGCCCAGCTGCGGCGCGATGACTGCTTTGCGCGTCTGGGCGGCGAGGAGTTTGCCGTCCTGCTCACCGATGCCGGTACCGCCACCGGTGTCGGAATGGCCGAGCGCCTGCGACAGCAGATCGCGGCGCTGGAGGTGCGCTTCAAGTCGCTGACACTGCGCTGCACCATCAGCATGGGAGTGGCGACACCGCTGCCGGGGGAGACCCGGGATGGCTACCTGCACCGTGCCGATATGGCGCTCTACAGTGCCAAGCGCAGCGGTCGCGATCGGGTGGTGCTGGCATCGCAGTCCTTGAGCGAGGACAATTGAGCCAATACTGGTGATCAATCGGGCACACCTGCAGCCGGTGTCTCGGGTTGTGGATCGCGTCATGCAAGTGGATCACGTCATACAAGGAGTAGGCGATGCGAATGTTACGTGGCTGGTGCGCTGGCACCCTGTTGTTTGCACAGTCGGTATTTTCCGCCGGACAGGCCATGGCCGCCGAGGATGCACCGCTGGTCAATCGTCTCGAGGGGCCGCAGGTGGTGACGGAGACGGTGACCTATCGGGCCAATGGTGAGGAGCACGTAGGCCTGATCGCACGCGATGCCAAGGCGCAGGGGCGCCGCCCCGGTATCCTGCTGGTACATGAGTGGTGGGGCTTGAACAGCTATGCCCGCAAGCGCGCCGAGCAGCTGGCAGGACTTGGCTACGTGGTCATGGCCGTCGACATGTATGGCGGTGGGCGCACGGCCGAGCACCCCAAGGAAGCCGGTGCCTTCTCCTCTGCGGTGATGAGTGACTGGCCGAAGGCGGAATCCAGCTTCAATTCGGCGTTGGCGGTGCTGCGCTCACGCCCGGAAGTCGATGGCGAGCGCATGGCGGCGATCGGCTACTGCTTCGGCGGTGCCGTGGTGCTCAACATGGCGCTGACCGGAGCGCCGCTCAAGGCAGTCGTCAGCTTCCATGGCAGCCCGTCGATTGCCGTGACGGAGCCCGAGCCGTTTGCCGGCCGGGTCGTGATCCAGAATGGCGCGGCAGATACGCTGGTGCCGCAGGAGGATCTCGACAAGCTGGTCGCGACCTTCCAGTCTCTCGAGACGCGCACCACGCTGATCCAGTATCCGGGCGCCAAGCACGCCTTCACCAATCCGGAATCGGATGCCAAGGCGGCCAAGTACGATCTGCCGCTGGGCTATGACGCGGCCGCGGATTCGGCTTCCTGGCAGGTCATGCTCAATCTGTTCAATGAGGTCTTCAAGACACCGAAGAAATCCGTCAAGACCTGATGCGTCAAGACCTGATGCGTCAAGGCCTGAGCTGCAAGACCTGAGCCGTCGTCACCGGTGCTGAAGGTGATCGACATGAAAAAGCCCGCCCGGGAGGTTTCCGGGCGGGCTTTTTCATGGGGCTTTTCCAGCAGCTATTTCATGAGCCTGTTTCAAGGTCTCTGGCAGGAGGCAATGGCAAGGCGTTCAGCGATCGCTGAGCGCGCGCTTCAATCCAGCTCCTTGAGCGACAGCACCTGGTGCGCCAGACGAATCATGTCGGGGTCGCCGGTGTGTTTGCTCGAGACGTCCGACAGCTTGATCACCGGCACCCACTCCTGACCCTCGGGGCGAGCTTCGGTCATCTTGATCACCATGTTCATCGGTTGCGGGCCGACATCATTGGTGAAGTTGGTGCCGATGCCGAATGACATGCCGATACGCCCGGCGCAATAGCGCACGATGCGATCGACCTTGTCGGTGTCCAGGCCATCGGAGAACACGATGGTCTTGGTCTTGGGGTCGATGCCCAGCGACTCATAGTGACGGATGGTGGTCTCGGCGAAGTCGATGGGGTCACCACTGTCGTGGCGCACGCCGTCAAACAGCTTGGCGAACTTCTTGTCGAAGCTCTTGAAGAAGGCCTGGCTGGTGAAGGTGTCAGACAGGGCGATTCCCAGGTCACCGCGATAGACCTTGACCCAGTTCTCCAGCGCCAGAATGTTGGCCATCTTGAAGCCGAAGCGCGCGGCATGAAACATGAACCACTCATGGGCGTGCGTGCCGATCGGCTTGATGCCGTGGCGCTGCGCCATGTGCACGTTGCTGGTGCCGATGAAGCAGCCGCGGCCGTGGTCCTTGAGACCCGCGACCACCTTGTCGTGCACATCGTAGGAGTGCCGACGACGAGTGCCGAATTCCGCCACGCGGATGCCGAGTCGCTTGTAGTGCTCGATCTTGGCCAGGGTGCTGTCGCGCAGGGCCTGATCGCTGTCGCGTTGATCTCCGCCCAGCTGATACCAGAGCTCGCTGATCATCGCCATCAGCGGGACTTCCCACAGGATGGTGCGATACCAGTAGCCTTCGATATGCACTTCCAGCTCATCACCGGTCTGGGTGATGGTGATTTCGGAGGGATCGAAGCGGAAGCCCGCCAGGAAGTCGCGGTAGGTCGGGTCCAGGAAGGGGCAGTGAAGCTCGAGGAAGGATTTCTCTTCCACGCTCAATGCCAGTTCGGCCATGTTGTCTACCGCGATGCGCAAGGCCTCGCCGAACCCCGGCGGGAACGAATGCTCGCCACGGTTGATGAGGGCATAGCGAGCGCGCGCATACGGAAACAGTTTCACCACGGCGTTCTGCATGGTGAACTTGTAGAAATCATTATCGAGAATCGAGTACAACATCGAGGCTCGCTCAGTATCAAGGCGGCTCGGGGGAACCGGAATCGCTGGCAGGGCAGGCGCTGCGAGAGGCAGGCATGCCCCGCTGGCACGGGGAAGCAATGTCGACGCATTATCCGTGCAGGCGCGCTGCACGTTCAAGCGGGAGTGCCCAGGCGTAGGTCAGGTGCTGAAGGCCATGATGCCGAACATGGTCAGCATCATGCCGCCGAACATCAGCAGGCCGGCCAGCGACAGGGCGATCAGCAGATAGCCGAGAATCAGACCGGCCAGGGCCCAGCTGTCACCGGCTTCGCCACTGCGGCGGATCTGGCTGCGCGCAATGTGGCCACACACGACGCCGCCGAGTGCCGCAGGCGCGAGCAGGCAGCCGAGCACGCTCAGGGCAAAGGCGGCCACTGCCATGAGATTCGTGCTGGCATGGGTGTCCTGCGCGGGCGGGGTCGGCGCAAAAGGCCCTTGCGAGGACTCTTGAGCGCGCCCCTGGGTCTGTGAGCCGCTCGTGGACGTGTCGTCGCGCGGCGTGGGAGTCTCTGTCATGTGGGTCTCGTTGTCCTGCATCATGACGACACACTAGCATGTCCTGGGATGTGCGGCATGTCTGCACCAGCGGTGGGCATGGCAAGACTATGAGGAGAGTACGGTGACAGGGCAATGGCAGGCAGAGGATGAGGCGGCTCAGGCGTTGACAGGGGCGGCGACAGACCAGCAACAGGCTGTGAGCGCCGCAGATGCCGCACAGAAGCAGGGCTGGCGCCTGGAGGTGCTGGATTCCCTCGACGCCCTCACCGCCAGTGAATGGAATGCGCTGGCAGGCGATGACTATCCCTTTCTGCAGCATGCCTATCTGAGTGCGCTGGAAAGCTGCGGTGCCGCCAGCGCCGCCAGTGGTTGGCATCCTGCCCATCTGGTGGTGCGAGACGCCGACGGCCGCTTGCTGGCGGGGCTGCTGCGCTATCTCAAGCTGCACTCGCGTGGCGAATATGTGTTCGATCAGCAGTGGGCGGAGGCCCTGGAGCAGGCTGGTGGGCGCTATTATCCCAAGCAGCTGACTGCCGTGCCGTTCACTCCCAGTGATGGCCCCCGCCTTGTCACCTCGCCGCAGTTGACGTCGCCCGCAGCCCGACGTGCCTTGCTTGAGTGGTTGTGGCCGCATCTCAAGGCCGGCATCGCGCCCGCCGCTGAGCCGGGTAGCGCGCTGCGTCGTTATGAGCACAGCGGGTTTCATCTGCTGTTTGTCTCGGCACAGGAGCGGCAAGACTGGCAGGCGGCGATTCCGGAGCTGATTTCGCGTCCCGGGATGCAATATCACTGGCAGTCACGCGGCGAGCCGGACTTTGCCACCTGGCTTGAGAGTCTGCGCTCCAAACGGCGCAAGGAGATCCGTCGCGAGCGGCGCAAGGTCGCCGAGCAAGGCTTCACGCTGGCCAGGCTCGAGGGAGCGCAGATCGGCCCTGATGACATCGAGGCCTTCTACCGTTGCTACTGCATGACCTATCTCGAGCGCGGCCAGCGCCCTTATCTGCCGCTCGATTTCTTCCAGCAGCTCAGGCGCAGCATGCCCGAGCGGTTGCTGCTGGTGCAGGCGCGTGATGAGCAGGGCGCGCCGGTGGCGGCAGCCTTGTGTCTGATCGGCAGTGACTGCCTGTATGGTCGTTGGTGGGGCAGCGAAGTGCATGCCGACTGTCTGCACTTCGAGGTCTGCTATTACCAGGGGCTCGAATTCTGCCTGCAGCGAGGGCTCAAGCGCTTCGATCCCGGCACCCAGGGTGAGCACAAGATCAGCCGTGGTTTCGCGGCGTATGCCACTGGGTCGCTGCATTGGCTGATGCATCCCGGGCTTCAGGAGGCGGTGGCAGAGGCGGTCGAGGAGGAGGCACGCTGGCTCAGCAAGGCCCGTCAGCAGGTGACGGCAATGCTGCCCTACCGGGAGACCGCGCCTCAGACAGCGCAGGAGTGATGACCCTCAGCCTTCGTCACTGCCATCCGCTATCCGCTGGCGGATTCTCCCGCGGAGTCAGAGGCAAGAAAGATTGCGAATAGAGCACTACACTGAGTTATATATGAATGCTCTAATCCAGAGGCGCCCATGCTGATCAAGGACTGCGATTCACGGGAATACGACCTGCTGGTGCTCGAGGTGCTGGCGCAGGATGCTGCGCTTGCCGCGCCCGAGCGCCACAAGGTGCTGGAGGCCCTGCGTGCGATACGTGCCCGTCAGGCGCGTCGCCGTGCGCTGGCAAGCCAGCTGGATGCCTTGTTGGGGACGCGGGATGATTGGGTCGTGCTGCATGATGTGCGCCTGGCGCAGGCAGAGGGCGTGATCGAGATCGATCACCTGCTGATCAACAGCCTCATGCAGGTCTGGGTGCTGGACGCCTCCTGTTTTGATCTGACGCTCTCGATCACCCCCTTCGGTGAGCTGTTGGCCCATAGCGGACGAGTCTCTGAGGGTGGCGAGACACCCTCAGGCGAAGATGGCGTCATGGCACATGCCGTAACGCCGTGTCCCTTGCAGACGATCCCTGAGCGTAGCCGCACTATCGTGCAATGGCTGGAGGCCTCCTCGTTGTTGCCTGTGCGCCTGGGGATGACCCTGCAGCCGCAATTGCGCTATCGCATCGTGGTGGCCGATGCTGCTCAGGTCAGTCGGCCGCCGGAAGACATCGTCGACAGTCGTGCGCTGCTGTCCTTCGCGCGCCTCAAGCGTCAGTGCCTGCAGGTGAGCGGCAAGACCGCTTACGTGACACGGCTGCGCAGTTTTACCCACCGCCTCGATCAGCGCCGCCTGCGCCAGCTGGGGCGCGCCATCGCGACCCAGCATGTGGCCCCCAATACGGATTGGGTGGCGGAGCTGGGCCTGGCCGCCGGCACGCGCGCGACGGAGGGCGACGCTGCCACTCAGGTATCCCCGCTGGCCTATCTATGCCAACCGCCGCTATCGCCTGAAGAGCTGGCGCGGGCCTCAGGCGAAAGCGCTGCCGTGGCGGCAGAGTCCGATGACATGGAAGGGGCGTCGGATGACACGACGCTGGCGGTCCAGCGTGGCGTGACATCTACGGCTGCCCTGAAACGGCAGTGCGGTTTTGGGGGGCGAGGGCTGCAGGCCGCGCATTGGCAGCCCGGGCACCAGGCTCTGGATCAGGATGGCCGAGAAGGCCCCGCTAGCCCGCAGGCGGCAGGCGAGCAGCCGGGGGCTGCGGCCGACAATCAGCAGGGCGCGTCTTCCGCCCAGTCGCAGGATGAGGAAGGCTTGCCGCGCTGCCAGGGCTGTCGGCGATGGCTTTCCACCCAGAGTGTCGACTTCTGTCGCCAGGCAGATCAGGCACGCGCGCTGGGCGGGCGCCTGCTTTGCAAACGCTGTCGCGACGCCTCATGCCAGTGAGGCAGCAGCACGGCGCTATCCTCAAGTTCAGGCTTTCAGCTTCGGGCTTCTGCCTCAGCCCTCTGTCCTAGCCCTTTATCCTCCCAGCACTTTGGCCCAGCACTTTGGCCAGTCTGGCGTTCCAGGGCGTGGTGTGTGGCATGACGGGGCCCCAAGGCGTCAATTTTCTTTTCGACTTCTGATTGTTTTTCTCTAGTGCAATCAAGCAACTGCATCAACCAGGGCGTACAGATCAGTCGTTGCGATGTTTTTGATGTTGCAGTGCAACAAAGACTGTCTTATGCTGCATTGCAGCGAGGATGGAACCTGGTCGATAGCACTATCTGACCGCGACGGCTTGATAGTGACGGCTTGATAATGATGGCTCGGTCACTACGGTGCACCAGCCCGGTTCAGTCCTGATAACCGAACGGAGCAACGCTCCGGTTCATTTCAGTGTGATGCCAATACCCTGGAGGGTGCCTACATGTTCAATGCCAACTTCGAGAAGTCCGCTCAGCAGTTCGACGATATGTTCCTGTCTCCGCTGCGTGCGTTCAGCGCCCTGAGCATCGATTACAGCGAGAAGCTGATCGGCGCACAGATGGAACTGACCAAGTCCTATGCTGATGCTTCCCTGACCCAGGCGCGTTCCATGCTCGAGATCAAGGACAGCGAAGGTCTGAAGAACTTCGTCAAGGAGCAGCAGGAAACCGTCAAGACTCTGGGCGAGAAGCTGCAGAACGACACCCAGAAAGTGGTCGAGCTGAACCAGGAATACGCCAAGAAAGGTCAGGAACTGGCAGAAAGCAACGCCAAGTCCGCCTCCGAGGCCATGCAGAAAGTCGCCAAGTAAGCGACTGCTGCCGACGCTCTCAGGCGAGCGTCCCCAACGCCCATCCGGTCTTCCGGGTGGGCGTTCGCGTGTCTGGGGTACTGAATCTGATTACTCGTTGCTGGAGAGGGAAGCGTTGGCATCATCCCCTTGAGCGTTAAGGCAATGATGACGGTGTACGGGTAATGTCGCAGGGAGTGCGCCGGCGCTATCAGTCGGCGTTATCAGTCTCGTCATGAGGCAGCGCTATCAGGTCATGTCACCGCAAGTGACGGTCATGGATGATCGAGCAAGGCTCCCCGGCGGCATATGCCGGGAGGTATCAACACAAGGAGTGTGTGATGAATTCTGTCAGTGCGGCATTGGCAGCGTTAATGGATGCGGTCTCGGGCTTGAGTGGGCAATTCGGTGAGGGTGTCGCCTCGCATCTGACGACGACAGCAGGGCTTCAGCGCGAGCATGTCGAGACCCGCTATCAAGGGCAGGTGATCGATTTCGATACCCTGCATTGGCGTGTTCTCAATGACTCGGTGTGTGCCAACAAGCGCCAGAATGCCATGGCCCATACCCGTTGCAGTCAGGCAGCCAGCGAGATGTTTGCCTCGACGTGCCGGGAAATGACCAGCAACCCTCCGACTCTGCCTTCGCAGCGTTACCACAGTACGCGGCGTATGGCATGCAATGCCGCGGTCAGTTACCGGCCCAGTGTCGGCAACATCCAGTGGGCGGAAACCTCCGCTGCCGATGACTTGGCCGAGGCGGAATGCAACGCTGCCACGGCGGCACTGCTCGGCAGCAATGATCTCGATGCCATCCAGTATCAGCGGCGGGTCTGTGCAGGACGCTAGCGGCGAGCTCTGCCTTGGGCCACAATGACCTGCCACGCCGCCGGTGATTGCCGGCGGCATTTATTCGATCAGTGACAGGTGATAGACATGGCACAGGCCACAGCGCGTCATATTCTCGTTTCCAGCGAAGAACAGTGTGCAGCTCTCAAGACCGAAATCGAGAACGGCCGCGATTTCGCTGATGCCGCTCGCGAGCACTCCTCCTGCCCGTCCGGCCGCAGTGGCGGCGACCTGGGTGCCTTCGGCCCGGGCATGATGGTCAAGGAATTCGACGAAGTCGTGTTCAGCGCCCCGATCAACACCGTGCAGGGCCCGGTGAAGACCCAGTTCGGTTATCACTTGCTGGAAGTCACCAGCCGCACGTGAGCCTTCTGTCACGCTCATGAGATGTCATGAGCCCCTGGCAGGATGTGACGAAAACGCCCCGACCATCACTGGTCGGGGCGTTTTTTGTGTCGCTCGGAAAGTCAGCCTTCCTGTGTGTCAGGCGCTTGGCTAGACCTCCTGATAGAGCTGGCTGCCTTCACGCTTGAACTTGTCGGCCTGCTCCTGCATGCCGGCCATCACGCTGTCGGCATCGCCGGTCAGACCATGCTCATTGGCGTAATCGCGCACTTCCTGGGTGATCTTCATCGAGCAGAACTTCGGCCCGCACATGGAGCAGAAGTGGGCGACCTTGGCCGAGTCCTTGGGCAGCGTCTCGTCGTGGAAGCTGCGCGCGGTGTCCGGGTCCAGGCCCAGATTGAACTGGTCTTCCCAGCGGAACTCGAAGCGCGCCTTGGAGAGCGCATTGTCACGGCGTTGCGCGCCCGGGTGGCCCTTGGCCAGATCGGCGGCATGCGCGGCGATCTTGTAGGTGATGATGCCGGTCTTGACGTCGTCCTTGTTGGGCAGGCCCAGGTGCTCCTTGGGGGTCACGTAGCAGAGCATGGCGCAGCCGAACCAGCCGATCATCGCGGCGCCGATGCCGGAGGTGATGTGGTCGTAGCCCGGGGCGATGTCGGTGGTCAGCGGGCCGAGGGTGTAGAAGGGCGCCTCGTCACATTCGCTGAGCTGCTTGTCCATGTTCTCCTTGATCAGGTGCATCGGCACGTGACCCGGGCCCTCGATCATGACCTGGACATCGTGCTGCCAGGCGATCTTCGTCAGCTCGCCGAGCGTCTCGAGCTCACCGAACTGGGCGGCGTCATTGGCATCGGCCACCGAGCCCGGGCGCAGGCCATCGCCCAGTGACAGGCTGATGTCGTAGGCCTTGCAGATCTCGCAGATGTCCTCGAAGTGGCGATAGAGGAAGCTTTCCTCGTGATGCGCCAGACACCACTTGGCCATGATCGAGCCGCCGCGCGAGACGATGCCGGTCACGCGGCTGGCGGTCAGCGGCACATAGCGCAGCAGGACGCCGGCGTGGATGGTGAAGTAGTCGACGCCTTGCTCGGCCTGCTCGATCAGCGTGTCGCGGAAGATCTCCCAATCGAGGTTCTCGGCCACGCCATCGACCTTCTCCAGCGCCTGATAGATCGGCACCGTGCCGATGGGCACGGGAGAATTGCGCAGAATCCATTCACGGGTCTCGTGGATGTTGGCGCCGGTCGAGAGATCCATCACGGTGTCGGAACCCCAACGGATCGCCCAGGTCATCTTGTCGACCTCTTCCTCGATGGAGGAGGTGACCGCCGAGTTGCCCAGGTTGCCGTTGACCTTCACCAGGAAGTTGCGGCCGATGATCATCGGCTCGCTTTCCGGGTGATTGATGTTGGCGGGAATGATGGCGCGGCCGCGGGCGACTTCCTCACGCACGAATTCGGCGGTGATCTCGTCGGGCAGGTTGGCGCCGAAGCTGTGGCCCGGGTGCTGGTGGCCCAGAATGCTCTCGACGGCTTCGCTGCCCTGATATTCCTCACGCAGCGCGATACGACGCTGATTCTCGCGAATCGCGATGTATTCCATCTCGGGGGTGATGATGCCCTGACGCGCATAGTGCAGCTGGGTGACATTCTTGCCCGGCAGGGCGCGACGCGGGCGGTGGTCCAGCTCGAAGCGCAGGGACGACAGGCGCAGGTCGGCCTGGCGCACGCGGCCATATTCACTGCTCAGCTGATTGAGCTGTTCGGTATCACCGCGCTCCTCGATCCACTTCTCGCGCAGCGGCGCCAGGCCCCGGCGGATGTCGATCTCGACCGCCGGATCGGTGTAGGGGCCGGAGGTATCGTAGACGACGATCGGCGGGTTCTCTTCCAGGCCGCTGGAGGTCTGGGTCGGCGAGCAGCCGATCTCGCGCATGGGCACGCGGATGTCCGGGCGAGAGCCTTCGATATAGATCTTGCGCGAGCCGCTCAGCGGCGCGATGGCTGCGGCGTCGACCTGTGCTTCGCTGGCGAGGTGGCGGCTGCCATCCTTGCGACCGGCGCGCGCGCGCGCCTTGGGGGCAGCCTCAGGCTGCGAGGCGAGCGGTGACTCGGCGGCGTTGGTGGCTTGCGGGTCTTGTGTCGTCGGGGCAGTGCTCATGCAGGTCTCCTCAAAGGGCGACGTCACGGCTGACGTCATCATGGGAAGACCGTGCGCAGGGAGAGGATGGTCGTCGCCGACTCCTTGCCAGCAGGTGGCCCGGGAGCGAGGCGGCCGCGCGCAGCGGCTGGCCATCAGCTTGATTCCTACGCCGGTCCTAACCGGTTCAGGTTCCACGGGACCCCTTGCTGGCAAGCTCGCACGTCAGGGCGGCGAAGCATGCATGCAGGATCTCAGCCGGTTCCACCGGCACCCCGTCAAGCGTGTTCAGATTTCAATGCGAGAGGGTGTTGCCCGAAGCGTCAGGCTTGCCTCGGGGAGTATTCTCGCATCCAGGCTCTGTTGGCCTGTCAGTCGTGCCATCCATGGGGGATGGCGTCATCCCGAGCGGCTCATGGCGAGCGCCGGGACGTCAGTCCGTCATGCCTCAAGCGCGATCGAGGCCCATCTGCCAGAAGTCGATCTCGAGTCGCGTGGCGTCCCGGAAGACATCGACCAGTTCACCCAGTCGACGCTCCGAGACCTCCGAGAGACGCGCATCCAGCCATTCACGTTCGGCTTCGACGGCTTCCTTGAAGTCATCGCTGGAGTACATCGCGATCCAGTCCGCGTATGGATTGTTCTCGATCTCGGTGGTGTCCTGATCGAGCAGCCACTCGGCGATCTCGCCGTAGCCGATCAGGCAGGGCGCGAGCGCCACGTGCAGATCGAGCAGGTCGCCGCGCTGGCCGCAATCGAGCACGTAACGGGTATAGGCCAGGGTGGCGCGGGATTCCGGCAGCTCGCTCAGGTCATCCTCGCTGATGCCCCACTCGCTGCAGTAGCCGATATGCAGATCGAGCTCGGTATTGAGGATGGTGTCGAGACTGGCCGTGGCCTGACGCAGCTCCGCGAGGGTGCGGCTCTTGTAGGCGGCCAGCGCCCAGGCGCGCGCGAAGTGGATCAGGAACAGGTAGTCCTGCTGCAGGTAATGGCGGAAGGACTCCTCCGGCAGACGACCTTCGCCCAGCTGGCGAACGAAGTCGTGCTCGAGATAGTCACGCCATTCCTCGGCGCAGGCACTGGTCAGGTCGTTGAAACTAGGCATGACGCATCCCTCGGTGAGCGTGCTGACGACCCGTGATGGGGCGACAGGTCTCTGGCGCAAGCGTGGCCAGTACCGGAACAGGAGCAGGGGAAAAGCGGGGGAGGTGCCGACAGTCACCGTGAGAAAGTGGTGACGATATCGAGTGGCATCGCTTCGCGCTTGATCCCTACGCCGGTACTAGCCGGATCAGGTTCGGCGGGATCGTCATTCACGCAAGAACATCGCCTGCGCATGACATCTCAGCCGGTCTTACCGGCACCCCGTCAAGCTGTGACATATGAGTCACGATGCAGCGAGTGTAACAGCCCTGAGGCGCAGAAGAAGGGCAGTGTGAGCAAAAATGCATACGACTTTGGGAGGCATGCCGAACCTGTGAAGAGTCTCAAGCGGGCTTGTTTATGGAAAGCCTCAAGCGGCAAGGTCGGCCATGAGTGCCGGCAGGTGGCGCGACAGTCGCGCAAGGTCACGCGGCTCATCGACATCCCAGCTGGTCGGCAGGCAAGCGGCCGTTTTCCCGGCCCGGGCCAGCAGCTCCAGAGTGTCCCGGCAGACATGGGCATGACTCCAGCGGGGTAGCAGGAAGGCTTGCGGGCAGGGCGCCTTGAGGCCGATCAAGCCATAGCCGCCATCGTCGGTGGGCTGAAGCACCGCGTCGTGAGTGCGCAGTCTATGGGCTGCCTCGCGCAGCCGCTGGCTGTCCAGCGCCGGCAGATCGGAGCCCATCAGCAATACCGGCCCCTCGGGCAGATGTCGGGCCATGGCCCGGGACATTCGCTCACCGAGCTCCCCCTGCGGCTGTGCCTCGAAGGTGAGGTCGGCAGAGGCATCGACAACGCTTCGCAGCCGGGCTTCCAGCGCTGCCCGCAGAGCCGCCTGTTCAGGTGTCTGACCCGACGGCTCGGCAGAGGGCGTCAGCATCACCACGACCTTGCCGAGGCGCGCGGCGCAGGCGTGGTCAACGATATGGCTCAGCATCCGCGCGTAGAGTCGAGCTGCGCCCTCGGGGCCGAGTGCGGGGATCAGGCGTGTCTTGCAGTGGCCGGCGATGGGCAGGCGACCGAAGATGATGAGAGTCGGGCGCACCTCTGACGCGGCATCAGCTGTGGGCAAGGTAGGCAACGCCGTATCACGCATGGGGCATGCCGCGCTGCTCACAGGCCTGCGCCGCGGCGCGATAGCCGTAAAGGCGTGCCAGGCGTGCAGGGGAGACGCCACACCAGGCCGCCAGCCGCAGTCCCCACATCTTGACGATGGTGCGCCAGACGCCGTGGGTCTCCCAGCGTCGACCGCTGGTCGTGACACGCGCCGTCAGGTTCATTGGCGGGGTCAGATGCTTGAGCTGGGCACTCAGCCAGATATCTTCCATCAGTGGCATGTCGGCAAAGCCGCCGATGGCCTCGAAGGTCGAGCGCTGCACGAACTGGGTCTGGTCGCCCGTGCTGATGCTGGTCAGCCGCGAGCGCAGATTCATCATGGCAGCGATCATCGGTAACCACGGCGACTCGCCCTTGATGCTGACATCGAAGCGGCCCCAGTCGCTGCGGCGATGCGTCGTGACGGCCTCCTTGAGCAATGCCAGCGCATTGTCGGGCAAGTCGGTATCGGCATGCAGAAACAGCAGCCATTCTCCGCGTGCACGTGCGGCTCCGGCATTCATCTGGCGTGCCCGGCCCGGCTCACTGTTCAGCACGACATCACACAGCGGTCGGGCCAGTGAGGGGGTGCCATCCGTAGAGCCACCATCCACCACGATCACTTCACAGTCACCCCCCGCGCGCAGGCGACTCAGGGCAATCAGGGTTTGCACGATGTCGGCTGCCTCGTCATGCACCGGCATCACGATGCTCAGCCAGGGAGCGCGCGTCAGGTGCATGCATGTGCTCGACAGGGAGTCCCGGTTGGCGGGCGTCCGTGATGCTGGGGGTGGCTGCTGGTTCATGGCGGCAGGCTCCGACGATGGCGTATTCGTTGGATCATACGCAGGAGTTCGTAGGCTGGATGCACGAGCGAGAGACGCTCTCTCAACGCGTCATCGCTCATTAAACGCTTGGCGTCGACCCAGTGTCGCTCCATGGCCACACAATGCCTAGCTGGCCATTGGGTGCATGCGAGGGCACAGGACTACATTTCTGTAATTCGCAGGCGGGGCATGCCAGGCAGGTTTTCAGAATCTGTAGCAGGCAAGCGCTGCATTCATCGGCCCTATTTATAGGCCCTCTCCATAGGCCCTCTGCCAGACAGCTCCCGGAAAGAGAGCCTGAAGAGAGGGCTTGGAGAAGAGGGCTTGGAGAGAGGACTTGGAGAGAGCGCGTGAATAAGGGCCAGGGCCTCGCTTCTCAAAAGCCCGTTCTGCTGAAGGTGAGGTCATCAATCGAAGGTGAGGCGATAGAGGCCAGCCGCGCCGCTATCCGAGGTGAAGTACAGGCTGCCATCAGGGCCGAACAGGACATCGAGCGGGCGAATCCAGCGCTGACCGCTGCTGCTGTCCTGCAGACCGGTCAGTACCGGCACCAGGCGTGCTTCAGTGTCTGGCGTCGCCAGCTTGAGGCCCAGCAAGCGAGGCTCACGGCGGCTGGCCGGGTCACCCGCCGCGTTGCCGGAGGGCGCCGTGCCCCAGCTGCCGTGGACTGCCACCACGACATCCATGTCTGCCGCCAATGGATGCTCTGGCGGTACCACCGCGATTCCCATCGGCGCACTGCGAGCGGGGATCTCGGCCAGCGGCGGCGCAATCTCGTCACGCTCACGCGGTGAATCGCTCGTGATGCAATCATCCGCCTGCCAGCGGCCATCGACCCACTGATACCAGGGCATGCCATGGAAGCTGCCTTCGCGGGCAGCAACCACCAGCTCGCGAGGATGTTCATAGCCCCAGTGGTCGGGGCCGTTGTTGGTGGCCAGCAGACGCGGCTCATCTTCCCTACCTGGCTGCCAGGCGAGGCCTACCGGGTTGCGCAGCCCGCTGGCCCAGGGCTGCCAGTGCGGGGCATCGCCGGATTCCTCAAGGCGCAGCACGCCGCCGCGGCGTTCACTGAAGGAGTAGCCCTGCTCGCTGCCTGAAAGGTATTGATTCGAGCAATTGCCCTGGATGCCCAGCGCCAGATAGAGGCCACCATCCGGCCCGAGACTCAAGGTGCGCGAGTTGTGGCCACCGCCGCCGGGCAGGGCGATCAGCTCACGAAAGTCATCGCGGGTGAGAGACTCGCCGGGTGAATAGTCGGCGACCAGCAAGGCGGCGGTGGTCGCGACATAGAGCTTGTCGCCGCGCACCACCAGCGAGTGAGGGTAGCCCGACAGTTCGGCCAGCGTCTTCACGGCAGAGAGGTTGCCGTCCGGCGTCAGCTGAGCGCGATAGACACGCTCGGCCCGCGAGCCGATCAGCAGTTCGCCAGCATCAGTGAGGTGCAGCATGCGTGGACTGTCGAGCGAGGCCAGCCGCTCGAGCGTGGCGCCCTCAGGCAGCTTGAGCGCAGGGGCATCGCTGGGCACTTGCTGAGCGCTCACCAGCGACAGTGAGGAAGCGGCATCTGTCTCTGCCTGGGCTGGCAGAGACAATGCGAGACAGGCCGCCGCGGCACTTGCGGCCAGGCGTGTTGCCGCACTTGTTGCCAACCTTGTCGCCAAGCCTGTCACCAGACTTGCCGGCAGGCGTGTCGATACCGCCCGGGACAGGGAGGGGCGCCGGGGCGATGCGCCACTTGTGAGGTGAGCGGTGTGAGCGACGTGAGTCTCGATCGGCATCCTTGCCTCCTGTCATTGAGCCATGCGCATTCAGTCTGGGAGCTGATGGCCTGATCCGCCAGTGCTGCCCTCAGCCGCGCTTGCTGGCCTTGCGGCGATGCTTGAAGTAGCGGCGCCAGCCCTTGAGCGAGAAGAAGGAATAGGTGCGCGCATAGAAGCGGGCTTCCTGCCAGCCCGGTTGTTGCTCCATTTCCTGCGGGCTCTTGCGCCAGCGCTTGTATTCCCACTGATACTGGGCCGGCGCCAAGGCGATCGCCGCTTCCACCGAGGCATTCACCCCGCGTGCCGAGGCGACTTCCTCTTCGCAATAGACACCCTCATCCGCGGCGAGGAAGTGGATGGCGAAGCCATGGCCATCTTCCAGGCGCTGGGCGACACCGGTGACGACGCGCGCATCGGTTCTCGCCACCAGCTTGGGCAGCAGGGTGGCGGTATAGGCGGGGCGGCCATAGAAGTCGGCGAAGACGCCGCTGCCACGGCCCGGCTCCTGATCCGGCAGTATGCCGATCGCTTCGGCGCGCTTGAGCGCCTTGAGCAAGGCAGCGACGCCACGCGAGTTGGTGGGCACCAGGCTCGCGCCCATGCGTTCACGACCATTGCGGATGATCGGGTCGAGGCGCTCGAACTTGGGTGGCTCGTACATGGCGGTGAACGGGAAGTGGCTGGAGAGCCAGAAATTGAGCACTTCCCAGTTGCCGAAGTGCGGCGCCAGTACGATGACGCCGCGCCCCTCGGCGCGGGCCTCGTCGAGCAGGTTGCGGCCGTGGACCTCGAGAATCGAATCGCGCACGGCGTCTTCATCGCCCAGCCACACCTTGCCCAGTTCCAGCATGGTGGCGGTGGAATGCGCGAGGCTGTCGCTTGCCAGACGCGCGCGCGCCTGCCTGTCGAGCTGCGGGAAGGCCTGGCCCAGATTCTGGCGCGTGACCCGGCGCTCACGGGGGTTGCACAGCTGCACCACACGCGCCAACGGGCGCGCCAGCCACCAGAGCTGGCGGGTGCTGAGCCCGGACA
The DNA here is from genome assembly GCF_029846435.1 of Cobetia sp. 1AS1. Lineage (NCBI taxonomy): Bacteria > Pseudomonadati > Pseudomonadota > Gammaproteobacteria > Oceanospirillales > Halomonadaceae > Cobetia > Cobetia sp. 1AS1. The sequence continues at coordinate 128,160 of NZ_JARWKU010000010.1, forward strand.
GTCGCTGCCACAGACAGGCCACGGAATTGGCCTTGAGAGGAGTCAGGCGCTGTTCCATGGCCTGTTCGAACCGCTTGAGAGTCTTGTCCATCGTCACACGTGAAGTTCCGGTGGTCTGGCGTGAAAGATCGCGCCTGTCTGACGCGAAGGCAGGCGCCGTGACATCGTCAGGTGTCGCGGTGCCGCACTCGAATGATGCTCATTGTGCCAGAGGGGGACGGTGCCTGCAGGCTCCATCGTGGCAGGCGCAAGACACTGGCGCGGGGTATCATTCAGCACTCAGACAGTCGCCACCTTCGATACGTTCACCTGCTGCGGAATTGCCCGTGCCGCCGCGGTATCGCGCGTGGCACCGAGTCGTCACCGCCAGCCGTGTGGTGACGTCGACCCTCATCGCCAGTGTCCCTTGCCGCGGAGCCCTGATGTCAGCCCCTGATTCCCTCGTTCCCTATCCGCCTGCGGATACTGTCTGCCCGCTGTGTGAGGCGTCCCAGAGCCAGCATGTACTGCACCTGGTACAGCGGCGCAGGCCGTGCCCCGACACCGGTCAGCGACCGCCCGCCGACGAGCGCGATTACCTGCGCTGCCCGGAATGTCATCTGCTGTATCTGGCGCCGTCCCAGCGCCTGGATGCCAGGGCAGAGCAGGACATCTACGACCAGCACGAGAATGACCCGGCAGACCCGCGCTATCGAAGCTTCCTGGCCAAGCTCTTCACGCCGATGTGCGAGCGGCTCGCGGCCGGTGCCAGCGGGCTCGATTTCGGCTGTGGGCCGGGGCCTGCCCTGGCGCAGATGTTCGAGGAGGCGGGCCATCCGATGGCGCTGCACGACCTCTATTATCATCCGAACCCGGCAGCGCTCACCCGCCAGCATGACTTCATCGTCAGTACCGAGGTGATCGAGCATCTCTACGCGCCGGGCGAGGTCTTCCGCCAGTGGTTGCGCTGCCTCAAGCCCGGCGGTCTGCTGGGGGTGATGACGCAGCCCGCCTCGGATGATCCGGAGGCGCTCAGGCGCTGGCACTACCTGCGTGATCCGACGCATGTGTGCCTGTTCAGCCCGGCGACCTTTGCCTGGCTTGCGCGCACGCACGGACTCGAGCTTGAGCAGGTCGCCAACGACAGCGTCATCTTCCGCGTGCCCCAACCCGCCTGACAAGGGCGTGGGGCAGGGCATGGGACAGGGCGTGGGACAGGGCATGGATAGGGCGCTGGACAGGGCGCAGCGACACCCAAGACGATATTGTCGCCAAATGACGCAAAAAGGCTTGGATTTGGCGCGGACTGTCACTATATTGCCCGCGCCTTGACGTATTCTCGCAGGGCAAATTCCCCCTCCCGACGATATCCGCACCTTGCGGCATTGGCTGATCGCTGACTGGCGGCCGGCCGAGGATCTGGTCATGCCCCGTCATCTGTTGTTGATGTCCCTTGCGCCCCTGCTCGGCCTTGCCTTGCTGGGGATCGGTAACGCCATGCTGACCTCGCTGGTCCCGTTGCGGCTGTCTGCCGCCGGCGTCTCGAGCGAGGCGATCGGCCTGATCAGCTCGGCCTACTATCTGGGCCTCGGGCTCGGCGCGCTGGTCAACGACCGCCTGCTACTGCGCATCGGCCATATCCGCGCCTATGCCGGCTTCGCTTCGCTGGTGGCGGTCGCGGCACTGGCCATGGGGCTGGGTGAACACCCGGTGGTGTGGTTCCTGCTGCGCATGATGATCGGCTGGTCGCTGGTCGGAGTGTATCTGGTCATCGAGAGCTGGCTGCTGAGCGCCGCCGACCCCGCCGTGCGCGGTCGCCTGCTGGCGCTCTACATGATCGTGCTCTACGGCGCGGGGGTGCTCGGTCAGCTGCTGCTGGGCGTGACCGCCATGCTGAGCCTCGAGGCGGCCTTCATGCTGGTGGCGATGCTGGCGGCGGCCTCGGTATTGCCGCTGGTACTGCTGCCGCGCGTCTCGCCGCTGATCGAACAGTCCGAGCCCTTGAGTCCGTGGCGGCTGATTCGCATCACGCCGACGGGCGTGTTCGGCTGTCTGGCCTCGGGACTGGTGGTGGCGGTCATCTATAGCCTGCTGCCTCTGGCACTGGGCGATGGCGGCACCCTGAGCACCGCGGAGATCGGTCAGCGCATGGCGCTGGTGATTCTCGGCGGCATGCTGCTGCAGTACCCCATCGGCCGCTGGTCTGACAGCCACGATCGCCAGCAGGTGCTGATCATCCTGTCGATCGCCATCGTCGGCTTCGCCGCCTTGCTGATGGGGCTGGCGCGCGAGGGTATCGCCCAGCTGACGGTGCTGTTCCTGCTCGGCGGCGCCGCCTTCACGCTCTATCCGGTGGCGGTCAGCCACGCCGCCGACCGTGCGCCCGCCGGTGCCCTGGTGCGCATGAGTCAGGGCCTGCTGTTGATCAACGCGGTGGGGTCGACCCTGTCACCGCCGGCGGTATCGCTGCCGATGGCCGAGATGGGTGCGATGCCCGGCATGGCGCTGAGTCTGGCGGTGATGGGCGGCGGCATGCTGCTCTTCTTCGTCTGGCGACGCGTGATGCGTCCGGCGCCGCAGCCGTTGGCACCCTTCGAGACCCATGCTCCGCAGACACCGCTGGGCACCGAGCTTGCGGTCGGGCCTGAACTGGTCGAGGCCGCCGAGGACCACCTGCGTGACGCCGAGGCCGATGACCCGCTGGTCGAGGTCACGCGTGAGCTGGTCGCTGACATGCCGGAGCTGATCACGGATGCCTCGCTGGACAGCCTCGAGGAGATCGAGGTCAAGGAGGAACAGGCGCGGCACGACGAGCAGGCCTTGAATGACGAGCAGTCATTGCAGGACGCGCAGCGCCAAGTGCCGCCACGCGATGACACGCCGCTGGCGCGCGACTGAGGGACGCTGGCGCGGCGCTGTCCAGACCTGTCTGGCCGGGCCTTCCCGCCCGGGAATCAGCGTGCGGGATCGACCAGGTTGCCCTGTGAGCTGTTGCGCCGGAACCAGCCGGTGACACTGGCGCGTGCCTGATGCGTCGGCAGCACCTCATGGGGGATCTGCTCGGAGAGGAAGCACACGAAGGTGCCGGCCTCGGGGGTGACGCGTGCCATTTCGCGGCTGTCATCCTCGGGGTCGTAGAGCACGATCTCGCCGCCGCCATCGCGCGGCCAGTCCTCATTGAGATAGAGCACGCTGGAGATCAGGCGATTGCCGCGGCCGCGAAAACTGTCGAGATGCTTCTTGTAGAAGCTGCCGACCGGATAGTGGGCGAAATGGGCCTCATATTCGAACAGCCCCAGATAGAGGGCACGGTTGAGCTCATCCTTGAGCACGTTCATCGCTTCCAGATAGGCGCGCTGGGCGCGTGAATTACGGTCCAGCCAGCGAATCGCGTCGCCGCGGATGTCCGGGCGCAGATCATGCTCGCGTCCGCGCCCGATACCCGCCGCCATCAATTGCTGCCGCGTCTCAAGCTCCGTCAGTTCGTCATTGAGCTGACGGATGACCTGACGCGGCAGGAAGTCGGGGCGCACGCTGTAGCCATGCTCGACCAGTTCATCGATCAGCAGGTTCAGCGCGACAGGGTCCAGCAGTGGGGCGGGTGCAGGTGCAGCGGGCATCAGGCGCTCCGAACGGGAAGTGGCGTGGCATCGTGGGCGAGGAGTTATAGTCCAGTGCCATTGTCGGTGCAATATCGTCGGTGCAATGGCAGCGGTGCAATGCCATCAGGGCGATGACATCAGGGGAATGGCGAGCCGCTCGGCGGGAACACACCTTGTCTGGTTCAGCTGCTCAGGAGCTCAGGAACTCAGGAGTTCAGGGTCTTGAGGTTCAGGGCCGAGGCGGCACGGGGCGCGGCGGCAGATGGCGCAGCGGGGCACCAGGCGGTGGCGCTGCCTTGAGGCTCACGGCATGGCCAAAGCCGATGGCCATCAGTTCGACCAGCATCATCGAGGACAGCCCCCACAGCACCTGGTCGGCCACGCGATAGCTGGGCACGTACCAGGTCTCGTCACCGACGGTGATCACATCGGTATGCTCGCGCTCGTCCTTGAGCAACATGCTCAGCGGCATCTCGAAGATCTGCTCGATCTCGCCGGGGTCAGCGCGCAGCGGCAGGTCGGCGGGAATGCGCCCGACAAAGGGCGTGACACGCATGCCGTGCAGGGAAATCACGTCGCTCAGCTGGCCGAAGACCTCCACGGCGCTGGGCGGCAGCGCGACTTCTTCCTCGGCTTCGCGCAGCGCGGTGGCCAACAGATTGCTATCATCGGGTTCGGCCTTGCCGCCGGGGAAGGCCACCTGGCCGGGGTGCTGGCTGAGATGGCTGGCACGCCGCGTGAGCAGCAGCGTCGGTTCGGGACGATCGATCAGCGCGATCAGGACGGCGGCGCGGGGCAGCTGGTGGTCGGTCGCAAGGGGTTGATGTGCTTGCAGGCGTTGGCGCAGGGCTTCTAGCATGTCGTTTCCTCGTAGGCATTCATCATGTGGCGCGAGGGTCCTGGCGGTCAAGGCGACTGCCATGCCGCTGGGCCCACCGCGCAGCGAGGAAGCGGAGACGGGATGTCACTGAAGGGCGCCTTGAGATTTCATGGGAGAGCGAATGAATTATTGCAGTCACTGTGGTGAAACGGTGCGTCTGGCAGTGCCGCAGGGCGATGATCGTCTGCGCTACCTGTGTGATAGCTGCGGCACCATCCATTATCAGAATCCGCGCATCATCGCGGGCACCCTGCCGGTGCGGGACGGCAAGGTGTTGCTCTGTCGGCGTGCAATCGAGCCACGGCTGGGCTATTGGACCCTGCCGGCCGGCTTCATGGAGAACGCCGAGACCACCAGCGACGCCGCTGCCCGCGAGACGCGGGAAGAAGCCGGCGCCGAGGTCAAGCTGCAGGGGCTCTATACGTTGATCGACCTGCCGCACATCAATCAGGTCTACATGCTGTTTCGGGCCGAGCTGATCAGCGGCTACTCGGCCGGCGTCGAGAGTCTCGAGGTGGCACTGTTCGCCGAGGAGGAGGTCCCCTGGCAGTCGCTGGCCTTCCCGACTATGGAAGTGACGCTGCGCCGCTACTTCGAGGACCGCAGCCACGGCGAGGGTGACGAGCATTTCCCGCTGCATCTCGAGCAGATCGACCTGGAAACCCGCGAGCACTTCTTCAATACCACCTTCCTGCCCGCGAGCTAGATCGTCTGGCCATTGCTGACCTCGCGTGCCTCGCTCTTCGGGGTGCGTGGGGTCAGAACGTTTCCAGTCGCCAGCAATCGAAGGCGACTTCTTCATAGGGATGGGCCTCGCGCAGCGCCGCCACGGCAGCGGCGATGAGCGAATCGTCACATACCAGCTCTATCTTCAGTTCGGCGACGCGCTCCAGCGTGCCGCAGGTCCCGATATGCGGATTGGCGCTGGCCAGTGGCCGAAACTGGCCGGTGCCGCGTGTCTCGAAGCAGCAGGTCTCGTAGTCGCCGATGCGCCCTGCACCGGTGGCGAAGACGGCTTCCTTGACGTGTTCGGCGTCATTCTCCGGGACGAAGAACGCAAGCTTGTACATCGGATGACTCCTGGCAGAAGGGTGAGGGGGCGCTGTCATCAGGTGGCCCTGATCGACAGGGGTGCGTCAAGCGTGGCAACGGATGCTGGCAGTGCCTGCGTCACGCTCCCGGATGATGGCATAATGCGCGCTGCAACGGCCAAGGACATCGCCATGCTCAAATGGATCAATATCTCACTGCTGCTGCTGCTGGCACTGCTCCAGTATCGGCTGTGGTGGGGCGAAAATGGCATCACCGAATTATTCGATATTCGCGCACGCGTGCAGCAGCTTTCCAAGGAAGATGCGGTGCTGGACAACCGCAATCAGCGGCTCGGTGCGGAAGTGGTCGACCTCAAGAATGGCCTGGCGGCCATCGAGGAGCGTGCACGCAATGACCTCGGCATGGTGCGCAAGGACGAGCAGTTCCTGTGGGTGCCCAATGTCGCGGTACCGGAACGCAAGGCGCCATCACCCGATGAAGTGGCGGACGGTGCGCTGGAGGGCAAGGGCCTGGAAGGCGGGCTGCCCAAGGTGATCACGCCATGATGCCGACAGACACCTCGCGCGAGCCCCGTCTGTGGTATCTGGTGCCGGCCGCCGGCGTAGGCAGTCGCATGCAGGCCGACCGCCCCAAGCAGTATCTGGAGCTGTCGCCCGGCGGCTGCGTGCTGGAGGCGACGCTGGCGACACTCAAGCGCGCGCTGCCCGAGGCAGGGCTCTGTCTGGTGCTGGGCGCCGATGATGGCTATTTCTCGCCGTCGATGGTGCCGTGGCAGGACTGGCTGCGCGCCGATGGCGGCAGCGAGCGTGCCGACAGCGTGCTGGCGGGCCTGGATTGCCTGAGCCGCCACGCCCATGACGATGACCTCGTGCTGGTGCACGATGTCGCACGCCCCTGCGTTCGCGAAGCCGATATCCATGCGCTGGTCGAGACCGCTCGTCGCAGTGCCGATGGCGCCATCCTCGCGGCCCCCGCCAGTGACACCATGAAGCGCGCCGCGCCGGCCGGCGACTCCCGCCCGCATGGCGATGGCGATGAAGAGCGTGCGCCGAGCATCGCGCACACCGAATCCCGCGTCGGCCTGTGGCATGCCTTCACGCCGCAGGCCTTCCCGCTGGGCCTGTTGCGACGGGCGCTGCGTGAAGCGCTTGGGGAGAACCCCGCGCTCATCACGGATGAGGCCTCGGCACTGGAGGCCTGTGGCCGTGCCCCCGTGCTGGTCGCCGCCGCCCGCGACAATCTCAAGATCACCCATCCGGAAGACCTCGCCATGGCGCGCCTGCTGCTGGCCGCGCGCGAGGCGCTTCCCGATAGCCCCCGGACGTCTGCCTGACATGACTGAGCAATCTGCAACACCCGCTGCTGCCACTTCCTCTGCGCAATCCGCGACCTCTTCCCCGCAGGCTGGCCATGTGCCGATGGCCCTGCGCATCGGCCACGGCTTTGATGTGCATCGCTTCGGCGATGGCGATCACCTGATGATCGGTGGCGTGAAGATCGCCTACGAGCATGGCTTCGTGGCGCACTCCGACGGTGACGTGCTGCTGCATGCACTGTGTGATGCGCTGCTCGGCGCCTGTGGCATGGGCGATATCGGCAAGCATTTCCCGGACACCGACAGCGAGTGGTCCGGCGCCGATAGCCGTGGCCTGCTGCGCCACGTGATCGGGCTGGTCAATGCCGCCGGTTTCGGGGTCGGCAATGTCGATCTCACCGTGATGGCGCAGGCGCCGAAGATGGCGCCGCACATCCAGGCGATGCGGGGAGTGATCGCCGAAGACCTGCGTGTGCCGCTGGCGGTCGTCAACGTCAAGGCCACCACCACAGAGCGGCTCGGCTTCACCGGTCGCAAGGAAGGCATCGCCGCCGAGGCGGTGGTGCTGCTGGGCGCGCTGCCGACCGCGGGCGGAGCCGAGCATGTCTGAAGTGAATGACATGTCTGAGTCGCCCGAGGCGGATGCGCTGTTTGCCGAGGCGCTGACAGCGCTGGACGCCGCGGGCAGCGAGGCGTGGGTCAAGGAAGCCGAATTGATGCAGCGCTGGCCGCATGCGCATGGCGGCCCGCTGGGAGCAGGCGACTTCCGTCACACGCCGGAGGACTTCCGGGTCACCGAGCTGATGGACTTCGTGCCCGAGGGCCACGGCGAGCATCAGTGGCTGTGGGTCGAGAAACGCGGCCTGACCACCGATGACCTGTGCCGTGAACTGGCCAGCCTGTGCGAGGTCGCGCCACGTGATATCGGCGTGGCCGGTCTCAAGGACAAGCAGGCGATCACCCAGCAGTGGGTCTCCGTGTGGTTGCCGGGGCGTGAAGCGCCGCAGGATCTCAGCGATGCGCTGGCCGAGAAGGGCGTCCGCGTGCTGGCCAGCGTGCGTCATCCGCGCAAGCTCAAGCGTGGCGTGCATCGCGGCAACCGCTTCGCGCTGCGTGTCAGTGGTGAGGCCGTCGCGCATCCCGAGTTCGAGGCGCGCTGGCAGACGCTGATACGTGATGGTGTGCCCAACTATTTCGGGCCGCAGCGCTTCGGCCATCAGGGACATAATCTCGGCCGGGCACGTGCCGTGCTGGTGCGTGGCTGGCGCAAGCGCGATGACCGCAGCGGCATGCTGCTGTCGACCGCGCGCAGCTTCCTGTTCAACGAGGTGCTGGCTGCGCGCCTCAAGGCGCATTGCTGGGCGACGGCGTTGAGCGGTGAGGTGTTTGCGCTCAACGGGACGGGCTCGCGCTTCGTCACCGATGGCAGCGAGTCGGCCGAGACGCTGGCGCAGCGCCTGGCGAGTGGCGATATTCATCCCACTGGCCCGCTGTGGGGCACCGGGCGTGCGGAGGCTCATGCTCAGGTCGCCCAGCTCGAGCAGGTCCTGGCCACGCGTTGGCCGCAGCTGTGCGAGGGGCTCGAGAAGGCTGGCGTCAAGGCGGAGCGTCGTCCGCTGCGCCTGATGCCCGGCAAGCCGCGTCTGGAGTGGGATATCACGCCAGAGCAGGCAAAAACCGAAGGTGGCGAGGCCAGTGTCTGGCTGCACTTCGATCTGCCGCGCGGCAGCTTCGCGACGGGCCTGTTGCGTGAACTGATCGCCCACCCGCTGCTGTAGTGCCGTCAGGCGACATGACGACTATCCGATGATTCGCAAAGGAGTGAGATGATGCGCAGGATTCTGCTTTCCAATGATGATGGCGTGCACGCTCCGGGGCTCAAGGCGCTGCATGACGCGCTGGCCGGGCAGGCACGTATTCGTGTGGTCGCGCCGGACCGTGACCGCTCAGGGGCCAGCAACTCGCTGACGCTGAGTCGGCCGTTGCTGCTGTCCGCGATGGAGAACGGCTTCTACAGCGTCGACGGCACGCCCGCGGATTGTGTCTATCTGGGCGTCAATGGGGTCTGGGACGAGAAGCCTGACATCGTGATTTCCGGCATCAACCATGGTGCCAACCTGGGCGATGACGTGCTGTATTCCGGCACCGTGGCGGCGGCGATGGAAGGGCGCTCGCTGGGCATGTCGGCGATCGCGATGTCACTGTGCGGCAAGACCCACTTCGAGACCGCTGGACGCGTTGCGGCGAGCCTCGTCGGCGCGGCCGAGACCCTGGCATTGCCGCCGCGCTCATTGCTCAACGTCAATGTGCCGGATGTGCCGTGGAGCGAGATTCGCGGCTTTCGCGTCACGCGTCAGGGCCACCGTGGCCCGGCGGGCGCCCCGATCGAGGTCAAGGACCCGCGTGGCCGTACCCGCTACTGGATCGCGCTGGCCGGCGATGGCATCGATGATGGCGATGACACCGACTTCGCCGCCATCGCGGCCGGCTATGTGTCCATCACGCCGTTGATGACGGATCTCACCTCCCATGGGGCGCGTCACGATGTGGCGCAGTGGCTCGAGGCGCTGACCTGAGCGACGTAGCGCCAGCCAAGGCTCAAGATTTCGCTGTGAAGTCCTCGTTCGAAGGATATGAATCAAGACCATGAAGGACGTGTATCAGAACGCTTTCCCGCTTGCGCAGTCAGACAGCGCAGCGGGAATCGCCGGGCCCTTGCATCTCAGGCGACCGGACACGGCGCAGCTGAGCGGTATCGGCATGACGTCCCAGCGCACGCGAGACCGCATGGTGGCGCGCCTGGAGGATGCCGGCATTCGCGATGAGCGGGTGCTGGAGCTGATGGCCAGTGAACCGCGCCATCTGTTTCTCGATGAGGCGCTGGCGCACCGTGCCTATGAAGATACTGCGCTGCCGATGGGGCAGGGACAGACCCTGTCCCAGCCTTACATGCACGCCCGCATGACGGAGCTTGCCCTGGCGCAAGCGCCGCGCCCGCGTGAGGAGTGTCGGGTGCTGGAGGTCGGCACCGGTTCGGGCTATCAGACATTGCTGCTGGCGCGTCTGTTCGCTCGGGTGTCTTCGCTCGAGCGCATCGCCGTGCTGCACGCCAGGGCCGCTCAACGCCTTGGCTGGTTCGGGCTCGACAATGTCGAGTTGCGCCATGCCGATGGTGGGCATGGCTGGCAGGACGATGACTCGGCATTTGATCTGATCGTGGTGACCGCCTGCGCGCCACATCTGCCGCAGGCGTTGTTGAAGCAGTTGGCCCCGCAGGGGGTGATGATCGTGCCATTGGCCGAGGACGACAGTGATCGTCAGTGGCTGACACGAGTGCGCCACGTCGGCGACACTCAGGATATTCAGCGGTTCGAGGCCGTGCGCTTCGTGCCGTTGCTCGAGGGAGTGATCAGGTGAAACGAGCTTTGAGCGTGTTCTTCAAGGGCGCTGGCATGGGGGCGGCGGATGCCGTGCCCGGGGTATCAGGCGGCACGATTGCCTTCGTGACCGGCATCTATGAAGAATTGATCGAGTCCATCAAGCGCTTCGGCCCCTCCGCCATCGGCGTATGGCGTGAGCAGGGCTTCAAGGCGCTGTGGCAGCATTTGAATCTGGCCTTTCTGCTGCCGCTGGTCGCTGGCATCTTCGCCAGCCTGATCAGCGTGGCGCATCTGGTGACCTGGTTGATGGAGGCGCAGCCGCTGCTGCTCAACGCCTTCTTCTTCGGGCTGGTGGTGTGCTCCGGGGTGGTGGTCGCGCGGCGTATCACCACCTTCCGGATGGGCTATCTGGTGTGGTTGGCGCTGGGGCTGGTGCTGGCCAGCAAGTTGCCCAGCCTGTTGCCTGCCACCACCGATGCCTCCTGGGTGCTGGTGGTCGGCGGCGCCATCGCCATCAGTGCCATGCTGCTGCCGGGCGTTTCCGGCAGCTTCCTGTTGCTGACCATGGGCCTCTACGGCACGGTGATGACTGGCATCAAGAGCTTCGATCTGCAGCTGATCTTGCTGTTCGGCAGCGGCTGTGCCATCGGGCTGTTCACCTTCTCGCGTTTGTTGTCGTGGTTGTTTCGTCATCATCACACCGCGACACTGATGCTGCTGACGGGCTTCATTCTCGGCTCGCTGCCGGTATTGTGGCCGTGGCGCACCATCACCGATTATCGTCTGGGACCCAAGGGTGAACAGGTTCCGCTGGATTACCACTTCATGATGCCGGATACCTATACCAGTGTGACCGGTGAGCCTGCCCAGCTGTGGGCGGCACTCGCCCTGATGCTGGCCGGCGTATTGCTTGTCTGGTTTGCCGGAGAGCGCTCCGGCCCGGATGACGACTCCAGCAATTCCCGCAAGGAGCAGGAACATGCGTGACAGGATGGACAAGGGAATCAAACTGACGTTGGCAGGTCTGGCGCTGGGTGCGCTGACAGCCTGCAGCACGGCGACCACTCGCCCGCAGGTTCAGGACCTCAACGCCGGCAATGCGCGTATCACCTCCGACACCTATACCGTTCAGCGCGGTGACACCCTGTATGGCATCTCCTGGCAGAGTGGCCAGGATTTCCGGGATGTGGCGCGCATGAACGGCTTGAATCCGCCCTATACCCTGCAGCCGGGGCAGACGCTGCGACTGGACCCCAACACCCAGCTGCCGGCCAGTGCGGCGGGCGCTTCCGGTACGAGCGTCGCCTCGAGCGGTGGCGTCGTTGCCACGCCGATGGGCGAGGGCAGTGATGGTTCGATCGCCGGCGGCAGCGAACTGCCTGACTGGCTGGCGCCGGATGAGTCCGCCATGGCTCAGCAGCAACAGCGCACCAGCCAGGCCCAGTCGCTGACGACCGGCTCGGGTGGCGTGTCATCGGCCGCCACCGGTGCCGCGGCGGCTGCCGGGCTGGGGCCTGTCTACCAGGAAGGCAGTGAAGAGGCGCTCGCCGAGACGGCGCGCAACTCAGCCAATGACAGCGCAGAGCAGGCCAGCAGCAGTGCTGCGCAGGCCAGTAGCTCTGCTACACAGACAGCCAGCCAGACGGCCAGCGAGGCAGCTGCCAGTGCGGCCGCCGCCCAGGCCGAGGCGCGCAAGGCTGCCAAGGAAAAGGCCGAGCAAGCCGCCGCTGCCGCCGCAGCAGAGCGTGAGAAAGCGGCCGCTAGCGTGAAAAATGAGGCTGCCAAGGTTGAAAAGGGCACCAACGTCGCTGGCGAAACCGCCAAGGCTGCACCGGCCAAGAAGACCTATGTTCCGGTAAAAAACGTTGACTGGCAGTGGCCTACGCAAGGCGAGATCATCGGCAAGTTCGGCGAGTCCGAGAGTGTCACCGGCGGCATTGATATCGCTGGTCAAAAGGGGCAACCTGTCAAGGCAGCAGGGCCGGGAATCGTGGTCTACGCCGGAAGCGGAGTACGTGGTTACGGTAACCTCATCATTCTCAAGCACAACGACCGCTATCTGAGCGCCTACGCCCACAACGACACTCTGCGTGTATCAGAGAACGATGTGATCGACGCCGGACAGGTCATCGCCACTCTGGGAGCCACTGACGCTGAACGTGCGCAGCTGCACTTCGAGATTCGCGAGGATGGGCAGCCCAAGGACCCACTGAAATTCCTGCCTAAACGCTGATTCCCACCGCTGCCACAACAACAAGTTCCTGGCACCAGACCAGAGACAACGGGGTATCGACATGAGCATGCTGGAAAAGGATATCGATCAGGCTGAGGTTGAGTTGTCCCTTGAGGATGTCGAGGAGGACGACGATACGCTTGAGGCAGAAGCGGAAGAGGCGGCATTCGAACGCGCCTTGAATCGTGAAGAGCGCAAGCACTACCAAAGCCTGGATGCGACCCAGATCTACCTCAACGAGATTGGTTTTTCCCCGTTGCTCAAGCCCGAGGAAGAAGTCTACTTCGGGCGTCTGGCACAGGCGGGCGACCCCGCCGGTCGCCAGCGCATGATCGAGTCCAACCTGCGTCTGGTGGTCAAGATCGCGCGGCGCTATCTGAACCGTGGCCTGTCGCTGCTCGACCTGATCGAGGAGGGCAATCTGGGGCTGATCCGCGCGGTGGAGAAGTTCGACCCCGAGCGCGGCTTCCGTTTCTCGACCTACGCCACCTGGTGGATTCGCCAGACCATCGAGCGGGCACTGATGAATCAGACGCGCACCATTCGTCTGCCGATTCACGTCGTCAAGGAACTCAACATCTACCTGCGTGCCGCGCGCCAGCTGACCCAGAAACTGGATCACGAGGCCACCGCGGAGGAGATAGCCGACTTCCTCGACAAGCCGGTCGATACCGTCAAGAAGATGCTGGGGCTCAATGAGCGCGTGTCATCCGTCGACTACCCGATGGGCGGCGAGAGCGACAAGCCGCTGATCGAGACCATCGCCGACGAGAATGACACCAGCCCGGAGTCCAGTCTGGTGGATGTCGACGTCAAGGCGCATGTCGATGAGTGGTTGGCGGAACTGACCGAGAAGCAGATGGAAGTGGTGGTGCGCCGCTTCGGGCTGCGCGGTCATGAAGCCGCGACGCTGGAGGAAGTGGGCGAGGAGATCGGCCTGACGCGTGAGCGGGTGCGTCAGATTCAGGTCGAGGCGCTCAAGAAGCTGCGGCGCATGCTCGAGAAGCAGGGGCTGACGCTCGAATCCATCTTTGAATGATGCGCGGGAACAGTCGTCATGGCTGTCGATACCCTGATGCAGGTTGCCAGTGAAAACGGCCCGCTCGTGATTCGAGCGGGCCGTTTTCATATTGTGTCATCATTATTCTGGCAGAGTGGGGGCATTCTGACGCACTGCGCTCGAGTGCAGGGTGCCCCATGGCACTGTTGTCAATTTGGAAACGCTGTATCGTGCAACAAAGTTAGCCAACTAACTGGACGCCCAAAAGAGCGACGATTAGACTAAGGCCACTTTTTCCACGACCCGCTTGAGCAGGGCTGAGGCAGTAGTCCAGCCGATGTGTGAGCTACCTTTTACCTTGTCCTGGTGCTTTCGAGGCGCCATGCAGGTCACGACTGTCACTGATCAGGAACAACGCATACATGGCCAACATTCGCATACTGCCACTGGTGCTGGCGATGGGTTTTGCGACCCAGGCTCAGGCTGCCAATCTGCTCGACATCACGCGTGATGCATTGACCCACAACGCCAGCCTGTCCTCCTCTCGCTCGCTCTATCAGAGTGTCGAGGACAATGAGCGTATCGAGCTTGCTGACCTGCTGCCCCAGATCACTGCCACGGGGACCGTGTCGCGTACCGATGTCACCGGCAATTCCCAGAGCGGCACCGAAGGCGATTACACCGACAGCAATATCGTGGTCAACGTGAACCAGCAGCTCTTCGATGCCGCCGACTGGTATGAGCTCGCGACCAGCAAGGACACCACCCGTCAGCAGAAACTGCTGCTGGATTCCGATCAGCAGCAGCTGCTCTATGACGTGGCGTCTGCCTATTTCACCATCCTGAACAATCGTGATGTGCTCGATGCGCGCATCGCTCAGGAAAAGGCCTTCTCCCGCCAGCTGGACCAGGCCAATCAGCAGTTCGAGGTCGGTCTGATCGCGATCACGGATGTGCAGGAAGCCAAGGCATCCTTCGATGACGCGCGTGCCCAGCGCATCGCGGCCGAAGCCGATCTCCAGGTCAGCTTCGAGGCCCTGCAGCAGCTGACGGGTCAGCAGTACGATTCCATCGATGGTCTGGAAGAAGATCTGGCGATCGAAGCGCCGGTGCCGGCCAGCCGCGGCAAGTGGGTCGAGATGGCATTGTCCAACAACCCGCTGATCGGTGCTGCCCAGAAGGGTGTCGATGTCGCCAGAGGCGATGTGAAGACCTCCCGCGCAGGCCACCTGCCGGAAGTCGGCGCCTTCGCGACCTACTCCTACGATGAAACCGACATCGATACTGCCGGGGGGTATCAGGAATACAACCAGATCGGTATCCAGGCCTCCCTGCCGATCTATACCGGTGGCCGCACCTCCGCCCAGGTACGTCAGAGCACCCATCTGCTAGAGCAGAGCCAGTACGACTTGCTCGACCAGCAGCGCTCCACCACCCAGAGTGTGCGTTCGCTCTACAGCCAGGTGCGCAGCGACGTCCTGACCGTCAAGGCGCGTAAGCAGGCGATCGTCTCCAGCCGCAGTGCACTGGAAGCGACTCGCTCCGGTTATGAAGTCGGCACCCGTAACATCGTCGATGTGCTGGACGCCGAGCAGGCCCTGTATCAGGCGCTGGCGGACTACGCCTCTTCGCGTTACACCTATGTGCTCGACCTGCTCAACCTGCGTCAGGCGGCAGGTATCATCGATATCAACAGCGTGCGTGACCTCAACGAGAGCCTCAAGGCAGATCGTCAGGTGTCCCTGGTGCTGAATGATGAGAGCTCCGACGAGCTGGAAAACGCAACACCCTGATCGTCCCGCGCTGGCTATCGCCACGTGCTGCATACACCCCCGCAGGCCCTGCCTGCGGGGGTGTATGCGTTTTGGGGCATGCGTTTGAGGGCATCAGTTGGTCAGGCCACTGATCGTCAGGCATGTGTTCACCAGGCAAGTGATGGTCAGACAGCAAGGCGCCAAAAAGCAGCGCGCAAGGGCAGCGCGGCCTCGCTGCAAGCGGTTTTGCAGTGGCTTCGGTCGAAAATCCTGCATGTGTTTTAACAGGTAGTGGTTTCTATCGGTAATTTGGGAAAAGTTTGGTGGTTTACAGCGTGACCTGACGGCGATGATGGAAAATAATTGAGGGGCTTGCTCTGCTATCTGTCATTTTCACCGATCACTCTGGAGTCCCCACATGTCCCGCCCACTGCGCGCTGATATTGATCTCGATGCACTGCGTCACAACTATCAGCTGGCCTGCGAGCTGGCGCCGCATTCGCGCGCCCTGGCCGTGATCAAGGCGGACGCCTACGGGCATGGTGCGGTGGCGTGCGCGCAGGCACTGGCGGATCTCGCCCCCGCCTTTGCGGTGGCCACGATAGAGGAGGCGCTGGCGCTGCGGGCGGGCGGTATCTCTCATCCGGTCGTGTTGCTTGAGGGGGTGTTCGAAGCCGCGGAGTACGCCTTGGCGGCCGAGCATGACTTCTGGTGCGCCATCCACAGCGAATGGCAGTTGGCGGCCCTCGAACAGAGTGAGCTTGCGCAGCCGCTGTCCTGCTGGATCAAGTTCGACTCAGGCATGCATCGTCTCGGCTTCACGGCCGAGCAGGTGCTGGACGCCAAGGCGCGCCTCGAGGCGTGTGGCAAGGCGCGTGACCTGCACCTGATGACGCACTTCGCCAGCGCTGACAGCCTGACACCAGACTACTTCCAGCAGCAGATGGCGGCGGTGACAGCCCTGGCGACCGAGGCAGAGCTGCCGCTGTGTCTGGCCAACTCACCGGCGACGCTTGCCTGGCCAGAGACGCATGCGGCCTGGAACCGCCCGGGAATCATGCTCTACGGGGCAGACCCGCTGGAAGGTGCCAATGACGCCAGCCGGCGCCTGAAGCCGGTGATGACGCTATCTTCGGCCATCATCGCCGTGCGTGAGATCGCCATCGGCGAGCCGGTAGGGTACTCGGGGCGCTTTGTGGCCACGCGTCCGACGCGTATCGGTGTCGTCGCCTGCGGCTATGGTGATGGCTATGACCGCCATGCCGTGGATGGTACGCCAGTGCTGGTGGATGGTCAGGAAACGGTGCTGGCCGGCAAGGTGTCGATGGACATGCTGACGGTGGATATCACGGACCTGCCCGAGGCGGGTGTCGGTTCTCGTGTGGTGCTGTGGGGCGAGGGGCTTGAGGTCAATCGCGTCGCCGCCAGCAGCGACACCATCAGCTATACACTGCTGACGGGGCTGCTGCCGCGCGTGCCCAGACACTATCATGGCGGCGTTGGCAGTGTGGCGGACGACAAGGGTGTCGCGCAGTTGGCCAGCGCTCAGCCGCTGGATACGCACGCCTGACCTGACGGCAAGGCTCGCGCGGTCTACAATGGCCGCCGTTGCCCGTCGAACGAGAGAGTCATGGCCAAGAAGAGCTATCCCGAGAGTTTTGCACACCCCCGCTACTGGCTGACCTGGCTGGGCATCGGTGCCATGAAGGCTTCGGCCTATCTGCCCTGGTGCGCCAAGTTGTGGCTGGGGCGTGGCCTTGGTGAGCTGGCATGGCGCTTCGGCAAGCGTCGTCGTCACATCACCGACACCAATCTCAAGCTGTGCTTTCCCGAGTGGAGCGAGGCGGAGCGCGCGCGTCAGGTGCGCAAGACCTTCCACGCCAACGGCATCGGTATCTTCGAGACGGCCACCGGCTGGTGTCGTGATCCTGAGCACATGCGTGATCGCGTGACCTTCAAGGGGCAGGAGCACATGGAGCGCGCCATGGCCCAGGGCAAGGGGGCGCTCATCGTGGGCATCCACTTCTCGACCCTGGATCTGGGCGGCGCACTGCACTCGCTGTTCTTCCCGGCCGATGTCGTCTATCGCCCTCACGACAACCCGCTGTTCGAGCGCTTCATGACCCGTGCGCGCAATCGCATCTTCGGGATCGCCATCGATCGTCACGACCTGCGGGGCGTGGTGCGTCGCATCAAGAGCGGTCATGGCGTGTGGTATTCACCGGATCAGGACTTCGGGCGTGATGTCAGCGTGTTCGCGCCGTTCTTCGGCATCGATGCCGCCTCCATCAAGCTGACGGCCAAGATCGCCCGCATGACGGGCGCGCCGGTGATGCCCTTGATGTTCCACCGCAATCCGGACAATCGTACCTATACGCTGGAATATCTGCCGGCGCTGGACAACTTCCCGAGCGGCGATGACGTCGCCGATGCCACGCGCATCAACGCCTTCATCGAAGGGGCGATCCGCAAGCATCCCGAGCAGTATCTGTGGCTGCACCGTCGCTTCAAGACACGTCCCGAGAAAACCGATCCGTCCCTGTACTGAGGTGAACCATGAGCAACGACATCTCTTCTCACGTCACCCTGGCCGAGGTGGAAGCGCGGCTGGCCGCTGGCGATACCTTCGTGCTCAATCAGGTCGCGGAATGGTGCCCGGATTGCACCGAGCGTCAGCGTCCGGCGTTGCCCGCCTTCGAGGCGGCGCTTGCCCGTGGCGGTCTGCCACTGGTGACCCTGTGCGTGCAGCAGACCCGTGGGGTCTATCTCAGCGATGCTCATGCACAGCTGAGTGAGCGCATCGGCGGTGCGGGCTATCCGCGTACCTTGCTGGTTCGCCACGGCCAGCCGGCGAGCCTCGACAGTGGGTTGAACCGCGTCGAGGTGATGAGCGAGCCCGATCTCGTCGCCTACGCCGAGGCCTTGATCGCCGCGCTGTAGACCGTCACCCCTGGCATCGATCATCCGCCGCTGTCAGGGGGATGACGCGAGTGATGCACACAGCAAAGGCCCCCGTTCGGCATCTCGCCGAACGGGGGCCTTTGCTGTGTAAAGCGGCACCCGACAAGCAACATCACCTGCCCGAGCTGCATGCGTGCGGTCAACCGAGTGCCGCCTATCGTGTGCCTATGACAAGACGTGCGGATGACGGGGCAGGCTTTCAACCCATCACAAGGGCTGAGCCAAATTCTTTTACTGAAGTGCGACATCATGTTGACAAAGCTTTAGTTTATTACCATCTTGGCAATAACGAGTCAGGTGGCTGACACACCTCCTGATCGCCGCTTTCAGCACTCTGGAGTGCGCTTGGGGCGTCATCCGTCAGGGGCTGACTCCCCCGCGACAATTCTCACATGACATAAGGAATTGACATGCTCAACTACGCCATCATCTTTCTGATCGTTGCTGTCATTGCCGCCGTACTGGGCTTCGGCGGCATCGCCGGCACCGCAGCGACCATCGCCAAGGTCCTGTTCGTGATCTTCCTGGTGCTGTTCCTGGTGTCCTTCTTCAAGAGTCGCCGCAAGCCGTGAGGCTCTGGCTTCCTGCCACGGATCAGACTGACGGCAACAGGCCGCAAGCCATCACGTGATCGGATAGACGGCTTTGAGACAGTACGACTTCGAGACAGTACGGCTCACGGACAGTACTGCTCAGAAATAGTACGAGTCAGAGACAGCAGCGCCTGCGACGGTGATCGACCGTCGCGGGCGTTGCTCGTTCAGGCGCTGGCCTTTTTACCACTGAGGGCTGGGTAGGTTCAGGCGATGGTGACCGGCCTGCAGACCGTGTTCGATGAAGCGACGATCCACCTCGAATTCGGCCTGGGCGAGAATCGCCTCCACCACCTTGTCGGCATGCTGTTGCAGCAGCACCAGATGGCCGTATTGCGCGCCCATCAGGGACAGGGTCTTCAACAGCTCCAGCAGGGCCAGACAGATCGAGAGGTCATCACGGCCATAATGCAGAATCGGCGTGATGGAGCGGTAGAGGAGGCTTGCGAAGGACTCCATCTGCCAGCTGACGCGAACGGCCTTGTGATCATCCACGCAACAGTTGCACAGCGGCACCGACATGCGCTCGCTGAGCAGCTCCGTCAGCTGGTGCATGCACAGCCGTGCCGTGCCGGGGTCATTGATGCCGGGCGACAGCGCCTTGATGGCGACTTCCATCAGCTGGGTCAGGCCGTGCTCG
Organism: Cobetia sp. 1AS1; assembly: GCF_029846435.1. Taxonomy (NCBI): domain Bacteria; kingdom Pseudomonadati; phylum Pseudomonadota; class Gammaproteobacteria; order Oceanospirillales; family Halomonadaceae; genus Cobetia; species Cobetia sp. 1AS1. The sequence goes on from NZ_JARWKU010000010.1 coordinate 147,550, forward strand.
TGCAGGTCCTCGACGGACTCCCCATCCAGATAGCCAAGGGCGGCACGCAGGTTCTTGATCAACTCGGCCTGCTGCTCTTCGTCGAGCTCTTCCCCCGCCGTCGCGCCCTCTGGCAGGCCGTTGGGCCACTCGATGCGCATCAAGGGCATGCCGCTGACGATGAAGGCGCCCAGCGCGAAATCCAGATGCACCACCATGTCATGCTTGATGGCCAGCTGGCGCAGCGCCGAGAAGTCGACCTGCTGGATGTAGCCGCGCCGGCGTGCCCGCAGCAGCTGGCACTGGTCGTCGTCACGGCTGACCTCGCGCTCGCAGAAGCCATCGTCACGATTGCGCTGACGCAGGCGCTCCAGCGAGAGGCGGGTGCGTCCGGACAGGCGCCGCGCGACGGCGTTGATCTGCACCGACTGCGAGACCTGATGGATGAAGTAGACGAACATCCCCAGGCAATTGACCATCATCAGCACGCCCAGATAGACCGCCAGCGAGCGCCACAGGGTCGGGGAGTCTCCCGTATTGGGCACCATCAGGTTGACCAGCAGGAACAGCAGGCTGCCCAGGTAGTGGCCGAGTACCAGCTGGTGATGACGCTCGGTCACCAGGCCCAGCAGCAGCTTGTGGGAGAACTGCGCGCCGGCCTGGGTGAGCACGCTCATCACCATGGTGAAACTGAAGACCATCAGCGAGATCAGGCCGCCGACCAGCGCCGCCAGCAGGGTGCGCGGGGTGTCATGTTCCTTGAAGGTCAGTGCTTCGAAAAAGTCGCTATTGGGCAGCGAGGAAGGGTCCGGCAGCCCGGAGGGCATCACCGAGATCAGTCCCAGCAGGGTATAGACCATGGCCAGCATGCTGGGGAGATAGGCGATGCTGGTGGTCCAGGTTCGCAGCCACATGAGGGGTTGCTGTAGCCAGCGATTCATAGACGATTCCCGAACGGATGGATTGGCAAGCTCCTGTTATGACGGCTCGCGCCGAGCACTGCAAGTCAGCATGACGTGCTGGCAGGAGGGGGCAGGGGGTGAGGAGGGGAGGAAAGAAGCAGAACAGGGCCGAACAAGGCGGACAGAGCGGGCAGAACCGAACAGAGCAGACAAGAGCGGGCGGAACCGAACGGGGCGGACAGACTGGAACGAACAGCAGGGCCCGATGACAAGACGCCCCCACCGGATGACCGGTGAGGGCGTCTTGCGGCTTGCGTCGATCAGCGTGGCTGACCTTGCAGGCTCATCAGGCGTCGATACGCTTGTACTTCATGCGTTTGGGAGCATCGTTGCCGACACGCGCGTGATAGTCCGCTTCGTACTCGGTATAGCTGCCTTCGAAGAACACCACGTTGGAGTCACCCTCGTAGGCGAGGATGTGGGTCGCGATGCGATCCAGGAACCAGCGGTCGTGCGAGATGACCATCGCGCAGCCCGGGAAGGCCAGCAGGGCCTCTTCCAGGGCACGCAGGGTCTCGATGTCCAGGTCGTTGGACGGCTCATCCAGCAGCAGCACGTTGGCAGCCTGCTTCAGGGTCTGGGCCAGCTGCAGACGGCCACGCTCACCACCGGACAGATCAGACAGACGCTTCTGCTGGTCAGTGCCCTTGAAGTTGAAGCGGCCGACATAGGCGCGCGACGAGACTTCATGGCCATTGATGTTGAGCATGTCTTGACCGCCGGAGACGGCTTCCCAGACGGTCTGATTGTCTTCCAGACCATCACGCAGCTGCTCGACGTAGGCGACCTTGACGGTCTCGCCCAGCACGACTTCGCCGCTGTCCGGGGTGTCCTTGCCGGTCACCAGCTTGAACAGCGTGGACTTGCCCGCACCGTTGCCGCCGACGATACCGACGATGGCACCCTGAGGGATGGTGAAGGACAGATCATCGAACAGCAGCTTGTCGTCGAAACGCTTGGTGACGTTGTGCAGCTCGATGACCTTGTCGCCCAGGCGCGGTCCCGGCGGAATGTAGATCTCGTTGGTCTCGTTGCGCTTCTGGAAATCACCGGACTGCATTTCCTCGAAGCGGTTGAGACGCGCCTTGCTCTTGGCCTGACGGCCCTTGGGATTCTGACGAACCCACTCGAGTTCCTGCTGGATGGCCTTGTTGCGCGAGGCTTCCTGCTTGGCTTCTTGCTGCAGGCGAGCGTCCTTCTGCTCGAGCCACGAGGAATAGTTGCCTTCGAAGGGAATGCCCTGGCCACGGTCCAGCTCGAGAATCCAGCCGGCGACGTTGTCGAGGAAGTAGCGGTCGTGGGTGATGGCGACCACGGTGCCGGAGTAGTCGTGCAGGAAGCGTTCCAGCCAGGCGACGGATTCGGCGTCCAGGTGGTTGGTTGGCTCGTCCAGCAGCAGCATGTCCGGGCTCGAGAGCAGCAGACGGCACAGTGCGACACGGCGGCGCTCACCACCGGACAGCACGCCGACATTGGCATCCCACGGCGGCAGGCGCAGTGCTTCGGCGGCCACTTCCAGCTTGCGCTCGAGGTTGTGGGCGTCGGAGGCCTGGATCAGGTCTTCCAGCTTGGCCTGACGCGCGGCGAGGGCGTCGAAATCGGCGTCCGGCTCGGCGTAGGCGGCATAGACTTCATCAAGTTCGGTCTGGGCGTTCTTGATGTGGGCCAGGGATTCTTCCACGCACTCGCGCACGTTCTTGGAATCATCCAGTTCCGGCTCCTGGGGAAGGTAGCCGACATTCAGACCCGGCATGGGACGTGCTTCGCCGTTGTAGTCCTGATCGACGCCGGCCATGATGCGCAGCAGCGAGGACTTGCCCGAGCCGTTGAGACCGAGCACACCGATCTTGGCACCCGGGAAGAAGGACAGCGAGATGTCCTTGAGAATCTCGCGCTTCGGGGGAACGACCTTGCCCACCCGGTTCATGGTATAGACGTATTGCGCCATGGAATCCCAATTTGGTTGGAGAATGGAATGACGCGCAGATGATAGTGCCCGGCGTCACGCTTGGCCAGCCGGGCAGCCTGTGCCAGGCGAGCGCGGCGACTCACTGCATGACATTCCCTGTCCTGACGTCGACCCCTTCCATGGCCTGTCCGTTCCCTGGTATCCCTTCCCCTGCACGCCGCTGGCGGCGAGCTTACTCCTCTTCGCCCCAGTCGCTGGCGTCGATCAGATCATCATCATCGGCTTCATCGTCCCAGCCTTCGCGGATGGAGCGAGCCAGGGCGCGCTCCTCGAGCAGGGCTTCAAGACGTTGGCGGGAGTCATTGCGTTGTGGCTTGGCAGGTGCGCTGGAGGGCGACAGCTCGAAGTCCACATCGGTGGGGCTGTCTTCGGCGAGTGCCGTGGCATCGATATCATCGAGGAATTGTTCACGGGCCATGGGCGGACCTCACGATCTTGGAACGACCTACCCGATATCCAGCGCCTGGACTGGCCTGTGATACCGGGCACCGCCAGCGGCGATGCGCCGAAGGCTCTCTGGCTATATACCGCCCGTTGACGAGGATGACAAGCCTTTCGCTCAGCTCGTCAGGGCTTTCGCCAACTGCCACTGGCGAGAGGCCCACAACGACAACGCCCACCGGTGGGGTGGGCGTTGATGGTGCCATGCGGCATCTGATCTTCAGTGACTGCTCTTCAGTGACCGTTCTTCACTCAGCGGCCTTGAGCGTCCGGCGCTCAATTGGACTCGCTGGGGTGCTCCGCGCGCAGGCGTTCCAGCTCTTCCTTGGCGGTCATCAGGCCGGTGACATCCTTCTGGACGCCAACGAAATACTGCAGGTTGTCATGCTCATCGAAGACCGGTGTCATGGAAAGTTCATTCCAGAACAGGCTGCCATCCTTGCGATAGTTGCGCAGTATCTCGCGGCACGGGCGCTTGTCGCGCAGCGCGGCACGGATGTTGTCCAGCTGCGGCTGATCGCGGTCATCATTCTGCAGGAAGCGGCAATCGCGGTAGAGAATCTCGTCGGCGCTGTAACCGGTGAGGCGCTCGAAGCCCTGATTCACGTAGATCAGGATGTTCTCATCGCCTTCCTGTTCCGCCACCACGATGCCATCGTCCGAGGCATTCACGACTCTCTCGAGCAGCTCGGGGCTGATCATGTGGGGTCTTTTCATCTGACTCTGATCCTTGCGGCTTAAGAACCCGGCCATGAAGACCGAGCCCGAGAGTACGGGTATAGGGTGCCTGTCCGTGTACCCGGACATTCCAGCACCATGATCGGTTTCACTATGGCGGGGAGACGCGGCTTATGCAATCGCAGCCGCTAATGTGACAGGGCCCGACATCCTTGTCAGGCCCTGTCAGCGTAAGAGTCGATCAGATCAATAAGGGGGAGAGAGGGGTACAGGGGTAACAGGGGAGCCGTCACGCCCGCCCCGGATGCTCAGTCGTCCTCCACCTCCGGCAGGCGCTGCGCGCAGAGCGCGGCACAGGCCGCGACGACCGCCAGAATCATCAGCAACCATTCACTGCCCAGCCACTGGGCGAGACCGCCGATCAACAACCCCAGCACCAGCATCAGCACGCCGGTCAGGGTGTTGGAAAGTGCGACGTAGAGGGCACGGTTGTCAGAGGTGGCGAGATCGACCACGTAGGTCTTGCGTCCCAGGCGGATACCGGCGTGGGCGATCACCAGCAGCCCGTAGACCAGCGCGTAGCTCCAGATGTTGTCGGCCAGTGCCTGCGGCCACCAGGCCATGCTGCCGGCCAGGGCGCAGCAGACGGCGGCGCCGGCCCCTGCGTTGCGCATCACGCGGCGGCTGGAGGTGTCGGCCAGCCTGCCCCAGATGGGGCTGGCCAGCATGCCGGCCAGTCCTGATACCAACACCAGCACGCCCAGTCCGCCCAGGCTCTCACCGCTCTGCTGCTGGCCGAGCAAGGCGATATACGGCAGTGCCAGCGCGCTTGAGAGCAGCAGGGCGCGCGCCAGATTGAAGTTGCGGAAGGCGGCGTCATGCTTGAGCTGGATGACCCCGTCACGCACTGTCTCCCAGGCATTGGCGCCGCCGCTGGTGGCACCGCTGTCCTCGCGGATCATGGCGGCGCACAGGGCATTGAGTGTCCAGCCCAGCGCCGCGATGGCCATCAGTATCGCCAGCACCTGCTGCCCGGGCTGCTCGCCCAGCAGCATCAAGGCGACACCAGCCAGCAGGGTCATCGCCCCCGCCACACTGCCACTCCAGCCCATCAGGCGCCCGCGGCGCTTCTTGGCGATGGTCTTGCCCAGCACGTCCTTGGTGGCGATGGAGGCCACCCCGCGCCCGAGCGACAGCAGGATCAACAGGATCAGTACCAGACTGCCCGCGAGGGTGCCATCGAGCCCGTGACGCGTGGCGAAGTTGCCCTCGGCCAGCAGGCTGATCATCACCAGCCCCAGTGCCATCAAGGCCTGGATGGAGGCCCCGGCGACCCACACCCACTTGCGTTGCGGCAGTGGGCGAATGAAGCCTGCCACCAGCAGCTGAGGCAGCAGGGCGCCCGCCTCGCGAATCGGCACCAGCAGCCCCACCATCCACACCGGCGCCCCGATCAACCCCAATAGCCACGGCAGTACCAGCCGCGCACTGGCCATCTCGTCGGCCAGTTTGGTACCCAGCGAGGCCAGCAGGTGACGCCAGAAATTGCCGGGTTGCTGGTGGCAGGCATCCTCGGAGATGTCCTTGCACATGCGCGAATCTTCATCGCCGGTCATGCGCTCGAAGAAGCGACTCTGACCGCTGCCCGACGGCCTCTCGTGGGCTTTGTCTGCAGACTCCCGCTCAGTCTCGCGGTCTTGAGCGTCTGACGGTGAGGAGGCCTCGGTAGAGGAAGACAGGGGTGACATGTGGCCAGGGCTCCGCTATCGGCGTCGTGTACGGGAAGTCGTGATGCAGATCACGCCCGTGCTGCCGGTTGAAGAAGGATCGATCGCAGTGCGACGTCACTGAAGGAATGACTGCGCCGAGTATAGTTTATGTACAGTTTGTGTGTAGGTTTTTGGTGTTGACCATTGCGCGACAGTGCAGTGAAGTGATCATTACATCATTGATTGGAGTAGGCACCACCATGGATCAGGCATCCACGCTGAAAGTCCGGATTCACTACTGCACCGGCTGCAACTGGCTGTTGCGAGCGGCCTGGTATGCACAGGAACTGCTGTCCACCTTCGGAGAAGACCTCGGTGAGGTGGCCTTGGCGCCGAGTCACGGCGGCCATTTCGAGGTGCTGTGCCAGGCCACTCCTGATTCGGAGTGGCTGGTACTGTGGGAGCGCAAGCGCGACGGCGGCTTCCCCGACAGTCGTGACCTCAAGCAGCGCGTGCGTGATGTGCTCGATCCTGAGCGCGATCTGGGCCATATCGACCGCGCCAGTCGTGAGCAGAGCTCGTAAGCAGCTGTGTTTACGGCATGGGTTCGATCACCACCATTTCTTGCGCTTGAGCAGCCACATCTGCATCGCCACCACGCCCAGCGTGATGCCGACGAAGGCAGCGAAGCCCCACTGGCTGTCGCTGCCCGGTATGCCGCCGACGTTGACCCCCAGCAGCCCGGTGAGAAAGCCCAGCGGCAGGAAGACGGCGGTGATGACCGACAACAGATACATGCGCTGGTTGAGCTGCTCGTTGTGCTCACTCATGCGCTGTTCATGGATGATCAGCGCGCGCTCCTGCATGGCCTGGAAATCCTCCACATAGCGCGACAGCTGGTTGGCGATCTCGCGCAGGTCCAGACGCGCCTGCTCATCGATCCACAACGGCCCCTGGGAGAGTTGTGCCAGACAGTCGCGCTGCGGCCCCATGAAGCGTCGCAGGGTGATCAGGGGGCGCCGCAGGCGGGTAATGTCATCGGGGTCGATCTCGACATCATTGAGCTGGTCTTCCTCGATGATGGCGAGCTGCTCATCGAGGCGATGGCTGAGTTCCGCCACGCGATCGACCAGCGCATCGCTGAGCATCGCCAGCAGCCAGGAGATGCTTTCCGCGCCCTGGCCGGCCTCCAGTTGCTCACGCACCTGAGTGATCGACTGGAACGGCCGGCGGCGCAGGGTGATCAGGCGGGTTGGGCTCATCCACAGGCGCAGTGACAGCAGGTCCTCCGGCGCGGCGCCGGGATTGAGGTTGATGCCGCGCAGCGTGGTGACCATGCCGCCGCCGAAGCGCGCCACGCGCGGGCGGGTGTCCAGCTCGGTCAGGGCCTCGATGCTCGGCTCATCCAGCTGGGCAAGGTCGTCCAGGTAATCATTGACGTCGCCGCGGGTGTAATCGAGGTGCATCCAGATCAGCGCTTCGGGGTCCTGCCATTGCTCGCGCAGGCTGTCGTCATCGAGCAGGCTGGCGCCGCCCTTGCCATCCAGGCGATAGGCGCTGACCAGTGCCGTGGTCGGGGCATCTCCCGCAGGGGGCGCGGGTGCCGGCGCGGCTTGCGGATCGGTGGCATCAGTCATTCACGAAATTCCTTTTTGGTGGCGCGGCTTGCAGCAGCGGGCAGGGCACGCGATGCTCGAATGTCAGGCCGTGGGCATTGTCGGTGCCATCGCCGTGACACTCATCGCCAGGAAGGCGATACCCGAAATGCGAGGAAGGATGCCATGAGTCAGGATAGGGAAGCCATGCTCTACGGTCTGGGCGCCGTGGCCTTGTGGTCGACGGTGGCGACCGCCTTCAAGCTGGCGCTTGAGCAGATGTCGCCGCTGGAGCTGGTATGGCTGGCGGCACTGGTGTCGTGGTTGTTGATCGGCGTGCTGATGTGGCGTCAGGGCAAGCTGCGCGAAGCGCTCACCACCGGCTGGCGGGGCGGCTGGCGTACGGCACTCTGGGCCGGGTTGATGAATCCGGTCGGCTACTATCTGGTGCTGTTCGGCGCCTACGCGCGGCTGCCGGGCCAGGAGGCGATGGCGCTCAATTACACCTGGGCGCTGGCGATGGCGTTTCTCGCCGTGCCGATTCTCGCGCAGCGCCTGACGCGCATCGATGTCGCGGCGGGGCTGATCGCCTACGCCGGTGTGTGGACCATCGCCACGCGTGGCGAGATATTCGATGTCGCCTTCGCCGACCCGCTGGGCGTCGGGCTGGCGCTGGGCTCGACCCTGCTGTGGGCGCTCTACTGGTTGCTCAATGCGCGTGATCCGCGCGCACCGCTGGTCGCCCAGTGGCAGAACTTCAGCATCGCCTTGCCGGTGCTGACGCTGCTGGTGGCCTTCGGGCCGGGCTTTGGCAACTTCATCGGCGCAAGCGCCAACCCCCAGGCGCTGACGGCGGGCATCTATGTCGGCCTGTGCGAGATGGGTATCGCCTTCGTGCTCTGGCAGCTGGCGGTGCACAAGGTGTCGCGCACCGCCAAGGTCTCCAACCTGATCTTCCTGTCGCCACCCATCTCATTGACGCTTCTGCACTTCATCGTCGGCGAGCCGATCCTGACCTCGACACTGGCGGGGCTGGTGCTGATTCTGGCCGGACTCGGCCTGCAGCAGCTGCAGAAGGCGCCGGCAGAACTGTCACAGTCGACCTGAGCGAGCCGCGCCGTCGGCGCACAGCCTGCCAATCAGTCGTCAGTCGTCGGGCAGGATGAGGCGATCGGCATCCACCACGATCAGCGGGTCCGGGGTGCCGATCATCTTCTTGTCCTTGCCGGGGTAGTCGAGCTGACTGAGCACATGGCGTAGCGCGCCGATACGGGCCCGGCGCTTGTCGTCGGAGCGGATCAGCGTCCAGGGCGCATGATCGCTGTGCGTGCGCGCGAACATCGCCTCGGCGGCATCGGTGTACTCATCCCATTTCTTCTGCGCCACGGCGTCCATCGGTGACAGCTTCCAGTGGGTCAGCGGGTCGGCGGCGCGCTTGGCGAAGCGGATCGATTGCTCCTCGCGGGATACCGAGAAGTACAGCTTGACCAGGTGCAGGCCATCCTCGACCCACAGGCGCTCCTGCTGGGGCACCTGCACCAGAAAGCGTTCGACTTCCTCCGGCGTGGCGAAGCCCATCACCGCCTCGACCCCCGCGCGGTTGTACCAGCTGCGATCGAACAGCACGATTTCGCCACTGGTGGGGAAGCGCGAGACGTAGCGCTGGAAATACCACTGACCCTTTTCCGTCTCGTTGGGCTTGTCGAGGGCGACGATGCGCGCGAAACGTGGATTGAGATACTCCATGAAGCGCTTGATGGTGCCGCCCTTGCCGGCGGCGTCACGCCCCTCGAACACGATGGCCAGGCGTCCGCCACTGTCGCGCAGCCAATGCTGCACCTTGAGCAGCTCGATCTGCAGCGCCCGCTTCTCGGCCTCATAGACCTTGCGCTTGAGGCGCTCGTCGTAGGGGTAGGCGTCACTGGAGACCGGCCCCAGCGTCATGCGCGGGGCATCGCCAGTGGCGTGCTTCTTGCTGGCCTTGCCCTTGGCATCCTTGCTCTTGGCATCCTTGGCCTTCGAATGCGCCTTGCCGGCATCCGCCTTCCTGTTGTTGGATTTACTCATGGCAGTACTCCCTGTGAGGATGGGGCCTGGCCCCGACGACCGACGACCGACGACCGACGGCCCGGGCTGATGACGTCAGCGCTGCAAGGCCTCATGGCCCAGGCGGCCTGCCTGACAGGCACTGATCAGGCAGGCGCGGATTGTCATCTCGCGGCAAGGTAGGCGCATGCAAGCTGTCGTGATATGCGCCGCGCCTGATATTGATTACTCCGCTGATGCCGTGTGTTGCGCCAGTGGCGCGAGTGTCGGCCAGATGGTGTCGAGCAGTTGCGGTTGCGCCTTGGCGGTGGGGTGAATGCGGTCCTGCTGCATCAGCTTCTCGCTGGCCGGGGCCGTGGCGATGCCCTCGAGGATGAAGGGCACCAGCGGCACGGAATATTCATCGGCCAGATCCCGATAGACCTGACGGAAGGCATCGGTGTAGGCCGGGCCGTAATTGGGCGGAATCTCGATGCCGAGCAGCACGGGCTGGGCATCAGCGTCCTCCACGGCCTCGATCATGCTGGCCAGATTGGCCTGCATGCGGGCGGGGGGCAGGCCACGCAGGCCGTCGTTGCCGCCCAGTTCGATCATCACCAGTGAAGGGTCGTGTCGCTCGAGGAGTGCCGGCAGACGGTTGAGGCCGCCTTCGGTCGTGTCGCCGCTGATGCTGGCATTGATGACCTCAGGCGCATCGCTGCCCAGGTTGTCCTCGAGGCGCTCGTCGAGCAGCGCGACCCAGCCCTGGCTGCTGTCGATGCCGTAGCCGGCCGAGATGGAGTCACCGACCACCAGCCACGGGGCCGGCGCATCGGCCAGCGCCACCTGGGGCGTCAGCACGGCCACGAGGCTCAGTGCCGTACTGGCGAGGGCATTGCGCAGTCGCTTGAGTCCCGGCGTGCCGGGGGCTTTGCCACCGCTCGCCAGGCACTGGGTGTCACGGCGATTCACTAGCCATTTCTGCATTCATCATCTCCATCATCTGCACACTATTCATACCCGTTTCGGGGTCTGGAGTTCGTGCCCACCCCGTTCTCTACCATAAGCGAGCAGACACGATGTCACATAACGCCTCCATTAACGACGCGACGCATGCGTCGGATCAAACCTCGTCAGACACGCAGGCCAGCGCAACGCCTGCGCCGGTGCTGGAAGTGAGCGGGCTGGCGCAGCGGGTGACCAGTGGCGAAGGGCGCCTGACCATCCTCGAGGACCTGGAGCTTGCCGTGCAGGCCGGTGAGAGCGTCGCCATCATTGGGGCCAGCGGTTCCGGCAAGTCGACGCTGCTGGGCCTGCTGGCGGGGCTGGACAGCCCGAGCGAGGGCGATATTCGCCTGTTCGGAAGCTCGCTTGCAGGGCTTGATGAGGATGGTCGTGCGGCGCTGCGCGCGGGACAGGTCGGCTTCGTGTTCCAGAACTTCCAGCTGCTGCCGACGCTGACGGCGCTGGAGAACGTGCTGATGCCGCTGGAGCTGGCCCCGCAGGGCGATATCGAGGCGCAGGCACGTGACTGGCTGACGCGGGTCGGGCTGGGAGAGCGACTCGATCACCTGCCGCGCCATCTGTCCGGCGGCGAGCAGCAGCGCGTGGCCATCGCACGCGCCTTTGTCGCGGGGCCGGGGCTGGTGTTCGCCGATGAGCCGACCGGCAATCTGGATACCGCCACCGGCGAGCGCATCGCGGAGCTGCTGTTCACCCTCAACCGTGAGCGGGGCACCACGCTGATTCTGGTCACCCATGATCTGACGTTGGCCAGGCGTTGTGATCGCTGCCTGAATCTCGAGGCCGGCAAACTGGTGGAGTGGAAGGATGAGGCGAGTGCGCCGGCCGTGGCGACGCCACAAGGAGGCGACGATGTCTGAGTCCCGGGTGTCTGACCGCGCGGCGACATCTTCCGCCAACGCGCAGCGCCCGCGTGGGGCGCGCCTGCCGCTGGCGCTGCGTGGCCTGCTGCGCGACCTGCGCGCCAGTGATGTGCGCGCGCTCTTTCTGGCACTGATGCTGGCGGTCGCCGCGACCACCATGATCGGCTTCTTCCTGGATCGTCTCGACCGTGGTCTCAATCGCCAGGCGAGCCAGCTGCTCGGCGGGGACCTGGTACTGGAGTCCAGCAACCCGCTGGACCCGCGCTTCGCCGAGGCCTTCCGCGCAGCGGGGCTTGAGATGTCGCCGCAGCTGGGCATGGTCTCGATGGCCTCGCACGGCGACAGCTTCGTGCTGTCGAGTCTCAAGGCGGTGTCGCCGGGCTATCCGCTCGCCGGCCGGGTGGAACTGGAGTCGGATGCCTCGGGCGAGGAGGCTCAGGCGCCAGGCACCAGTTCACGCGCGGAGATTCCGCCGCCGGGCGAGGCTTGGATCGTGCCGCGCCTCGCCATGGCGCTGTCGGCCGAGGTCGGCGATACCCTGACGGTCGGGCGCAAGCAGCTGACCATCAGTGGCCTGATCACGCGTGAGCCTGATCAGCAGGGTGGCTTTTCCGAGTTCAGTCCGCGCCTGATGTTCAACATGCAAGATCTCGACGCCACTGGTCTGATCCAGCCCGGCTCGCGGATGGAATATCGCCTGCTGGCGGCGGGCGACCCGGCGGCGGTGCAGCAGGCACGTGATGCCATCGCGCCGCTGCTGGCGAGTGCCGACAACGCCGAGGTGCGGCTCAAGGACGTGCGCGAAGACCGCCCGCGTCTGGGGCGCTCACTGGAGCGTGCCGACAAGTATCTGAGTCTGGCCGGGCTGGTGGCGGTGCTGCTGGCCGGGGTCGCGGTGGCGATGTCGACGCGCCGCTATGTGGAGCGTCATCTGGATAGCGCCGCGCTGTGGCGCTGCTTCGGTGCCTCTCAGCGTCAGTTGTCACGGCTGTTCGCGGCCCAGCTCGGCTGGTTGGCCCTGTTGGCGAGTACCGGAGGGGCGGTGCTGGGCCTGTTGGGGCAGATGGGGCTGGTGGCGCTGCTGGAGCGCTTCCTGCCGCTGGAGCTGCCCGCGCCGGGGCCGCTGCCGCTGGCGTTGGGGATTCTGACGGCGCTGGCGGTGCTGGTCGGCTTCGCCGGCCCGATGCTGCTGCGTCTGCGTCAGGTCAGCGCGCTCAAGGTGCTGCGGCGTGAGCTGGCCCCGCTGCCTGCCTCGGCGTGGGTGGTGGTGGCGATCGCCAGTCTGGTGTTCGGCGCCCTGATGTGGCTTTACTCGGGCGATCTCATGCTGGCGGCCGGCCTGCTGGTCGGTGGCATCATCGCGCTGGGCCTGTTGATGGTGGTGGGGCAGCTGCTGCTGTCGCTGATGCTCAAGGTAGTGGCCCGCATGCGCGGTCAGGGCGGCTGGAGCCGGCCGATTCGCCTCGCCGGCAGCATGCTCGCCAGGCGGCGCGGCGCCAGCCTCGGCCAGCTGGTCGCCTTTGCCGTGACCTTCGCGGCGATGGCGTTGATCGCGCTGGTACGCGGTGACCTGATCACCCGCTGGCAGGCGCAGATTCCGACCGATGCGCCCAATCACTTCGCGATCAATATCCAGCCTAGAGAGCAGCAGGCCTTCGGCGAGCAGCTGACCGCGATGGTGGATGAGCAGGCCGGCGACAGCCAGAGCGAGCTCTACCCGATGGTGCGTGGACGTATCACGGCGCTCAAGGGCGAATCCCTGCTGGGACGCACCCAGCAGCGTCTGCAGGCAGCCCAGTCGGATCAGCCAGCGGCAGGCGGCATGCAGGAAGGACGCAGCGACGAGGGGGATGGCGAGCAGCAGGGCGTCCCGCAGCGTGAGCTGAACCTGACCTGGCATCGTGATCTGCCGGACCACAACCGCCTGTCGGCGGGCGAGTGGGCACCGATCAGTGATTTCGCCGATGCAGACAGCGAGACGCGCAGTCGCCTCGCCGCCACGCAGGGCGTGCCGGTGTCGATGGAGGAGGAGCTTGCCGAGCGCATGGGGCTGGTCATCGGTGACAGCCTGTCGTTCACCATCGGCAGCGAGACCGTCAAGGCGCAGGTGGTCAATCTGCGCCATGTCGACTGGGACAGTTTCCTGCCCAACTTCTACGTCATCTTCCCGCCCGGTGCGCTCGAGAGCTTCGCCCACAGCTACATGACGGCGTTTCATCTCGAGGATGAGCGCAAGCTGGCGCCGCTGGTGCGCGACTACCCCAGCGTGTCGTTGATCAATATCGACGCCATTCTGACCCGTGTGCAGGAGCTGATTGCCCAGGTGTCGCGCGCGGTGGAGCTGATTCTGGGGCTGGTGCTGCTGGCGGGGGCCAGCGTGCTCTACGCGGCGCTGGTGGCCAGTCGTCCGGCACGTGAGCACGAAGGCGCGCTGTACAAGGTGTTCGGCGCCGGTCAGGGGCTGCTGGCACGCCTGCAGGCCGCTGAGTTCGTGCTGCTCGGTCTGCTCAGTGGGCTGCTGGCGGCGATGCTCGCCGAAGGCGCGGCGGTCGGACTCTATTCCGGCTGGCTGGGGCTGCCGGTGGTGCTGCATCCGTGGCTGTGGGTGCTGCTGCCGCTGGCGGGCGGCGTGTTGATCGGCGGGCTGGGCTTCTGGCTGTCGAGAGAAGTGAGGCGCCAGCCGCCGATGGCGGGGCTGCGCGCCCTGCAGTGAGCGCTGTCAGGCCTCGTCATCGCAGCGCCGGATGATCACGTCTGACGACGTCAACCTGCGGCCTCATGATCGTTGTCTCGGTCATGGGGCCGTCTTGCGTTAACAATGATGCTGATTCATGTGAATCGGACCGCTGGCTGAGGTATCATGCTGGTCCTGATCTTACCCCCAGATGGCGAGCCGGCCGCGCCGGAATTCGCTGTCGTCATCACCCTTCAGGCGAGGACACCCGATGTTCACCCGTGACATGCAGATTGCCGGTTTTGATGATGCGCTCCTGAGCGCCATGGACGACGAAGTCGTTCGCCAGGAAGCTCACATCGAGCTGATCGCCTCCGAGAACTACGCCAGCCCCCGCGTCATCCAGGCGCAAGGCTCCCAGCTGACCAACAAGTACGCGGAAGGCTACCCGGGCAAGCGTTACTACGGCGGTTGCGAGTTCGTCGACAAGGTCGAGCAGCTGGCCATCGATCGTGCCTGCGAACTGTTCGGTGCTACCTACGCCAACGTTCAGCCGCACGCCGGTTCCCAGGCCAACAGTGCCGTCTTCCAGGCGCTGGTCTCGCCGGGCGACACCATTCTGGGCATGAGCCTGGACGCGGGTGGTCACCTGACTCACGGTGCACGTCCGAACTTCTCCGGCAAGCACTACAACGCCGTGCAGTACGGTCTGGGCGAGAACGGCCTGATCGACTACGCCGAAGTCGCGCGTCTGGCGCGTGAGCACAAGCCGAAGATGATCATCGCCGGCTTCTCCGCCTACTCCCAGATCATCGACTGGGCCGAGTTCCGCAAGATCGCCGACGAAGTGGGTGCCTACCTGCTGGTCGATATGGCCCACGTGGCCGGTCTGGTCGCCGCTGGCGTCTACCCGAGCCCGCTGCCCCACGCCCACGTCGTCACCACCACCACGCACAAGACCCTGCGCGGTCCGCGTGGCGGCCTGATCCTGTCCGCCGAAGGCGATGCCGACATCGAGAAGAAGCTGAACTCCGCTGTCTTCCCGGGTGGCCAGGGCGGCCCGCTGATGCACGTCATCGCGGCCAAGGCAGTGTGCTTCAAGGAAGCGATGGACCCGGCCTTCACCACTTACCAGAAGCAAGTGGTCAAGAACGCCAAGGCCATGGCGTCCGTGTTCCTGGAGCGCGGCTTCGAAGTCGTCTCCGGCGGCACCGAAGACCACCTGTTCCTGCTGTCTCTGGTCAAGCAGGGCCTGACCGGCAAGGACGCTGACGCTGCGCTGGGCCGTGCCCACATCACCGTCAACAAGAACGCCGTACCGGGTGACCCGCAGTCGCCGTTCGTCACCTCCGGTCTGCGTATCGGTACCCCGGCCGTCACCACGCGTGGCTTCCAGGAGCAGGAGTGTCTGGAACTGGCCGGCTGGATCTGCGATATCCTCGATGCGATGGTCGCCGGCGATTCCGCCGCTGCCGAAGCCGAGGTGCAGGCCAAGGTCTCCGCCGTCTGTGCACGTCTGCCGGTCTACGCCTGAGGCGTGACGAGGTGCCAGCCCGGCTGGCCCTCACTGCAGGAGTGCTGACAGTGGCATAACGCTGTCATGCACCAGACAAGAAACGCCTGTCGCGCAAGCGGCAGGCGTTTTTTTGTGCCCGCACCACGGCCAGCCGAGGCCGAGTGGCGTGGTGCACAGCGGGGTGGGAGAGTGGTCAACCAGCGCTCAGAAAGATCAGCCTGTGCCCGGGAGCGGACGCGCTACGCTATTCTCGATGCCGGACACACTCTGCTCATCTTCGTGCAAGGAGGCTTTCATGGCCGTCATGCAGCACCATGCCTTTCTGATCCTGGTCGAGAACAGCGGCAATACCTCACTGAGCAGCCAGGGCAGCGGCGAGGTCCGCATTTCCGTCGCCACGCTGGGGACGCTGAGGGCGGCCGAGCGGCTGGTCAGTGAGCTGGTCGCCCAGGGCGTCAGCCAGATCGAGCTGTCGGCCAGCTTCGGCGCGGCAGGCGAGGAAGCGCTGAGAACGGTGGTCGCGGACAGCGGTGCCGAGCGTACGGTGTCGATCGGGCGCGTGCGATTCACGGCCTGACGCTGCACAAGGGGGAAATTGCCAGTACCTGAATAGTCCTTTCGCAACATGGAGTTGCGTAAAGGTGTGACCAAAGTCGGGTCTCACCCTTGGTCTAGGGTGTCTTGTTGGCATGTCTGACATGGGCTATTCCTTGACGGACAAGAGCGCGCCGCGATGCATCCCGTGAAGGATGTGCGCGAGCTACAAATGACGCGCCACGCCATCAAGGAACGTTCGATCATGACCACGCCTCCCACGAGTGCCGCTGGCGGCAGCCCGCGCGCCAATGCCTCTTCTGGAACGTCTGCCTCAGCTGGCGACACCTCGACCGCGCGCGTCGATGTCGCCGAATGGCTGGCGCAGGCCATCTTCGAGAATCGCTACCCGCCGGGCAGCCTGATTCCTCGTGAGCTGGACCTGTGCGATCAGCACGCCCAGAGCCGCGCCACCGTGCGCACCGCGATCCAGAGCCTGGTCAATGCCGGGATTCTCACCCGCACCACCGGCCAGGGCACCCGCGTCAATCCGCTCAGCGAGTGGCATCTGCTCGATCCGCGTGTCACCGGCTGGATGACGCGCTACGCGATGCCGCATCCACAGCTGGCACGGGACATCTACGCCTTCCGTATCTCCATCGAACCCTTCGTCGCCGCCCTGGCGGCTACCGAGGCCACCGCCCAGGACCTGTCCGCCATCGAGCAGGCCTACGACGGCATGGCCGCAGCGGTGCATGGCGGCAGCGCCATGGAGGAGTTCGACCGCGCCGATATCGCCTTCCACGACGCCATCTTCGCCGCGACCCACAACGTCATCTGGGCGCAGCTTGGCCATGTGCTCAAGCCGTCGATCAGCCTGCTGGTGGCGACTTCCAATCACAATGCCTCGGAGCTGGGTGACAGCCTCGGCCGCCATCGCGCGGTGATGGAGGCGATTCGTCTGCGCCAGCCCGATGCCGCCCACGCCGCGACCCTGCATGTGCTGGACCGCACCGGCCAGGACCTCGGGCTTGCCATGCCTGCGGCCTCTGAAGGCAGCCATCCCGCCGGGCGCGCCCAGGAACCGCTGGAGCTGCTGCGCCGCTTCGGCCAGCTGCCCAGCCTGTCTGCACCGCTATCAAGCGAGTGAACGGCACCTCGCGGCGTTTCGCCACGCCGGGAAGTGCCTGCACGTCTTCCACTGACCCTAGAACGTCATAACAACAAGCCAGGAGTTTCACCATGCCGCGTTCCACTATCTCGTCGCTCACCACTACCTCGCCGCTCACCACTGCCGCTCCCGCCCGTTGCACGCTCAAGGCGCTGGCCCTGTCCACCGCCGTGGCCGCCACGCTGATCGCCACACCGAGCTGGGCCGCCGAGTACGAATGGACCTTCCAGACCTCCGAGACGGCCGGGGAGCCGCAGTTCGAGGTCAAGAAGGCCTGGGCCGACAGCATCAAGACCATGTCGGATGGCCGCATCGCCATCGAGATCCTGCCGGTCAATGCCGTGGTGCAGGCCAACCAGACGCTGGATGCCGTCAGCGCCGGCATCCTGCAGGGCCACCTGACCGATCCATCCTACTTCTCAGGCCAGAATCCGGCCTTCGGCATGCTGGGCAATCTGGTGGGGGCCTGGGGTGACCCGCTGGAATATCTCGAGTACATGCAGCACGGCGGCGGTGAGGAGCTCTACAACGAGCTGGTCGAGCCCTACGGCGTGCACCTGATCGGCGCGGGCGCCACCGGGCTTGAGTCCTTCGTCTCCAAGAAGCCGGTACGCACCGTCGATGACCTCAAGGGCCTCAAGGTGCGTGCGCCGGAAGGCATGGTCTACAACATCTTCCAGAAGGCCGGCGCGGCGCCCGTCAACCTGCCGGGTTCCGAGGTCTACACCGGTCTGGAGAAGGGCGTGATCGACGCGGCGGATTACACCGTCTTCGCCACCAATGATGACCAGGGCCTGCACAGCTTCGCCAAGTACCCGTCCTACCCGGGCTTCCACTCCTTGCCGATGGTGGCGGTGTCGATGAACAAGGGCATCTGGGACGGCCTGCCGGCGGATCTCAAGGCGATCATGGAGACCGCCACCGACGCGATGGCCTACGACATGGTCTTCACCCTCAAGGCGCGTGACATCAAGGCGGTGAGCGCGGCGCGTGCCAATCCGGATATCGAGGTGATCGACATGGCGCCGGAGGAGCGCGCCAAGTTCCGTCGCATCGCGCAGCAGGAGTGGAAGGTGTGGGCCGAGAAGAATGAGCTGACCGGCAAGGTCTACGAGTCCGTGGTCAGCTTCCTGACCGACCGCAACCTGATGTGAGCCCGCTGGCGCGCGGGATGGGCGCCAGCCGCCGTGTGGCAAGAGGCAGCTAGTCACGCTTTTGGCGACACGATCGCAGAACGATAAAGACGCAGGAGATCAAGGTCGGCGTGCTCACTGGGCGCGCCGATTCTCCTTGAGGCAGCGAGTCAGCAAGGAATTCGATATGGCAGAACATGATGTGGCGTCGCCGGGGCTACCCGAGGCGTCGGATGACCACGACCCGAATCTGGGCACGCGGACGCCGCTGGACCGCCTGGTGGGCAAGGGCACGCGCGCCGCGGCGTGGCTGGTATTGCTGGCGATGGCGATCAGCGTATTCGAGGTGGTGATGCGCTACGGCCTCGATTCGCCGACCTCCTGGGTGCACGAGACGGTGATCTTCCTGGTCGCGACCAGCTTCGCGCTGGGCGGCCCGGCGGCCCTGGCCAACAATCGCCATATTCGCGTGCGTGTGCTCTACGACCTGGTCGGCACGCGCTTTCGCTACGTGCTGGACTGCTTCAATGACGTGATGACGTTCGTCTTCTGTCTGGCGATGAGCTATGCGGGCTGGGTGATGTTCTGGCGTGCCTCGCACAGTCCGCTGGGCGAGTGGCAGCTGGAGCGATCCGGCACCTCATGGAATCCGCCGTTTCCGGCGCTGACCAAGGGCGTGATCCTGTTCGCGCTGGCGGTGATGACCCTGCAGGCGCTGTGGCATCTCTACCAGACCTTCTTCTCGCCCCGTCCGCCCGAGGGCGGCAGTGAGGGAAGTGGCGCATCCGACGCCACTTCCGATGCCGCTCCCGACGCCACAGCTGACCACAAGGAGCCGCGCTGATGGATATCGCAACGGCTACGATGCTGCTGGTCGGCGGCATCTTCGCGCTGCTGGTCACCGGCCTGCCGCTGGCCTTCGTCACCGGCCTGGTCGCGCTGGCCTACACCTTCGGCTGGTTCGGCCCGATGGCGCTGCCGCTGGTCACCAGTCGTGTCTATGGCTTCGTCACCGAGTATTCGCTGGTGGCGGTGCCGATGTTCGTGTTGATGGCCTCGCTGCTCGATCGCTCGGGGATCGCCAAGGACCTGTTCAATGCCATGCGCGTGATGGCAGGGCGACTGCCCGGCGGCGTGGCGATCCAGACCATCGTGGTGGCGTTCTTCCTCGCCGCGATGTCCGGCATCATCGGCGGCGAGATCGTGCTGCTGGGGATTCTGGCACTGCCGCAGATGCTCAGGCTCGGCTATGACAAGCACATCGCCATCGGCGTGGTGTGTGCCGGCGGCTCGCTGGGCACCATGATGCCGCCCTCCATCGTGCTGATCATCTATGGTCTGATCGCCAACCAGTCGATCGCGGACCTGTTCACCGCGGCGATCACCCCGGCCATCGTGCTGATGGCAAGCTACATCATCTACGTGCTGATCCGCTGCCTGCGCAACCCTTCACTGGGGCCGGTGATGCCCGAGGAGGAGCGCCGCGCCAGCTTCCAGAGCAAGCGTGAGCTGCTCAAGGCCATCGGTGTGCCGGCGGTCATCGCGGGGCTGGTGCTGGGCTCCATCTACGGTGGCGTGGCCTCGGTGACCGAAGCCGCGGCGATGGGCAGCTTCGGCGTGCTGGTGGCGGTGATGCTGCGCGGCGAGTTCTCCATCACCCTGATGCAGCGTGCGCTATCCCAGACCATGAACACCTGCGGCATGATCATCTGGATCGGTATCGGCGCGGCGGCGCTGGTCGGGGTCTACAACCTGATGGGCGGCAACCGCTTCGTGTCGAGCATGATTCTTGGCCTGGATATCCCGCCGCTGGCGATCATCATGGTGATGATGGCGATCCTGCTGCTGTTGGGGCTGTTCCTCGACTGGATCGGCATCGCGATGCTGACCCTGCCGATCTTCGTGCCGATCATCGTGCAGCTCGGCTACGACCCGGTATGGTTCGGCGTGCTGTTCGCGGTCAACATGCAGGTGTCCTTCCTGTCGCCACCCTTCGGGCCTGCCGCCTTCTATCTGAAAGGCGTGGCACCGGAAGGCATCAGTCTCAAGGATATCTTCGTCTCGCTGCTGCCGTTCATCGCCATCCAGCTGTGCGTGCTGGCGATGTTGCTGCTGTGGCCGCAACTGTCGCTGTGGCTGGTCTAGTCTCTACAGACGTTGCCCGCTTGCCGAAGACTCGACGCCCTCGCAGATGCGAGGGCGTCGTCGTTGGTGACGAAAGATTTGCGCCGTCGTGTGGCGGGGCATCATGCAAGGCAGGCTTTGTGCTCTCTTGTGGTGCAAATGAGCGGACGCACAAACACGGTCACGATGAGAGGGGGCAGGCTGTCATGGCAGATGCACCATCTTGGCACATTCCCTGCAATGCTCTTGCAATGCCTGTCCGGTGCCACGAGATCCTGTCGAGGTGACCCCCGACACGCTGCAGCACTTCACGAGGAGAGTTCACATGTCAGAGACTCAAGCACCGCTGTTGTTGCTGACCGATCTGGATGGCTCGCTGCTGGATCACCACGATTACTCGCCGGGGCCGGCGCGCAGCTGGCTGACCCGCCTGCGCGCGCGCGGTGCCTGGATCGTCCCCAACACCTCCAAGACGGCGGCCGAACTGGCGCCGCTGATGGACTCGCTGGGCTTGGCGGGCCAGCCGTGGATCGCCGAGAACGGCGGCGTGGTGGCGTTGCCGGCCGATTGGCTGAGCGCCTACCCGCTGGAAGAGGCCAGCACCCCGGATGCACACGGCCTGTGTCGTATCGCGGTGGCGATGCCCCGCGACAGGATTCTCGCGGTGCTGGAGGAGCTGAGCGGAGAATTCGCCTTCGAGGGCTTCGCCTCGATGTCGGTGGCGAGAATCAGCGAACTGACGGGGCTGGGGGAGGGCGACGCGGCCCTGGCGGGACAGCGTGATGCCAGTGAACCGCTGGTGTGGCGCGACGCGCCGGAGCGTCTCGAGGACTTTCGCACGCGCCTGGCCAGTCATGGCCTCAAGCTGACACGTGGTGGGCGCTTCCACCATGTGACCGGGGACAGCGACAAGGGCGTGGCAGCGCGCTATCTGATCGCCCGCTACCGGCTCTGCGAGCGGGTGCGCCCCTGGACGCTGGGCTTCGGTGATGGCGCCAATGACCTGCCACTGCTGGCCGCCGTCGACAACGCTGTGCTGATCCCCGGCGTCGGTGATACCTCACAGCGTGATCGGGAGCTTGCCGATTATCCGCAACTGGCGGATGAACGCCGCTGTTTTCGCGCCAATCTCCCCGGACCGCAGGGATGGGTCGAGGGATTGCGTCACTGGCTGGCCAATGGCCAGCCGGAAGAATGGACATCCAGAGGTCTGGGCGCCTGACGCCTGCCTGATGCGTGTCTTCGGCATGACAAGGAGCTGACATGAGCGATTTTTACCAGAATGGCATCATCACCAACTTCCATAACCTGACCGATCGTCCGGTGGAAGATCTCGAAGCGGACCTGATGCGCTTCTCCCGCAAGCGACCGATGAGCCTGATTCTGCCGTCGCTGTATTCCGAGCTGGAAGGCCCGGCGCTCAAGCATATCGTCGAGGAGCTGGCCCAGGTGCCCTACCTCAGCGAGATCGTGATCGGGCTGGACCGCGCCGACCGTGACCAGTTCGAGCATGCCAAGGAATTCTTCTCACATCTGCCGCAGCATCACCGCATCCTGTGGAACGACGGCCCGCGTCTGCGGGCGCTGGATGAGGAGCTGACCGAGCATGGCCTGGCGCCGATGGAAGCCGGCAAGGGGCGCAATGTCTGGTACTGCTCCGGTTACGTGCAGGCCTCGGGCATCGCCGAGGCGGTGGCACTGCATGACTGCGATATCGTCACCTATGACCGCGGCCTGCTGGCGCGGCTGATCTACCCGGTGGCCCATCCGCAGTTCAACTACGAGTTCTGCAAGGGCTACTACTCGCGCATCGCCCAGGGCAAGCTGAACGGCCGCGTGGCGCGCCTGATGGTCACGCCGCTGATCCGTGCGCTCAAGAAGGTCTATGGCCCGCTGCCGTACCTGGATTATCTCGACAGCTATCGCTATCCGCTGTCCGGCGAATTCTCGATGCGCACCGACGTGCTGGCGGACATCCGCATTCCCAGTGACTGGGGGCTGGAGATCGGCGTGCTGTCCGAGGTGCATCGCAACTATTCCACCAAGCGCCTGTGTCAGGTGGATATCGCCGATGCCTACGATCACAAGCACCAGCCGCTGTCCGAGGAAGATGCGCTGGGCGGCTTGAATCGCATGAGTCTGGACATCGCCAAGGCCATGTATCGCAAGCTGGCCACGCTGGGCGTCGAGATGCACGGCGAGACCTTCCGCACCATCAAGGCCACCTATTACCGTATCGCGCTGGACCTTATCGAGACCTACTACAACGATGCCGTCATGAATGGCCTGACGGTGGACCGCCACAGCGAGGAAGCGGCGGTGGAGCTGTTCGCCGCCAACATCATGGATGCCGGCAGCGCCTTCCTCGACAATCCGCGCGACAAGCCCTTCATCCCGAGCTGGAACCGGGTGCAGTCAGCCGTGCCGGACCTGCTCGAGCGCATGCACGAAGCGGTGGAGCTGGACAACCAGTAACGCTCGCGGCGGGAAACAGCAAGACCAACGACAACGGGGCTGCCACTGGCAGCCCCGTTGTCGTTGGCAGGAGGAGAAAAAGAGGGTGTCAGACGACCTCGATGGCCGGCGGGCGCACGGTTTGCTCCATCAGCCAGGCCGCCTGATAGGGACGGCGAGCCATGGTGGGGTCGTAGGCCTTGTCGTGGCACAGGTGGTCGGTCAGCGCGACGCCTTGCCAGCTTTCCGGCAGAGGCAGCACGCGCGGCTGATCCGTGACATTGAGGGCGAACAGCAGGCGACGCCCTTCATGGGTGACACGCTCGAAGACGAAGAAATCCGGGCCGACATCGAAGACATTCTGGTCGGCGTCCGGGTGGAAGCAGGGTTCGTTGCGGCGCAGTGCCATGCGGCGCTTGAGGGCGTGGAAGACCTCATGGGTCGCGGTGTTGGGGCTTGCCAGCAGCGCTTCCAGTTCATCACGCTGCCATTTGCGGCGGTTGATGGCGCGCAGATGGCCATCGCGCTCGACGCCTTCCTGGTGGTTGGGAGTCGCGGTCAGCGAGTGGATGTACAGCCCCGGGATGCCCTGCAGGCTCAGCATCAGGGTCTGGCTGGCGATGAAGCGCTCGATCTGCCACGGGTCCTGGCCGCGCCGCGTGCCCTTGAGCGCATCGAAGTAGCTGATGTTGAGCTCATAGGGGGTGTCGGCGCGCCCGGGGTTGGCGCGCATGCTGACGTAGCCACCGAAGTCATGCACCAGCCGCACCAGGGTGTCGCGCTCGTGGTCGGGCAGCAGTCCCTCAAGGGCACGAACGCCGATACCATCGTGGCTGGCGGTGAAGTTGAAGTAGCTGCAGCCGGAAGGCAGTGACGGCAGGCTGGCGGCCCACTGGGTCAGGGCGCTGGCATCGCCGGAGGTCAGGGTGTGCAGCGTCAGCGGCGGCAGCGTGAACTGATAGATCAGGTGCGCTTCATCGGCCTGGGCGCTGCCCTCGATGGCGGTGAGGTCGTGCTGTGACAGGCGATCGAGCCCGAAGTAGGACATGTTCTCGGCGTGGGGCACGTTGGTCTCGGTGATCAACAGGCTGCCCGGCGCCAGATGGTCGACGATGGCGCGCAGCAGGCGCACCACGGCGTGTGTCTCCGGCAGGTGGATGCAGGAGGTGCCCTGGCGTTTCCACAGGAAGGCCACTGCATCGAGGCGGATGATGCCTGCGCCCTGCTCGAGGTAATAAAGCAGGATGCCGATGAATTCGAGCAGCACATCGGGATTGGCGAAGTTCAGGTCGATCTGGTCATCCGAGAAGGTTGCCCAAAGATGGCGCAGGCCACGACGGGTATGCACCGGCGTGAGCAGTGCAGACGGGCGCGGGCGCACGACCTCGGAGACATCGGTGTCGGGGTCCATCTCGATGAAGTAGTCGCGGCCGGGCTGCACGCCGGCCAGATAATCGGCGAACCACAGTGACTCGCGCGAGCAGTGATTGATGACCAGGTCTGCCATCAGGTCGCGGTGCTCACTCAGGCGCCGGATGTCCTGCCAGTCGCCGAGGACCGGATTGACCTCGCGATAGTGGATGACGCTGAAGCCATCATCGCTGCTCCACGGAAAGAAGGGCAGCACGTGGACACCGGACAGGCTGTCGTCCAGTCGGCTGGCGAGGAAGTCGTGCAGGGTCGCCAGTGGCGCCTCGCCTTCCTGCTGCAGGCTGTCGCCGTAGGTGATCAGCCACTGGTCGCGCTCGCTCCAGAGCGGCTCGCCTTCCGGTACGCGGGGGTTGAGGCGCGTGCGATGGAAATCCAGCACCGTCTCCAGGCGTCTGAGGACTTCTTCATGACGCTGTGGGTAGATTTCGGCGAGCAGGCGTGTGGCGTGCGCCTGGAAATCAGCTTGCGAGAGACGTTTGGCGAGAGAGACTCTGGCGCGCGGCCTGGCGCTGCCCTCGCTCGGCGCAGGATCGGGTGCAGTGGATGTCGAGTGATCGGGAGATGACGTATCGGACATGGGCAATCCTCGTGGCAGCAAAAGCGGTCAGACTCTGCCTCGTGAGCCGCAATGGGCAGAGCGTGTCGCGGGTGATCTTCGGGAAGCCCGCCGGCGCAACCCTGCGGGGGCCGGTGGCAAGACTGAAATCACATATCAGATGAAGTCGGCTGGCCGTCGTTTGGTGAAATGCCTGAATGGCGCATCGCTGAGCGGCGCCCGTGGGTGACGGCCTGGCGCCTTTACTCATGAGTCATGCACGCCTCGGGCCAGATTCGTCAAGCCTGCAAGGCAGGACGGCCAGCCTGCATGTGCCGGCTGGCCGTCCTGTCTGGCGTCATGTGGCCTGCGGCCAGCTGACGCCACTGCGCTTCATGACATGCTTTACTTGCGCAGCACGCGATACAGAATCAGCAGAATGACGGCGCCGAGCACGGCGATGACAAAGCTGGCCAGATTGAATCCCGTCACTTCTCCAAAGCCCATCAGGGTGCCGACCCAGCCACCGACCACGGCACCCAGGATGCCGATGATGCTGGTGACGATGATGCCACCCGGGTCCTTGCCGGGCACGATCACCTTGGCGATGATGCCGGCAATAAGACCGAATATGATCCATGCAATGATTCCCATGTCGCAGCTCCTTGCGTCATCGTGATCAATCTCGCGGCAGAGATCATCCGCCGCCAGTCGTGAAAGGATTTCACGGCTTGGGCAAGCGTCCTTGTGAGGCGCTGCACCCTGATGTCATCTTTCGGTTATCGGGCGGGGATTTCAAGCCTGCCGGGCAGGTTGATTGACGCTTTCGCCGCGGTGTCCGCCACCCGGGGCGACAATCCAGGAAACTCCTGTCGCCCTTTGGGTGCTCCCCAAGGCTAGTTCAGATAGGTCGGGGCTGACATAGGCTCCCGTGGCGGGGCCTTAACGGTTACA
>NZ_JARWKU010000011.1:0-150044 GCF_029846435.1 Cobetia sp. 1AS1
ATAGTGGGCAAGCCAACCCGCCAGCGGCAGCCAGCGGGCAAGCGACGTCCCCTTTGCCTCTCGAACCGGCTCAGACATCGCGTGACGCCGGACGCGCCAGCCATTCGTGGCCCTTGAGCATCAGGTTCCAGTAGATGAACGGCAGCCCCCGCGCCTTGAGCTGCCAGGCCAGGCGAGTCGGGCGCGTGCCGTCATTGACCCACTTGGGGAAGGTGGGCTGCAGTTCACCGCCATAACCGAATTCCGCCAGCACGATACGGCCGTTCTCCACCGTCAGCGGGCAGGAGCCATAGCCCCGATAGCCTGCGGTGAGCGCGCCACCGGTCAGCGTGGCCAGCAGGTTCTCGACCACCACGGGGGACTGCTTGCGCACCGCCGCGGCGGTCTTGGCATTCGAGGTACCGCTGACATCGCCCAGCCCGAAGATGTCGGGATGGCCCATGTGCTGCAGGGTCTCGGGCTCGAGATCCAGCCAGCCAGCGGCGTTGGCCAGCCCGGATTGTGCGATCAACGCCGGTGCCTTCTGCGGCGGCACCACATGCAGCATGTCGAAGGGCTGCTCGACGATCTGTGGCTCGCCGCCCTCCTCGGCTGCCGGCACCTCGAAGCGTGCCGTCTGCGTCTCGCCATCCACCGCGACCAGCCGCTGGTGGAACCTGACGTCGATGCCATAGCCCGCGACCGCCTCTTCCAGCGCTGGCACGTAGGCCGGCACGCCGAACATCACGCCACCGGCGTTGTGGAAGCTGACCTCGAGCTGCGACAGCACGTTCTCGCGCTGCCAGTGATCGCAGGCCAGATACATCGCCTTCTGCGGCGCACCGGCGCACTTGATGGGCATCGGCGGCTGGGTAAACAGCGCCTTGCCGCCCTTGAGGGTCTGCACCAGCTGCCAGGTATAGGGCGCGAGATCATAGCGATAGTTGGAGGTGACGCCATTTTCGCCCAGCGTCTCCTCAAGCCCGTCGATGGCGCCCCAGTCCAGCTCCAGCCCGATGGCGATCACCAGACGCTCGTAGCGCAGACGATGACCATTGCCGAGCGTGACTTCGTGCGCTTCGGCATCGATGCCGGTGGCCGTATCGCGATACCAGTGAACGCCCTTGGGCATCACCGAGTGCATCGGCTTGCGCGTGAATTCCGGCGTGAAGATGCCGCCACCGACCATCGTCCAGCCCGGCTGATAGCTGTGCTGCTCAGCGGGTTCGACGATGGCGATGTCCATGCCCGGCTGGCGCTTGAGCAGACTGGCCGCCACCGCGATACCGCCGGCCCCGCCACCGATGATCACCACCTTGTGGGCGTTGGGTGCCAGGCGGTGATTGGCGGCGCGGGTCGCTTCGGTGGCCGAATCAGCCCCCTGATTGTCACAAGGCGTCGTTGCAGAATCCGAAACTGGCGGGGTCTCTGGCGTGCTCTGGCTCATCGATAAGGCTCCTATCGCGGAAAATCGTCCATTAGAGTCACAAAATTACGTAAGCAAGCTACATAGGCAAAGCGCCTGGACATGCTCCCTGCCGGCATGGCAGCCATCACAGCCGATCAAACGGCAGGTTAAGCGGAATCTTGAGATAGGCGCGACCGTTGTCTTCCGCCGGCGGCATCTGGCCAGCACGCATGTTCACCTGCACCGCCGGCAGCATCAGACGCGGCATGCCAAGCCCGGCATCACGCTTGGTACGCATGTCGACGAAGGCCTGCACATCGATGCCGTCATGCACATGGATATTGTGCTCACGCTGCTCACCCACCGACGTCTGGCAGCAGAAGCCTTCCCGCCCTTCGGCCGAATAATCATGGCACAGGAAGATGCGTGTGCTGTCGGCTAGCGAGAGCACCTTGTGAATCGAGCGATACAGCGTACGCGCATCGCCGCCGGGGAAATCGCAGCGCGCGGTGCCGTAATCGGGCATGAACAGGGTATCGCCGACGAAGACGGCGTCGCCGATCACGTAGCTCACGCAGGCCGGCGTATGGCCCGGCGTATGCAGCACGCGGCATTCAAGCCCCCCGATCGCCAGGCTGTCGCCCTCTTCCAGCAAGCGATCGAACTGGCGGCCATCACGCGCGAAGCCCGCCTCGGCGGCGAAGATATCGGCAAAGATGTCCTGCACTTCGCGTATGCGCGCCCCGATCGCCAGCTGGCAATCCAGCTTGCCTTTCAGATAGGCGGCCGCTGACAGATGGTCGGCGTGAACGTGGGTCTCGAGAATCCACGCCACCTCGAGGGACTCGGCTTCGATATGCGCAAGCAAGGCATCCGCTGAGCGGGTGCTGGTGTGGCCTGCGGGATAATCGAAGTCGAGCACGGGATCGATGATCGCGCACTGGCGGGACTGCGGGTCGCGCACCAGGTGCGTGAAGGTGTTGCTGTCTTCGTCGAAGAAGCTCTCGACCTGGGGGCGCTGTGTTGAGGTTGCCATCTTCCGACCTCCTGCTTCGCTCAAGGATTGATGCCTCAAGCCTACGCCTGAAGCAGCAACAACGCAAAAAAGAATAACGTTAAAACTATAAAGAATAACAATAAGACATTTTCAATAACCTATTGTTCTAGCTATTGAATTTCCGAATAGGCGATGAGCGACATCCCTCAACGAAATGCCTTTCACCATAAGGTATAGCTGATAGAAAGAATCGCACACGCTATGCTGACATTGCGCGGTGACACGATTCAGCCATACAATCTTGAACGATTAAGTTTCACAAGTTGCTGTCACTTACCCTAGCCCTCATTGGACGAGCTACACCATGTCACGAATACTTCAATGGTCGATCACGGTTGCCCTCGCCGGCTTCCTGTTCGGTTTCGATACCGCCGTCATCTCGGGGGCGGATACCTCACTGCAGAGCCAATGGGGTCTGAGCGATCTCAACCACGGCCTCATCATTATGTCGATGGCCCTGTGGGGCACCGTGATCGGCGCCATCTTCGGCAACTGGCCGACCGATCGCTTCGGGCGCCGCGCCACGCTGATCGGCATCGGTATCCTCTATCTGGTCTCGGCGCTGGGGTCGGCGCTGGCCACTGACCCTTATGTGTTCTCGTTCTTCCGTCTGCTGGGCGGGCTGGGCGTGGGGGCCTCATCCGTCGCAGCGCCTATCTACATCTCGGAAATCGCACCGCGCAAGCGGCGTGGTGCGCTGGTCGGGCTCTATCAGTTCAATATCGTCTTCGGGATCCTGATCGCCTTCGTCTCCAACTACTTCATCGGCTTCATCGATGGTGAGAACTGGCGCTGGATGCTGGGCGTGGAAGCCGTGCCGGCCGCGCTCTATCTGTTGATGATCTGCAAGGTGCCGCGCAGCCCGCGCTGGTTGATCCTCAAGCGCAACGATGAGGCGGCCGCCGCCGAGATCATCGCGCTGATCAACCCCAAGGCCGACATCGCCGAGGAAATCGCCATCATCCGCGGCACCGAGAGCGAGGCAAGTGCCAAGCAGCACACCCGTCTGTTCGCCTGGCGCTATCGTCTGCCGGTGCTGTTCGCCTTCCTGATCGCGGCCTTCAATCAGCTCTCCGGCATCAACTTCATCATCTATTACGCGCCGCGCATTCTGGCCGAGGCGCAGCTGGAAGCGAGTGCTGCCCTGCTCTCGACGGCGGGCATCGGGGTGATCAACCTCGTCTTCACCCTGCTGGGCATGTCGCTGATCGACAAGCTGGGGCGCCGCACCCTGATCAAGATCGGCTCTGCCGGCTATCTGGTGTCGCTGTGCCTGATCGCCTGGGCCTTCCATCTCGAGGACTTCTCCGCCATGGGCGGCTACGGTGTGCCGGTGCTGTTGGGCGTGTTCATCGCGGCGCATGCCATGAGCCAGGGCACGGTGATCTGGGTGTTCATCTCCGAGATATTCCCCAACAAGGTACGTGCCATGGGCCAGTCCTTCGGCAGCTCCGTGCACTGGATCTTCGCGGCGCTGATCGCGCTGCTGATGCCGACCATCCTCAGCCACTTCAGCGGCGGGCCGGTGTTTGCCTTCTTCGCCGTCATGATGCTGCTGCAACTGGTGTTCGTGCTGTTCTTCATGCCCGAGACCAAGGGTGTCTCGCTTGAGGACCTGCAGGGCCGTCTGATCCGCCCTTCGCGCAAGGAGAAGGAGCAGGAACAGGCCGCGGCACTCGCGCCACAGGGCAACTGAGGCTCTTGACGATCGGGCTTTGAAGCCTGGACTCGAATAACGCTCTACAGACGCCGACACCCCGCCCTGTGCGGGGTGTCGGCGTTTATGGCTCTGGCAGCCATGCCCGTCAGCCCCCCCCCCCGCCGAGCGTCGCCTCACGATATAAGAGCGGCTCCGCTACCCACAACGCACATGGCTTGCTGCCCTCCTCCTGCGCTGACGCGCGCCAGATCGCTACGTGCAAATAGCGTGGTATCGTCGCCGGCTCAATCGCCAGCCTGAGAGGCGATTTTCAGCGCCATATGTCGGGATTATTACGGATATATTCTTTGGTCTCGTCATTCTTGCCAAGCTAATCAAAACAGTGAAAAGATCGCTTCCGAAACGTTTCGGGTAACGGTTTCCGCTCACAGTTACCGCAAAGGAAAAGTGCCATGCCGCCGAACATCACACTCAAGCATCTCGCCAGCCAGCTGGGCCTGTCGGTCACGACGGTCTCGCGGGCATTGGGCGGATTCGAGGATGTCAGCGCCACGACCCGTGAGCGGGTGCAGGCCTACGCCAGTGAAGTGGGCTACAAGCCCAATCAGAGTGCACGCCGCCTGAAGACAGGCCGCACCTCCTCGGTGGGCTACATCATGAACGGCGCCCAGGGCGACTTTCGTGATCAGTTCAACACCCGCCTGCTGGTCGCGCTGGGCCAGGCGCTGCACGACGCCGCACCGGAACATGACCTCATCGTCACCACGGTGCCCGAGGACCGCGACGAGCTGAACACCTACAAGCGTTTCATCGATGGCGGCAAGGTCGATTCCTTCGTGGTGGCCCGTACCCGCATTCAGGACCCGCGCGTCGACTTCCTGCTCGACAGCGGCATCCCCTTCGTCACTCACGGTCGTACCGGCCGCGCCAGCGAACACGACTGGGTCGACATCAATGCCGCCGACGGCTTCATGCGCGCCACCCGCCACCTGATTGGCCTGGGCCATCGCAACATCCTGTTCCTCAATTTCTTCAGCGACCTCTACACCGCCGTCGAACGTGAGACCGGCTATCTGCAGGCGATGCACGACGCCGGCCTCGCGCCCAGCTCGCGCCATTGCCCGCACGGCTATGCCAGCGCCTATCAGGTCGCCCAGGAAGCGCTGTCCGGGGCCAACGCCCCCACCGCCTTCGTGTGTGCCAGCGACATCTTCGCCTACGGCGTGATGGAAGCGGTCAGCGCCTGCGGCCATACACCCGGCAAGGACATCGCCATCATCGGCGCCGATAACCTGCCGCCGCAGATGTACCGCCAGCCCAGCCTCAGCACCCTGGACATCTCGTTCGAGACCGTCAGTCAGGCGCTGATCGAACTGGTGCTGGCGCCGCAGGATGGCGCGCCACGCCATCGCTGCTTCGATTACGACCTGCTGCTGCGCGATACCACTGCCTGAGCACACAGGACCATCGACTGACCTCACGACGCCAGACGCCTGACTGCAAAACGCCTGATCGCAAAATACCTGATCGCAAAATGCCACCGTCAGAACGTGGTCAGCGTGACGCCAGAAAAACAACACCCGACCGGGGAGACCTCCATGCGCAAGATGCCAACCGCCCTCGCTTTGCTGGCGCTGCTGGGCAGCACGTCCGCCCTCGCTGACATCACCTTCTTCAGCACCCAGGCCAGACCGCTGGAAGAGGCCCAGCAGATGCGCGAGATCGCGCTGGCACCCTACGCCGAGGCCATCAATTACATGCCGCAGGAGACTGGCACCTTCCTGTCGCGTCTCGAGGCGGAGAAGACCAGCCCCGATGGCGCGCTGGATCTGCTCGGCGGGCTGCACGGCGAACTGGGGTCGCTGACGCCCAGCATTCTGGCGCCGCTGGATGACCTGCAAGGCTCGCTTGCGGACGCGGGCATCAGCCAGCAGTACATGACGCTGGGCAAGCTGGGCGGCGACCAGCAGCGCTACATTCCGTGGATGCAGGCGACCTACATCATGGCCGCCAATCGCAAGGCGCTGCCCTACCTGCCTGAAGGCGCCGACCTGAACGCGCTGAGCTATGACGAGCTGCTGGCCTGGGGCCGCAACATGCAGGAGGCCACCGGCAGCCCCAAGCTGGGCTTCCCGGCCGGTCGCAAGGGGCTGATCCACCGCTTCCTGGAAGGCTATCTCTACCCGTCCTTCACCCACTCGGTGGTGCGTGAGTTCCGCAGCGATGACGCCGTGGCCATGTGGCAGAAGTTCCGCGAGATCTGGGCGGTGACCAATCCGCGCTCCACCGCCTACGGCTTCATGCAGGAACCGCTGCTCAATGGCGAGGTGTGGGTCGCCTTCGATCACACCGCGCGCTTGAAGGATGCCTTCAACAAGCAGCCGGATCAGTACGTGGCCTTCCCGGCCCCTGCCGGCCCCAGCGGACGCGGCTACATGCCGGTGGTCGCTGGCCTGGCGGTACCCGCCAATGCCACGAATCCCGATGCCTCACGCAAGCTGATCCGCTATCTGATGACGCCGGAAGCCCAGATTCGCACCCTGCGGGCCACCAACTTCTTCCCGGTGGTGGAGGCTGAACTGCCCGATGACCTGCCCGCCAGCATTCGCATGTCCGGCAAGGCGGTCGCGGCCCAGTCCTCCGCCGATGACGCCGTGCTCTCGCTGCTGCCCAGCGGCCTGGGCCAGCAGTCGGGCCTGTTCAACAAGATCTACCGCGATGCCTTCGTGCAGATCGTACTGCGCGACGCCGACATCGAGGAGACGCTGGATATCCTCGCCCCGCGCCTGCAGACGCTGATCAACACATCAGGTGCAGGCTGCTGGCTCCCGGATACGCCCAGCGACGGCCCCTGCCCGGTCAAGTAAGCCGCTGGCGCCAGAACGCAACACTCAAGAACGCAACACTCGCCACACACGCAGCACTCGCAACACAGCAGCAGCAACGGCACCCCCCGACGGGTCGCCATGACGGTACGCCAACCCCTGTCATGCCGACCCGGTGCCACCAAACCATTTCGACAAGCCATCACAACAACGCCAAAGGTGAGCAAAGATGAAGCACGATCGCTGGCTACCTTATTACCTGATCGCCCCCAGCCTGCTGTTCATGGGTGCCTTCTTTCTCTATCCGTTCATCCAGATCTTCGCCGAGGCCTTCACCAGCAGTGACGGCAACGTGGGCCTGGCCAACTTCACGCGCATCTATCAGGACTTCAACTTCTGGCCGTCACTCAAGAACACCCTGCTGCTGACCGGGGTCGTGGTGCCGCTGCAGCTGGTGCTGGCCATCGGCATGGCGCTGATGGTCACCAGGATGAACAAGGGGCGCGACAGCATCCTCTACATCTGGACCATCCCGCTGGGCATCTCCGATCTGGCCGCCGGCATCATCTGGCTGGCGATCCTCGAGCAGTTCGGCTTCCTCAACAGCTTTTTGAGCGCGGTCAGCGTGATCGATGCGCCGGCGTCCTGGCTCAACTATCAGAATGCCTTCGCGCTGTTCCTGGCCGTCGTGGTCGCCGAGATCTGGCGCGGTACCGCCATCGTGCTGGTGATCCTGGTATCCGGCATGGGGCTGATCCCCAAGGAATATGACGAGGCCGGTCAGGTGTTCGGCGCCAGCTACTGGCAGCG
Organism: Cobetia sp. 1AS1; assembly: GCF_029846435.1. Lineage (NCBI taxonomy): Bacteria > Pseudomonadati > Pseudomonadota > Gammaproteobacteria > Oceanospirillales > Halomonadaceae > Cobetia > Cobetia sp. 1AS1. Next base: position 7,740 of record NZ_JARWKU010000011.1, read on the forward strand.
CCTGTGGAAGATCACCCTGCCGATGCTGCGCCCCAGCATCCAGTCGGCGCTGATTCTGCGCACCCTGCTGGCACTCGAGGTCTTCGCGGTAGTGATGATGCTGGGCGGCAGTGACATGCCGGTACTGATGAGCGAGACCTTCGACTGGCAGTTCCTCTACCAGCAGACAGGTGCCGCTGCGGCCTACGCGGTGTTGATCATGCTGATCTCGGTGGTCATCACCGGCTTCTACATCAAGTTCCTCAATGTGCCGAAGGAGGCCCGCTGATGAAATCCTCTTCTTCCGAGGCCGTCATGCCGTCATCACTTTCGTCACGCGCAAGCGCCTCCTCAGCCGACTCCTCACGCCAGGAGGCACAGACCGCCCACAAGCCACGGCGCAATGACATGGCCTGGAAATGGCTGTTCCGGGCCGGTGTCTCGATTCTGGTGCTGTGGGTGCTGGTGCCCATCGCCCTGCTGATGCTCAACAGCGTCAGCACGCCGGAGCAGATCACCGGCTGGCCCAAGACCCTGACCCCGGCGCTGAGCTTCGAGACCCTCGACTTCTTCTGGCACTACCAGGGCGTGATCAGTGCGCTGGGCAACTCGCTGCTGGCCGCCGTCTTCACCATGGTGATCGCCATCGTGCTCGGCGCACCGGCAGGCTATGCACTGGCCCGCTTCGTGTTCCCGGGCATGAATGCCTACCGCATGATCATCATCCTGTCGCGGGCCTTCCCGATGCCGCTGCTGGCGCTGCCGCTGGCCGTCATCTTCATCCAGGTCGGCATCGATGACTCCATCCTGGGACTGGCGATGGTGCACGCCACCCTGGCACTGCCGTTTGCGGTGCTGATCACCTCCAGCCTGTTCATGGGTATTCCGGTGGAACTCGAGGAAGCCGCCTGGCTGATGGGCTGCAACCGCTGGCAGGCCTTCCGCCGCGTGGTGCTGCCGCTGGCCGCGCCGGGCATCACCGCCTCGGCCGTGTTCGCCTTCGTGATCTCGTGGAACGAGGTGTTTGCCTCGGCAATCCTCACCGTCGAGAACCGCACCCTGACCGCCTTCCTGGTGCAGAGCCTTTCCGAGTCACCTGCCGAGATCAAGTATGCCGGTGGTCTGATTCTGGTCGTCCCGGCGCTGCTGTTCCTGTTCGCGATCAGGAAGTACCTGTTCAGCATGTGGGGCATTTCCAACCGCTAACGTACGCCCGCTCATCAGGCCAATGACCGGCGGCGATCTTCATCGTCTCTCGCAAGCGAGTTCACTTCCTCGCCGCCGCTCTCGATCAAAGGAGTCAGACCATGTCAGCCATCCAAATCAGCGCCGTACGCAAGCAGTTCGGCAAGCAGGAAATCCTCAAGTCCATCGATCTCGAGATCCGCGACAAGGAATTCACCGTGCTGCTCGGCCCGTCCGGCTGCGGCAAGTCCACCCTGCTGCGCATCATCGCGGGGCTGGAATACGAGAGCAGCGGCTCGATCCGCATCGGCGAGCGCGAGATCACCTCGCTGGCACCGCGCGATCGTCGCATCGCAATGGTGTTCCAGAACTACGCCGTCTTCCCGCACATGACCGTGGCGGAGAACATCGCCTTCGGCCTGCGGGTGCGCAAGGACAGCGAGGCGCATATCCAGCGCAAGGTGAAGGAAACCGCCGCACTGATGCATATCGAGGACCGTCTCGATCATTACTCCGGTCAACTCTCCGGCGGTCAGCGTCAGCGTGTCGCGGTCGCGCGCGCCCTGGCGATGGAGCCGGAAGTGCTGCTGATGGATGAGCCGCTGTCGAATCTGGATGCCCTGCTGCGCCTGGAGATGCGCGCCGAGCTCAAGACCATTCTCGCCGCCTCCGACACCACCACCATCTACGTGACCCACGATCAGGTCGAGGCCATGAGCCTGGCGGACCGTATCGCAGTCATGAAGGGTGGCCAGATCGAGCAGTACGCGCCGCCCTCCGAGATCTACCACTATCCGGCGACCGAATTCGTCGGCAGCTTCATCGGTAACCCGCCGATGAACTTCATCCCGCCGGATGCGCGCTGGAATCACCCGACCCGCCCCGAGCAATCGAGCCAGCAGGTGCACAAATGCGGTATCCGCCCCGAGGACTTCGAGGTGCGCTTCGAGCCCACCGAGAACTTCGCCCCGGTACGCGTACTGGTCTCGGAATTGCTGGGATCGCACAAGCAGCTGACCGCGCGTTTCGGCGACGAGATGATTCGCGTCAACGTGCCGAGCGATCTCGATGTCGGCAATGGCAGCGACATCCACATCCGCCCGCTGGCCGAGAAGGTGCGCTTCTACGACCACAGCGGCCACCTGATGTCGGCGTAAGGCACCCCGCCCCCTCTCTACCCAACCTTTCAGCCCAAACCTTTCATCCCGAACGGAGCCGACTTACATGAATGCCAAGCTCGACGCGCTCAGCGCTCACGACGTTCTCAAGCTCAACGACCTGGGCGGCTACACCGTGCCCACGCGTGGCCTCTACCCCTTCCAGTGGAACTGGGACGCCGCCATCACCGCGCTGGGCTGGCTGGCAGCCGGTGACGAAGCGCGTGCCTGGCGTGAGGTCGAGCGCCTGCTGGAAGGCCAGTGGGACAACGGCATGGTGCCGCACATCGTCTTCCACGGTGATGCGGAAACCTACTTCCCGGGGCCGGAAGTCTGGGGCGTCAATCACAGCCCTTCGACCAGCGCCATCTCCCAGCCGCCGGTGCTGGCCAGTGTCATGAAGCTGCTGTTCGAGGAAGGCCGTGATCGCCAGCTTGCCGAGGAAAAACTGGCCGCCACCCTGCCCGGCGTCATCCGCTACCACCTGTGGTTCTATCGCGACCGTGATCCGGAACACACTGGCCGCGTGTGCAGCTATCACCCGTGGGAATCGGGCATGGACAATAGCCCCCAGTGGGATGGCCCGCTGGCTGGCGTGCCGCCGGTCGATGCCGAATACGTGCGTCGCGATACCGGGCTGGTCGATCCCTCCGAGCGCCCGCACAAGTACGAATACGATCGCTACATCTATCTGGTGAAGTTCTTCCAGCAGAACGAGCACGACGCCGAGGTGCTGTATCGCGACTGCCCGTACCGCGTCGAGGACATCAGCCTGATTTCCATCCTTCACCGTGGCACGCGCGACCTGATCGCGCTGTGTGAAGAGGATGCCGCCGGTCTGGGCCTGGTCAACACCCACGGCGAGGCGCTCTTCAGCCTCAAGCAGTCGCTGGCGCGCACCGAGGAAGGCGTGCAGGCGCTGTGGAGCGATGAGCTGGGCTGCTTCCTGAGCCGCGATGCGCGTGCCAACGTGCTGCTGGAGCACGTCACCACCGCCGGCATTCTGCCGCTGTTCGCCGGTGTCGCCAGCGGCGCCCAGGCGCAGCGCATGGGCGGTCTGCTCGAGGAATGGCTGGAACAGGCGCCCTTCGGTGTCGCCTCCACCCATCCGGAAAGCACCCGCTTCGAGCCGAAGCGTTACTGGCGCGGACCGAGCTGGCTGCACATCAACTGGATGCTGGCCATCGGCTGCGAGGAATATGGCATGTCCCGCGAGGCCGACCAGATCAAGCAGGCCAGCCAGAAGTGCATCGAGGCCGCCGGCTACTACGAGTACTTCAACTCGGTGACCGGCGAAGGCTGTGGCGGCCGCGACTTCTCCTGGACCGCGGCGATGGACCTCTACTGGCTCAACCCGCTGGAGAGCTTCACCGCCAGCAAGGCGGCAGCCGGCGTCGTGGAGGCTTCCTGATGACTCAGCACGCCTCTCAGCAACAGTCTCAGCAACAGCCTCAACAAGCCTCTCCACTGATGCAGGCACCGCAAAAGGCACCGCTGTCACGCCAGGCGGTACCGCCCATGCCGGCAACGTTCGCCAGCCGCGGCTTTCTGGGCGAGCATATCCGCTCGATCATGGACTTCTATCTGCCCAAGGCGATAGACCATGAGCGCGGTGGCTACTTCCAGGCCTGGCGCGACGACGGCACGGTGTATGCGCCCGCGGCGCGTCATCTGGTCAGCAGCACGCGGATGGTCTTCAACTTCGCGATGGAATATCTGCGCAGCGGTGATGAGCAGTGTCTGGCCGCGACCCGTCACGGCATCGACTACCTGCGCGATGTGCATCTCGATCCGCAGACCGGTGGCTATCTGTGGTCGCTGAGCGAGCAAGGCGAGGCAGACCACACCAACCAGTGCTACGGCCTGGCGTTCGTGATGCTGGCCTATGCGACGGCCTGGCGCGCCGGCATCGAGGAGGCTCGCGGCTGGCTCGAGGAGACCCGCGCGCTGATGGAAGACAAGTTCTGGTCGCCTGAGGCGGGGCTCTATGCCGACGAGGCCAGCGCCGATTGGCAGACGCTGTCCGACTACCGTGGCCAGAACGCCAACATGCATGCCTGTGAAGCCATGCTGGCCGCCTTCGAGGCCACCGACGAGGCGCACTATCTGGAGCGGGCCATGACCCTGGCCAGCAACATCTGCCAGCGTCAGGCCGCCAAGGCCGATGGCTTGATCTGGGAGCATTACGATCGCGACTGGAACGTCGACTGGGACTACAACCGCGACGACCCCAAGAACCTCTACCGTCCGTGGGGCTTCCAGCCGGGTCACCTGACGGAATGGGCCAAGCTGTTGCTGATGCTCAAGCGTCATCGCGATGACGACTGGCTGCTGCCGACCGCGCAGCGTCTGTTCGATACCGCCTTGGATCTGGCCTGGGACAGCGAACGCGGCGGCATCTACTACGGCTTCGCGCCGGATGGCACCATCTGCGACGACGACAAGTACTTCTGGGTGCAGGCCGAGAGCCTGGTGGCCGCGGCGCTGCTGCACGAGGCCACCGGCGATTCACACTACGCCGAGTGGTACGAGCGCCTGTGGGGCTACGCCTGGCAGCACTTCATCGATCACCAGCACGGTGCCTGGTATCGCCTTTTGAATGCCGACAACCAGCGCTTCGATGACCTGAAGAGCTCGCCGGGTGCCAAGTGTGACTATCACAGTCTCGGCGCCTGCCATGAACTGTTGCGCGTGATCACCCGCGACTGACTGCCCGCCGGGCCGTGAATGGCGGCCCGCAGCCAGTCTCGATACGCTCGACACGTTCGATACACCCGACGACCCGACACGCCGCCTCCCGCGGCGTGTCGGGTCGCTGCGTTGTGGGCGCCTGGTTCAGTGGCAATGACGACCCGCGCTATTATTTCGAACACCCTCCGTGTTTCTTTAGAGCACCGCTCCTGACAATACTGGATTGCGCTGACCGCCCCGACAGAGGGTGGCAGCCGACAGCCGCGGGCATGCCCCGAGGCGCTGCATTCCAGACGTTTCATCAGCTAGAGAAACTACAATAACAAGCGGAGTCCCACATGCCCCTTTCTCAACTCCTGGACTGGCGGTTGCACCTGCTGGTCGTGGTGCTGTCTCTCGGCGCCGAACTGATCGGTATTCTCAAGTTCCCGCTCGGCCCCGGCACCTTGCTGCTGTTGCCGCTGTTCTATGCCTTCATTGCCGCCGTACTGTGCAATCCGCACCTGTTCAGTGGCACCAGGCGCTTCATCCCGCCGGTGGTCAGCGCGGCGGCAGGGCCGGTCATCCTGCTGTCGATCATGCCGTTCATCGCCCGCTTCGGTTCCACCATCGGCCCGGCCATCGAGCAGCTGATCTCGGCGGGTCCGGCGCTGATCCTGCAGGAGCTGGGCAATCTGGGCACCATGCTGATCGCGATGCCGATCGCGGTAGTGGTGCTCAAGATGGGCCGTGAGGCGATCGGTGCGACCTACTCCATCGCGCGTGAACCCAATATCGCGATCATCTCCGACAAATACGGCCTCAAGGGCCCGGAAGGCGTCGGCGTGATGGGCGTCTATGTCGTGGGCACCATGTTCGGCACCCTGTGGTTCGCGCTGATGGCGGGCTATCTGACGTCACTGGACATCTTCGACCCGCGCGCGCTGGCGATGGCCTGCGGTGTCGGCAGCGGCAGCATGGTGGCGGCGTGTTCCGGCGCCATCGCCGGTGCCCTGCCGGAGATGGGCGAAGAGCTGCTGGCCTTCGCCGGCGCCAGCAACCTGCTGACCTATGCCACCGGCCTCTACGTCTCGCTATTCATCGCCCTGCCGGTCGCCGAGCGCCTGTTCCGCTTCTTCAGCCGCAAGCGGGCCGGCAGCGATGACGCCATGAATGACGAGGAAGCCAAGCTCGCCTCAGACGCGCTGGTTGAAGACCGCCCGGAAAATCAGCTGGGCAAGACAGCCATGGTCGTCGCGGCCGTCTGCGTGGTCGGCTGGGTGGTCAACACCATCAATGGCGCCAGCCTGATCGACGCCGCCCCCGGCATGCTGATCCTGTACGTGATGACCATGCTCGGCCTGCTGGTCGCCCGCGTCATGCCCTTCTACCTGCCGGCCATCGCATGGGTGTCGCTGGTCAGCATCCTGATGACGCTGCCGTGGTTCCCGGGCAGCGGCTGGATCACCGAGCAGCTGGGCTTCGTCAACTTCCTCGCCATCGTCACGCCGGTACTCGGCTATGCGGGTCTGGCGCTGAGCAAGCGCGAGTTCAGCATGTTCCGCCAGGCGGGCTGGAAGCTGGTGATCATCTCGCTGCTGGTCTTCACTGGCACCTATATCGGCTCGGCGGTCGTGGCGCAGGCACTGCTCTGATCACACGAGCTTCGGGCTGTACCTTTTGCATTACCTTTCGCTTCTCTCTTTGCTACCCCCTTCTCATCACTTTCACGCCGGCACTCCAGGGTGCCGGTTTCCACAGGAATTCAGCATGCAACTACCCGACAAGATCGACGAGGCACTGCTGCGCAGCTGGCGTCATGAGTTTCATCAGCATCCCGAGACGGCCTTCGAAGAGCACCGCACCTCGGCGCGCGTCGCCGAGATCCTGCGCGCGGCAGGCCTGGAAGTCACCACGGGACTCGCCGAGACCGGCGTGATCGCGGTGCTCGACGGCAAGCTGGGCACGGGCCAGACCATCGGCCTGCGCGCCGACATGGATGCGCTGGATGTCACCGAGGCCAACGCCGTCTCACATTGCTCGCACACACCGGGCAAGATGCATGCCTGCGGCCATGATGGCCACACCACCATGCTGCTGGGAGCGGCCTGTGAACTGGCGCGTGATCCGGACTTTGCCGGCCGCGTGGTGTTCGTGTTCCAGCCGGCCGAGGAGAACGAAGGCGGCGGCCGCCGCATGGTCGAGGACGGCCTGTTCGAGCAGTTTCCGATGGATGCCATCTATGGCCTGCACAACTGGCCGGGGCTGGCGCTCGGCGAGGCGGCGGTGCATGAAGAGGCGGTGATGGCGGCCTTCGATGTCTTCACCCTGACCCTGAGCGGCCACGGCTGCCACGCCGCCATGCCGCATCTGGGCAAGGACACCATCCTGGCAGCCTGTCAGCTGGTGACCCAGCTGCAGGGACTGATCAGCCGCGAGACGCCGGCGCACCAGACCGCGATTCTCAGCATCACCCAGTTCCATGCCGGTGATGCCTTCAACGTGATGCCGGAAGAGGTTGAACTGCGCGGCACCCTGCGCTGCTTCGACCCGGCACTGCGCGCGCATCTTCAGCAGCGCTTCCATGACGCCGTCGATGCCATGGCGACCTTCCACGGTCTCAAGGTCAACTTCGACTATCAGCCGCGCTATCCCGCGACGCTCAATGCGCCCGGCCATGCCGAACGCTGCGCCAGCGTTCTCGAGCAGCTGCCGAGCATCCAGCGGGTCCATCGTGATCTGCCGCCCTCGATGGCCTCGGAAGACTTCGCCTATCTGCTGCAGGAATGCCCGGGCGCCTATATCTGGCTGGGCAACGGCGAAGACAGCGCCTCGCTGCACAACCCGCACTACGACTTCAATGATGCTGCCACGCCCATCGGCGTCAGCTACTGGACGTCGCTGGTGCGTCAGCTGCTGGCCGCCGCCTGAGGCCAGGTGAACAAACCCTCGAGGGATGCTCAGCATGAAGATCTGCGTGATTGGCGATGCGCCCATTGGTACTCGGGCCATACAGGCGCTTGCGCATGCCGGAGTCGAGGGCGTCATGGCAGTGGCAGCGCCCGAGGGGCAAGTCGCGAGTCATTCGTCCTTCAGCGCCGAGGTCTACCTGATGGCGCTGGCCACATCGCAACAGGTGCAGAAGGTACTGACGGGCAAGCAAGGCCTGCTGCGCAGGGCCCCGCCAGGCAGTACCGTGATCGATCTATGCAGTGGTGACGTCCCGCTCAGCCGCGAACTGGCCGTGCAGACACGCCTCGCCGGCCATCACTGGCTGGAAGCGGCCACCAGTCGCAATCCGGCTGATGAGGCGAATGACAGCCTGACGCTGTTGATCGGCAGTGATGAGGCGACAGTGACGCGCATGTCAGCGCTGCTCGACGCCATCTGCACGCAGCATCTGCACGTCGGGGACGCCGGCTGTGGCCATGCCGCCGCCCTGGCCAGCGACTATCTGCATGCCGCGCACCTGATCACCACTGCCGAGGCGGTCGCCATGGCCTATCGCGCGGGCGTGACACCCCAGGCGTGCATCGATGCCATCAATCTGGGCGCCGGGCGCAGTGCCGTGAGCGAGGTGAATTTTCCGCGCTGGGTGCTGCCGGGCCGCTATGACTCGGGGATCTCCACCGGTCAGCTGCGCCGCGACCTGAGGCTGGCGCGCAGTTTCGTCACCACGCTCAACCTGCCGGAAGGCTTGATGAAGGCAGTCTTCGAGCGCTGTCAGCCGCCGGAGCTGTGTCCGGCGGACGAGGATGATCTCCATCATCTGTGCGATCGCTGGCTGAGCAAGGTGCCTGCCCAGCTGCCCCCGCCTCGCCTAACCGAAACCAGAGCCCCTAAAACACAAGCCCTTGCTATCAGCGCGCTTCCTGACGCGGACCACTGAAAGCCGCGATCCAGCGTTCAAGATGGCGCAGTAGCTGCAGGCTGGCACGCGGCATGCGCCGCCCGACCCGCGTGATGATATGTGCGCGGGCCTGGCGGAAGCTGGCACACTCCACATCCCGCGCGATCAACACGCCCTCCTGAAGCTCACGCGCCGCGGCGAAGGCCGGCAACAGCGTGATGCACAGCTCGGAGCGCGCCGCCTGCTTGAGCACTTCCATGGAATTGGTCTGCACCACCATATGCGGGCGCACCCCTGCCTCACGAAAACCATCGTCCATCAGCTGACGCACGCCGTGGTTCGGCCCCCACAGCGCCATGGGATGCTGTGCCACTTCCTCGAGCGTCAGCGCATGGGACTCGCTCGCCAGCGGATGCTCCGGTGACATGATGGCCACCAGCGGCTGCGGGCTCGAATGCCAGAAGCGCAACTGGGGATGGATCCGCTCGTGATACATCAGGCCGATATCCGCCTCATCCTCGATCACGCTGTCGATGATGCTCTGCATGCTGCCGGTATCGACCTTGAGCGTGATGCCGGGATACTGCTTGCGAAAGGCGCGCAGCGGACTGTTGATGATGTCGCCGACGAAGCCTTCGCCGATGATCAGGCGAATTTCCCCGGTTTCCAGCCGCTGATAGGCATCGAGGCGTTCGCCGAGATGCTGGTCGAGCTTCTCTCGCTGCAGGATGTAATCCAGCAGCATCTCGCCGACCCGCGTCGGCTGCACCCCGTCACGGGTACGCTCGATGAGCGAGGCGGCCATGGCCTCTTCGAGCAGACCTATCTGACGACTGACAGCCGAGGGGGCGATGTTCAGACGCGCGGCGGCACGCCGGATGGAGCCGGCTTCGACGGTGACCTGAAAATAGACGAGACGCTGATGCGGGATATCCATGAGGCGCTCTGCAGAGGATGGGAGAGGAGCTAAGCAAAGTAGAGAGACTTGACGCAAGACGCAGCCAGCAGAGTACCCGATATCCGGGCGTCTCGGGCAGCGCGCGGTTGAACTCGCCCTCCCTCAACGCCATATCAGAATGACTCATCGCCTCGCCTCCTCGCCTCTCCTCCTCTTCATGACAGTTCTCACAGCTCTCGGCGCTGTGACACGAGGGCAGACGATCAGCGTCGCGAGCTGACCAAATGGAGGGGCAGACACAAGCGCCATTCTGAAGCCAGTGCGCGAATAGGCTAAGATGGACCATCGCTTCACTGACTGTGCCTGCGTGACAAACCACACAGTCCCAAAAACAAGGAGATTCAATATGCTGACCATCTCCAATTCGGTAGCCCTGGCCGACTGGGAAATCGACCTTACCCAGATTCGCGCCCAGGGCAATGGCGGACAGAACGTCAACAAGGTCGCCTCCGCCGTTCACCTGCGCTTCGATGTGCAGCGTTCGACGCTGCCCGGCTTCTACAAGGAGCGCCTGATGCAGCTGTCGGATCAGCGCATCAGCAAGGAAGGCGTCATCATCATCAAGGCGCAGAGCCATCGCACCCTCGAGCTGAACAAGGAAGATGCGCTGGCGCGCCTCAAGGCGATGATTCTGGAGGCCGTCAAGGTACAGAAGGCGCGCCGTGCGACAGCGCCCAGCAAGGGGGCCAAGCGTCGCCGGGTCGACAGCAAGACGCGCAAGGGCAAGATCAAGGCCATGCGCGGCAAGGTACAGGACTGACCCCACCACAGGCGGCGGCCAGCTCACAGCTCACGTCAGGGACGACAATTCATGCGCAACATCATCAGCTCGGCCGTGCTGGGCGGCCTGCTGGCCGTGGGGATGGTCTGGAGTGGCAGCTATCTCAAGCAGGCCGCGCAGGTGTGGGTATCTTCCAGCCGCGTGGTCGCCGTCAAGGGGCTCGCGGAGCGTGAGGTCAAGGCCGACCTGGCCCTCTGGCCGCTGCACTTCAGCGTCAATGCCAATCAGCTGACCGGGCTTCATGAGGCGCTGGCCAATGATGAGCGCAAGATTCGCGCCTTTCTCACCGCCCGAGGCTTCCCCGCCGACCAGGTCAGCGTGACCTCTCCCCAGGTGACTGACCTCTACGCCAACAGCTACAACGCTCAGCGCCCAGATGAGCGCTATCGCGCCGAAGCCACGGTGCTGGTGCGCTCGCCCAAGGTTGACCTCGTCAAGCAGAGTACCTCGCTGACTGGCGAGCTGGTGCGCGAGGGTATCCTGCTCTCGGCTGACTATGCCTATCGCACCGAATTCCTGTTCACGGGGCTTGAAGCCATCAAGCCCGACATGATCGCGGCCGCGACCGCGGATGCCCGGCGCGCCGCCCAGCAGTTCGCAGAGGATTCCGGCAGCACGGTGGGTCACATCAAGCATGCCAGCCAGGGCTATTTCTCGATCTCGGATCTCGACAGCTATACCCCTGACATCAAGAAAGTCAGAGTCGTGACCACCATCGACTACACCCTGAGCCACTGATCACCTCTCGACAGCCCCCTTCTTCGCCATATGGAGCCCCCATGTCCGATACCCCGCTGAGCAAGACCCAGACGAGCTTCTATCGACGCCTGTTCGTGGCCCACCTCATCGCGCATGACATCGCCAGCGTACCGGCCATCATCGCTGCCACCGGCATGCCGCGGCGCACCGCCCAGGACACCATCACTGCCCTGGGTGAGCTCGAGATCGTCTGTGAATTCCAGCGTGAGGAAGGCCAGCGCAACAATATCGGCCACTACGTGATTCGTGACTGGGGGCCGATCAATGCCCAGTGGGTCGCCGACAACGCCGAGCGCCTGCAGAAGACACTGGGCTATGCGTGAGAGGCGTGAGCTTCATCGAAAACGAGGTCCGAGAAATGACGGTCGAAAATGAGGGTCTAGGGATGAGGATCGAGAAGTGAAGGTCGACAGATGGCTTTCAAGAACAAGCTCTCAAGAATGAGCTCTCAAGCATGAGGCCTGCAGCATGATGGCTGAGATATGACGGCCGAGATTCTGGGCAGTGCCGTTCAGCATGGCGTGATCGCCATGCTGATCCAGCTGGCGCTATGGCCGCTGTTTGGCGTGTGGTCGGCAGGTGCCATCGCCGTCGCCCTGTTTGTGGGCCGCGAGATCGCTCAGCACGAATACAAGGGCGACGGCCCCAAGGCAGAGAGCTGGGACTACGGCCTGCTGCAACACTGGAACCTGGATTCCTGTCTCGATGTTGCCCTGCCGCTGCTCTGCTGTGTGAGCCTCGCCAGCACAGTCTGGGCGCTCAGGCGCTATCGGGCCAGAACATGACCCTGTGCGCGCCCTGCGAATAAATGAGACGCGCACATTTACGGCGAAGAGCAGATGCACGGCGAAGAGTGAACGTCGTAAAAAGCGTGTGCCGCAAAAGCCCGTGTCGCAACAGTGTGCGCAGTAAAAAGTGAAAAACCTGCGCAGTCTTCTCTGAACGGCTCCCCTTCCCCAGCGCTGCGTTCTACCCTTCCTTGTCCTGCTGGTTTTTCTTGTCTTTGTAGTCTTTCTGGCTGTCTCGCTTGCCCTGCGCTCGCCTGTCTCTTGCCTACATCTGGCCTGCTTTTCCCCTCAGCACGGCGCAACGACATTCGCTGAAAAGCGTCGCCTCAAGCAGCATCAGCCAACGGCAATGCTGGTGACGCTGCGCCGTACGGCGCCCGACGCAGTGGCGGAAGGCGCAGAGGCAGCGCGACGACGCAGTGGATGTCGGGCGCGATCCTGCAGGTAGGCCGAGAGCGTTTCCGGGCGAATGCCGGGATGCTGGAAGACGTAATCCTCGGTGATGATCGACAGAAATTCAGCACTGCGTGCACCCGCGACCTCAAACCCCAGGATGAAATTGCGCGACTGAGAGACCTCGAAGCAGTAGTTCTCGGCGGCCACGGCGCAGGTCTGCACCACATAGCCTCCGCCCAGCTGTTCTCTGAGGATGGATCGTTCGGGATTGAATCGAGATGCCGTGTAAATGTCTATGATTTTCATTATCACCCCCAATATCGACTGGCGCAGTATATACGAAAACTCTAATGCTTACATGCTTAGAGAACTCATCCTGCCTGCCCCGCCCTTCGAACCGACAGAAAATTGATCCACATCAACTCAATCGGCAGCGTTTTCAGGGCCATATGTCAGTGGCTTCTGCCTGGATCAACAGACAAGAACTTTCGCGAGCACAGCGCTGATTGAGCTGAGGCGCCAGGAAAGTGAGCGATATGGACGAAGGCGCGATGCGGGAGGCAGGCTGGTTGTCGCAAGAAGGGAAATGAGAGGCGGACAAGGGAAATGAAGAGCAGAGAGCGAACAGTAAAGAGGCAAGTATCTTTCGGACATGCAAAAACGCAAAAAGGCCATCCGTTTCCGGATGGCCTTTTCACTTGAATCTGGTCGGGACGACAGGATTCGAACCTGCGACCTCTGCAACCCCATTGCAGCGCGCTACCAAGCTGCGCCACGTCCCGACAGTGCCTGGAAGAGCTTCCCCCTCAAGACGAGACGTAATGTACCGCATTGATCTCAAAAAGAAAAGCAGGAATCTCACATTTCTTTACCTGCATTGTGATCTGGTGTCGCAGTGACGCCTGAATCCGCTATCGGCATTGCAAAATGCCCGGGTGCGACGCATGTTCATGAAGCAGGCATTCATTGCGCACCTTCGAATGCAACGCCCCATGAACGACAATCGTCCAGAGGAGTTCGCGACTGATGATCCAATTCACGCTTACCACCACGCTCAAGGGCGGCACCAGCGTCAGCGGAGACCCCATCAAGGTCAGCGCCGACAGCGCCCCTGCCGTCGACAGCCAGATCACCAAGGGGCAATGGCCGGCACTCGATGCCCTGTCACCCAACTTTCCGGTGACAGTGACGGGAGTCGAAGAGGATGACGATGGCAACACCCTAGTGCGCCTCAAGGAAGCCGATAGCCCGGATGCCAACGATCCCGACAGCTACCGCTACACGCCCTGGAAGTAAGCGAGCGGCGCAGGAAATCATTGGGAAAGCGTGAGAGGGTATCGCGTCAGGTCAAACAGGCGACATCTTGCGCATTACCCGAAAAATCAACCTATATCGTTGCGCGCAATGATATATGAGACAAGTTTTGACCCGCACTTCGTTAGCATAAGGTTTGCGTGTCTTCGTTGGCTCTGGCGAGCTGTGGCTGATGATGAGGTGGTGTATTATCCGCCTTTCCCGGTTGGTGCCTGGCGTGCACTGACATTTCGATGCCCGAGGTCACATGGTCAGCCCATTGAAATTGATAGTTACCTCCTGGCGTTGGCTGGTCGGCAAGACCGGCTCCGCCCGCGAGATACTCCATCATGGCTTTCTCGTTTCCGCTGTCTTCATCGGGTTGATTTCGGCCCTATTCAACTCCCTGTTTGACCTCACCCTGCCGGCGTACAACATCGTGCTGGTCATTATCAGCGCGTTCATCGCCCTGATGTGGTATCGCTCACGCTTTCATGGTGAGTTCCAGCGCATGGCCTGGCTGTTCTGTGCGCTGGTCACCTTCGTGATGCTGCCGGGCAACTGGCTGTTCAATCATGGCGCGACCGGCCCGACCCTGCTGTTCTACCTGATGGCATCGGCCTATGTGCTGGCGGTACTGCCCGCCAATCCCAGACGCCGAGGCATCATCATCATCGGCCTGATGTTCATGCCGTGGGCACTGCTGGCCTTTGAGCATGCAAGGCCGGGGCTGGTCAGCAGCTATGCTACCGAAGGCATGCGCTTTCTCGATATGGGCTTCAGCTACACGCTGGCCTTCGGGCTGCTCAGCGTGGTGATCGCAGGCTATGCCCGACGCATCCATGAAGAGCGCGATATCGCCAATGCCTATGCCGCGCGCCTCGAGCGCCTCAGTCTGCTGGACAGCCTGACCGGCCTCTACAATCACCGCGCCATCCATGAACAGGCCGAAGCCTGGATCAGGCGTTCGCAAAGTGCCTGCCTGCTGATCTGCGATCTGGATCACTTCAAGATGATCAATGACAACCACGGGCACCCGTACGGCGACACGGTACTGGAAGAGTTCTCACGCCATGTCAGCCAGCTGACGCAGGAATTCTCGGGGGAAGCGGGACGCTATGGCGGCGAGGAGTTCATGATCCTGATCCCCGGCACCCTGGCGACGGCTCGCCAGTTCGACAGATGCCTGCGGGAGCGCTGCGAAGCCTCGCCCCTGCTGCACGGCGTGATCCTCTTCAGCACCGGCGCCAGCGAATTGTACCCCGACGACACCCTGTCGAGCTGGGTCAAGCGCAGCGATGACGCTCTCTACCACGCCAAGGAAAATGGCCGAGGCCGCCTGATGGTCGACAAGGACCTGAGCGTCATCTGAGCCCCGGCCGGACCGAATCAGCCTCGCTCACGGCAGCCGCTCCGGCTGAGCCACCCCAACGACAACGCCCCCGCAAGCCATGCTTGCGGGGGCGTTGTCGTTGGGGCCGGGTGCGAGGCTGATGTCGCTCAGCGCTCGCCCTTCAGCCACTCGAGATTGATCTCGTGCTGACCGTTGTCATCGGTGATGAAGATGGTGCCTTCGGAGATCATCACAGTCCACTTGATGTTGCGTGGCAGCGACTCGGTGATGGCGTCCAGCGAACCTTCCGGCACGGCCGCGATGTTGAGGTTGGAGAGCCCCGCCACCGCCGGCACGACCTTGGTTTCCCACACGCGCAGGCTGCCATAGGCCAGCAGCGAGGTACGCTCGGTACGTCGCGAGCACCAGGTCAGGCGCTCGGCATCCGGCTGACCGACTTCGATCCAGTGCAGGACACGGCCATCGAGGCTCTTTTCCCACAGCGCCGGCTCATCGATATCGGACAGGCCGCGGCCGAACGCGATGTTCTCGCTGTACCACAGGGCGTGGCCCAGAAGACGCACGCAGAGACGCAGTTCGGTTTCGGAGGGATGACGAGCCACCGTGAAACGCAGGGTCTCGTAGACGCCGCGATCCAGGTCGGTCAGCGACAGATCCACCTTGTAAGGCGTGGAAGACAGGGCCATGAAAATCTCTTCTTGAAAAGGCAGACGTCTTGGAAAGGCAATGGCAGGCAGTCACTCTGCCGATAAAGCACCATGCTCCTCGACTGAACCACGCGCGTGACAGGGCAAGCGCGTGGGTGCGGAGTGCAGAGTCTACCCTAGCCGGGCCCTGAACGCCCGACTCCTGCCTGCCACGCCAGTCACCTCAGGCGAGGTGACGCGCCACCAGGGCATCGATGGCATCGATATCGCCCAGACTTTCGCGCGCCATGATCAACTCGCGCCCGAGTGCCAGCGCCCGCCGCTCGGCACGCGCGCGGGTGGTCTCATCGCTGATGGATTCGAGCTCCAGAATATGCGCAAGCCCCACGGTGCGGCGGATCAGCTCACAACCGGCGTAGCCGAGCGCATCACGTAACATGCGAGCCAACAGACGATCTGCCACGCCCGGCGCAGCGAAGCTGGCATCCGGCGTGTAGGCGGCCTGCTCACGATACTCACGAGCGAAGCTTTCCCAGCTGGCGACCGCCTGGGCACGCAGCTGCGCCACGTAGTCACGCTTGTCGCCCTGCTCTGCCTCAAGCTCGGTATGCGCGCAGGCCGCCAGCCACAGTGCCGCCAACCAGCTGCCGATATCGAAGCCCGCCGGGCCGAAGAAGCCGAATTCCGGATCGATGACCTTGGTGCTGTCTTCCCGCACGAAGATCGAGCCCGCATGCAGATCGCCATGCAGCAGCGCCTCGGGCGCGGACAGGAAACGCTGCTTGAGCTCGGCCACTTCGACCTTCAGGGCGGCGTCCTGCCACAGGGCTTCGGTATCCACGCGCAGCGCCGGATTGATGCTGTTGCGCTCGTGATCACAGAACGGATCGATGAAGAACAGGTCTTCGGTGATCTTGCACTGATCGGGATTGATGAAGCGTGCGACGCGCGCCTTCTTGTCGTGGGCATCGAGTGCCAGATCGCTGCTGCGATACAGCGTGGTGGCCAGAAAACTCCCCATCTGCTCGCCCAGCCGCGGCAATGACGCGCGCTCCAGGAAGGCATGGCGCAGATTGCGGTGATCGCCGATATCTTCCATCACGATCGCCGAGCGAGCTTCATCGAAGTGATGGAGCGCCGGTACCAGGTTCGGTGCGCAGGCGGCCTCGAATTGCAGGGTTTCCGCCTCGATGCGCACACGTACCAGCGACAACGGCCAGCTTTCGCCGATGATGCGCACCCAGGGCAGGCCCTGCTTGACGATCACCGAGGCGGAGCGGTCCGGCGTGCAGACGCGATAGACATAGTTGATGTTGCCATCGCCGATCTCTTCGACCTGAAGTTCTTCAGCGGTCGTGAAGGCCGGATAGCGCGCACCCACGTGCTGGCGCGCGAAGGCGATCACATCCGCATCATCGCGAAACTGATAGTCGATGGAGGGTGAAGTGCTAGCGGTGGAGTCTTGAGCAGTCATGGCAGGTCTCAGCGCTGAATCATGAAGTCGCCGGCCTCGATGGCGCTTGGCGTGCGTGGCACGTGAAGCACTTCAAGGCTCTCACCTTATTTCTTACAGAAATAAGAAGGCGATCAGTTATAGCGAGAAGATGCCTGCTGGCGCGGCGATTGGCAAGACCTGCCGAGTGAGTTTTACTCAGCTCGGCAGGCGCTTGTCGCATGCAGGGTGCTGCATTACTGGATGGGTGCCAGCAGATAGGCCGCGCGCGAGACCAGCTTACGCCACATCGGCCGCGCATCCAGCTCTTCGCAGCTGATTTCACGACAGTGGCGGAAGTCCTCTTCGAGCATCGCCTCCACTTCCGAGGCGAACTGGTGATCGGGCACGAACGCCGTGATCTCGAAGTTGAGGCGGAAGGAGCGATTGTCGAGATTGACGGTGCCGATGGTCGCCGTATGGCTATCCATCAACATCACCTTCTGATGCAGGAAGCCGGGCTGATAGCGGAATACACGCACACCGGAGCGAATCATCTCGGACAGGAACGAGAACGCCGACAGGAATACCAGTAGGTGATCGGGACGCTCAGGAATCATCACCCGCACATCCACCCCACGCAACGCCGCGATCTTGAGCGCATCCTGCACCCCCTGGTCCGGCACGAAATAGGGACTGGTAATCCAGATACGACTGACCGAGGAGTGAATCGCCTGCTGCACCAGCAGACTGGCCGTCTCTCGGCGGTCCGCCGGGCCGGAGGGCACGATCACCACATGCTGACATTCGTCACAGCTGATCTGTGGCTGCCATTCGAGCGACAGCACCTCACCGGTCGCCCAGTGCCAGTCTTCCCAGAAGGCTTCCTGCAGGCCCATCACGCTGGGCCCCTCAAGCTTGAGGTGGGTATCGCGCCAAGCGCCATAGCGCTCGGAATGACCCAGATACTCATTGCCGACATTCAGCCCGCCGACGAAGCCGACGCGGCCGTCGATGACGGTGACCTTGCGGTGATTGCGGAAGTTGATCTGGAAGCGATGGCGCCAACCGCGCGAGGAATTGAAGGCACTGACCTCACACCCCGACTCCATCAGATCATTCAGATAGCCATCGGGCAGCTTGCGCGAGCCGATCTCGTCATACAGGAAACAGACTCGCACGCCGCGTTCGGCGCGGCGCATCAACTTCTGCTTGAGACGCACCCCCAGCTCATCGTTACGTACGATGAAGAACTGGATCAGGATGTAATCCTCGGCGGCGTCGATGGCATGAAACAGTGCATCGAAGGTGTGCTCGCCATTGATCAGCAACTTGGCGCGGTTGCCGGTGGTGACCGGCATCATCGCCAGTCGCTCGATGGCATCCAGATGGGTGGGATTGCCTCCCAGCGGGCGTGACAGCCACGGCGACAGCTTGGGCCGAAAGCGCATCAGCACGCGGCGCATGGTCGAATCGCGCTCCTCACGAGCGCTGACGTAACCATAGAAGCGTGGACGTCCGAATACCCAGTACAGTGGCAGCGCCACGTAGGGGAATGTCAGCAGACACAGAATCCAGGCGATCGCCCCTTGTGAAGTGCGGCTCGACATCAGGGCCATGACGGCGGACATGGCACCGAGGATATGACTGGTCAGCAGTAGAAAGCCGAGTAGCCAGGCGGTCATTGCAACTCCATTGCAGGCGTCAGGGTTGCCAGAGTATGCCACAGCAGCGCGCGCAACGATGCCGTTGCATTGGCGCTCAGGAAGATGTCTTGAGCGCCGCAAAGCCAAGAACCCCGCCGATGAATGATCACGGGCGGGGTTCTTCAGGTCATCTCACAAGGGCGCACGTCACAAGGACATATGCCACAAAGACGTGACGATTCATCACTCGACCGTCATCAGGCGCGGCTGGCGATGATTTCCTTCCACTTGGCCGGGCCCGTCTGGTGCACGGAGACGCCCGCGCTGTCGACGGCCACGGTCACCGGCATGTCTTCGACCTCGAATTCGTAGATCGCTTCCATGCCCAGGTCTTCAAACGCCAGCACACGTGACTTCTTGATCGCCTGGGCGACCAGGTAGGCAGCGCCGCCGACGGCCATCAGGTAGCTGGACTTGTTGTCACGTATGGCGTCGATCGCGGTCGGGCCACGCTCTGCCTTGCCGACCATGCCCAGGAGGCCGGTCTCTTCCAGCAGGGTGCGCGTGAACTTGTCCATGCGGGTCGCGGTGGTCGGGCCAGCCGGACCGACGACTTCGTCACGGATCGGGTCGACCGGGCCGACGTAGTAGATGAAGCGACCCTTGAGGTCGACCGGCAGCTGCTCGCCGCGTGCCAGCATCTCGGTCATGCGCTTGTGAGCGGCATCACGGCCGGTCAGCAGCTTGCCGTTGAGCAGCAGGGTGTCGCCCGGCTGCCAGCTCTGCACTTCCTCGGGCGTCACGGTATCGAGGTTGACACGCTTGACGCTGTCGCCCGCTTCACGGGTGATTTCCGGCCAGTCCTCGAGCTTGGGTGCCGGCAGTTCTGCCACACCGCTGCCATCCAGGGTGAAGTGCACGTGACGGGTCGCCGCGCAGTTCGGGATGATCGCCACCGGCTTGTTGGCCGCGTGGGTCGGGTAATCCATGACCTTGATGTCGAGCACGGTGGTCAGACCGCCGAGGCCCTGGGCGCCGACGCCAGTGGCGTTGACCTTCTCGAACAGCTCGAGACGGATCTCTTCGGCACGGTTGGAGGCACCACGCGCCTGCAGTTCCTGGATATCGATCGGCTCGAGCAGGGACTCCTTGGCCAGCTGCATCGCCTTCTCGGCGGTACCGCCGATGCCGATGCCCAGCATGCCGGGCGGACACCAGCCAGCACCCATCTTCGGAATCTGCTCCAGCACCCAGTCGACCACGGAATCGGACGGGTTGAGCATCGCGAACTTGGACTTGGCCTCGCTGCCGCCGCCCTTGGCCGCGACGTGGATCTCGACGCTGTCACCCGGCACCAGCTTGTGGTGGATGATGGCCGGGGTGTTGTCCTTGGTGTTGGCACGCTTGCCGTCCGGGTCTGCCAGCACGGAGGCACGCAGCACGTTGTCCGGCAGTAGATAGGCGCGACGCACGCCTTCGTTGACCATATCATCCAGGCTCATGTCGGCCTCGAAGCGCACGTTCATGCCGACGTGAACGAAGACGGTGACGATACCGGTGTCCTGACAGATGGGACGATGACCCAGGGCACACATCCGGGAGTTGATCAGGATCTGCGCGATGGCATCCTTGGCGGCAGGATTCTCTTCACGCTCGTACGCCGCGTTCATGGCGTCGATGAAATCCTTCGGATGGTAGTAGGAGATGTACTGCAGCGCGTCGGCGACGCTCTGGATCAGGTCATCCTGGCGGATCACGGTCATCAGGATCGGCTCCTCAAGGGCAAGCGATGGGAAAGACAGACACACTGGCGCGCAGGGCACCGGGGCGATTACTGTTGTCAGGCACGGCAATCGCGCCGCCACGGGGCGAGCGTCAGGTCAGGTGCGCAGGATTATACCTCATGCGAGCACGAGGCGGCAGAGCGAATCCTGCAACCCGCAAGTCATGAGAATTCAGCAGGTTATGGCCCAGTCTGCGTGAGGCTCTCCCGCCCGGAGCCGCCTGCTTCGCTGCCGGCAGTCGCCTGCATCGCGAGGCGACTGACGCCGTCCCGTTGCGGTACCGTCTTGTCATGCAGCCTCTCCTTTTTTAACCACGATGACCGCTCAATGACGCCACGCTACTGTTCACCACGTCCCTGCTCGCCACCTTTGTTCTTGCCACTCTCCTTCTCGTCACGCTCCTTTTCGCGGCGTCTGCTGTCGCTGGCCGCTGCCACGCTCACTGTGTTGCTGGCAGGGTGTGGCACCCAGCCGGGTTCTGATGCCGGTGACGGGAGCGATACCTTCGACTGGGTGACGTCCTCCCCCCACGGCAAGAGCAATTCGCGGGTTCGCCATCTGGTGTTGCACTACACCGATGATGATCTGCGCGGCTCCCTGATCAGCCTGACCGGCTCTCAGGTCAGCGCGCATTATCTGCTGTCGGCGCCGATGCCCGCGACTGGCCTGCCGCGCGTCTATCCGCTGGTGCCGGAAGCGCGCCGTGCCTGGCATGCCGGCGTCAGCCAGTGGGGTGAACGCAGCAACCTCAATGACACCTCCATCGGCATCGAGATCGTCAATGCCGGGCCGCAGGCACTGGTGCCACTGCCGGCAGGCGAGCAGGAAGATGCCACGGCGGCGGTCGCCAGACGCTGGTCCCCCTCGCGTGACTTCGCGCCGTGGAGCGAGGCGCAGATCAGCGCACTGATCACGCTGATCAAACCCATCATCGCGCGCCATGGCATCAAGGCGGTGGATGTCGTCGGGCACTCGGACATCGCCCCTGAGCGCAAGACCGACCCCGGCCCGCGCTTCCCCTGGCAACGCCTGCATGACGCCGGCATCGGTGCCTGGCCACGCACCTCAGACGTGCTGTGCTTCCAGCGCCAGCTGGCAAGCGAGGGCCTGCCATCACAAGAGGTTCTGCTCACGGCGCTCACGCATTACGGTTATCCGGTGGACGCCGCACGTCCCGAATTGGCGATTGCCGCATTCCAGGCACATTTTCGTCCCGGGGCGATCAGCGGAGCCTTCGATGCCGAGAGTGCCGCGATATTGCTGGCGCTCAATTCACGTTACCGTCAGCCACTGGGATGCCAGCCGTCCTGAAACCGCCAGTCGCGAGATCTTCGCAGTCATCTGAACGACACTTCTCTGTCACATTTCTGACGCAGCATCGGTTCGTCCTTGACGCGTTAAACAGATTTGCATGGCAGTTTGACGACCGCCGTCTACTCTGGGGTGAGGCATGACCAGAGAGGGTCATGGACAGACAAGCTAGCGACTGGCTCGGAGAAGCCGGAATACCCCATCACAATGAGGTTCATCATGGCTGACAACATTCTCAGTGCAGTACCTGATACGGCAGCAGACATGACAACACCCGCCACATCCCCCGGCGCTCTCGGATTCGTCGTCTGTGATGACAACCGCATCTACGGTGCGGGCATGAGCGAAGAAGACTGCCTCGACAACGCCCTCGAGTGCCTGTGTGGTTACTGTGAGCGAAGCGCACTCAAGAAGATGCTGGAACTGTGCCAAGCCGGCGTGCGCTACCCCCTGCGCCAGCTCCCCGCCAGCCAGGCATGCGTCAAGAGCTGCCAGGCTTCAGGCCCCACCAATCATTACCGCATTCATGACGGCGTCGCCTACATGCCCGAAGAGTTTCCCGAATCGCTCTCTGCCTGACCTCTGTTCACGCAGGTCACTGGTACTGATAAGGAACCGGCGCAGGATCTGATACAGAGGCTGGCACGAGCAGCACATCACTGACCGAGCCAGCCTCTACCCTCTCCTTCCCACACTTCCACCTCATCCCCATCTCGAGAGCAAAAAAGGACGCCGCCCCGGACACTGACGATTCAGTGCCGGGGGCGGCGTCCTGGTTTGGTAAACCCGATCGACTTGCAGCCCTCGAAAAGTCCTGGCGAGAACTGGCAGTCGATCGACCTGCGGGCGATCAGCCTCCGAGATAAGCGCGGCGTACATCGTCATTGGCCAGCAGCGCCTTGCCGCTGTCCGCCAACACCACTCGACCATGCTCCAGCACGTAACCGCGATCGGCGATCGACAGTGCACGATGGGCATTCTGTTCCACCAAGAAGATGGTAGTGCCCTGCTCCCGCAGCTGCTCGACGATCTCGAAGATCTGCCCGATCACGATGGGCGCCAGCCCCAGCGATGGCTCATCGAGCAACAGCAGCCGCGGCCGACTCATCAGGGCGCGCCCGATGGCCAGCATCTGCTGCTCTCCACCGGACATGGTGCCGCCGCGCTGCTGGAAGCGCTCCTTGAGACGCGGGAAGAGCCCCAGCACGTGCTCGATGCTACGCTCGTTCTCCTCCTTGCTCTGGTAATAGCCGCCCATGGCCAGGTTTTCCTCCACCGTCATGCCGGTGAAGATGCGGCGACCTTCCGGCACCACCGACAGCCCACCGCGCATCACGCGTGCCGTGGGGGTGCCGGTGATCTCCTCGCCCTCGAACCATACCCGCCCGCTGGTCGGACGCGGATCGCCACAGATCGACATCAGAAGCGTCGTCTTGCCGGCGCCGTTGGCACCGATCAGCGTCACGATCTCGCCCTGGCCGACGGCCAGCGAGACATCATTGAGCGCCTGCACCGGCCCGTAGTGGGTGGTCAGATGCTCGAGGGCCAGCATGGCCTCGCGGGGCGCGAGCTCCTCACCGGCAAGCGTGGCCTCGGGCGTCACGTCTTCGACATGCTCACTCATGATCACTCTTCCCCCAGATAGGCCTTGATCACGGCATCGTTGCGCCGTATGTCCTCCGGACTGCCATCCGCTAGCGGCTGGCCCTGATTGACCACGTAGATGTGGTCAGAGATGCCCATCACCAGACTCATGTCATGCTCGATCAACAGCACCGAGATGCCCTCATCGCGGGTCAGGCTGACGATCAGATCATCCAGATCACGTGTCTCGTTGGGATTGAGGCCCGCCGCCGGCTCATCCAGCATCAGCAGCCGCGGCCTGGCGACCATGCAGCGCGCGATCTCGAGTCGACGCTGCTGGCCATAGGCCAGATTGCCGGCCTCGCGGTTGGCGAATTCGAGCAGACCGACTCGCTCCAGCCAGTCGCCGGCATGCTGCATCAGCGCCTTTTCACTGCGTCGATAGCCCGGCGTCTTGAACAGTCCCTTGAGAAGATTGCGTTCGGCGTGCATGTGCTGCGCCACCAGCAGGTTCTCGATGACGGTCATCTCCTTGAACAGCCGCACGTTCTGGAAGGTGCGCACCATGCCAGCCTGGGCGATGCGATAGCCCGGCAGGCGATGCATGGCGCGATTCTGGAAATACACCTCGCCGCCGGTGGGCTGATAGAAGCCGGAGATGCAGTTGAAGACGGTGGTCTTGCCCGCACCATTCGGCCCGATGACCGACACCACCTCGCCCGGATGCACCTGCAACGTCACACCGTCCACGGCCTTGAGGCCACCGAACTGCATGGTGAGATCGCGCACATCCAGCAATGGCGCTCCGCCCTCGGTGCGCGCCTGACGACGCGAGGAGGCAACCGGTGTCGGATTGTCGAGGTCTTGCCTGTCGCGGACCTGCTTGTCACGGACCTGCTTGTCATGTGTGTCAGCCACGGTCGAGCTCCATCTGCGGTCGTTTTAGCGGCACCAGGCCCTGAGGACGCCAGACCATCATCAACACCATCATCAGTCCGAACAGCAGCATGCGATATTCATTGAATTCGCGTGCCAGCTCCGGCAACAACGTCATGGCAATCGCGGCCAGGATCACGCCCAGCTGTGAGCCCATTCCGCCCAGCACCACGATGGCCAGAATGATCGCCGACTCGATGAAGGTGAAGGACTCGGGGCTGATGAAGCCCTGACGCGCGGCGAAGAAGGCGCCGGCGAAACCCGCGAAGCTCGCACCGATCGTGAAGGCCGAGAGCTTGATGCCGGTGGGATTCATGCCCAGCGAGCGACAGGCGATATCATCCTCGCGCAGTGCCTCCCACGCCCGCCCGATGGGCATGCGCAGCAAGCGGTAGATCACGAACAGCGTGATCAGCACCAGGATCAAGGCCAGCAGATACAGGTAGATCACCTTGAGGGCCGGGTCGTAGTCGATGCCGAAGTACTCATGGAAGGCGATGTTGCCCTCGTCGGCCCGCCGCGAGAACTCGAGGTTGAACAAGGTCGGCTTGGGAATGCGCGCGATGCCATTCGGGCCGCCGGTCAGCTCGGTCCAGTTGTTGAGCAGGATGCGGATGATCTCGCCGAAACCCAGCGTCACGATGGCCAGGTAATCCCCGCGCAGTCGCAATACCGGGAAGCCGAGCAGATAGCCGAACAGCGCCGTCATCAACCCAGCGATGGGTAGCGCCTCCCAGAAGCTGAAGCCCAGATAGCTGTTGAGCAGCGCATAGGTATAGGCCCCGACGGCGTAGAAGCCCACGTAGCCGAGATCCAGCAGCCCGGCGAGCCCCACCACCACATTAAGCCCCAGCCCCAGCATGATGTAGATCAGCGTCAGGGTCGCGAGATCCACCGCCGAGCGGTTGGAGAGGAACGGGAAGATCAGCAGCGCGCCGATGGCCAGCATGATCCACAGCTGACGCTTCTGGCCGCTCATCACATCGGGGACGCTGAAACGTGAGGGTTTGCGGGTACGCGACCGCCACTCCTCGATCTGCGGACGTACCAGCTGATGCAGGAAGACGGCCAGCGCCGCAGCCAGCAACCAGCCCCAGGTGTCCATGCCCATCAACCGCACCGTGGTAGTGATGCCGGTGGATTCGAGCTGCACACCCAACACCGAGCCTCCCAGTACGAGGGTCAGAACGGCGGCCGCGAGTGCCGACCACCAGGGACGCCGATAGGCAGGCTGGGGCGGCAACGTCTCGGCAGGCGAGGTGCCCGCTTTCTTCAAAGTCTGTTTCGCAAGCTTGGGCATCAGATCTTCTCCACTTCGGGCTTGCCGAGAATCCCGGAGGGGCGGAACAGCAGAATCAGGATCAGCAGTCCGAAGGCCACCACGTCCTTGTATTCCGTGGACAGGTAACCGCCGGTCAGCGCCTCCGCGACCCCCAACAGCAGTCCGCCCAGCATCGCGCCGGGGATGCTGCCGATACCGCCCAGCACCGCCGCCGTGAACGCCTTGAGGCCGGCCAGGAAGCCGATGTAGGGATTAACCACGCCGTAGTACATGCCGAGCAGCAGGCCCGCCACGGCGGCAAGCGCCGCCCCGATCACGAAGGTCATCGAGATGATCATGTCGGTATTGATGCCCAGCAGACGCGCCATGCCGGCATCCTGCGAGCAGGCACGACAGGCACGCCCCAGGCGGGAGCGCGAGATGAAGGAGGACAGCAGCAGCATGCACACCAGGGTGACGCTGAAGATGATCACCTGCATGTAGGAGAGATTGACCGCGAAGCTTTCCAGCCCGAACTCCCAACCGCCCGGGATCAGGCTGGAGATCGCCATGTCACGCGAACCCTGGGCCAGACGCATGTAGTTCTGCAGGAAGATCGACATGCCGATCGCCGAGATCAGCGCGATCAGACGCTTGGAGCCACGTACCGGGCGATAGGCCACCCGCTCCACGGCAAAGCCGTAGGCGCAGGACACCAGCACCGCCACCAGTAAGGCGGCCGCCATCAGAAAGAAGGGGTTGGCGATGCCCAGCATGCCCAGCGCCGCGATGACGATGAAGGTCACGTAGGTGCCGATCATGTAGATCTCGCCGTGGGCGAAATTGATCATGCCGATGATGCCGTAGACCATCGTGTAGCCGATGGCGATCAAGGCATAGGTACTGCCGATGGTCAGGCCATTGATGACCTGTTGCAGGAAGTAGAGGATGTCTTCCATTGAAACGACCCTTGGCCGCGACTGTCTTCGGCTTGTGGCCGGTGACCGTCAGGGAAATGCCGCATGCGCGGCGACAACGGGCAGGCACGGCGATATTGCACCACCGTGGACTCGACCGAACGGAGAAGCCCGCCATGCCAGGAGGCATGACGGGAAGCGTCTCGGGTTGATCCACCACGGCCACATGAGGTCTCGAATAAGGTCTCAAATGATCGCTCAAATGAGATACCGAATGAGATGTCACATGGCCGTGGCGAAGGCTGGGCTCAGACGAGCAGAGGCCAGCCGATGATCAATGTGCCGCTTCGCTCTTGGTTCCGTCGGCGTGCCAGTTGTAGACGACGAAGTTGAAGTCCTTCAGATCGCCCTTCTCGTCGTATTCGACCTTGCCGATGGGCGTGTCGAAGCTGTTGGCGCGCAGGTATTCGGCAACATCATACGGGTCAGTGGAATCGGCGCCCTTGATGCCATCGGCGATCAGCTCCACCGCGGTGTAGGCCGGCATGACGAACGGGCCGGAGGGGTCCTGATCCTTGTCCTTGAAGGCCGCGACCAGATCGGCGTTCTTCGGGTCTGTCTCGAAGGCCGGCGGCAGCGTCACGTAAAGCCCTTCGGAGGCCTGACCGGCGATCTTGGAAATGTCCGGGTTGCCGACCCCTTCAGGGCCCATGAAGGGTGCATCGAAGCCCAGCTCACGCGACTGACGCAGCAAGAGGCCCAGCTCCGGGTGATAGCCGCCGTAGTAGACGAAGTCGACGTTCTCCTTCTTGAGCTTGGAGATCAGCGCCGAGAAATCCTTGTCGCCCGCCGTGATGCCCTCGAACAGCACCACATCGATGCCTGCTTCCTCGACGGTGTCGCGCACGCCGGTGGCGATGCCTTCTCCGTACTGCTGCTTGTCGTGGATCACGGCCATGTGCTTGGGCTTGATCGTCTCGGCGATATAGCGCCCGGCGACCGGCCCCTGCAGGGAATCCAGGCCGATGGTGCGGAAGACCAGCTCATAGCCCTGCTCGGTGATGGTCGGGCTGGTGGACGCCGCCGTGATCATCATCACGCCTTCCTCGGCGTAGATGTCCGAGGCCGGCTGGGTCGCGCTGGAGCACAGGTGGCCGATCACGTACTGGACACCGTCATTGACGATCTGGTTGGCCACCGCCACCGCCTGCTTGGGATCACAGGCGTCGTCGTATTTGACGCCCTTGAGCATCTCGCCATCGACGCCACCGGCGGCATTGATCCGCTCGATGGCCATCTCGGCACCGATGAACTGCATGTCACCGTACTGGGCGACCGGCCCCGTGACCGGGCCTGCCATGGCGATGGTGATATCGGCCTGAGCCTGGGTGGACATCGCCGCGGCGATACCGAGAGCGAGAAGAGACCTGCGCATCATGATGAGAATTCCTGTTCCCGATTATTGTTGTACTACGGCCGGGCAGACCTGACTGACGCCTGGTGGCAGCGCTGGGCTGACCGCAAAAGGCTGGCGACAATGTCTGTCATCCGCTGACCTTGTGCGCCGCTGCCAGCCTGCCGGCAGGGGGTCGACACGTCAGGAATGCCTTGAAAGCATTATTGGCAGCAGCGAATACGCATGTAAAGTGACCGTTTGAGCGCTCATGAATGCGGCTCAGCAGCCTGCCAATAGCGAAAAGCACCATGCTTTCCAATGTGGCCAGACAATCCTCGGAAATCACGATCAAAGCCAGTCATTGGCACATGCCAACACGCGGTTAACAGGATTTCCCTCTCCACTTGCACCATCAGGACGCACCGCAGCCGCCTGCCCGGCTACGCCCAAGGTTGTAAGAGAAGCAATGCTGCCGCCCTTCCCGAGCAACCGCCTGCTCCTGAGCCATGCACTGAGCTGCAATGTGATGATCTGAGAGGCAACAGGCAAGATAACGGGATAACTTGCTGGTGGCACTCCCCCGTCAGATACCCGCCAGCCCTGAACGCCACGCGCCCGACGATGGGTAACACCGTCGGGCGCGCAGGGTCATGCCTTTAGCAACGCGAATGCTGGGGGATGGAGAATAGCGTCAGCCCAGCGCGATCAGGCGATTGCGGACATCGTTGATCTGGTCGCGCAGTCGACCGGCTTCCTCGAACTCGAGGTTCTTGGCCGCGGCAAACATGGCATCTTCGAGACGGCTGATTTCCTTCTCGAGCGCCTGAGGGCCTTCGGCCGCCAGCGCAGCGTAGTCCGGCGTCTCTTCTGCGACCTGACGCTCGCTGCCCTTGCGACGGCTGCTCTTGCGGCCCGGCGCCTGGGCACCTTCCATGATATCCGCCACCGACTTGGTGATAGTGCGCGGCGTGATGCCGTGCTCGTCATTGAAGGCCATCTGCTTTTCGCGACGGCGTTCGGTCTCGGCAATAGCCCGCTGCATGGAATCGGTGATGCGATCCCCGTACAGGATGGCCTTGCCGTTGGCGTTACGCGCCGCACGGCCGATGGTCTGGATCAGGGAGCGCTCCGAGCGCAGGAAGCCCTCCTTGTCGGCATCCAGAATCGCTACCAGAGAGACCTCCGGAATATCGAGGCCCTCACGCAGCAGGTTGATGCCGACCAGCACATCGAACTTGCCCAGACGCAGGTCACGAATGATCTCGACGCGCTCGACGGTATCGATATCGGAGTGCAGATAGCGCACCCGCACGTCATGCTCGCCCAGATATTCGGTCAGGTCTTCCGACATGCGCTTGGTCAGCGTGGTGATCAGCACGCGCTCGCCGACTTTGGTGCGCGCGCGAATCTCCGAGAGGACGTCATCTACCTGGGTCGAGGCCGAACGCACCTCGATGACCGGATCGAGCAGCCCGGTGGGACGTACCACCTGCTCCACCACCTGGCCGGCATGCTCTTCCTCGTAGGGGCCAGGCGTCGCCGAGACGAATACGGTCTGCGGCAGGATGCTCTCCCACTCCTCGAATTTCATCGGGCGGTTGTCGAGAGCCGACGGCAGGCGGAAGCCGTACTCCACCAGCGTTTCCTTGCGCGAACGGTCACCGCGATACATGCCGCCGACCTGCGGCACGCTGACGTGGGACTCATCGATGAAGACCAACGCGTCTTTGGGCAGGTAGTCGAAGAAGGTCGGCGGCGCATTGCCGGGATCACGCCCCGACAGATAGCGCGAGTAGTTCTCGATGCCGTTGCAGTAGCCCAGCTCCATCATCATCTCGATGTCATAGAGGGTGCGCTGCTCCAGGCGCTGGGCCTCAACCAGCTTGTCGTGCTTGCGCAGGTAATCGAGGCGCTCGACCAGCTCTTCCTTGATGTGATCGACCGCGGCGACGATGGTCTCGCGCGGCGTCACGTAGTGACTCTTGGGATAGATGGTCATGCGTGGCACCGACTCGGCCACTTCACCGGTCAGCGGATCGAACAGCCGGATGGAGTCGATCTCGTCATCGAACAGCTCGACACGCACCGCCTGCTCTTCGGAGTCGGCCGGGAAGATGTCGATCACATCGCCGCGCACCCGATAGGTACCGCGCCGGAAATCCATGTCGTTGCGGGTGTACTGCAGCTCCGCCAGACGCCTGAGGAAGCCGCGCTGATCGATCTGCTCGCCACGATTGAAGTGCAGGCGCATCTTCAGATATTGATCCGGGTCACCCAGGCCGTAGATGGCCGAGACGGAGACCACGATGATCGCATCGCGGCGTTCCAGCAGCGCCTTGGTCGCCGACAGACGCATCTGCTCGATGTGGTCGTTGATCGAGGCATCCTTCTCGATGAAGGTATCCGAGGAGGCGACGTAGGCTTCGGGCTGGTAATAATCGTAATAGGAGACGAAATATTCGACGGCGTTGTCGGGAAAGAACGACTTGAACTCGCCGTACAGCTGCGCCGCCAGCGTCTTGTTGGGGGCCATGACGATGGCCGGACGCTGCAGGCGCTCCACGATGTTGGCCACCGTGAAGGTCTTGCCGGAGCCGGTCACGCCCAGAAGGGTCTGATGCGCCAGGCCCGCGTCCAGGCCGGTGATCAGCTTCTCGATGGCCGCCGGTTGGTCACCGGCCGGCTGAAACTTGGAATCGATGCGAAATGGTTTGCTCATGCGCTCTCAATGGTGGCAGTCAGTCGGGTCTTCAACTGACGACAGGCAGATGATTGCCCGGCGCTCATGCGCTCGCGGGCGCTTCTCGACTGGTCACCGAGACCCGGGTGCTGGTCATCAGGCGATGGATGGGACAACGCTCGGAGATCTCGATCAGACGCGCGCGGGTCTCGGCGTCCATCTCATGACCCTCCTCGGCCAGGAACTGCATGCTGACCGTGAGACGATATTCGCTGTTGCTGCCACGGCGCTCGTCGCTGTCGTCCCGGTCCACCGTGGTGATGATCCCCGCCAGCGGCAAGCCCTTGCGCCGGGCGTACATCTGCACGGTGATCGACTTGCAGGCCCCCAGCGACAGATCGAAATAGTCATGCGGATCCGGGGCGCTCTCGTCGCCACCGACCACCGCCGGCACATCGACCAGCAACTCATCAAAGCTTGCGACCTGTACCCGTTGCACGAAGCTGCCTGACCGACGGCTGATTACCTCGATACTCATTCGTCACCTCCCTGTCGCTGATCTGTCCGTGATCCCGCTCGTGAGACGTTGCCTGCTTGCCGCCTGTCAGCGTCACCGCACTGCGGTCACTTGACCTTGTAACCGGCCTTCTCGACCGTCTTGACCAGCGCGTCATAACGCACCTGACCGTCGACTTCGGCAAAGCCACGCCCGACCTCGGCTTCCTTGACGCCATCCATCATCATCAGCGCCGTGGTGACCTTGTTGACGTCCTTGACGCTCTCGACGCCGATCAGAGTAAGAGAAAAACTGGCCATCGTGTCATTCCTGTCATGCAGTAAAAAGGGGCGCCGCGGCGCATTGCAGCCGTCAAGAATAGCACGGTTGCCTGACAGTCAGCGCCCATCAGACCGTCGCGAACCAGGCTGCATAAAAGGCTGGCAGGACGGGAACACTGATTTGCCCGTTCTTTTACTGCCACTTGAGGCACAAGGGGCTGACAGCCGCCAGCTGGCGCGTGACAATGCGGGCATCCGACATGCCGCATGGTTGCCAATGCGCCACCGGCAGTTCACTCCTTCGCAACAGGATGGTGGTAGATGAATCCCTTGAAGACCCTGATGCAAGACCACGGCTACCAGCTCGGCGAGGACGGCCGCCTGACGCTGGGTGAGCCAGCCGACGCCTCCATGCCACTCGCTGACATGACCAAGAATGTACGGACCGAAAATGTGCTGGCCCCGCTGAACAATTTCGAGGTACTCGAGGTCTGCGGCAAGGATGGCGAACGCTTTCTGCAGGGACAGACCTCACAGCAGCTGAGTCTGGTCGATGGCGAGCTGGCGCCGCTGACGACCTTCTGCACCCCGAAGGGACGCATTCTGGCCATGGCCCAGCTGCTGCGCGTCAGCGAAGAGCGCCTGTGGCTGGTGATGCCGGCTGGCACCGCCGAACCGCTGCGCGCCCATCTGGCCAAGTTCGCGCCCTTCTACAAGGTGACGCTGGAGGTGTTGAGTGAGCTGAGCGTGCTCGGCCTGCTCGGCGAGCAGAGTCTGGCAGCCTGTGCCGACGCACTCGCGGCACCTGCGCTGGCCGAGCATGACCTGGCCATGCGCTCGGTCTTCCAGTCGCCCCTGCAGTCGAGCGAAGACGAAGAACCGCAGGCCTGCGCGCTGGCGCGCCAGCCTTCAGGCAATGCCCCGCGCGCGATACTGGTCGGCCCGCATGCCGCCCTGGCAGACCTCGCCACGGCGCTTTTCGCACGCGATGTGGTCGCCAGCGATGACACCCGCTGGGGCCTGGAAGATATCCGCGCCGGTCTGCAGTGGGTCACCTCCGCGCAGACTGACAGCTGGCTGCCGCAGATGCTCAATCTGGAAGCCCTCGCCGCGATCAGCTTCAAGAAGGGCTGCTATACCGGTCAGGAAGTCGTGGCCCGCGCCCACTTCCGCGGCCAGGTCAAGAAGCGCCTGCAACGCCTGACGACGGTGCAGCCGGCCGACTTGCCGGCGGTGGGCAGCAAGGTCACAAGCCCCGACGGCAAGTCCCTCGGCGAAGTGCTGCAGGCAGCCCATGATGGGCAGGGACGTCTGGAGCTGCTGGCCGTGATCAGCCTGCGCGATGAAGAGATCGCATTGGCATTGGAAGATGGCACCCAGCTTGAGCGCAGCGCACTGCCCTATGCCGTCGAGCGTCGCGATCCGGAGCAGCTCAAGGGCTGAAGGGTACGCCTTGAAAGGCTGATCGTTCTGAGGGACTGATCGCTTGAAAGCCGCCACAGGAAAGCCCCGCACGTGCCAACGTGCGGGGCTTTTGTCTGCCACGGATTGCTGATTTCAGGCGCCTGCCGGGGCTCCCAGCCCTTACAGCCCTTACAGCCCTTCCGGCAGCCAGCCATCCCCTGCGATCAGGTGCTCGATCAGCTCCTGCACCGGCATCGGTCGTGCATAGAGATAGCCCTGATGCAGCGAGCAGCCATGCGCGAGCAATTCGGCTCGCTGCTCCGGCGTCTCGATGCCTTCGGCCACCACCGCAAGATGGAAGGCCTCCGCCAGCCCCAGCATCGCTTCGATCATGGCCTGCCCCTTGCTGGAGCCCAGCGCCGTCACGAACTGCCGATCGATCTTGAGCTTGTCGAACGGTAGCCGCTGCAGCTGCGACAGCGAGGAGTAGCCCGTACCGAAATCGTCCAGTGCCAACGCCACGCCGTGAGCCCGAATGGTCTGGAACAGCACGGCCAGGGCCTGGATATCATCCGGCAGCTGGCTCTCGACCAGTTCAAGCGTCAGGCGCTCACACAGCTCCGGATGCCGGAACAACATTTCCAGGTCTGACAGGAAGCGCTTGTCCATCATGTGGCGCACGGTCACGTTGACGCTCAGATGCAGCTCATGGCCGCTCTCGTGGACGCGCATCAGGGTCGCGATGCTCTCCTTGAGCACCCAGCGCCCCAGCGCGACATCCAGGCGGGCGGACTCGACGATGGCCATGAAATCCGCCGAGCCCATCAAGCCATGTTCCGGGTGCTGCCAGCGAATCAACGCCTCCGACAGCTGCAAGCGGCCAGTACGCCCGTCGACGATCGGCTGCACGAAGAGCCTGAGCTGATTCTCGCGCAGCGCGACGGTGAACTCGGCCTCCAGCTGCTTGAGGCGACGCAACTCACGCTCCGCCTCTTCATCGAAGAAATGCCACTCGCGTTGGCATTGCTGGGTATCGTGCAGGGCACGTTCGGCGCGATAGACCAGCGCATCCACCTGATGGCCATCCTCGGGATAGCGCGTGATGCCCAGGCTCGGCTGCAGATAGATCACCTCATCATTGAGCGTGACCTTGTCGCGCACGGCATTCAGCAGGTTGTCCAGCCAGCCGCTGATACCGCCACGCGTCGCTTCCAGCAGCCGGCGCTGGACCATGATCAGCAGCCTGTCGGTCTCGAGGCGCGCCACATCGCCGGAATTGCCCAGCAAGGGAGCGATACGCTTCTGGACCTGCTCCAGCTGGTGATTGCCCGGCTCGGCGCCGGCATGATCGTAGAGCACCTGCAAGCCGCCGATCCTAAGCGCCATCAGCACGAAGCCCTCCATCGGCGCGACCTCGCCCAGCTGGTCAATCCGCACCTTGATGAGACGCAGCATGCCTTCACGACTGAGCAGACCGGTATCGAGATCCGTCTCGCGCTCCTCGAGCAACTGGTGCTGGAGCAGCACGCGTTCCTGCTCCAGCCCTCGTACCACCAGCGTATCGAGGGTCATGTCCAGCAACGGCATCATCTCGGTGGCGTTGAGTCGATGGCCGCGACTGGCCACCAGCAGCAATTCGCTGCGCCCGGGATGCGGCGAGACCGAATAGCCCATCAGCTGGCTGGCGCCCAGTCGCTGACACAGCAGCAGCGCGCGATCTTCCTGCTCATCGTCACTCCTGTCGACGCTCACATCGCCATCGCGCCGCGAGCGATCACCGGCTGACACGCACACGCGCCCCACCGGCAGGCGCCAGAGAGGATCACGCCGCAACGATGCTTCACTCAACCACTCACGCTCATCATGACTCTGCAGAATCAGGTAGCCGGCGTTGGGATTGCCCACCTCACGCCGATAGATGATGATCTCTGCCCCCAGCATCTCGCGCACTCGCTGCAGGTACCGGGCGAGAGAGGCACGCGCGTTCTGCGGCGTGTGAGTTTCATAGGGGACGCTCAGGAATTGCTGGTTGAGAATGCTGTGGCGCTGGTATTGATGCTCGAGGTAGGCGCCATAGGCCCGACTCGCCCTGCGGCGCCGACTGTCGCGCACCAGCATGCCGATGGTGCCCATGCCCGCCAGCAAAATGATCAACAGCAGCACCGCCAGCGGAGTGCCCATCTCCTGCACCAGCTGAGCGACGCGATTTTCATCCTGCCAGCAGGCCTTGGCATGGTTGTAGCGATCGGCACGGCCGGACGCCGGCAAGGCCACGCAGATCTGCTGTGTCGCGATGGGCTGTGGCATGGCGTTGCTGACCACCTGCAGCCCCTTCAAGCCCAGCACGGCCGCCTGCTCATCCAGCAGGTCTGTCGTGAGCGGCATGCCCAGAATCAACAGTCCCTGCTCGTCCTGCGGTGGCAAGGCCTCCTCATCCTCGTAGAGCCCCTGCATGCCGATCAGCCATGGCTGGTTGTCGACGATCAACCAGGCCAGCTGGGGTTGTGTCGGTGACTGGCGGGCCGCCTGCATGACGGGGGCGAGCGCACGTCGCCAGCTCACCGGCTGCTTGCCCAGCCAGTCGGCCCCCGGCGACCCGGCGTTGTGCTGCACCCAGGCGGCCACCTGCCCATCGCCACGCACGGCAGAGATCAGATGTATGCCGGTATTGATGGCGAACTCGGGGCCATACATGTACTCGAGCCAGGTCGTGTCGAGCTCGGGCTCGCGCAGAAACCTGGTCACGGCTTCTTCCCAGTAGCCGTTCTCCTGCAGCTGTCCCGCGAGCAGGCGCTGTTCACTCTGGACCCACAAGGCCAGCCGCTGCCTGTCGGATTCGCGATCCGCCTCGCGGGATTGCGTGATCTGGCTGGCCGTCAACCAGGCAGTGGCCAGCAATGCCGCCAGCAACAGCAGCGGCAGCAGATACATCCGATAGCGGGGACCAGCAGGCAGGGAGGCGTGCGCGAAGACAGCAGAAGACTCGTGTGCCGGCACACGAGAGGAGGAACGCGATGCTGAAGAATCTGACATTGATTTACCGATGATGAGGCGACCTCCTGAACCGGGTCGGCAGGCTGTCGCCTGGCCTTTGAGGTCAGTCTAGATCAGACGTTCAGTTGAAGAATACGCTGCACATTCGTCGTGGTGGATAACGCGATATCGTGGCGACTGCTCGAACGGAGTTCCGCCACCACATCCGCGACCTTGGCCACACGCGATGGCTCATTGCGCTGACCTTGAAACCCGCACAGCGGCATGTCGGGGCTATCGGTTTCCAGCACGAAGCCATCATCGGGCAGTGACGCCACCACTCCGCGCAGCTTGTTGGCACGCGGGTAGGTCACGCTGCCGCCCAGCCCCAGCACGAAGCCAAGCTCGAGAAAGCGCTCCGCCTGCACCTGACTGCCCGCGAAGGCATGGATGATGCCGCCACGGGTGAGTCGTGCCTGCTTGAGGCGCTTGGCGACTTCGTCATTGGCGCGCACGCAGTGCACGATGACAGGCAGAGAGAATTCGCGTGCCATGCTCAGCTGGGCCTCGAAAAGCTGCCATTGGGCGTCATGATCGGCCAGTCGCGCATCGAAGCCACATTCGCCCAACGCGACGATCTGGCCGGCATGCTGGTCGAGAGCCTGATGAAGCGCCGCCAGCGCGCCCTCACCATGCTCGGACAGAAAATAGGGATGCAGTCCCAGGGCACCGAAGATACGCGCCGATGAATCCGCCAGCGCCAGCACTGCCGAAAAACTTGCCACCTTGGTGGCGGGCACCACGAAGGCCGAGACATCTTCCTGCTCGGCACGCGCGATAACCGCCTCACGATCCGGCGTGAAGTCAGCGAAATCCAGATGACAATGACTGTCGATCAGCATGGAATCTCCCGGGGATGGTCGTACAGCCATCGTGCTATATCAGCGTGTGTCAGACAAACGAAGGGACCGGCCTGGTGGCCGGTCCCTTGAGGACGAGTGTCGATATTGCTTGCCAGTCGTCGTGACTGACGCAGATGGCCTAGGCCGCCTCCACCGGCGCTGCCGGCGCCAGCTCGGAGGTGCAATGACCACAACGGGTCGCCGCCAGCGGTACCTTGGAAAGACAATACGGGCAATCCTTGTCGGTGACCTCTTCCGGCGCTTCCTCGGCTTCCTTCTTGAGCTTGTTGATCTGTCGGATCAACACGAACACCGCCAGCGCCACCAGAGCAAAGCTGATGATGGCATTGATGAACAAGCCATAGTTCAGCGTGACGGCTCCCGCTTCCTTGGCCGCCTCGAGACTGGCGTAGGGCGCGGCCTGAGCGCCTTCCTTGAGGACGACAAAGAAGTTGGCGAAATCGACTCCGCCGATCAGCAGCCCGATCAGCGGGTTGAGCATGTCACCGACCAGACTCTTGACGATCAGTGTGAATGCCCCGCCGATGATGATGCCGACCGCCATGTCGACGACGCTTCCCTTGACGGCAAAATCACGAAATTCCTGCATGAATCCGGACATCTGTCATCTCCTGTCACTCGCTAACCATCCGGTGGATTGCCACGCATCATGCATGGCCCGCACTGAGACACATCCCACGCCATTGTGTTGTCATTGTCTGCGCCCTACCGACCTTCGCCCCAGCAAGCTTCATCACACGGATGCCAGCAAGACAACATGACCCGAACATTATGCCGTGCTGATGCCACGCCATGGGTTGGCTGTGTAAACGTAGGGTTACACGCATGTCTGGCCACAAAAAGTGCCACCTTTTATCCGGGCATACAAAAACGCCACCCCGAGGGGTGGCGTTCTTCATGTCGTGATCGACAGTCTCGCTATCGCAGCGTCGCTATGGCAGCGCCATTACAACATCGCCGCTAGGGCAACGCCGTTGCGGTACCTGTCTCAGTGCTCACGGGTCGCGCGGAAGGTGATGTCCGGCCAGCGTTCCTGGGTCAGCTGCAGATTGACGCGGGTCGGCGCGATGTAGGTCAGCCAGCCGCCGCCGTCGTAGGCCAGGTTGGCACTGGCCTTGCGCTTGAAGTCTTCCAGCATCTTGGTGTCATCGCAGTAGATCCAGCGTGCGGTCTGCACGTTGATCGCCTCATAGATGCACTCGACCTTGTACTCTTCCTTCAGGCGGTGAGCGACCACGTCAAACTGCAGCGTACCGACGGCACCGACGATCAGGTCGTTGTTGTCGAAGGGCTGGAAGACCTGGGTCGCGCCCTCCTCGGAGAGCTGCTGCAGGCCTTTCTGCAGCGCCTTCATCTTCAGCGGGTCCTTCAGGCGCACGCGCTTGAACAGTTCCGGCGCGAAGTGCGGAATGCCGGTGAAACGCATGTCCTCACCGATGGTGAAGGTGTCACCGATCTGGATGGTGCCGTGGTTGTGCAGGCCGATGATATCGCCCGGCCAGGCCTCTTCCACGTGGGAGCGGTCCGCCGCCATGAAGGTCAGGGCGTCAGGAATCTTGACGTCCTTGTTGATGCGCACATGGCGCATCTTCATGTTCTTCTCGTACTTGCCGGAGCAGACACGCAGGAAGGCGACACGGTCACGGTGTTTCGGGTCCATGTTGGCCTGGATCTTGAACACGAAGCCGGTGAAGCGCTCATCGTGGGCCGTGACTTCGCGGGTATCGGTATCACGCGGCTGGGGCGGCGGGGCATATTCGACGAAGCCGTCGAGCATCTCGCGCACGCCGAAGTTGCCCATGGCGGTACCGAAGTAGACTGGCGTCAGATCACCGCGACGATAGGCCTCGAGATCGAACTCGTGTGAGGCACCGCGCACCAGCTCGACTTCCATGCTCAGCTCTTCGATCAGGTCCTCGCCCAGCACTTCGATGGCTTCCGGGCTATCGAGGCCCTTGATGCGCACGTCATCGGGAATGCGGTTGCCCTGGCCCTGCTTGTAGAGATGGATCTCGTCATTGAGCAGGTGATAGACGCCCTTGAAGCCCTTGCCGACACCGATCGGCCAGGTCATCGGCGCACACTGGATGTTGAGCACCGTCTCGACTTCGTCCATCACCTCGATGGGGTCACGCGTCTCGCGGTCCATCTTGTTGACGAAGGTCAGGATCGGCGTGGTGCGCAGGCGGCAGACTTCCATCAGCTTGATGGTGCGGTCCTCGACACCCTTGGCGCCATCGATGACCATCAGCGCCGAGTCGACGGCAGTCAGCGTCCGGTAGGTATCTTCGGAGAAGTCCTCGTGCCCGGGGGTATCCAGCAGGTTGACCATGCGGTCCTTGTAGGGGAACTGCATCACGGAGGTGGTCACGGAGATGCCACGCTCCTGCTCCATCTTCATCCAGTCAGAGGTCGCGTGGCGATCGGCCCGCTTGCTCTTGACCGAGCCGGCCATCTGGATGGCATTCCCGAACAGCAGCAGCTTCTCGGTAATGGTGGTCTTACCGGCATCCGGGTGAGAGATGATGGCGAAGGTTTTTGTGTTCTTGATTTCTCTAGGAAAATTGGCTTGCGCCATGATGCGAATCCCACTTCATGTACACAGCTATGTACAGGTTCTGAATTTGTGGCCCTAGTGTACGGGGCAGCTCGTGCGGGGGATTGTACAGCCGGTGAGCGGCCTTGTCGCGGCTTATACACTGGTCACAAGGCAGCCCTCTATCCACTTTTAAACGTTTAAATACCTTGAAAGACTTGACTCTACTTCGCCAACAACATCATTAAGTCTTTTGCCAAATTCATCGTTGTCTTTACTAGAATATATGATCGCTCTGACTTCCTTAAGTCTCTCTTCTCTTTCTCTTGTCTTGAGCTGAGGCTTTCCTGAAATATCTATACGCGACATTATTACGTAAGCGAATATACTCATCTTAAACTCTTCAGCTATAGTAAGTAATTCTTGAATACTCTGATCATTAAAACCTTTGTCCATGAGCTTTAACTCGAAAACTAATTCTTTGATCTCTACAACCTGCTCATCCATAGATTCAAGTGAAGTTTTAAAATAACTATCCTTATAATCTTCAGATGCAATGGATGATAAACTTTGGCGATAAGAGCCCCGTATGTTTCTGATCTGCTGTTGAAGACGGTAAGTAAGCCTAATTAGTCTTCTTAGTGCCTCATATTTAGACTCTCCAACTAACTGTTTTTTCCAGGTACGTAATCCACTCAAAGCTACCCAGCACCCAATAATGTAAAAAAATATTGTTGCACCATCTCTTATTAAAACAATAAATGGTTCGATAGATTCAATGGTCATATAACCCTTTAGTTAACGATTTGTCATCATGACCCCGAAAGCCCATCGCTCAACCGGAGTCCAGACAGTGTGCCAGAACAACGGGTCCTGGGTCACGGTGAACTCTCGGCAGACCCAACCGGGCGGGTCGATGGAGTCGTGGCGCTCACCTGTCACAGGATCAATATAGCGGAAGACGGCACCGCCCTCCTCACTCCAGGTGTAGTAGCGGCGGACACCAGGGTTGTCCGAGTTGGTGTGCCACCCCATGATGCTGCCGGCGGGATACACAATGGCGTTGGTCATGCGCTTTGCGCCCAGGGCCTCGAGCAAAGGCTGGTAGGCCGCATCATGGCGATCCAGCATTACCTGCGTGCCCGTGGCCACCTGTTCCAGGTCCCTGGCCGGTGGGCGGCCAAACATATCGAAATCCTCGAAGGTGTTGAACCGCTCCCAGGTTTCGACGGGCCAGCGTAGCGACTCAAGGATCGCAATAACATCCTCTGGAATCGGCACCAGGCGAACGCTCATGGGTCCATGCTCCGAACCAGCATATTTTTCGCCCGCTCCAATAAAACGATCAGCCTTTCGCGGTCACCATCCAGCGTTACCAGACTGACCTTCCCTTCTTTTGTGCGTCCGACGGCAATCAGAGTCTCGAGATTTTCACCTTGCTCACTGATCTCGTCGATGGTGTCGCGGATCATGTCATCCATAGCATTACCCCAGTCTGAAGACGTCGCCTGTCGTGATATTGCCGCCATCGGAATCGAAGGAAATCCCGAGCCCGCCATTGTAGACCCACCCCTTCACCGAAATGTCTGTCTGGGTCTTGATGGTCGAAGTCGAACGATAGGCATCGTACTTGTATTCCATGTTGTAACCACCCCGCGCTTTCGGGTGGTAATAGTCGTGGCTTGCGGTCGGCTGTGGCCGCCCTTCACCCCGCGAGCCTTTGTTCTCATCGCTTTGCGTGTGGCTCTTGTCGAGCACCAACTTGCCGTCGATCCAGGTGCGAATCCGCACACGAACGAACCATTTGATCGCCCCCGTCCGCCCGACCCAATAATCGCCACCATCGCCGGTACGGTCCTGAAGACTACCGCTGCCGTAGCGACCACTCATTGAGGCCGCGACCCGTGGATAGGATGTCAGGCTCAAGCGGGAACCGGATGGCATCTTGGACAGTTTCTGCGTGGCCACATGACTGGCAGAAATCTCACGGTAATCCGCATCCCGGTGCCCATAGCTGTTACCACCCCCAGCCAGGCTGGCGCTGCGGCGCTCGTCGTTGTCATTCAGGCGAAGTGCCCCGAAGGGCGACTGGCCGTTGACCGTGATCGACTGCACTTCCAGGTTGCCCCGGATCATGGCGTCGTTGAACTCGACATAGCCGCTCTGCAGGATGGCCCACCCGGTCTTCCCTGACTGGAAGTTGTCCGAGAACACGTCACCGGAGAAGCGCGCCGCGCTGCGCACGTCCAGGTTGTTGACCTCGATGGCGTCGGCACGGATCAACCCGCCCACGGTCGTGATCGGGGTGCCGTCGCCCTTGGTCAGCTTGCCGATGGTGATCGGCCCCAGCTGCCCTTCCTGGATCGATGCCTCGGCAATCAGGGCGCTGTTGATGTAGGTGTCACCGCCGGCAATGATGAACGGCTTGCGGGCATCCTTGCTGGTCCGACCCACGGCGAAACGGTCCACGTCGAAAATGGCGTCGATGCTGTCGCCGTTGTTGCCCACCACGAAGCCGCCGATCAGCCCGTTGGTCTGCACCTTGGCATACCAGTAGGAATTCAGCGTCGTCAGCTCGCCGTTGATCTTGCCGACCTCGGTCCCGAGCTTGGTTTCCACGGCCGCGACGTCCTTGCCAATCTGGGACTGCGCCTTGGTCAATGCCGTGTTGGTGCTCTTGATCGAGTCTTCCAGCTCCTTCACTTCGCTGTTGAGCGAGTTGCGCACGCCCGAGACATCGCCCTTCAGCTCGTTGCGCACGTTGGTGATGCTGCGGCTGGTCGAGGTGACACGGTTATCGACCTTCTCGATCTCGCTGGTCAGCTCGGTTTGTGCGGTGCTCAACTTACCTTCCAGCTGGGAGCGGGTCGTATCGATCTTCTTGCTGGTGGTGTTGATCCGGCCATCCAGGCGCTTCGTCTCGCTGTTCAGCTCCGACTGGACGTCGCCGATCGTGTCCCCTAGACGCGATTCCACCGTGTCGATCTTGCCGCTGGCCGCGTTGATGCCGTTCTCCAGCTCCTTGACCTCGGACACCAGGCGGGAGTTGGTGGTGGCGATGCTGCCTTCCAGCGCATTGCGGGTCGTGTCCACCTTGCGGCTCACGCTGGTCACCCGGTCATCGACGCGCTTCACTTCCGTCTCGCGCACCAAATTGGCCTCGGCGATGGCCGAATTGAACTGCGACTTGGCCGTGTTGATCTGCTGGGTATTGGCCTGGTCACCGGCCACCCGAGCGCTGGCCTCCTCGTTGATCGCGGCGGTGATGGCCGGCAGGTCTTCCTCGGTGGTGGCCGGCTGGATGCTGATCAGGTCGATCAGCACCTTCTTGCCGCTGTTGCTGGTGTCACCCCAGATACCGAGGTAGTCAGCCCCGCCATTGTTGGCACCCGGCACGTCCCACAGGAATTCGAACAGGGTCCAGTTGTCCTCGACCGGGAACCGTTGCCAGCCGCTGTTGCCCACCTCAGCGGTCGAGTAGGCCACGGCGAACTCGCTCGATGCCTGGCTGTCGGTGGGGAAACGCTTGGCATAGCCCGTCACGCGGATGCGTTTCTCGGAGAAGTTCTGCGCCATGCTTTCGCTGATCTGGGCATTGACCCCACCCGTCGCGCCGCCCGAGGACGGATTGCTGCCGCTGTAACCGATCGCGGCAGACTGCTCGCCGCCGAAGTCGTCAGCGGTGTAGGCCGAAATCGTGGCCCCGCCGGGGGCATTCCAGCGATCGTAGTCTGCCCCGTCCTCAAAGCTGCTGACCCATACGGGTGTGGCATCGAGGCGGGCCGTGATGCTCTCGACGGCACTGCTCAAGGCGCTGATCGCACTGGCGCGGGTCTGTTCTTCCCGTGTGATGTCGGCCACGTTGGTATCGACCCGCGCGGACAGTTGCCCCAGGTCACGGGCCAGTGACTCGCCCTGCTGGATACGGGTCGTGCGCTCCTCGAGGATGGCCGCTTCATAGTCCTCGGCCACCTGGGCGATCTGGCTCTCGAAGCTGGTGGTCAGGGCATTCAGGCCGTTGATCCGTGCCTGGCGCTCGGTGGCCAGGTCCGCAAATGCCTTGTTGCTGGCAGCGGTCAGCGTTTCCTGGGTCCGGGCCAGGGCCTCGTCCCCTTTCACGCTCGCCTGGCGGACGCTGTCGATCTCGCTCCCCAGGCCCTGTGCCGTGGAGCGAAGGGATTCGGTTTCACGGGCCAGTGACTCGGTTTCCGCCGTCCATGCCTCGCGGTTGGCCTCGATCGCGGCCGTCCGGGCCTTGGCTTCATCCACCAGGGCATCGGCGCGGGCCTTGGCCTCGGCACTGACCGCCTGCTGGCGGGCCTTCGCTTCCGCCTGCA
Organism: Cobetia sp. 1AS1; assembly: GCF_029846435.1. NCBI lineage: Bacteria > Pseudomonadati > Pseudomonadota > Gammaproteobacteria > Oceanospirillales > Halomonadaceae > Cobetia > Cobetia sp. 1AS1. The sequence continues at coordinate 51,454 of NZ_JARWKU010000011.1, forward strand.
GGGCCTTGACCCGATCCTGGTGCTCCTCGAGGATCGCCTGAACCCGAGCATCCGTCTCGGTCTTCAAGCGGCTGTTCACGGACCCTGGCTCGAAGTTCGAAATCAGCTCGATTTCCTTGCGCAGCTCCTCGGCCAGGTAGGAGGCGTCGATTTCCTCGGTCAGGCGCTCGATCAGGTAGCCGATGTCCGCGATCTTGGTGGCCGACACGGCTTCAGACCACGGGCCCACGGTGCCGAAGGCGTTCACGAAGCGCAGCCAGTACCAGAAGGTCTGTGCCTCCTCGCCCGGAATGACATCGAAGTAGCTGGCCCCGGCCCCGGAGCCCAGGACATCGGACTCGTTGAAGTCGTTGGTCTGGCCCCGGCGAATCTCGACCACACGAATCTGGTAGCGGGAGCCCGGAAAATCCCACAACAGGTGGATGCCATCGAACACCCCCAGGGCATAGACGCCCGTGGGTCGCGGTGGCGTGGCCAGGTCACCACCGTCACCGACCGGCAGCACCGTCGGCAGGCCGGTCAGCGGATTGATCCGCCCCAGCCCCTGCACTAGACCACTGTCCACCAGGTCGTTGAAGGTGACGGCAGCCTCGCCCGGATCACCGCGCCGACCCAGGCGCACTTCCGTGGCCTCCTTCATGGCCTCCATCCAGCGGCGGAGTGTCGGCGTGGCGTCGCGCGGGATGTCCGGCAGCGCCGTGATGCGTTTACGCGCCATAGACCAGCTCCTGTGTGGACCCCGCCAGGACGGCGGAATAGATGGCCCGGCGGCTGTCCCCCTTGGAATCCATCTCGAGGGTCAGCTGCCACTCGCGCTTGCGGCCCCAGGCCGGCAGCCGGAACGGGTCCTCGCTCTGCACCGTCAGGGTCAGCTCGCGGTCATCGCCCCGGATGGTGAGCGTCACGGGGTATTCCGAGGCCATCACCTGCCCCAGGCCAAAGGCCCGTGGGCGATCACGCACGACACGACTGGTCCAGGACACGTTGCCAGCGGCGGTGCTCATGACCTCGGTCAGGTTGGGGATGCCGAAGCCGTCGGCGACCAGGATGGTGCGATCGTGGCGGCTGTCCCGTGCGGCGCACGTCATCTTGCTGAACAGCTCGGCGGAGCCGGATGACACCAGGGTCAGCGAGCGCGGGTCACTGGGCGTGATGGCGTAGAGCGTGTCGGTCAGCGGGACATAGAACAGGTAGCGGCCTTCGAAGGCGAACGCCTTGAGGGTCGCCGGGTCCAGGTCCTTCCAGTCCTGAGCGGTGAAGATGCCGCCGGTCAGCAGCTGGGCTTGCTGGCCATCGACCGCGACCAGGCCATCGTGGCTGGCATACACGACGAAGCCGCCCACATCGACAACGCTGTCGCGTGAAAGGCACGGGTAGTCGTAGTCCATTTCCTGCGGGACGGCGGCCTGCGGGTCTGCGCCATAGCACCAGTACGGTTTGCCGGTGGTCCCGACGAACAGGCCGTTGGCCGTGGACTGGATGGCCGTGATCTGGGTCTTGAGCGGGAAACGGTACTCATAGGGCCAGGCGTGCGGCAGCTTGACCTCGGAGTAGCACAGCATGTTGCCGTAGAAGCCGGCGAGGAAGTTGGAGCCGACCGCGTCGATTTCCTTGATCTCGTCCGGTGCCGGGTGCCAGCTGTCGGTGGGCAGCACCTCGGCTTCTTCCCCGTAAGGCACCGTGTCGGTGAAGCTGGCCTGGGTATAGGCCACCTCGCCCACGTACTGGAAGTAGGTGCCGCTGGAACCGGACGTGGAGCGGTAAACGCGCTTGCGGGCCGCGCCCGTGAACCGGCGCTGGCCGGTGTCGCTGTTGCCCAGGGGAAGATCGACCGTGACGCTGAAGTCGAACTCGATCGGCACCTCGACCCCGCCGGACGCGATCGAGGGCGGCCCTTCCTGCCCCAGGTCATCGACCAGGGTGAAGACATACACCACCCGCTGGCGGTTGAGGTCTTCTTCCTCCATCCCCTCCGGGATGGACTCGGATGCGAGCCGCGCCAGGGGGGCACCGTCCGGGGCAGGCACTCCCAGCCGGTAGGACGTCGGCGTGATGTTCACCGAGTTGTCAGAGTAGTTGTCGCCGATGGTGTAGCGCGGCCCTGTCGAGTCCGCGAAATAGATGCGCCGCCATTCGTCCTGCGGGGCGATCAGGGAGTCGATGCCGCGACGCACCTGATCGGTGAAGACGAACCAGGCATCGGCCATGTGCGAGTAGAACATCGACTCGGCCGTCTTGAGCCCGCCCGTGCGGTTGCCCTTGAGCTTGCTGTAGTTGGTGCTGGCGAAGTTCACGGGCAGTGCCGTCAGAGCACCGCGCTGGAACCCGGCATTCACCGCGCGTTCGGACAGACCCTCGGCCAGGCGCGATGGGTCCACCTGGGGCGCCATGCCCTCGAAGGTCAGGATTCTCATGCGGCCTCCACTTGCACATGCCAGGGGGCGTTGTAGTCATCCGCCGCGTATTCCAGGTTGGTGGCCACCCGTTCCATCCAGCCGCGCCCGAAGTCAGTAAAGGAGGACAGCTTCACGTAGAAGCGGATGCGCTCGGCATTGAACCGCTTGAGCACGTCGTCGATGTCGGCACGCTCCAGGGCGCCCAGGGTGACAGCTCCGACCCGGCCATCGTCCGCGACATCGAGTGCGCGCTGCAGGAACCGGATCGCGGTACCGGGCCCGTGGTTCACGGCGGCGTCGAAGGTCTGATAGGCCACGGCCGGCGGGAACTGGTCCGCCTGGGCGCGATCCCAGAAGTCGCGGTGGTAAAGCTGCTTGGCCCGATCGAGGGTCAGATTCTGGATGTCCTCTCTCGGATAGCGGGCCGCACTGATACCGAAGCGGGTGCCACGCAGCACCCCGACCCCGACGCTGCCGCCTGTCCAGTTGCCTGGGTCACGGCGGTGCAGGGATAGCCCGCCCTCATGGCCAATGACGCGCTCGAATGCCACACCAAATGTCATCATCGCGGGAGCCTCCGGCGGACATACCAGGCCCGCCGTTGTTGGAAGACGATGTAGAACAGCACAGCGCTATCGAACAGGTGCCATGCCACGGAGCTGGTCGTGAATGCGAAGGCGTAAATGCCCCGCGAATTGATCAGGATCAGGTAGGTCACGGCGATCATGGCTTCCATGATCAGCAGGTCCGTTCGTCGGCCTTTCGGCACGATTCGGGCAGTGAGAACCGCGCCGAATATCACGACGACGGATGCAATGACGTTGAGCCAGGAGACAGCAGTGATCATTTCCTTCCCCTCCAGATGTCCCGCAATGTGGTGGACCAATTCACCATGAACTCGTGCGGATCACGGGCGAATTCCGCGCCCACCTTGAAGATTCCCGTCAGGATGTGATCAGCGACCAGCACCACCAATGCGAGAATCGCGCCTTTTGCCCCTGGACCCATGTCTTGGTCGGGTATATCCGCCAAGTACAAATTCATCACCCCACCTACGAAGACTGATACGGTCAGATACCGTAGCCAGTCGAACCATGACCGCTTTGTTTTTGAATAGAGCCATTTGACCAGAACGGCCCCGAATATGATCAGCGCTGGTACAACCCATTGGGCGGTCTTTTCGGCGGCAATGCGCTTCAATTCATCCGACAATTGCCATCCCTCCTATCGCTTGACGCCCATGAATTGCACTGCGCCGGAGTAGCCATTATAAGCATTGCTTATTATGCGAGGCTACTTTTTCACTTCGCTATACAGAGTGGGCTTGCTGCCTTCAACAGCGCGTTTCAGCTCGCGGACGATCTGGTCATCCAGCGTGTTGCTGGTGCTTTTCGCCAGGCGTTCCGCCAGAACGATCAGTAGGTTGAGCAGGAACCGCTCGGTGAGCAGCGTGGTGGCCATACTGGTGAGGATTTTCAGGACGATCGCAGGCATTGCAGACTCCAGGGCCCCCGCCAGGCGGGGGCAATGTGGGTTAGCGGATTTTCACGTAGTTCAGCGTGTGGTCGGACCCGGTGGGGATTTCTGGCAGATAAATCTGCGTCTCCGGGTCGAAGCCCCCATCAGTTTCAGTCGCTTCCAAGGGGGTCAGAACATAGGCGCTGCCGGTTTCACCTGACGGTAAGGAATCACTAAAGACGCAGGCCAAACGGCCATCGGATAATAACCAAGTTGTCCATATAGAGGATGCGCGGCCCGCGTAATAAAATTCCCCAGCGTCCCAGTCCGTGATTTCTCCGGTTAACGCATCTACGCTTTTTACCCCATCCCGCCCATAATAGAAATATACTCCATTGATCGGTACCGGGTAATACGGTCTAGTGGTAGAGCCCACAGCCCGCACAAATTCTAATGAACGGGTCGGAATATCGTATATAAACGCCTCCCCACCATAGACATATAAGAACTTGTCACCATTGGCGAGAAGCACCGGGTTGAAAATATCAGACGGCCAAGAGAAATTTTTACCTGTTGCTCTATTGTACCGTTCTATAGCAGCCTTCAAGTCAAGTAAGGTCACAGTATGGAGCCGCGTCATGTCATCAATCCCCGCTAGGCGGAAAATAGAAAGCGCGCCTTCTTCTTTCGCCAGCAAGGTCATATAGGCATAACTATTATTGGACGAGGACCGCGTCACGGTCGCTGATACGTACATGGCCGCAGCCGGGTTTGCCCCCGACGGCCAAGGTAGGGGGGCACGGCCAACTCTGATCGCTGTCGGATACTCGGACTGTGTATTGCTGGGTATAAGGCTATTGTGGGAAAGCTTCGAACCAGAGTTGATAGCCACAAAGGTGACGTCACCGTTGTTGTGCAGCGCCACGGGCGGGAAGCCTTGCGAAGACGGCACCACGGCTGTGATGTCATCAGGGGGAGGGACTGTGCCATCTGAGTATTCCATAGCAGCCGACGCAGAACCCGTGGAATTGTCGTATAAGACTCCAAACTCATGGCTTGAATAATCGACGGGTCCGCAATAAGCGATTCGCCCTTTTTCGAAAAACGCTAGGCCGTCAGGGCGGAAAGCGCCGGCAGATGGACCAGGAACACTGACAGTTTGGCGGTTTATCCACTCCCCCTCGCTATTGCGCTCTACTACAGCGAGTACGTCATCGCCACCCTCGTCAACCCGGCACCAAGCGAATTCTCCGTTCGGCGTATTGGTATATGCCACCGGGGATCGGCCCTTTGACGCCCCCGTGACAGACTCGGGGACAAGCCCGACATCGAAGGTGTCAAACGGGGAAAAACCGGTAGGTATGGTATTAACCGGCACAGAAGGATTGTTAATTTCATCCAGGAACAAGAACTGTTTGCTCGTATCGAGAGTGTCGTATACAAACGCCCGGTCTTGATACACAGCGGCCGCTTTAAATCTTTGTGGGGCATCGCCGGTACCATCGTTTATCGGCATGCTCGCTCGCGGGTCGGCTTTGTTGATAACGAAAGCGTTGTATCCTGTTTCAGTTGTGGTGCCTACGAAGGCGGTATCCGGCAGGCGGGGGCAGAACGATTGCTTATACAGGGGTGATCCGAAGTTGTTGAAACGCACCAGATACCGCACTACAAGTTCAAACGTGTCACTAACCCCGACAACTTTTATCCCAACATCGGGGACTGCGTAGATCGCCCCCACATCGCACACATCGATTAGAGTCCCCTCGGTAGCCGTCGGGTAGCTATTCTGCGCATGGAGGTCGAGCACCTCCGAGCCTCCACCATCAGTTGGCAGAATCAGGAACCGGCCATCCAGAGCAGGCTTGGCCAGGGCAGCGAGCGCTTCATTCGTTGTCGGAGCCGTGTATACGTCTGTGGGTGCTGCGACACCCGCAGGCAGCGTACTTGGAACCTCAACAACCTGTACCCCAGCAGAGCTATAAGCCCCGACTAGGTAGCCACCTTCTGGCAGCTTACAGAAAACAGCGCCAAAGTAGGCACCCCCATCGATCGAAGGGCCTGCATTGAAATTGACCCCATCGTCGGACCACATTAGTGGGGCGCCCATATTCCCGGGAGAGAAAAATACGCGCCCATCGACTTCACTGACACTCCCCGTGGTGAGGGCGCTGCCGGTTGCGGTGAAACGGTTGGCCTCCTGATAACCGTTGGCCATATCGCGGATCACCAACTCGCCACCCCTGGCGCATTCGTACATGTAGCCTTTGTAGAAACCAACAGTTGTGAGGTCGTTGTCTAACTCCGCAACCATGCTGGTGGTAATGCTTCGCAGCACAGGGCTATACACTTGGTATACGCCGCCCATCGAGGCCAAAACCGGTGCATCCGCTGCGGCGATGATCCGCCCATCCAACGGTGCCCAGTCATCCGACAGCTCGACATGCTTCACCACCGTGCGAATGTCACCGACCTCCCAGGACGGCAAGGACGCCAGGTCGCGTAGACGCTGCATGGCATCAGCGGTCAGCCGGGCCTCGACTCGCTCCCCTGCCCCGTGGGCCACGGCATCGCCCTCGTAGCCACGCTCGACGGTCAGCAGGGTGTCATCGATCGCCGTGACCTTCACGACCTCGATGTTGACCCCGTAGCGCGAGGAATCGGCAAACACGGTCAGCGTGAACCAGTCACCCTCGCCCATCGTGTCAGGGAATCCGTGCATCTGCGTCAGCACCAGCGTGGTGTCGCTGGCAGTGGCTGGGGTGTCCAGGACGCCATAGCAGTTGTTCAGGAATAGCTGGGCCATATCAAAGCTCCGTGACGACGATCAGGAAATCCACTTCCTTGGTGCGCGATTCGGTGTAAATCAGGACCGTGAACTTGTAGCTCTGCCCGTCTTCACCGCCGGTAATCCATAACTTGACCCGGTCAGGGGACACCGAGGTCTGTGTCACCTCGATGCCACTGGGCGGGTCCACAATTTCCAGGTTCTCGACCTCGTCGCCGGGCGATAGCCACTCGGACATGACGATGTCGTAATCCAGGTGGTCCCTGGGCTGCTTGCGGAATGTCTTCATGCGACTTGGTACTCCCTGTTGGTCGCCGCGACCGTCATGCTGCGATCAGTTGCCGGGACCACGATGGTGCGGCGATCAGGGGCAGCGGCGCCGGGATTGATGATGAAGGACCCGCGCCCGACACTGGCCCGCGCAGTGCATTGGCCTGGGGGTGCTGAGGTGATGCGGAACGCCACGGCCCGTTGGTCCGCCGTGGGCCGCATGAGCGACTTGGCATACCAGACGTGGAAGATGGTGACCTGAGTGGTACCACCGCGCGCGTAGCTGTGGCTGGTGCCCTGGCCCGAGGTCCAACGGCGGTTATCCGCGATCGAGATCACATTGGCGTAGGCATCGTTGGCGCTGACACGATGGGTGACCCCGTTCTCGGCCAGCTGGTCGCTGACCGAAATCGCCAGGGCCTCCATGCCGACCCAACGCAGGCGCACGGCCTCGGCCACCGGAGCGCTGACTGCCACCCCCTTGGCCCGCATACCGACCCAGCGGTAACGGATGGCCTCGGCCAGCTGATCCGACCGAGCGGTCGTGCTGCCATCCATCCCGACCCACCGCAGGCGATTGGCCTTCACCACCGGGTCTGCGATGGCGACCAGGTCCGCCTCGGCATAGATCGAGCGGTAGTGCGTCGGCTCGGCCTCGGAGTCCGCCGTGGCATCGAGCACGGCATCGGCATAGATCGAGCGGTAATGGATCGGCTCGGCCTGTGTCTCGGCCGTCGGCTCCATGACGGATTCGCCATAGATCGAGCGGTAATGGATTGGCTCGGCCTCGGTCTGCGCCGTCACGGTCGCGCGCCCTTTGGCAAAGACCCAGGGATTGATACGGGTCACGATCGTGGTGCCGGCGGTGGCCACTAAATCGCCGCGTCCATCCCGATCCATGTAGGGCGTCAGGATCGCGTCGCTCTGCGCGGGAGACAGCCCCGCCGGGGCCCAGGTGTAGTTGAGCGCGTTGAACCACTGCTCGGCCTCGGCCTCGCTCTGACCCGTGGCGTAGGAGTAGGCCACGCCGTCGCGGGTGATGGTCGGCGCGATATGCGTGAAGGCTTCCCCGATCGGGTTGCCCTCGATAACCGTAATGCGAGAGGTCCGCGTCGTGGCGTCCACCTCGCCGGTACTCTGCCCTTCCACGCCGCGCACCAGCCAGAGTTTGTCGGGATCGGTGACCGACTCGGACTGCACATAGACCTGGCTGTAACCCAAGATCGTGTTGGGTACGGCACGGGTAGACGACCTGGCGACCGCTGTCCCCACGGCATACCGCTGACGGACCCGCAGGACATCGACGTCGGATTCATCCAGCCAGCTGATGGTCTGGGTACGAGCGCGCGTCGGTTTGGCCCATGCCGTGCGTTCTGCCACCACGCTGTCGGGAACGATGCGGGCTTCGCAGGTCCCGGCCATGTAGACCAGCTGAACCTGGCGGGATGAAAGGCCGCCCCCGCTACTATCGGACTCGCTGGCAGCGGTGCCATCCAGGTAGGCCAGACGGGTATGCGTCCCCATGCTGGAAGCCAGGGCCAGACGCTGCGAGCCCATGCCCACGAAGCGCGTCGAGTGCGCCGTGGCGTCTACCCACGCATTCGATGTCCCCGCCGCCAGTGTCACGATGCCGAAGGACGCCTGTTCATCGGCGTCGGCTTGCATCACCGCATCGGCAAAGATGGGGCGCAGGCCATCCATAGCGGTGAAGGCGCTCGCCGCACTACGGGCCTTTGCCCGGGTCCGACGGGAGTTGTCCCCAAGGGCCTCGGACTCGGCTGCCATATCACCAGACAGATAGGCGTGGCGTTCATAGGTCAGCTCGGTCACCGCCTCGATGATCAGCTCGGTATCGAAGCCAGCCTGTCGGATTGCGATGCCCGTGGTGTCCGCCTGGGATTCCCCGAGCGCCTGGGGTGCCGGGGTGATGCGTAACGCAACGCCAGTAGCCTCGGCATAAGACGCCCCATAACCCACAGGCGCTGACGTGATACGCAGACCGTCTGCCCAGCTTTCCGAGCTGGCCTGCCGAGACGGCATCGTGATCGACTTGATGGAATAGACGATGGACTCGAAGGTCTGCGATGCCGTGGCATGGCAGGCGCCGTCCAGGTAGGCCGCGCGCCAGTTGGTCGCTTCGCTGTCCGCTTGCGAGATGCCCGCAGCCTCCATCGGTGCGTAGCGGGTCGCCTGCATGGAAGCCCCTGCGCTGATCACGCTCAGGGTGTTGGGCATGGACGTGATCCGCAGGCCCACCCCTTCGGCAGAAGCCGATGCAGTAGAGATGGCGGTGGGTGCGGAGGTAATGCGAAGGCCAACCGCCGAGGATTCGGAGTTGGCCTGGCGAGACGGCATGGTGACCGACTCGATCGAATAGATGTCCGCCGAGACACTGATCTGCGCCTCGGCGGAGGCAGTCCCTTCTGCCCAGAGTCCTGTCGCGCCGCCGTTGAGCGGCGCACCATTCAGCGGCGCGAACATGGGCAGTTACCCCTTAGCGGAGAATGATTTGCACGCCGCCGATATCGACGGACAGCACGTCATTGACCTCGAGGGTCTTGGAGACAGTGAAAGCACCGTGGTACAGCAGGTTACCGCCGGTCTGGGCGTCGAAGATGCCGTAGTGGCTGATGGTGACGGAGCCATCGGCGATCGGCGGGAACTGGATGACCTTGGCGTTGGAGGACATCATGCCGTCGCCCGACACGGTCGGTGCGGTCCAGCCGTTGCTGATCGTCTCGCCCTTGGCCGCATCCTGACGCAGGTACGCGGAATCGGTCAGCTCGTTGCCGCTCGCTTCATCGGTCGGGTCGGAGGTGAACAGGGCGATATAGATGGAAGACGGCGTGGACAGCGATTGCCCGCGCAGAGTGGCATTCAAGATGCCGGATTCCAGGTAGTCGGAAAAAGCTGCCATTAGTCATTCCTCGTAAAAGTTGGCTGCGATAAGCAGTGCTTATATTGTAGCCGGTGTTATAGGACCAGGCCAAGCAACGGGATGGAATCCCGCCCGACTCGGCCATACTCCCCCTGGACAAGGCTGTAGGCCCGTTCGGCCGCCGGCCCTGCAAGCGAGACGCCGACGGGGCGCCCGTAATCCATGCCGCTGTAAGCGCCCACGGCCAGGGACAAGGGCCCGAGAAGCCCTGCCCGATCGACCAGCTCGGTGATACCGCCACCGGACGCCCAGTCGGTGTCGAAGGCGCGCCAATCGTATTCGTCATCGTCGAAGGTACTGTTCAATCCTTCCTTGGCCATGTCGCGTAGCATGACGGCGGCGAAGGCCAGCGGGAGCCCCATGGCAATCCCGACCTGGGCACTGGCCGTCGAAGCCAGGATGCTCTGCCCTTCCCGACGCCGCTGGGTATATTCCCTGGCCACACCGTCGATGAAGATTTTCTTGCCGCCCCAGGCGAAGGACTTGAGCTGCCAGAACAGCGAGAACCATGGGTTGGATGCCCAGCCAGGGCGCATGGCCGCATTCGGACGCAAAATGGACTCGTCCACGAAGGCATACAGTCCCTGGCGCAGTTTCTCGCCGGCCGGCGTGTCGAAATTCTGCCCCTCGCTGTAGAACGCGCTGACGTCCTGCGGCGTCAGCCCCAGGTCCTGCAGCTGGCGGATCGCCGTGGCGTCCCCTTCATTGGCCTTGCGTGTGGCACGGGTGATGAAGCCCAGCCCCATCTGGGTGGCAAGCGCCCGGTTATGATCCGTGATGGCCTGGAGGCCCGTGATCTTGAAGAACACGTCCGTAGCCCAGCGGACTTCCGGTGTCATGAAGTCGTTACCGTAGCTGTTGTGCAGCGCATCCATGGTCATCTGCGACTGCACGGTGCCAACACGGCGGGCCAGCTCGGCGCGTTCCTCGCGGGTGAACTGGGTCAGCGTCTGGTACAGGTCCTTGAATGCCGACGTGCTGTGCATGCGCATCGCGGTAGTCGCCAGATCAGTCACCTGCGAGATGGACGCCAGACCGAGGGTGGTCATGTAGACGTAGGCCCCGACGGCGGACAGTCCACGGCCGACCTTGGGCGGCAGCTGCTTGCCGAACAGGCGGTTGCTGCGCCCCATGTAGTTCTCGACGATCTCGCGGGCCAGTACCTGGTCCTGTCCTTCCAGCTGGTCGATCTCGTTTTTCACCTTGGCCGCCGGGTCGTAGACCATGACCGGGTCCTGGCTGGTTTCGACGCGGTGCTTGAGCTTGGCCAGGTAATCCTCGTCGATCGGTTGCCCCTGTGAGCGACGGTATTCCAGGTCCTCAACGACGGCCTTGCCATCGCGCTCCGCCCCGAAGGCACGCTCGAACTCGGCACGGTGGATAGCCGAGCGGATGTGCATCACGAAGGAGGACTTCGGCGTCTCCAGGAACTTGCCCGCCTGAAGGTCGGCGTTGCTGACGTTGGTCAGGACGCGCGCAGCCTTGGCATTGAGCCCTGGCCCGGCGCCGGCCTGATCCGCTGTCTGCAATTCGACCTGGCCGCCCTGCTGGGTGATGGCCATGAAGATGCTGTCAGCCGACGCCGTGTCGATGCTGCTGTCGGCCTTCATGATCAACGCTTTGAACTCCTCGGGCCGCGCCATCATCTCGGAGACGTTATAGACGCGCGTCCCGTAGACGCTCTTGCTGTTGAAGCCGTTCACATGGGTTTCCAGGTGCTGGCCCAGCTCGGTCATCAAGTCGAACAGCGGCAAGGCGTCCTGTGGCAGCTGATCGCGGGGAACCTCACGCTGCACCAGGGCCATGACCTGCTCGGCGCGGCGCTCATTGTCCGGGATGGCCTGGTCAAACTTGCGCAACCAGTTGGCGGTTTCCGATTCGCGGCGGTTCATGTAGCCGGCGGTGGTGGCGTCGCGGCGAGTGCCTGGGGCACTCCAGAACATGCCAGCGATCCGGGCACCGCGCGGCCCCATCTGGCGCAGGCGGCTGTCATCGGTGTAGACGATGTCACGCAGGGCACGGGCCCCGGTCTTGAGGAAACGCGGCGAGCGGTCATTGACCCACTGCTGGCTGCGGGTGAACCAGCTGCTGCCCGCGTTATCCGCCACGATGTCGGCCACGCTCTCGGTCAGCGGATCAGCGACCGGGAGCCCTGGCTGGTTGGGGACCACCGGCATGCGGCGGGCCTGCTGTCCGCGTTCACGGGCGCGTTGTGCCATCTGACGCACGATCTGCAAGCCGTCCAGGTCGCCTTGGGGGATGCCGTCGGTTCGCGGCGGGCGCTGGCCGTCATCGACCAGTCCTGCCAGCCAGTCCTGCTGCTGGTCGGCACGCAGCATGGCTTCGCGGGCCTGGGCATTGCGCTCGCGCGCCGTCTTCTGGGCATCCCGCGCAGCCTGCTGGGCATCACGGCGAGCGCGTGCCTTCTGTGCTGTCTCGACGGCCTGCTCGAACTGTTCACGGCTCGCCTCGACACCGGCACCGTCCCATGCCTGCTTGCGGAGGGAATGAAGCTCGCGGCGGGCCTCCCGCAGCTCGGCGTGCGCGTCTGCATTGAAACGGTTCCGGCCGGTCGTCGTCTCCCGCTCCAGACGCATGACCCGCTCCTGCAGCTCGGAAGTCTGTGCCAGGGTGTCGAAGAAGCTGTCGGCGGACTTGTTGCCCTTCATCCGCGTCGGCAACGCCATCTCGCCCTTCTTCACCAGTGCCGTCATCTGGCGCTTCACGCCGTCGAACAGGCCGCGTAGCTTGGTGCGAAGCTCGGCGAATGCGCCGGCCTTGGCCACCATGGCCTGGTTGCTGCGCACGCGGCGGTGCATCCAGCTGGAATAACGATCGGCGACCCACTCCTCGAAGCCGGTTTTCGGGTCCTCGTATTGATGCACCAGTCCTTCCCGGCGGTCCTTCTCATAGGCGCGGTACAGGGTGTTGAAGCGGCGCTTGTCCTTGATCAGCGTGTTGAGGTGATCGCGGTAGGCCACATGGCCCAGCTCATGCGTCATCACCATCGCCATGGCATCCGTGCGGGGACGGCCGTTGGCGTCGGTCAGGCTGCGCAGGAAGATGACCGAGGTATCCCCGACATGGATGGTCGTGCCGGCGGCGCTACGCTTGCCTGCCAGCGTATCCTCGAGGCTCTGCCGGATCGCCGGGGTGCGCTCCATGTGGAGGTGCCCGTTCTCGCTCATGGCCTCGTTGAGGTCTTCCATCGAGGTGGTGTCGGTGGCCACCAGTACGCGCTGGCGCAGGTTGGTCACCCGACGGGCCAGGCGGGTCACATCCGCGACCCAGGTCGGCAGGCTCTCGTCCACGAAGGTGTCGTGGCTGGTTTCCTTGAGACGGCGCGTTTCTCGCGGCGTCGCGGTGGAGCCCCGGCTTTCGATCTTGCGCTCGCGGGTATCCACCCCGCCTTCCTGCTCGGCCAGGAACCATTCGTGCTTGGCCTGCTCGTTGAGCGCGGCGATCACATCGTTGGGGACATGGTCGATCGGACCATCGATCACGGTGTCGAGCTGCACCAGGCTGACCGCGTCACCGTACTCATGGATCAGGGCGGTACGCTGATCGGCGTTCATGTCCTCCCACAGGGCTCGCGCCTGATCCGACGGCCAGGCGATGTCGGTATCGGTCACGATCTCGATAGCGCCGTCCAGGCCCGGAGCCAACAGGATGTCCCCCGCTTCGTTCTGCTCATACTCGGACGGCATGGTGATGCCCTGGTCGTGCAGCATCTTGCGGGAGCGACGGAATCGCTTGAGCGTGTCCTGAGTCCAGGCCAGGTTGCCTTCCTTGTTGCGGCGCGTCGGAATCGCGGACAGGTGCGACAGCAACAGCGCGCGCTGCTGCTCAGTGATCGCGTCCGAATCACGCAGCCGGATTTCCGCGATACGTGGCCCCATGACCGAGAATGGCAGGCCATAGATATTCTTGAACTGCACGAAGCTGGTCGCCTGCTGCAGGGCCGGCGATGCCTCGGTGTTCGGTGCCCAGGCCGCGATGCGGTAACCGCTGTCATCCAGCACGGCCAGCGCGGTGGCCAGGCCAGTCCGGGAGCGCTGTGCGGTGGTATTGCCACCGAGCCCCTGGGACACGTCCATGCCGGCGGCAGCCAGCACCTTGGGGTTGACCCAGATCGACTGTCCATTCGGGCCGGTCATGCGCAACGTGTAGCGCTTGGCATTGTCGTTGCGCGGCTCCTCACGCCCGGTCCAGCGGCCACGATCGAGGGCATTCATCACCCGTTCGGTGGTGCCCTGCACCGTGCCATCCTGGGCATGGAACGCGGAATCCCGCTCGGCCTCGGTCGGATCGCGGCGGCGGACCAGGGCGTAGTGCTCCGCACCGTTCTCGCGCTTGTTGGCGAACGTAAATTCATCGTTGGGGAAGCGCTGCTGAAGTTCCTGAGCCTGCTTCACCATCGCGGTCGGCACCAGGTGCTGGTCCCCTTGCGGCGTAGTGATCAGGGTGGTGGCCATGTTCTCGGTCACGGGGCGCCAGCCGAGGTTCTGGACTGGCGCACTGCGGGCACGCATGTCATAGCCCTTGTCGCGGCGCGTCAGGGCAGTCGGGTCGAGCTGTTGCGGCCGGGTCTGGATACCGGCGCTGCGGCCTGCCCCTGGGTTGACCTCGTCGATCATGGCCCCTTCGGCCATCGCGGTAACCGGGCGGGTGCCCTGGGGCTCCGGGGTGAAGACGTCGTACACCAGCGCGCGGCCATCCGCATCGCGGTCCACTCCCTGGCGATCGAGGAAGATGTCGTTGATCGCCTGATCGAGTCGGGCGTCCGAGGCATCCTGTGCCAGGTCCGGGTCCTCGAAGTCCTCGCGGCTGGCGGGACGCTCGCGGCCGGTGAGCTTCATGTCGCGGGGCTCGGAACCAACCGCCGGGTCGAAGTCCTGACGCGGGGCCGGCTGGGCCTGCGGCTGGGCGGGCTCCGGGGTGAAGTCCTGACGCGGTGCCGGTTGCGCCTGCTGGCGGGCGGGCTCCGGGGTGAAGTCCTGACGCGGTGCCGGTTGCGCCTGCTGGCGGGCTGGCCCGTTACGCAGATCGAACTTGCGAGCCGGGGCCGGTTGCGCGGCAGGTTGTTCTGGCGCTGGGGTGAAGTCCTGACGCGGGGCCGGTTGCGCAGCCGGTTGCGTCGGCTCGGGCGTGAAGTCCTGACGCGGGGCCGGCTGGGCCTGCTGGCGAGCGGGGCCATTGCGCAGATCGAACTTGCGCCCTGGAGCCGGCTGGGCCTGCGGCTGGGCGGGCTCCGGGGTGAAGTCCTGACGCGGTGCCGGTTGCGCCTGCTGGCGGGCAGGCTCCGGGGTGAAGTCCTGACGCGGTGCCGGTTGCGCCTGCTGGCGGGCGGGTCCGTTGCGCAGATCGAAGCGTCGTTGAGTGGTCTTGCGGGCATTGGCCCGCGCTTCCCGATCCGCCAGGTGCTGCTCGAGGCTCGTGAACTCGACGCGGCCCCCGTAGTTCTTCAGGCGCTCGGCAGCGGCCGGTTGGTCATCGCGGTCGATGACTTCGGAATGGATGACAGCGTTGTTCTCGTCACGCACGGCAGCGGCCATCGCGCGGTCAGGGGCGATGTCCTGCTTGGACCGGCCATAGCCCAGGGCCTCGGCCATCATGGCGTCGCTGCCACCCTCTTGCTCGACCCGCTGGGCCAGCTCGGCATCGCGGGTATAGAAGGTGCCGTTGCGTGTACGTGCGGAGTACACGTCTGCGGCATCAGCCAGTCCGGTCGGGGCCGGTGACGCACTGTTGACCTCGACGCCCCGCTTGGGGTTATTCGGGTCCATGGCCGCTCGGAACTGGGCATCCACATCGGCCTGGCCTTCCGGCATGACGACACCGGCATCATCCGGGGCTGCCTGCGGCTGTGCCTGGGGCTCCGGCTGCGGGCGGCGGGTGTTGACCACATAACCACGGTCGTCCACCACCGGGTCGAAGCGGGAGGCGAAAGCGTCGGCGCGCTCACGCAGCGACGGGCCGGCATCCGGTGTCGGGGCTCCCGGGGTGCCATCAGCGGGTGGTGTGGTGCCGTCATCCAGCGGTGAGCGCCCTTCCACCACATTGCGGCCAGCGCCCTGGAGCATGCCGATCGGGGCATCGATCGCGGCACCACGCGCGGCACCCGCAAGGGCGCCTGCAGCGGCGGACTCGATACGACGGTGACGGGCTTCCTCGGTGCTGGCATAGCCTGGTTGCAGGTAGTCACGGAACTGAATCAACAGCTCCTCCTGCGCCGCCTCGGTACCGCCTTCCGCCACGGTGGCTTTCCCGACCTTGCGACCTGTCTGCGCCAGCAATGAAGGGGCTTGCCGGGCAAGATCAGTCCCCAAGCGACCAGACTGCTTGAACAGTCCACCGACAACTTCGAACGCCTGATTGGCCGCGACGGCATCGAGGGCTGCCATGCCACCGCCGATGGCGGCTGCACCCCAGGGGGATGGATCGCCTGCTTCATGGGACTCGCGGTAGGCTTCGCCGGCCGAACGCGGGTAGCCCCCGGCGGTGGCCGCGTACAGCGCGCCGCGCTGTGCCATGGTGGCGCGCAGCGTGTTGTCGAGGATGTTCTGATCGAGTCCGGTGCCACGGCCTTTGGCCACGCGCTCCAGGGAGTCGCGCAGCTCCTTGGTCAGCATGGTCTTCATGGTGGTGCGCATGGCCAGACCTTCCGCTGCACCGCCGGCAGCGCCCACCGGACCTGCGGCAGCCGCGCCAAGGGCTGCGCCGATCGTGGCGGATGCCATCCCCTCGATGATATCCGGGCCGAGACGGCCCAATGTCGTGACCGCCCAATCGCGCAGTACGCCAGGCGTGCCGGAATCCAGCACGTCATGGAACGTCGGAGCCCCTGCCGCGATGTCCTGCCCCTCTCGCATGTCGCGCAGGGCCGAATCGATCAGCGCCTGGTCTGCCTCGCCGAACATGTCCTGGAGCATCGCGCCGGCAAACTTGATCCCGCCCTTGAACTCCTGCACACCTCCCGAGAAACTGCGGCCGAAAGACAAGGGCGCGTTCTGAGTGCCCCCGAACTGGGCGTCCGGGCGCTGAGTCTCGAGCGAGTATTGGGGTTGTGCATTGCGGCGGGCCAGCTCGTCGCGGATCAGGTTTTCATAGGCCATTGGGCGCCTCTCTATTTATAAGCTGTGCTTATCTTAACGACCTGCGCCGCCCTGGCCTAGCGCAGCTTTGAGTTCGCCAATCTCTTGTCCGAGAATCTGGTCGCGGCGGACCTCGTCGCTGAAATTGGTGCCCTCCGCACGCAGGCGTTTGTCCACCTGCAACAGCACCTCGGTACGGGCCTTGGGATCATCTGAGAACTGATAAAGGTTTTGCCCGTTCATGGCTTGTTTGTAGCGCTCCCGAGCATCGGCGTATTGCGCAGCGCCTTCGACCGTCTTGAAGATTTCCGGGTTCTGTGCCGCCAGGAACAGGGCTGCCGGGTCTTTCTCCAGGTGCTTGTTATCCTTGAACACACGCTCCAGCGAATCAGGAATCCAGTCATTGTTGGTCTGCAACTGCTGACTGAGCTGTTGCAGACGCACGTAGCCGTTGGCCACGGCCTGGTTGTTCCAGTCGGTGCCCTGCAGGCCACTCGGGAACAGGTCATACGCATCGCGGATATCGGTACGCATCCGGGGCAGCACGCGCTCCAGCGTCTCTTCATCCAGTCCCATCGCCTGATAACGGTCGGTGGCTGTATTGGTGATGGTGTCGATGGTATCGGCGACGTTCTGGAAATCATCCCGCGCATCGCCCTTGGCCTTGATGCCCTCACGGAGTGTCTTGCCCTGCTCGGTGATCAAGGTGCGTGCTGTCTGCTGCTGCTGGGCGATATCGTTGGAGGCCAGCGCCGTGGACTGCTGCATGGCGGCACCAATCAGCTGGACCGCATCGGCCGAAACGACCCCGGTGTCCACGTAACGCTTGAACTGCGCATCATCCAGCCAGCCAGCGGCTCGCAGACGTACCGCCTGAGCGATCTGGGCATGCGTTGGGCGCCCTGTGCCGGAGTTGACCGAGTAGGTCGCCGAGGCACCATTCGGGGTCAGGGAGTTCACCATCCCGCTCATCGCAGCGGTCATTTCCTGGTCCGACGAGGAATCTGCCAGGGCATCCATCGTGGCGGTGCGGGAGATGACACGCTTGGCCTGTCCGGGGCCGATGCCCTTGCCGTCCACCACGCGGCGGGCAATCGGGTCGCCTTTGGCCGTGGCCCGAAGCCCGGCATCCGTGGTCTTGGCCACGTAGTTGCGGGTTTCCTTGTACGGAATCTTGTTGATCCACTCCGTGACATCGACGTCGGCGCTGCGCGGGTCCCCGAGCTTGAGCTTGGAGCTGTTGCGGCCGGTGTGGTTGGTGCCATTGACCCAGTCGTTCACCATCCCGGGGCCGGCGTTATAGGCCGCTGCCGCCATGATCGGGTCGCCATACGTTTCGACCTGCTCGTCGTAGTAGGCGCGCCCCAGCCGCATGTTGTAGTCCGCGTCGTTTTCGTAACGCTCGCGGTCCCAGGGAATGCCGTTCTTCTCGGCGACTTCCTTGGCGGTGGCCGGCATCACCTGGGCGATGCCTGTCGCCCCCTTCGGGGAGCGCAGCGGTTTGCCCTGACTATCGAACTGCTCGCCGTTGCTTTCAGCCCCGATCATGCGGTTCCAGGTGCGATCGATCTCGGCGCCAAGGTTGGCCAGGCGTTCGTTGCCGGCATTCAGGTTCTCGGTGCCGACGATCTGCTCGACCCCCTTCTCGGCGAAGGACGCCAGCTTGTCTCGCGCCTTGCCCACAGTATCGGTGACCGCGTTGTAGGCATTCTGAATGACGTTGTCATCCCCGGTGTACTCGATATCGAGGCCATTGCGACGGAATCCGCCCGTGGATTCCTCCTCGGACTCATCACTGCCCCAGCGTTCCCAGATCGGCGGCACGGGTTTCGCGGGCGCTTCCGGCTCGGCAGGAATCCCGAGGCGTCCGATGGACGGTTGGCCCTGCGGCTGCCCCTGCGGCTGACGACCAGCCTGTGGAGGTACGGCCAGCGGGTTGGCGCCACCGTTGCGGGTGACCGTGGTAGACGCGCCCATGCCCGGCGTCGGGCCCTGCAGATTCTGGAACTGAGTGGCGAGGCTACCGGAGCTGTCGAACAACGTGCGCAGGTTGTCGCGGGCCCACTCGGCGCCATAGACCTCCACCCCATCACCATCCGCATCCGGCAGCGGGGTAAGGTTGCCATCCGCATCGCGGGCCAGCGGGATCAGCATGCCGGTGCTGCCGTGCTCCTGTTGGAGCTGGCGGAAGGTAGGTTCATCCATGCCGAATTCGGCGAAATTGGACTCGTCCACGTAGTCCAGGTCATCGACCTGTTGGAGCCCCATGCGTTCGCGCACGGGGTTGTTGTTGTAGGCATCCAGGAACATCCGGCGACCGGGCTCGGTCTTGAGCGCGGGCAGGACGCCACCCGCCTCGGTCTGGAGCTGATCGAAGCGGTAGAATTGTTCGGTAGCCAGCTGGCGCTTCTTCTCGTCGAGCTGCATCCGCTGCGTTTCCGCTGCGTTCTGCATGTACTCGAGGTCCGCCTGGCGCTTGGGTGCGCCCTCCTGCCACTGCCGGGAGGCGATGTCGAGCTGGGCTTCCTTGTACGGGTCGATCTGGTTCTGCTGGCCCAGGTTGTAGCCCTTCAGGCCACCACGCACCAATGCCTCGATCGCGGTCAAATCCATGTTTCGTTCCTCACATAAACATCATGGCGGCCATGGCAGCCGTGGCGAGCATCTGCGTCTGCTGTGCATCCTGCGCCTGATCGGCGCTGGCTTTCTGCGCCTCGTATGCCTGGTTGCGTGACGACGCCATGCCGGCGGAATTGACCAGCCCGCCGGTCGCCTGACCGACCAGCTGTTGTCCGACATCCGTCAGCGAGGTGCGGATGTTCTGGTTGCGATCGATCTGCGCCAGATTGGCCGTGTTGTAGGCATCGGATGTCGCCAGGGCACTGGCGCGCTGTTGGTTGGCCGCCACCGGAGCACCGCTGATATCGGCCAGGCCGTAGCGGGATTTCATGCGAGCATTGGCCGCGTTGCTGCGCTCGTTGGCCGCCTGCGTCTGGGCCATGGCCGGTCGCGTCATGTCCTCGCCGATCGACCCGGCCAGCTGATTCTCGACCGGGGTGTAGGCGTTGCGGTAGCGCTCCCACTGGGCCTTGAGGACCTTGGCCGCGTTGTCGTTGGGGCTCCGGCTCTGCGAGATTGTCGGGACAGTGCTCATGGCGCCTCCTTACTGGCGGTTGTACCCGCCCGGAATTGCGAGCTGGTCAGTGAAGCCGTTGGGGTTGGTCGTCTCAAACAGACTCTGCCGGAGCGCCTTGTTGTTCGTGTACTCCTGGTATTTCCCCATGCCCATGGTGGCCAGCGAGTTGAGGGCACCGAACTGGGCATTGCTCTTGGCGATATCCGCTTCGGACTCGCGCCGGTAGGTGTCGAGCATCGCGGCGTTGTTCTGCTGGCCCAGCTGGGTGAGACTCTGCTGCTGCTGGCCCGCGATCCCCAGCCCCGTGTTGATCGCGGCGAGCGTATTGCCGTCCCGCTGCTGCCGATCCCCCAGCACGGCCTGTGAGGCGTTGGAAGCGCCAGCCGCCTTGAGCGCCGAGTTGATGGCGTTGAGGTTGGACAGGCTGGTGGCCACGTTGGCGTTGCCGAACGACTGCTGGAAATCATTCGACGCCTCGCGCATGAGGTCGGCGTTACCCCGCCCCTGCCGCAGGTTGGTCGTGGAACGGTCCACGTTGGCCAGCATATCGTCTTCCAATGGCGCATACATGGTCGCGTAGCGGTTCCACTTCTCGACACCCTGCTTAGCGAGTTCCTTTTCTTCCGCCGTGGCTTCCGGCTTCTTGGGCGAGCTGCCTTTACCCATGGTCCACCTCCTTTTCGAATACCAATGACATGACCTTGTAACCGTCCGGGGCCAGCTTGCGGCCCCAGGCCGGGCGCGTCGTGGTGAAACTGATCCGATCCGCGCGGGCATTGACCGCAATCGCATCCATGCCGTCCAACAGGTCGCGCAGCATGGCGGCGGGAGCCCCGACCCGGATGTAGGACATCCACGACCGCAGCACGCGGTCCCCGGTGGCTTCCGTCTCGATGTGGTAGACCGACCAGCCCCACGGGCGATCGCCGTCGGTGAGGACCACCATGTCGGCCATGTTCGAGGCGATCGCGGCATAGACATCCGCCGCGATCTCAGTCACCTGGGGGCTTTTGGCCCGGATGGCCTCGACCCCCTCCTCAAGGAACGGGTACAGGGTGCGAAGCTCACGAACTGAGGTCACGGTATTCAGCATCAGTAGCCCCCGTAGCGCACGACGCGGGTGGCAGGCTGATCCAGCCCTTCGGCCTGGCGCTTGGCCTGGGCCACATACTGCTGGTAGCGGGCCATCTGGGCGCGGGCGAAGTTGGCATCGGTCCAGCGCTGGCCAGGGATTGTGAGCAGCCAGGCAGCGGCCAACGCCACCAGGGCCTCGCCCCACCGCTCGCCCAGCCAGTCCGGGATATCCATGGCCGACCGGCGAGGGATCAGCGTCATGACGCCCTCGAGTCGGTACTGAGAATCGGGCACCGGAGCCAGGACCATGTCGTCAGCTCGGCCCCAGTAGTAATGCGTCGGGCGACCGCGCTCGGCATTCGGGTCCTGATTGCGCATCATGACCTCGCTGTCCCGGCCCTCGAGCCGTTTGCCGTCCAGGCCGATCCACTCCAGGGAGGACACCGTGGCCGACCCTTCCGGCTCGATGGGGTAACGGTCTAACCCCGGAACGGCAAACACCTGGAAGGGAACCTTCCAGATGCCTGTGTCCTGACAGAATTGGCGTGCGGCCCTGCGCAGTTCGACCCAGATGGTCGGCTCAGGGCAGCCCACCACATGGATGGCGGTATCCGGTGTGAGGGCTGCGATGTCCATTACGGTGCTCCAGGTGTCGGGTCTTCCCCTTGGGCATTACGCTCGGTCTGCATACGCACGCCCAGGCCCTGGGTGAATGCCTGGTAGTACCAGCCTGCCTGCTCACGGTTGGCGGCGAATTCCGCGTCCTTGGAATAGGCGCGGTACAGCACGTAATCCGTGTAGGCATTCAGGTAGGTGGCAGCCAGCGGCAGTGTGGAATCGAGGCTGTTGACCATCGGCGGCTCGGCCGAATAGATCAGGTTGATCGAACCGCTGCCGTCGGAAGGCGGGTACACGTAGAAGCGCGTCGGATCATGTGCCTCGAGCATGTAGTGGCGGACACTCGGCTGCTGGTTCATGAGGTGCCAGTCCGGGTGGCCGATGTCGAGGACATCACGGTCGATGCGTCGGATCGAGGACCCGTTGACGTTGCGCACCACGTCGATCACCACGATCGCCCCCTGCGGGGCCTGCTGGAGCGTCCCGGGGGACATCAGCATCGTGGTGTTGACCGGGTGGGCGCTGGGCTTGAGCTGGACGATGGCCTGAGAGGCATCGTTGATATAGCGGATCAGCTCGTCATCCAGCCACCGGACACCGCCCTCGGTGTTATCCAGGGTGGTGTCACGGACGCGGGTGATGACATCGCGGGCGGTGATGGGCATGGCTTACACCTCGCCTTTTTCGATCTGCTTGGCAGCGGCATCGCGCAGATGCGCCGGGATGTCCTGACCAAGCTCTGCTTCGATGGCATCCACGCGGACAGCGCCGTCGGAGGTCAACTTGTCGGCGTTGTCTTCATCGATGATCTTGCGCATGGCAGCGGCGATTTCACCGACCGTCGGGCCCTTGCCGCCCTTCTTGGCATCGGCCTTGGTGTCGGTCTTGGCATCGGCCTTGGTGTCGGTCTTGGCATCGGCCTCGGGTGTCGCCGGCTTCGCCTGACCCGCTTCGCGGCAGCCAGCGGTCAAACACGCTTGAACCGCGACGTCAGGGACGGGTCGCGGTTCCTCGGCCTTGAAGTTGAGCGAATGGCCCTGCTTCGTGGAGACGTGCCGGTCGATATCGGATACGAGATTCGTAGGCATGGGATGTCCTCGTTGAAAAAGGGGGGCCCCGAAAGACCCCCAATGCCCCGTGGTAAACCGTTTACGAGTTGGCGACGTCCAGCACCAGGGTGCCGAAGTCTTCCTTGCGGCCAGTCACGTCGGAGTGGAAGACCGGCTTCTTCAGGCCGAACATCTTGCCGATCGAGATACCGTGCTGGTTCTCGTAGTCGAAACCTTCTTCCACCCAGTACGGTGCGCCGATATCCGCCATCCCCATGGCCTGGGCACCGCAGATCAGGACGCGGTTGCCATCGACGTTGCCGGCGGAACCCCACTTGGAGGAAGCCGCCATGCCCTTGGTGTTCGGCGAGTGGCGGAACTGGTGGATGACCATGCCATCGACCATCACGCTGTTGGCGCCCGCGAACAGGGTGTTCTTGTCACCGCGCACACCCGCATGGCGGACGTTGGCGATGAAGTCCGGGTCGAGCTTGAGCTGCGCCATGGTGGTCGGGCTGACAAAGACGTGGAAAATCTCGTCGTTGTTGCCGGTCTTGATGCCGCGAATCATGTTGTCGCGGGCATACGCCTGCGCCAGCACGAGAGAGGCATAGGACAGGCGGTCGCCGGCTGCGATCGCGCTGGTATCACCGTCCTCGGTGATGTCAGCACCGCCGTTGGAGACGCGCAGGTGGCGGCCCTGAGTCGGCGCGGTGACGTGATCCGCGAATTCCAGGTCAGCCAGGTTCTGGCCGGTGGACTTGACCGGACGGGCAGCACCGTTCGGGCGCAGCGCGTAGTCCCAGCCTGCCAGCGTCTGGAAGCCGAGCTGGTCCATACGATCGCCGAGCCAGTAGGCCAGGACGTCGCGGGAGTTCTCGCGGAAGTTGATGACCGTCTTCTGGTCGGCGAGACGGCCGGCCAGGCGGTTGGCGTGACGCAGTTGATCCAGGCCGATGACCTGATCGAAGGCACGCATTGCTTCTTCATTGCCTTCGAGCATGTTGTCCCCGGTCACACCGTCGCCTTCAAGGTCGGCGAGCAGCTGGAAGACCGCGCGGGTGCCCTTCTCGGACTTGGTCAGCTCGGTGATGCGAGTGATCATCGAGTTGGCACCCTTGCCTGCAAAGCGCATCAGGAAGGAGTTATTGCGGGCTACCCGCCACAGATCGCGTGACCAGACTGTCTTCTGCTCGTCGGTCAGCGCGGCAAAGTTCGTCAGTGCCATTGGGGCACCTCCTTTGGAAGCTGATCGACAGCCTTGGTAGGGAAGCCGGACGGCTGTCGTTAAGCCGGTTCCCAGACCGTGTCGTGGTCTGTACGAAACACATCCGTTTGCGGCGGGTGGGCCACGCGAGGGACGA
Source organism: Cobetia sp. 1AS1 (assembly GCF_029846435.1). Taxonomy (NCBI): domain Bacteria; kingdom Pseudomonadati; phylum Pseudomonadota; class Gammaproteobacteria; order Oceanospirillales; family Halomonadaceae; genus Cobetia; species Cobetia sp. 1AS1. The sequence goes on from NZ_JARWKU010000011.1 coordinate 75,636, forward strand.
TCTCGCGGTTGATGCTGTGATTATAAGCAGTGCTTATCTAATGGGCAAACCAATTTATCCAGGTAATCCGACTTGAGGACTTCTGCCATGGGCTGTGCGCCCATCATCTCGGCCATCTCGACGAAATGCGCGATACCTGCCGGGTGTAGCCGCAGGCTAATTGTGTCGGGGGGCGCGCCACATCCAGGAAGGACCTCGACCCAGCCTTCGCTGGTCAGCGCCTCGATCGCAAACTCGGCCTGGTCTTCCGCTGCCATGCGCGGGAGCAAGGTGAGTTTGAGGAACCGGAGGATGCCGTAGGGCCCCAGGTAGGAGAAATGGCGAGCGTCGTCCTTGTCGATCTCGATGAACTCGATCCGGGCCTCCCCAGGGGGGTGGCCCAGGACCGAGAAGCGTTTGAGGTCATCCGGGAGCGCGGCCATCATACCGGGGTCAATTCCATCATCAGGCGGTAGCCTTCCATGCGCCACAGCTCGTTGACGGCCTTGGTCATGGCGTTCTGAAGCGCGTAGACCTCACCCAGCTCGGCGTTGAAATTGGCCGGGTCCACGCAGGCACTCATGCCTTCCGCCACGGTGAAGCCATTGGGCAGCATCAGCACGCAGTAGGTGGTGGTGTTGAGCACGAAGTAATGCGGTTCAAGCTGATCGCGCAGCGCATCGATGCGCTCGACGGTGACCTTCGTTTGCTTGTCCATTACAGGTAGTCCCCACGGGCACGGGCCAGGTCCTCGTCCGACAGCTTGTCGAACTCGGATTCCGGCAGTGTGTTGACGTCCGACTGCCCATCGTTGCGGGTACCGGGCGTTTTCGGTGGCTGGCGGTTGGCCATCTCGCTCTTGCGCTCCAGGTCACTGGTCGGCTGGGGCTCGGCCTGAGCCTGGGCTGCCGGTTCCTGTGCCGGTGCCGGGGCTGGCTGGCCGGCCTTCTGGATGCCGTAGCGCAGCGCCACGGTATCGGCGGCTTCGCGCAGTGCGTGTCGGGGCTCATAGCCCTGCTGCATGTAGAAGTCGCGCAGTGCGGTCGTCTCGCGCAGGACATCCAGGTCGTGGCCTTCCTTGGTCTGGTCCATGACCGGGTAGTCCTGGATCACCTTCTCGGCCTCGGCCTGAAGCTCCTGGTGGACGCGCTGCTTCTGAGTGGTCTGCTGCGCTTCCTGGCGGGAGGACTCGCGGGCCTCGTTGAGCCACTGATCGCGCTCGGCCTGGCGAATCTCGGCGCGCAGCTGGCGGGCCTTCTCCGCGTCGCCATCGAGGATCGCTTCGTGGTACTGAGCATCCAGGGCCTCGAAATCCGGGCCCTGCTGCTGCTGCGGCTCCTGTTCCTGCTGTGCCTGCTGCTGCGGCGGTTGATCGGGCTGCGGCTGCTGCTGGCGCTGGATTTCCTGCAGGCGGCGTTCAAGCTCGGTCTTCTCGGACTCCAGGCGGTGGCGCTTGGCCACTTCCTGATCCAGGCGGTACTTCGGCACGCGCAGGCCGTTATCGTCTACCTGGGGCTCCGGCTGGGCCTGCTGCTGGGGCTCCGGCTCGGCTTGCTGCTGGGGCTCCGGCTCGGCTTGCTGCTGGCGCTCCGGCTTGGGCGCAGGTTCCGGGGCAGGTTCAGGGGCCGGCGCGGGCTCCGGGGCCGGCGCCGGCTCGGCGTCATCACCGCGATCGAGCGGGGCGTCACCGAAATCGTCATCGTCGAGGGGGTCACCCCCGGCGAACATGGCATCGAGGTTGTAATCCGGTTCCTGGGTATTACTCGTCGGTCTGGACATCGTCGTTCCTCGCGGGGCGTTGTTCGCCATCCTTGCGGTTGGCGTTGATCCAGGCGGTGGAAATCTGGGTTTCCTGCTGGAGGTTCTGACCGCGCATCTGCGTCAGGCTGGTCTGCTCCTGGCGCTTCTGCTGGGCCTTGTGGGACTGCTCGGACAGCTGGATACGGGCCTCGAGCTGCTGCAGGTGCTTCTGCACGTCGGCTTGCAGCTCCATGATGCGAATCTGGTTCTGGATGGCGGCAGGATCGGCCTCGGACGCGGTCTTCGCCTCGATGTGGCCGGTTTCGGCCAGGAGCTTCTGGAGCGCGGCCTGCTTCTTGCCAAGCTCGAGCTTGATGTCCTGGATTTGCGCCTGCTGCTGGAACTGCGCCATCTGCATTTCCTGCTCGGTCGGCTCGGCCATGCCCTGCTGACGCTTGAGCATGTCGGCGATCTCGGTGCGCTTGGCCAGGTGGCTGTATTCGACCAGGATGTGCGGCGGAATCGGCACGCCGGCAGAGGCCAGCTGCATGGCCTCGTTGAACTGGCTGTCGCGGAAGGTATCGGTGGCCGGCTGCTGGGTGACGACGATGCCGTACTCCCCCAGGGTGATATCGTTGTGGATGCCCTCGGCGGTCTTCTGGTTGATCACCAGCTCCTCGTCCTCGGCATTCGGGTCCAGATCATTGGAGATGAACAGGACCCGTTCCTCGGTGTAATACTCCTGCACCAGCGAGAGGATCACCTGGGCGATCATGTGGCGGGTGCGAGCGAGGTTGTCGAGGGGCTTCTGTACCTGGACCTGGCCCCGGGAAATCTGCGACTGCAACGCGCGACCGGACATCTCGGCGCTGGCGTTGCCCTGCATGGCATCGTGGATGCCCGAGATGTCGCGGATGGATGCCTGGGACTTCATCGACAGGCGGTCGATGCCGGTGGGAATCTGGTTGGGCTGAATCTTGCTCGGCGCGGTAGTGCCGGGGTTGTAGCGCAGCACCAGGCCGGTTTTCGCGCCCTCACGCTCCAGATCGTTGACCGACATGCCGTCGGCCAGTGACCCCTCCTCGATCATCCAGCCCGAGTTGGCCGTGGTGTTGACGATATGCAGCTCCTGGGAGGACAGCTTGTTGTGCTGCTCCTGGGGACTGATCAGGTTGCGCACCATGCCGAATGGCCGGCCGCGACGGTAATACGGGAAGAACGGCACGATGGTGAACCGCGTATACGGGGACCAGTCGTCGTGCAGCACCTGATTGCCCGCTGTCACCGTCCAACGAATCTTCATGATCGTCTTGTCGATGATCTGCAACTGATTGTCGCGGGCGAACGCGGCCGCGCGGTCATCCGTCCACGCATCGGGCACCGGGCGGATATCCCCGCGCGCGCCGACGAATACCTTCGCCTTGTGCGGTCTACGCCACTGGCGTTCGACGATACGCACCGACCGGATGGTGCGGTCCTCATTGCCGTGCTGCCCTGCCACGCTGCGGGTATCCCCGAACGTGGTCTGGAAGCGATAGCAATCGAGGGTGTCGTCGTGGTCGGCCAGCTCGGCGTGTGCGCGGATGGCGTCGGCCTTCTCCTTCCCGTACTCGACCTCGATGTCGTCGATCGAGGTCCAGCGGGTCTTGAAGAACTCCTTCCAGTCCTCGGGATCGTAGGACTTGGCGTCGGGGTCCGGGATGATATCGGCCGGGTCCTCGACATCGAGCTTCACTTCCCCGAAGGCGTTGTGTTCGAAGTCGATGCGCACGTCGAAGTAGCCGCGATCGTTGATCAGGCCGTCGGCAAAGACCTCGGACTCCTTCCAGTCGTATTTCTGGTCATCGAGGATGTACTGCACCAGCTTCTGGAGCATCATCGCGCGGTCGGCGTCGGCCTTGCGGCGCGGCTTGAAGCGGATATCGGCCCGGTTGGCCGCCTGCTCGCCCAGCACCGTGTTGACCGCCGGCAGGATGTGATTGATGGTCAGCGCCGGGCGTCCGGCCTCCTCGAGCACGCGGCGATCGGCCTCGGACCACTGCTCGCCGTAGTAGAAGGCGTCGAATTTCCGCGCCTCCTCGACGTACTCCTTATGCCCCGCATCTCGGGCGCGGACGTAACGGTGCCATTGCGTGCGGGTAATCTGGGAATCGTCCATGGACATAAGGCGTCGGCTCAGTAGTGATGCGGGATAGGCTTGGTTGAGTATAAGCAGTGCTTATTACCGTATCAAGACGACATGGCACTGCCCTTGGTGCCACTGACCACATACTGTTCGAGCTTGTCGCGCCAGGACTTCTTCGGTTTGGGCGTGATCACCGGGCGCGGGTTGAACTGCTCGATCATCTGCCCGATCCACGCCAGCGCATCCACCTGGTCATCGTGCTTGCCGTTGGGGAAGCGCAACAGCTCGGTCACCAGGTCATCGAGCCAGGGCGCGGAGCGCGGGAAGAAGACCCGGTGCATCTCGATCAGGCCGCGCACCGGACTGGCACGCACCTGCTTGTCGCGCTTGCCCGGCTTCAGGGGCTCGATGCGCATGCCCATCTTGCGGCGCTGCCGCTTCTGCTCGTTGATCAGCGGCCCCAGGGCCAGTTCGATCTGCCCACGCTCCGCGCCCATGATGGCCGGTCGCCAGCGGTCATAGCAGGCGAACATCTGATCGACGATCTCAAGCGAGCCCCAGTGCCCCCGGTACATGTCCAGCACCCACACGTTGAGCGCCCGGTCGATGCCCACCACGATGCCGACGGTGTAGTCGTTGTGTTCCTTGGTGCCGATGGCGAAGTCCCAGGCCGCGTAGACCGTGAGGTCGTCGAGGTCGGGCCGCTCGGTGGGCGTGTAGTAGCGGAAATCGGGCAGCTTGAAGTAGTCGCCGTCCTCGGCCACCGGGTCCTGCTGGTAGAGCGCCTGCCAGTCACGGACACCCACGGCATTCTTGATGCGCGTCAGGGCCTCGATCGGGTAACGGTCAGGGTGCAGGGGCTCCCCCTCCTTGCGGAAGGCTTCATCCTCGGTGGCAATGGCCGGATAGCGGATGACCTCCCAGCTGTCGCCCTGCCCGTTGGCCTCCTGCTCCAGCAACCAGCCGGCGAGGTCGTCATCGTGCCAGCGGGTCAGGATGATCAGGATGCCGCCACCGGGCGCCAGGCGGGTGTAGGCGGTCGAGGTGTACCAGTCCTTGATCGAGGTCCGGGTGGTGGCCGACTCGGCCTCCTCGCGGTTCTTCACCGGGTCATCGATGGTCAGGATGTGGGCACCCCGGCCCGTGATGGGGCCGCCGACACCGGCCGGCACGAACATGCCCCCGCCACGGGTCATCCAGCCTTCGGCGTTGCGGTTCTCGGCATCGAGCCCCTGCTTGGGGAAAATCTGCCCGTAGCGCTTGTCCTGGAGCTGGGCGCGAATCTTCTTGGAGAAGTCCGTGGCCAGCGACGCGGAGTAGGACGCGGTGATGATGTCGTGCTTGGGGTAGTTGCCCAGGTGCCAGGCAGGGAAGTTCTGTGAGGCCAGCAACGACTTCCCGTGACGCGGTGGCATGAACAGCATCAGGCGTGGGGACTTCTGCTCGGCCACCTGACGTGAAAACCGCTCCAGCCGGCGGCAGATATCCTTATGGACCCATCCGGCCTGGTACGCCGGATTCTGGTAGCGGACATAGGGCAACAGGTGCTTGCGGGCCAGGGCTCGGCGGGCCAGCTCCTGGCGGGCCAGCAGGCGGGCTTCGCTGGCTTCCTCCTCCTTGGCGCGGGTTTCCTCGACCACTTCCTCATACCGGGCTTCCAGGGCGGGGGCAGCGGCCTTCACTCGCTCCTTTCGGGCCGATTCCACCTCATGGTGCTCGCGGAGACGGCCAATGGCTTCTGCCGTGGCTGCCGCTTCCGCCGGCCGTTTCGCTTCCCGTTCGGCAGTGACTTCCTTCCAGGCTTCATCGACAAGCTGTTCCGGGCCATTGGCAGGCTCCCCCCGTTCGATGCTGCGTTTGATCAGGTCGTAGGTCGTCTTGCAGCTCGGACAGCGGCCCTTCGCGTCCATCATGTACGTGGGCAGGTCCATCGCGCAGCCGGTGCAATTCATTGGACCTCCTCGAACTCGGCGTCCTCGGCGTCGGGCTCCAGGTCATCGGAGCCGGCCAGACGCACCAGCTCGTCGGTGTCCATCTCGCAGACCTTCTCGTAGGTGACCCCGGCGTTGATGCTGACTTCGCGCTTCTCGGGCTCGTAGCAGCCGTTCATCTTGCCCAGCTCGCGGATGGCCATGATTTCCTCGGTGGCCGTGGCCGCCTTGGCGTGGGACTCCATCAGCATCATGTTGAGCATGTCGCGGTTCACCTCGACGTGAGACGCCATGTAGAGGTCGCGCAGGTAGGACAAGGTGCCGGCGACGTGGGGACGTGCCTGCACTTCGGGGATTTTCGCGGGTTTGATGCCGCTGGCCTTGGCCGCCGGCATGAGGGGGACCCCACGCAGGAGGTGCTGCACGAAGGTCGCTTCCTGGGGGTCAAGGGACGCCAGGCCGAGGACGCCTGCCGTATGGCGAATCTGATCAATGTCCATGGAGGGTGGCCCTACGGTAATAAGCAATACTTATAGTATGGGCCAAAAGATTAACGCTTGTGAAGCAGGCAGATTTTTTACTCGGGGAGGTTCAACCCTGTGGCCAGGTAGTGGCATTCATCGGCCCGCCGCCTGACAACCTCGCGCATCGCGCGGTATGACCCTGGATGCCCGCGATTGGCACGCTCCAAGGTGTCTTCACCGTACCGGGAGGCGTCCAGCAACTTGTCCAGCTCTGCCTGGCGGCGTTTCTCCCCTGACATGTCCTGGTAATTGATCTGGGACCATGCCTCGGCATCTTCGGTCGTCAGCATTGGGCGAAAGTAATCTGATCGCTCCATCAGCTGGCGTGTCATTTCCGCGTAGTCATATTGCACGGCGTAGGGGGACATGTCGGGGCGCAACATCAGATCGGTGAAGCTCAGGCACTGCTTGTATTCGGCGTAATAGTTGTTCGCCATTTCCGAGGTAACGGGCTTCTGAGCATGGGCCGTGGGGGCGAGGCACAGGGCCGTGGCGGCGGCGAGGATCAGTCGTTCCATGGCATGGGTCCTAGTACATTGAGCCTCTGGCGAGTCTAGGTGTGAACGTGCATGATCGTATATGATACGTTCGTGATAAAAATATAGGGATATATACTATGAGCACAACAGGAAGAGAGTATGAGCTTTTTGTTCAAAATTTGATCCAAGCTCTTTTAAACTCTGAAGAAATATTGTCCCATAAGAACATAACAGTAGAGCAAGATAAAAAAATACCAGATACAAATGGAAATATCAGGCAATTCGATATCTACTGGGAGTATGAATTAGCCGGCGTTACTTACAAGACAATCATCGAATGCAAAGACTATAAAAGTAAGGTCGGCGTCGATAAAGTTGATGCTTTAGTTGGAAAGCTACAGAATTTTAAAGATATCAAGGGCCTAATTGCGACAAAAGGAGGTTTTCAAAGTGGAGCCCGAAAAAGCGCCGACGCAAATAAAATTGACCTCTTAATTATAAGACCACATGAAGAGAAAGATTGGATTAACGCTAGTGGAGAAAGAATAATAACCAAAGCAACAATAAGAGCACAAGTGTACCATCCAATCAGAATCATTAACTTCGCGCCTGGGATAGACAGAAAATGGTTAGAGAATGAAAACAAAATCAATGAACATACAGAATTTGATGACAGATGGCGCAGCGATGAAGTCTATATAAACGAAATAAGCGAAGGCAATAAATATTCGTATCAAGATATTGTTAACGGAAAGATTTTTTCTCGAGGCGAAGCTCCAGGCATATATTTAAAAGAAAAGAAGTTCAATGACGCATTTCTTGAAACACCCGCTTACAAACACAAAATAAAGAAACTAACGATCGAGTATGAAGTGAAACCACCGCTCATTTTTGGCAATACAATTGATTTTGAAGATTACGTTTTGGGAGTCATAGAGTATTTAGCTTCGGGTAAAAAGAAAATTGTTACCCGTCCGCCACAATAAAATAGCGCTTCCGGGTCCATGGGCCCCCCCGTTGCCCGTCAACGGGGGACCCTTCCCCCTTTTCCGTCTCAGCGGCCCCCCCACCCCGGCCCCGTGCCGATGAACCTACTTTCGAGGCCCCCCACCCCCCTCCGAGGACCGAGGACCGAGGACAGCGGACCCGGGAGCGAGGTCAGCGGCCTACGGCCGCGGCCCTCACTCCCCTGAAAAGCGTTCCCGATTCGCGCACCGGGATTAGGCCAACACCGGGCAACAAACAGGCGTTTGAATCCGGGGCGGCGTGACCCGCGATCACCGACTTCGGCCCTTGGCCCAGTTCCGGGACATCTGCCACAGCCCCCATATCACGGGAGCTACAGCCTGTCCCAGTTCCGGGACAGCGGTCATCGGCCACGTCAGCACGGTCAGCGGTCCAAGGCCCTGGCAGCGGTGCTAATTGCCACCAAGATCACGATTCCAGGACCGTGGCCCGGTGCCAATCTTCCCGCAGGCGCTCGAATATTATTCGGGAACTTCCGTGACGGCCCTGAATGCGACGCAGATTGGTCAACGTTTCAGCGTTTGCTAATAGATTACACCCTTAGTCGTAATTCCGTCCCCTTCCTGCGACACTCGACGAAGGTCTAAGCAAATTGATTTTTTCAATGGGATCATGGGAAACGATCAAGGAAAACTGGTTGCGTTTCCGTCGGAATGCGAGAAACAGGTTAAAAAACAGTGTTTGTCCCGGTTTGTCCCGGTTACAAAAAACCGGCCAAGGTCCGGGACACCTGTTTTCAGCAAGGATTTCAATGCCTTGCAAAAGTCTGTCCCGAAAAACCCGGATTGGCCCCTATTTCCTTTTCTACACATAGCATTACTACTCTCTATACAGTCCTACTCATATACCCCTTTCATTTACTTAAATAGTTTAAATAGAACTGGGACAACTGGGACAGAAGTCGTTGGAAAGCCCGTCGTAGAGCGGTTCGTTGGCCCTGGCCCTGTTCAGCGACATTGAACCCGCAACCGGGACACCACGCAACCACATTGCTCCACAGCCCCCGTCATTGCTGGCCTCCCGCCAATTGCCCCACTTTTGTCCCGGACGTTCGCCAACCGGGACACAGGCCCATCATCGAACGTCAATCGGTAAGGCCCTGACTCCGTCAGGGCCAGTGCGTGAGGCCCATGTCACATGTCGTGACTCAACCGGAGCCTTGACCATGATCAACCTGATCCTCGACATCCTCACCGGCCGCAGCCTGCTGGCCTTCGCCCTGCGCCTGATCGCCCTCGCTGGCCTGATCGCTGCCGGCCTGACCGTGGCCCATCCCCTGACGCTGCTGGTCATCACCCTGGCGTCCGTCGGCAATGCCTACCTGTTCGCCAACCTCACCCGCGTCACCCTGACCTTCTTCCGCAAGCGTGCCGACCAGAAGGCCCGCCAGATGGCCGAGGACGAGCGCCGCTTCGAGCAGGCCCGTGACATCACCCCCAGTGCGAACGCCGCCCAGCGCCGCGCCCTGGCCCAATTCTGAGGACATGCCCATGGGACCTTTCCTGATGATCTCGATCGCCGCTGCCTCAGCCCTGTTCGTGCTGATGATCAAGCTCAACATCCGCCGCGTGCTGGGCTATGACGCGGCCGTGGACTTCATCTCGACCACGATGCTGGTCGGCATGTTCTCCGGCACCATCACCGGCATGGCTGCTGCCGTATTCGCCGGCTGCCTGCTGTCGATCATGCTGCTGATCGCCAAGAAGCTGGTCGGCTACGAGCGGCTGGAACGCGACGGCATGCAACTGCGTTGGCGCTATTACCCACCGGCTTGGCGCCAGTAATCTCTACCATCGTCTAACGGGACTTCCCTTGAGGTCCCGTTGGTTACTGCATTAGCGTTGATTCACATAACGCAGCACCATAAAAACGACGGAGCCCCCCCGATGACCGCCATGTTTGATATAAGCACTGCGAATATTGGCCAACGCCAATGTCAGTCTCGCCTCGACACCGCCCTGCTGCCCTATGCCGCTCAGGGCCCGTATGCCAGTACCCACAACTGGCCCTACTACCTGATCCATGGCGAGAAGCAGACTGTCTCGGTGCGCCGGATCAAGAAGGAGGACGTGGGCGAAACCTTCGTGGTCTACGAGAACTTCGGCGACTACACGCGCAAGCAGCGCCAGCACCATTGCCCTGACGTCGAGCACCTGCACAACCTGCTCGATATCCTGATCTAGTCCCCCAGGCCCTTGCCCTCTGGCAGGGGCCTTTTTCTATGCCCCGCCTTCGGCGAGGCCATTGCGTGTCGGTCGTGAACCCATCCAGAGGATCACGACCATGATCATCACCCACACTGTCCTGTTTGCTGGCCTCACGGGCACACTGCATGAGCAGCGCTTCATCACCCGGCAAGCGGCCATCAACTTCGCCCTGGGCCTGATCGAGAACGGCCATGCAACGCCTGACATCTTTGATCAGGCCGGTCGCAACGTGGCCATCCCGGACACGGCCGGCGCGCGCCCGTTCTATTACCCCCCGCTGTCAGCGTGAAAGGAGACACCATGTCTGAGTCAAAATATCTGGTCGAGTACAGCGCTCCTGATTGTGGTGAGAACGAGCGCGAGTTCGACACGAAGGACGCCGCAATCCATTTCGCCCGAGGCTTTGATCAGGGCTGGATGGACTACATCCACGTCTATGCCAGCGGTTCGGACGAGGAAATCGACTTCTGAACCCCAGGCCCCGCCTTCGGCGTGGCCATTGCGTGGCAGTCGTGAACCCATCTGAGGAGGACACGACATGCCACACGCCATCGATCATGGATCGGATTACCTGCACAGCCTGCCGGAGCCGCAGGACCCGCTGGAGCTGCTGTTGCAGGCGGAAGAACAGGCGCTGGAGGACTGGGACGACAGCCGCGACCGTCCCGACTTCGCCCGCGTGGGTCGGACAGAGTACATCCGGCAGCGGACAGCGTTCCTGCTGAAGTGAACGGAGGGCCCCTGCGGGGGCCCTTTGTCGTGGCAGTCGAGGCCCTGACTTCGTCAGGGCCAGTGCGTGAGGTCCGTGTCACATGTCGATGTGACTCCACATGACACCCAACCGGAGCCTTACCCATGAGCCGATACAACCAGAACGATCTGCGTGACCAGCTGCTGGACCTGGAGGACACCGCCCCTTGGGAGGATGCCCCTGTCGCCGCCGCCACTTCTGCCACTTCCGAGGACACTGCCATGACCACCCAGACCACCGCCGCTGCCACCACCGACACTCTCGATGCGTTCTTCTCCCAGCTGGGTCAGTACCCGCGCCAGAACGTGCTCGAGCGCCTGATTCAGACGCTCATCAGCGAGTCGGCCCGCGCGGCCCACTTCGCTGACCGCATCGAGTTCGGCGACGATGCCATGCACGCCTGCGGCGAGCCGCTGGAGCTGGACGAGGCCGGTTTCGTGAAGTCGCCGGTCGATCTCGACATCCGCCCCGAGCCCGACACCTCAGGCGTCGAGCCGCGTCGTCTGTCCGAGAAGCAGTTCGAGCTGCTCAACTCCCTGCGTGACGACGAGGTCGCCGCCCTGGAGATGGTCAGCGAGCTGGCAGACGTCTTCCGCGCGATCTGCGGTGACGAGATCGCCTTCAGCACCCGCCGCACCGAGCAGGGGCGCTACGAGAAGCTGACGAAAGCGCCGTCGGCCCTCAACCACGAGTATCAGCGCGCACACGCGGCATGGCTGGGCAAGCTGGCGCGTGATCAGGATGCGCAGAACCGTGGCTTCAACGCCGCTGGCAGCGAGTCGCTGACTCAGCAGACGCGCCGCCGTCGCGCCAGCGTCATCGCCAGCCTGTAACGGCCCTCGGCCCCTCGCCATTGGCGGGGGGCCTTTGCCGTGGCTGTCGAGTACGTCGTGCTGCTAGGCGCGTTCCCTGTGGGCTATCATTCACGATCTCTCACACAAGGACGTATCGCCATGACCCCATCCCTCAGCAGCGTCGTCAAAGCGGCCGAATTTTTCTCCCGCCCCCTGGCCGAGGCCCGTGTCTCTACCCTGGTGGTCGTCACGACCGTGTTTTGCTTGGCGATCGGCCTCAACTGGCTCCCGGTGCCCGAATTTCTGACCATTCCCATGGCCGTGATTACCATCATCGCTATGCTGGGGCTCCTCGCCACGGTCAGTCGCCTGATATCCATAGGCATACACCGCCTGATCGACAGCCGTCAGGCGAAACGTGCAGCCGAAAGGGAGGCTGAGGCCGAAGCGGCCCGCCTCGCCGAGCAGGAAGCCTTGCTCCCCACCCTGATCGCGGACATGTCACCTCTGCACCTGCACATCACCGAAGCCCTTCTGATCGAGGCATCGGAAGGCGGCTATCTGACTGTCGATTTCTTCGCGCCATTCAGTGGCAACAACCATCATGAGATGGGCTTGATGGAATATCTCGTAGCGCAAGGTCTGGCAACCCGTACTCCGCACCCGAGCTATCGGCACGGAATCTTCCGACCGACCGAGAAGCTGCAAGACTTGTACAAAGAACATCTGATCACAGAAGGCCATATACCGCCCGACTGACGCGCCCGCCATAAGCGAGGAGCCCTTGTCATGGCTATAGAACTGCCTGCGAATATTAAGAGACGACTAAATATGCGAAAATAAAACCGGTGTTCAGTTATACACTGGGAACCCCTAATATATATCTGAAATGTAAAAGTGCTCTCCAGTCTATACAGTCCTGAAGAGCACCTTTAAAATTACAGCTTGTTACTCAACGACTTTCTGATCAATTAACCGTTGTTGCTGAGTCCAAATCAAATAAGCCCCAAATCCTAGCCAGGATAAGAACAATGTAACCAACAACCACCCCGCTTTACCGGAGCCGTGTGCTCGGCGTGAGATCGCAACAAACAACAAAGGCGCACCAAACAATATCATCCAAAGAATTGATCCAAAATGCGGATATAGATCAAAAGGACTGTAACCCATAACACCCTCCCTAGCATTAATGATTATTTAAGCAGCCACTTGCTCTCTGAGTCGCTGTGACTCAAAGTACTCTTCCGCTGCAATTGTAGTCTTGAAGTCTGCATCGTCATGACCGATTTCATACACAGCTTCACGTATCGACTCAAGGTCTACATGGAAGAACTCTTTTCTTAGGTTGACGGCATTGACACGATGATGAGAGAACTTACGATGCAAAGCTGTTTCCATCGCAGGGGCATCATCGGAGAAGATCAATGCATGAACATCAAAAGAGAATGGGACACTTGCATCACCCAACTCCTTGACTCGATCCATAGGATCAAGACGTCTTGTCATACCAATCTTGTAAACATTCTCACCAAAGGAGCCGATGTTACTAATGACGTACACGTATCCACGACGAGTCTGCTCAGCCAAGCTTTTAGTGCGTTCTTTGGCTGCCTCAGCTTCTAACAAACGCTGTTCAAGGTCCGCTACTTTAGCCTCTGCAATTGCTCGCTCTTCAGCAGTTGCTTGTTCAAGCTCTTGTTTAGCGCGAGCCAAGATATCCTGATACATATCCTCTTCACGCTGTGCCGCATCAATTGCAGCCCGATATTCCTTCTCTGCTTTCGCCTCTTCTCGCATCTGTTCACGAATAAGTCGTTGCTCTTCAGCCTCCTCTTTCTTTTTCAGCGCATACTGATATTGAATACCACACTCTTCATATCGTAGAGCAACATAGTCAGTACTCAATCCACAGCGGAGCGAAGCTACCAACTTTTCTAAGTCGCTGGCCACTTTTTCTATTTGACTTAACGTACGTTCTAGATTCGAAGGGCTGACCTTACCAATCAATATGTCTGTCTCAATATTGAAAGCACGCATCACCAGCTTCATCTGACCTTCAATGATTCTTTTATCTTGGCGTTCATCGCCAGTAATGACGACTTCACCGTGCTGCGTAAAGGCAGAACGATCTTTGAGCATCGCCTTCTGATCTTGCCGAAGCTTCTTGATTTCAGCGGCAAATCTCTCACTAGTCTCATATAAGTATTCAGGCAGTTCGAAATGACCAAAATCCACAAATTCTTCGAGTCGTGAATAAAGATCAAGCTTCGACATTACTTGACGTAATTCTCTATGACCTGCCGTTTCTTTTGTACGATACTCTATCAACTGGCTTTTTAATGTATCCAACTCCTGAAGATCATGTTCTTTTTGTAATGCTATCGTGTCAGCATTAAGCTTTAAACGCTGCAGATCGGTTGTCTCTTGATCTACTCTCTCGTATTCCATACGAGATTTCGTCAGCATATCAGAAACTTCCACTAACTCTGAATCCGCAACCTTACGACGCTCTGCTAACCCCTCAATAGCTTTTTCAAGGCTACCAAATTCTTCAGCCTTACGATCCAAGTCGGCACGTTTCGAATCCAATGCTATCGACTTTTCATGGTACTCAGCACGAATAGCTAATTCTTTCTCGGCTAAGTCGCTACGAAGTTTTTTCCCCTTCGTTCTAGCGATTGAAATCACTATACCGACTGGCACTAGCAGTACTAGCGCAAGGAACACGATCCCATCAATAGACTCACCCTGCATACATCACCTCAAAAATTGGGCAATCACATCTTGTTTTGCATCAGCACGTTCACTCTCACGATCTGATAAAGCGTCTTTCCCTACTGCGGCTTCATCTCGCCAGAATTGCTTACGATCACGCACCTCTTGTCGCTGTGCTTGTTCTTTAGACCTTCGCCGCTCTTTGTCTTCCCGTAAGCGGTCTTTTTCTCGCTGAACTCTCTCCCGCTCCCGTCGTTGGTATGCCCGTTCTGCTTCACGTTCCTTACGCGCCTCTTCACGGGCAGCTTTGCGTTCTTCTTGCTCTATCTGTCGAAGGTATCGTTCTTGATCTCGAATCCAGGCCCGATCATGGCGCTCATTTTCACGCTGTTGTCGCTGACGATCCTTCTCGATCTGTTCTGACATCCGATTAAGTGCTTTCGCAGTTTTGACAACAAGGCCCAAACCGCTTGATTTCCTAGCCACATGCCCCCCTGAGAACTACGTCTCAACTAATATTCAACATTAAAGAAGACCCTGCTTATAAACCATAACACCAAAAAACAAGCTTGACTCGTATCATAAGCACTGCTTACCGTTACTGCGTAGCCTCAAGGAGAACCATCATGTACTCGCGTGAAAGTTACGTGAACCATCGCACCAGCCATCACGACTATTACGTCCAGTTCGTGGGTCCCGAGGAAATGGACAAGGTCGAGGACGTGATCGGCCGCGAGCGCATCCTGTCGAGCACGGACTACCACTTCAACGACATTCCCGACGACGAGTGGGACTGTCTGGGCATCGCGCCGACCTACCTCGAGCGCGCCCCACTGGCCGGTGACAGCCCCTCGAACCGTGGCCGCCGCTGCACGTTCAAGGCCGCTGCCCGGCTGATCCGCATGACGCACGCCCCGATTCTCCCGTGGGCGGTCGATGCCCGCCTCCCCGGTGGGCAACGCACCCGGGCCACCTGCCTGGGCACCGTGGACGGGCTCCATCAGCGCCACGTCGTCGAACGCACCCCGCTCCATGACCAGGAGCCGGCACCGGAGCGCCTGACGTTTCTCGCAACGGCGTCTGTATAAGCACCGCTTACCACAAAAGGCCCAATACCATGTTTCCCGAATCTCATTCCGAGCAGATGTTGTCCCTGAACACCTGCCATGTGCCCCAGGCCGAACTGTCCGTGCTCAATGATGCTATCCGGCACCGCACCGCCAACGGCATCGTGCGCGATACCGGCACCCTGCTGATCATCGATGAGCAGATCCCCCACCTGCCCCAGGACAAGGTCCCGTTCCTGATCGACCTGGCCCTGCTGGCGTCCCGCACCGACCACACCTGGCTGAACCTGGATCGGGATGTCCCCCCGCTCCTGGCCCTGCCCCAGTTCGACTGGGAGAACCCCGTCACCCCCGACAACGTCACCGTGGCCTACCTGGCCAAGGGTGCCTCGGAGTCCAAGCGGTTTTCCCAGGCCGTCGATTCACTGGCGGAGGGTGAGCTGGGCTTCATCAGCGACGTGACGGACTTCGCCACCATCTTGGATATGACCTGGCAGGCCGTCAAGGACACCGAATACCAGTACGAAGGTGTCTTCGCCTACGACATCGTCGAGGCCGTCGGCCGCTGGCTGCCTGAGCAGTATCTGATCCGGGACGAGTTCCCACGTCCCTTCCTGGTCTATCAGCACGCACTGATGCTGATGGGCGTCGATAAACGCATGGCCGAGGGTTTTTGATATGCCATCCCTGCTCGCTACCACCAACGGGCTGCATGCCCGTGACCTGATCAACCGCCTCAAGTCCCTGGGGTGGACCAACATCGCGGTCACCTTCGAGGACGAGGTCACGCCCCTGGAAGGCAACAGCGTGGACACGCTGATCGACGAGCTGCTGGCCACCGACGAGCCCAGCACCCTGCTGGCGACCTCCCCCGGTGGGCACGAAGTCGGTGCCTTGGTGCTGATGTACGACGTCGATGAGAAGGACATCGTCATCGACATCGGCAGCGACAACGAAGCCGCGATGAACGAATTCGAACGGATCGATGAGGCCCTGAAATGAATATGCACATCGGAAGCATCAGCCAGGGCACGCTGCGCCCGCAGGACCTGATCCCGACCTTCCTGGACGCCCTGGCCAAGTACGACAGCGCGGCCCACGAACAGCTGGTCGCCCAGCCTCACCCGCCGATCCCGGCCTATGTCCAGGACGAGGGCGACGACAGTGAGTGGTGGGATAGCGAGGAAGCCGCCTTCCTTCAGGAGGAGCTGATCAACGCCCTGGAGAACGCTGCTCCCGACGGTACCTACTTCGGTACCCATGAAGGCGATGGCGCCGACTTCGGCTTCTGGTCCCTGGGCCAATGGCGGGTGATCACTGAAGACGACCAGGTGCTGTCCACCCACGACACCCAGACCGAGGCCGAACACGCCCTGGCCGTTGCCCTCGATGATGAACACGACGCCTACCTGCAGGCACCAGGAGACTACTGATGAACCTCAAGGATCAGACCATTCAGCAACTGCGTGACTCAGGCCATGTCGTCATCGTCTGGACCCCGGACGAGATTGGAGACGCCGATGGTGGCGTGCTCGAGGAGGTCGCCATCGAGCGTGGCAACACCTACCTCGAAGATTACGACGAGGAGGAGTGAACATCTGCCACCCGACCATGACGGTGTACCGCGCCCGCGTCCAGCAAGGGGCCCGGGTCTTCACCCTCGAATTCCTGGCCGGCGACATCTGCCACGCAGAACTCAAACTGGACCACTACGGCTTTGACCCTGACAGCGTGCTGGAACTCGACGCTGCCCCTTCGCGCAACGCGCGTCCGCTGCACCCCATCACCATCCTGTAGGAGCGACACCATGATCATTCTGGCAACCATCCCGCTGGCGCTGGCACAGATGTCCGACCTGGTGGAGTACCAGACCGAGGAGCACGCCATCCAGCGTGAGTTCTTTTATAAGCAGTGCGAATCGACCGGCAAGATTCACCTGGGCTACGGCAAGATCGAGGTCGTGGACGAGAGCGCGATCCGGCATATCCAGCGCCCGATCTTCGTCAATATCGGCACGACCTGGGTCACCAGCACCGGCCAGGAGGTGAAGATTCTGGAAACCCGGGCACCGGGCAACCACCCGATCATCGCCATGCAGCTCGGCGGCACCATCACCCGCCTGTTGCACTTCGGCATGGACGGGCGAGTCAGCACGGACCCGAGCCACCAGCTGGCCTACCCCGCGTCGCTGCGCAACGAGAAGCGCGCGACCATCGCCAACCTCAAGGAGGTCAAGTCGATCTCATGAACCATTTCACCGTGGAAGGACGCCGCTGGTTCGACGGCCAGAACACCTACCACAGCGTCCACGTCGAGATGTTCGGCGATGACGATTCGCCACCGCAGCAGCTGACCGTGCCCTTCGCCTATGGCGGGAGCACCCAGTACGAGCTGACCGCCCTGCGCCACCTGCGCGACTTCGGGGTCCTGCCGCCGGCAGGTCCCAAGCACCTACGCCCTGCGATCGAGGCCATCGGGGCCTCCCTCAGCAGCAGCGTCACCGACGTGGAACGTCGTCGGAACCTTCACTCCCTTGGCCAATAAGGACAATCCGTCATGAACCTCTATACCCCGAAAGACCGCAACGGCAAGACCTTCCACGTCGGCGACCTGGTCGAGATCGGTGAAGGTGCCCCGGAAGAGTTCCACGGTGACAAGGCCCGCGTGAAGTACGTCGTCCGCCTCGAGGACCTGCCCCAGTTGCCGGTCCATAGCGGCCACCAGGCAATGCTTTCGCCGTACCCGATGCTGATCCTGGACGAGGAAGACGGCGGCACTTCCGCAGTCTTCGCCAACACCATCACCATCCTGGAACAGGGCGACGGTGAGGAGCTGGTCTTCGAGGAGACGCCGCAGCCCTCGGCGCCAAAGGATATCCACGGGCGTGAGATCATGGCGGGCGACACCGTGCGTATCGCCGGCAAGCGCGTCAAGCAGGATTACCAGGGCCGGGTGGTCGAGGTATCAGACCCGACACCGACCATCGAGCGCATCGCGCTGATCAACCCCGAGCTGTTCATGCTGATCAAACTCGGCATCGCACCAGAACACGGGCATATCGAGATGGCAGATGGCGTGGCACTGGCCGAATCGTGCGAGGTCGTTACCGACCCGGCATCGGCCATGCAAGCCCCGAGCACCGCTGACACCGTCCACTAACGCACAGGAGCTGACCATGAAGGTCTACACCTACCTCGTCGATCGCAATGACTTCACTGGCTACGCCAAAAACGTCGCCCTTGAGGGCCAGGTGCTCTACCCCGGTGGGCAGTCCGTCGAGGATTACCTGGCCGCGAACCCGGGCACCGAAGCCATGACCGAGGAGGCGTTCGAAGCCTTCCAGCAAGAGTGGCAGGACGCGCATTACCTGAGCGACCCGGCGGCCGTCATCGACGAGCTGGCCTTTGACGAGGCGCTGGAGGTTCTGCCGCCCCTGCGCTACACCCGCGAGAACGGCATGGTCAGCTTCCTGATGTCCGAATTCACCACCGGCAGCATCACGACGATGTTCGCCAAGTGCGACGGCGTCTGCCTGTGCAAGGCGGTGGACGTCCGTCGCAAGGATACGTGGATTTCGCCTGGCGATTTCGATAAGCACCGCTTACCAACCGAGGGGTTCTGCGAATGACTATCCAGATTCATGGCGTCTACCTGCGCGCCACTACCGACGACGTCGAGGAACTGCGGGGGCTGATCCCCGAGAACAGCGACCAGCAGCTGTTCAGCATGGAAGTCCGCCTGTGCGACCTGACCGACAACACCAGCCCGCCGAACGTGGCCCATCTCGTGGCGCGCAAGCTCGGCGACGACGACCTCGTCCAGTCGATCCAGAACGAGCTGGACGAACTGCTCTGCGACGACACCGACGACCTCTGGAACCTGATTCAGAAGACCATTCAGGACTGCGACCAGCTGGACTGCGTCACCACGGTCGATGGGCTGGTGCTGGCCGACTGGCGCCAGAAGACGCTCACCCATCTCACGCCCGAACACCCGATGGACGACAACGTCTTCGGCTCGGTGGCCAAGTATCTCGATGAACGGGCCCTGGGCAAGTACCACCTGTGCGTGCCCTACATCGACACCCTGTCCGGTACCTCGCTCAAGCACGACCTGGCGGCCCTGCGTCGCAAGTACCTTCTCACCTGGCACCAGACGCGCATCCCGGTCACCGACCGCCCCGCCGTCAGGCAGGACTTCGCCCTCTGGCTGGATGAACAGGCCCGCAGTGGGGAGTGCGAGGAAGCCCTGGCCGCCCAGGCCACCCTGGGGGAAGTCATCATCCCTCGCCCCTCCGTCGAGATGCGCTGCCGGCAGGCGGTCATCGCCCTGACAGCGGGGTACCTCGGCGCGGCCCCCTACGACTTCCAGGCCATCCAGAAGCTCACCAATGACGTCGAGGAACTGGAACTGACCTGCCGGCTCTACGCCGACGACCTGATCGGCTGGCTCAACAGCGTCTGTCGTCCGGTCGGCGCGGCCTACGCCACGCTGGTGACGGCGGACCCGCAACCGCTGCCCAGCCACAACGTCATCAACCAGCTGATCCGCGATCACATCAACACCGCCCTGGAGAACGCTGATGGATGAGGCAATCAGGGCCCGCTATCTGGCCGAACCGAACCTTTGCCCCTTCTGCGAGAGCAACGACCTCGAAGGTGGCGCCGTCACGGTGGACGACCGGCACGCCCGTCAGTCGATCACCTGCCTGCACTGCTACGCGAGCTGGGTCGATCAGTATCGCCTCAGCGACATCACCGACATCGATATCCCGGAGAAGTGACATGAATGCCATGACAGAAACCAAGCGTGCCCAACACCCGTTCGAAGCCATCACTGCCGAGGCATACCGCCACCGTATCGCCGGCAACAAGTCCAACCGCGACGACGCCCTCAAGGCGCTCAAGAAGCTGACCGAGGAGCTGGAGATGCACCACGGCGACCGCCTGCCCGGCGACGTCGAGCTGCACACGCTGGCCAACTTCTTCCTGCCCACGCTGGCCAAGAAGCCCAAGGACCTCTGGGAATGGGTCGCCAAGGCCGCCGGCACCGATGATGTGCGCTACTACCTCAACTACGTGCATGTCAGCGAGAAGTGGATCGAGGCCACCGACGGTCACCGCCTGCACCGCATCCCGAATGCCGAGGGCATCGAGCCCGGGTATTACCAGCCGGCCACCCGTCAGAAGATGGAGGTCGATGGCAAGTTCCCCGATACCGATCGCGTCATTCCGGGGATCGCCGCCATGGAGGCCCGCGAGGACGTCCAGCTGGACCAGTTCGAGCAGATGACCTTCCCCGACAACCGCCCCAAGTACCGCAACTATCTGAAGCTCGGGCAGTCGGCCATGAACCAGCGCTATGTCGAGGAAGCCCTGCGTTTCCCGACGCCGGTCGGTAGCCAGTCGAAAGTGACGGCGTACCTGCCGGACAATGCGTCGTCATCCGTCCGCTTCGACTTCGGTGATACCGGCGCCATCGCCATCGTGATGCCTATACGCTTGTAAGAATTATAGAGGTTCACAAGCCCCGTGGATATTGATTGATCCTGGGGCTACTGTGAAAGCATAAGCTTCATCCATATATTTTAAATACAATCTCTGCGCTTCTCTAATATTATCCTCAAACTTGTAATCATTAACTCTCTTCAACTCTGCAATTCTTTCTTTATATTCACTATACTCTTTTTTAACCAAACCAAGCTCTTTCTTTTCTTCTGTATAGTCTATGACGTTAACAGCACCTCTAGCATTAAGATTTTTTAGCTCTTCAACACTTATATAATAGAGCCTGTCTACTGCATAACTATATTTTCTTTCTAATTCTTCCTCCCTGTACTTATTACTTATATCACGTTCATAGGAGATCCATTTCTGTGTATTAATGAAGCTTTCTCTATCTATTTCACCCACTGATGTAATCTTCTCTGCATTAGTAATCTCGAAGGTATTATCCACATAATTGAGCTGGATCTTATACAATCCGCTCAATCGAGTAGAGGGCTTAAGGATTTCAGCCATTTCAACATCAGTCAGATATCGATCATCTATTCCTTTAATATGATGATCAAATTGAACATCGTCGGTATTAGCTACATATGAAAAATCAAATTCGTCGTAACCGTGTACAATTAGCCCCAAATCATTAAATTCACTAACATTGGACAAAATCCAATTTTGGTCATCGGCAAAGTATAAACTCTCTCCAGTAAAGGGGGACTTATTATACTTAATTAAAGACCCTCGACATGATAGCTTTATCTCTCCCCCCCAAAAACTGTTCTTAATTTCAAGCATACTTAGATCATTAGAATGAGCAAATTTGGTCATAGACAGTAATGTAGTTGCGAGCAATCCTATGTATAGCAATCGAAGTCTATAATACATCGACGCCTCTCCTCACTAGAAAAAGCACTCACATTAACGAAGACAGGTAAAGCTAATAAAATCATTCAGAGCATACTATTAATAGCCCAAAAAAGACAAATGAGCCATTACTATGATGAAAAATAACACTGAGTACCGCCTGCGCATCGAGCAGGACCTGACGCCCATGACCCCCCGCACCGAGTACGACAATGCGGGGGTGCTGGCCCTTCGCCACAGCCACTATGAGCTGGGGGATATTGGCGGCATGGAGCAGGTGACCCGGTTCCTGGAACCGCTGATGACGCAATACATCCAGGAGGCCAATTTCCCCGGCGACCTGGAGGATGACCAGGTCATCTGCCCGAAGTGCCGGGCTGACGCGCGTGAGCCCAGCGACACCTGCAACCGCTGCGATCACAGCGGCTGGATCAGCAACCCGTTCGAGATCGAGATCGAGCAGACCTTCAACGGCCAGAACATCGTCGAGCTGTTGCAGCCCAACGACCTGGCGCATGTGGGTCGGATCATCGAGATGCTGGATGAAGGTGGCCTGCTCCCGGAAGGCACCCTCTGCAAGCCGGTCTACCTCTACGACCATTCAGGGATCACGGTCAGCCACTCACCTTTCTCCTGCCACTGGGATTCCGGCCAGGTCGGCTGGCACCTGTGGATGCCCGACGGCAGCGAGACACTGCCCGACCCGGACGCCACGCTGACGGCCGAGCTGGAAACCTACGACCAGTACCTGCGCGGTGAGGTCTACGGCTATGTCGTTGAGGCACGCCCGGCCGTGGCCTTCGGCTTCGATGGTTCCCCGCTCAAGCTGGCGGACGACGACCTCTGGCATGTTGCGGACTCTTGCTGGGGGTTCTACGGCAGTGATCCCAGGACCAACGGCATCGCGGAACATCTAAGCGATGACTGGAAGCCATTGCTCGATGAACTTGAATGATCATATAAGCGGTGCTTATTATCGTGGACCCCCACAAGGAGTAACAACGCCATGATTCTGGCAGGTCCTGAAATCCTCGAACTGATCAACAGCGGCGTCATCAAGGGCGCCGCCCCTGAATATATCAATGGCTCCAGCCTCGATGTGCGCATCGGCGACGAGGCCCTGATCGAGAACCTGAACCGCTCGGCGATCATCGACCTGGGCGCCAAGGAACAGCTGGACATGGAGCGCGTGAAGATACCGGCCGCCGGGATGATGATTCATCCGGGGGAGTTCTTCATGGTCGCTACCCAGGAAATCCTCGACCTGCCTGACGATCTGTCCTGCGAGTTCAAGCTGCGTTCCAGCGCCGGTCGTGCTGCCCTCAACCACGCCCTGTCCGGCTGGGCTGATCCCGGCTTCTACGGGACGCTCACTCTGGAATTCCAGAACGTCTGCCAATACCACCGTCTGCTGGTACGTCCCGGCATGCGGCTAGGTCAGCTGGTCTTCCACCGCCACGCCTCGGCAGGGGAATACAGCTACCGCAAGCGCGGCCGCTACAACGGCCAGGTCGCCGTCACAGCCAGCATGGGAGTTGCCTGATGTACATCTTTCTCGATTTCGAGAGCTACTACGCCAACAAGTACACCCTGACCGGCCTCACCTACCCGGAATACATCCTCGACGACCGCTGGCTCTGCCAGGGGGTCGGGATCGCCATCGATGACGGCGAGATCGAGTATTACCCCGAGCATGAAGTCGAGGCCGCGATCGCGGACCTGCCGCTCGAGGAGGCCACCCTGGTCGGACAGAACCTGATGTTCGATGCCACCGTGCTGGCCCTGCGCTACAACCGCTACGCCAAGCACTATGTCGATACCCAGTCACTGGGGCGCGGCATGTGGCCGGGTCAGGACGTTAGCCTCGAGGCCATGTGCCAACGGGCCTGGCCCGATGACCCCGACATGCAGAAAGGCAAGGAGCTGGCCAACTTCAAGAACTGTCGGGAGCTGGACGCCGAGCAGCAAGCGGTCATGGGCAACTACTGCAAGCAGGACGTCCGACTGACCCGCGCCCTGTTCCATTACTTGCGGCCCAATATCCCGGACAGTGAGGTCGAGCTGGCCGAGCTGACGCTGCGCATGTATATCCAGCCCCGTTTCATCCTCGATCGACCGCTGGTGGAAGGCTTCCTGGAGAAGGAGCTGTCCCATACCAAGCAGCTGATAAAGGACTCGGGCCTGGCCAAGACCACGCTGTCTTCCAATCCCAAGTTCGCCGAGTGGATGCGCGAGAACGGCATCGAGGTGCCCCGCAAGGTCAGCCCCAGTACCGGCAAGGAAACCGATGCCCTGGGTCAAAAGGACCCGGCATTCCTGGCCACCATGGCCGACCACCCGGAATTCGCCCACGTATGGAAGGCCCGCGCAGCGGTCAAGTCCACGCTCAACACGACCCGTGCCCAGCGTCTGCTCGATCTGGACGACCAGCTGGGACGCATCCCGGTGCCCTTGTCATTTTACGGTGCGCACACTGGCCGCTGGTCCGGGACCCAGAAAGTGAACCTGCAGAACCTGCCCCGTGGCGGTGACCTGCGCAAGGCGCTGACGGCCCCGCCAGGCTACAAGGTCCATGTCGCGGATTCCTCGAACATCGAGGCCCGTGTCCTGGCATATGTGGCCGGTGAAACCAGCCTGTTGGAGATGATCCGCCGCAAGGAGGACATCTATAACGACATGGCCACCAAGATTTACGGCTACCCCGTCGATCGCAAGGCCAAGGACGCCGACGGCAACAAGCTGCAGGAAGAGGAAGGTAACGTCGGCAAGACCGCACGCCTCGGCCTCGGCTATGGCATGGGCGCGCCCAAGTTCCGTGGCACCCTGGCCTCCGGTCCCATGGGATCGCCCCCGATCCTGGTATCCCAGCATTTCGCCCAGACGGCCGTGGACACCTTCCGTGCCGACAGCCCCAACATCGTCAACTACTGGCGGCTGCTCACTCAGGCCGGTTACGACATGATGCTGCCCAAGACGGATTACTGGATCGGCCCGATCCGGGTCCGTTTCGAACGCCTCGAGATGCCCAATGGCATGGCGCTCAAATACCCCAACCTGCGCGTCATCACCGACGAACAGGACGGACGCGACCAACTGGTCTGCGATCGCCGCAACGGCAAGACGCAGCGCATCTATGGCGGCATCCTGGCCGAGAACATCGTCCAGGCCCTGTCCCGCACCATCGTGGCTGATCAGATACGCGCTGCCGTGCGCGAATTCCCCGACAGCTACCTCGTTCTGGCGGTCCACGATGAAATCGTGATGACGATGCCGGACGACAATAGCGACGACCGTCAGGCCCGGCTCGAAGACCTCATGCGAGTGCCACCGGACTGGGCCCCTGACCTGCCGCTCGACAGTGAAGGCGGCTGGGATACCTGTTACTCGAAGTAATTGGCATCCCCTGAAAGCGCTGCTAATATAAGCATTGCTTACCACAAGCACCCTTCCAGGTTTCACTACAACAAAGGAAACGCCCCGATGATCAACATCGACACCCTCAAGACTGCCACCAAGCGCGTCGCCCAGGCCAACCGTCGCATCGAAACCCGTGAAGAACGCATCGCCACCAAGCGCGACGAGATCGCCACCCTCGACGCTGAGGTGCGCGCCGAGCAGGACCGCGTCGAGATGAACAAGAAAATGGGCCAGCTCAACCGTGCGCATGCTGCACTGGATCGCATGCTCAACTCGACCGACAGCGACAACGAGGAAGTGCGCGAAGCCCTCGACAAGCTGATCGAAGTGGCCCAGGAGCAACGGGCCGCTGCCTAAGCCGCCCCGCTGCTTCTCGCCCCCGTGGACTCCACGGGGGTTTTTTCGTGCCTCAAGAACGGAGCCTGCCCCATGTCCGAGTATGAACTGCCCGTTTCCATCGATCTGGAAACCCTGTCAGTCCGACAGGATGCCCGTATCACCACGATTGGTGCCGCCGCCCGCGTGAACGGTGAGCTGGAAACCTTCGTCTGCTACCTCGACGCCAAGACCTCCCAACGGGACCGCCACATCGATCCGAACACGCTGACCTGGTGGCGCAAGCAAGGTGAGTTGTATGACCAGATGATGGCCCGTTGCGCGGACGGTGTATCGATGCGCGATGGCCTGCTGGCATTCCAGTCCTGGTATATCCAGCTGGGCGACAAGGATGCCCGCCTCACGCCCTGGGGCAACGGGTCCAGCTTCGATGTCGCCATGCTCGAACACGCCTTCCGGTCACACGGCATGCAACCGCCCTGGGCATTCTGGATGGCGCGTGACTTGCGCACCCTCAAGGCACTGGCCGAGGACCTGGGCGTATACACCAAGGTCGAGCGCGAAGGCACGCACCACGACGCCCGTGATGACGCCATTCACCAGCTCCGCATGATCGAGACTCTGAAAGAACAGCTGAAAGCGGCTAGACCACAACAATAAGCACTGCTTATACTCAAGCGTCACACGTCAGATTTATCAGGGGCTCTATGGATCACGACCTCGACGACGAGAAGGCGCAGGAGATCGCGGAGGCCATGATTGATCATGGCCTTCGTGCTGCACGGCAAGCCTCTCAGC
The DNA here is from genome assembly GCF_029846435.1 of Cobetia sp. 1AS1. NCBI lineage: Bacteria > Pseudomonadati > Pseudomonadota > Gammaproteobacteria > Oceanospirillales > Halomonadaceae > Cobetia > Cobetia sp. 1AS1. The sequence goes on from NZ_JARWKU010000011.1 coordinate 101,890, forward strand.
TACCACCGGCCACAGGTCGGTGTTTCAACTGCCAGGAAGCACTCGACGACCCCGAGACACGCTTCTGCGACACAGACTGCCGCGATGACTGGCAAAAGCGCCAACGTGCCAGCCATTTCAGGAGGGGATGATGGACCAGTTCCCAGCCACATTCGTCAATGCCCAGGTCCACCTGGGGAAAACCTACACCCTCGAGGGGCGGCAGAACCCGCCCCATGCCAAGAACCTGACCTCGATCGAGTACCCGCTGACGGCGGACTTCGAGGGACTGGACACCCTGGCCAAGCTGATCGCCCGCCACTCCGGTGGCGGCGATGCGTTCTTCACCGGGCACTTCCCGACGCCACTGGCCAACGAATCCCGTGCCGGCCGCAGCGATCCGAAGTTCCGTCCGCAGATTCTGGTTATCGACATCGATGACATGCCCCTGGGTGACCTGGAGCTACCACGACCGCTGACCAAGGAAGAGCTGACTACCGCTGCCAACCACGCCCGTGAGTACCTGCCGGAATCATTGCGGACCACGGCCTGCGTCGCGCATGCCAGTTCCTCCTTCGGCATGAAGCCCAAGACGGCCAGCCTGCACCTGTTCTTCCTGCTCGATGCCCCCGTGGTACCCGGCAAGCTGAAAGCGTGGCTGACCGAGGCCAACTTCGCGCACCCGGACCTGGATGCGCAGATCGAGTTGAACCCGTCCGGTCAGTCGCTGCACTTCACCCTGGACCGCTGCACGGCGGACAACAGCCGGCTGATCTATATCGCCACGCCGTTGTTCCTCGGCAAGCTGATCATGGACCCGTTCACCTCCCCCCAGGAGCGCGTGGCCCTGATCCCCGGCGACAGTCCAGTCGCCAACGTCTCCAAGGAAATCAATGCGGTTGTCCCCCAGACCGCTGACAACCTGATCAAGCAGAAGGTCAAGGAGCTGCGCGCCCTGGCCCAGCTGCCCAGCCGTGTCGGCAAGACCAAGGTCATCGAGACGCGCAAGGGTCACTACCACGAACTGCTGACCAACCCGGATACGGTCAGCATCGAGATTGCCTACGAGAATGACCCGTTCGTCTACGCGAACCTCAACGGCGGTGACTCCAACGCCTATTACTGGCCGAAGGACAACCCGAAGTACATCTACAACTTCAAGGACGAGCCCGTCGTCGAGATGGTCAAGGTGGCCCCGGACTTCTACCGGGATTACATGGCCTCGATCTCGGATGAAGTCGTCGATGAAACCGTCTCACCGCTGGTCTTCCGCGACCGGGATGCCGATACCTACTCGACGGTCCTCTACAACACCGAGGACAACACCCTGGTGCATCACGCCTATGCCGGTCGCGTGGCATTACGGGACTTCATGCTCCAGTACGGTGCCGACCTCCCTGATCCGATCGAGTCCTGGCAGGTCAGCTTCGATCCGAAGTCCACCACGGGTCAGATCGACTCGGCGAACAAGCACTTCAACCTGTTCCGCCCCTCGCCGTACATGATGCGCAAGCCGGAAATCAGCGAGGAATATCAGGGTATCCAGTATGGCTATGCCGCCGGCTACCTCAGCCAGATCGCGCCCAACATTCACAAGCTGATTGACCATGTCGTGGGTCACGGCCAAGCGGAGTATGAGCACTTCATCAACTGGCTCGCCTTCGCCTTCGTGTACCGCGAAAAAACGTCCGTCGCCTGGATGTTCCACGGGGTCGAGGGCACCGGCAAGGGCTTGCTGTTCCACCAGATCATCAAGCCGCTGTTCACCGAGCGTTATAGCTCCCTGAAGAAGATTTTCGACCTGGAAGACAGCTATGACGGCTGGCGCGAACAGATGCTGCTCGTCGTTATCGATGAATTCCGCATGGCCGATGCCAAGGAAGGGAGCCGGATGTACGAGAAGCTGAAGAACATGATCTCGGAAACCAGCGGCTCGGTGCGCCACATGCGTTCCAACCAGAAGAACGTCGAGCTGTTCGAAAACATGATCTTCTTCTCCAACACCCGCGACGCGCTGAAGATCAGTGCCACCGACCGTCGTTTCTGTGTCGCCCCGGCCCAGAACACGCCGATCAATGCGCTGTATGACACGGCCAAGTTGATCTTTGCCGTTACCCAGGAACTACCGCTGTTCGCGGACTTCCTCACCACCTTCAAGATCGACAAGGCATTCGCCCGTATTCCGCTCCAGACCGAAGCCAAGGCGGCAATGCGTGATGCCTCGAACACCTGGGTCGATGACTACATCGACGCCATCCGCAGCGGCGACTTCGAGTGGCTGGTCAACAACGTGCTCGACTCCCGCCCGTCCATGCCCGATGACGCGGTACGTGTCAGCCAGTCGAGTGAGGTATTGGCGCGACTGGCGATCGACATTCTCGAGGCGGGTGAGTCTCGGGATTACCTCAACATCGACGACGCCCTGACGCTGTACAACACGTTGGCGGGTGACAACACGCGAAAACTGAGCTTCGCCAAGATGATGGCCCGCTACGGCCTTAGCTTCGAGCGTCGCCGCATTGCTGGCCAACGGGTGCGTGTTACCCGTATCGACTGGGGGATCAACGAGGACGTCGATCTCATGGCCCTGATCCGCGACAACGGCACCCCGGACCAGCAGAAGTCGCTCTCTTCCATCCAGACCCATTAGGAGCCACCCCATGAACCTCTTCGGTAATGGGCGCCCCGACGGCGCCGCCACGCCTGAAAAGCAACCGGCTGCGACGCCCAAGGGGCCGAGCGTCACCAACCACAGTCTGTTCGCCGGCAAGCGCCCGGACGCCGCTGCCCTGGCCGAGGATGCCCTGTCACTGGCCGAGGCCCCGCGCGGCCCGGTCCCGGCCTGGTCGTTCTCGGTCCTCAAGAAGTTCGAGGAATGCCCCTACCGCGTCTACCTCAGCAAGGTGGACAAGATCGCCGAGCCGTCCAGCGATGCCGCCGATCGCGGCAACAAGATTCACGACGAGGCCGAGCACTACATCCGTGGCGAGCTGGACACCGACAAGGTGCCCAAGAACCTCGAGAAGCTGGGCTTCGAGTACCGCACGCTGCGCGAAGCCTTCGACGAGTCCCCGGAGCAATTCGAGCTTGAACAGAACTGGGGCTTCACCGCCACCTGGGGGCAGACGGGCTTCTTCGACAAGGACGTCTGGTGCCGCATGAAGCTGGACGTGTTCCGTCGCTGGGGGACCTCGGCCCACATCATCGATCACAAGACCGGCAAGAAATTCGGCAACGAGCTGAAGCACTCCGATCAGGGGCTCCAGTACGCGGTCGGTGCGTTCAAGCGCTACCCGGAGCTTGAGTTCATCAAGGTCGATTTCTACTACACCGACCAAGGCCAGAAGCTCGAGAAGTCCTTCACCCGTGAGCAGGCGATGGTCTTCCTCCCGCGTATCGAGAAGCGGGCCTTCGCGCTCACCAACGCTACAGCCGAGCAGCTGTCCCGTCCGAAGCCGTCGAAGAACAACTGCAAGTTCTGCCCGCACGCCGAGACAGGCGCCTGCCAATGGAGGGTCGCCGAATGATCACAGCCCGGTTCCTGCAGATGGTGCAGCGGGACCGCCCCTACACCGTGGCGCAGTGGGCTGAGGCCATGAACCTGGACCGCTACAAGTTCTGCCCGCCGCGCGTCTTTGCCCGTCTCTCGGGCACTCCCCTCCACCTGATAGAGAAAGGAACCGCCCATGAATCTAAGCAAGCCCCTGGTCGCCATCGCCCTCGCAGGCGCGATGCTGGCCGCAATCCATAACGCGATCGGCTACTTGCTGATTGCCCTGATGATCATGGCCGCTGCCCTCGGGCTGTTGTGGCTCATGACGCCCAGGAGACGTGAATGACGTTCTTGCTCTTGCTCCAGAAAATCGCGTTCACCGCGACCACCGTCGTGCGCACCGTGATGGCCACCCTGCAAATGATCCAGTTGCTGGTCGTCGTCGTGGCAGCGCTTCTCAGTGCCAACCGTAATCGCAAGGCGTATGCCTCATAGGAGACTTCATGGAGCTGTTTGATCACCAGGAACACACCGCTGTCTTTCTGACGAACACTCCCCGCGCCTGGGTCCAGAGCGACCCGGGAACGGGCAAGACGATCAGCACGCTGGAAGCCTTCCGCCGCTGGCGCCGTGACGGTGGCCAGGGTCGCATGCTGGTTCTCGCCCCGCTCTCGATCCTCAAGCCTTCCTGGGGCGATGACATCGCCAAGTGGCTGGGTGACGAGTTCACCTACTCGATCGCCTACGCCAAGAATCGCCTGGAAGCGTTCCTCTCCGGCGCCGACATCATCATCACCAACCACGATGCGGTGAAGTGGGCCACCAAGAAGGAGAACGCCCGATTCATGCATGAAGCATTCCCCGATGACCAGGAACACTGGCTGGTCATCGATGAGGCCACAGCATTCAAGAACGCCACCAGTCAGCGGTCCAAGGCCATGCTGACCCTTCGCACCTATTTCGACCGTCGCATCGCCATGTCCGGTACCCCGACGGCCAAGGACGTGCTCGACATCTTCCATCCGACGCTGATCATCGATGACGGCGAGCACCTGGGGAACAAGTTCTTCCAGTTCCGCAATCAGGTCACCGACCCCATCCAGGTCGGCCCGGACCCGAAGATGGTCAAGTGGGTCGCCAAGGACGGTGCCGAGGAACACGTCGCGCAGGCGCTGGCCGATATCTGCATCCGCTACCGCTTCGAAGACTGTCTGGACATCCCGGCCAACCAGACCCTCACCTACCACGTCGATCTCTCCCCGAAGCAACGGGCCCTGTACCTGCAGATGCTCGAAACCAATGTGGTCGAGAACGACGACGGCGAGCGAGTGACAGCGGTCAATGCCGGTGTCCGCGTGCGCAAGCTGCTCCAGCTCCTGACGGGTGCGGTCTACAACGGTGACGGTGATGTGACCACCTTCCACCAGGACCGTTATGACCTGGTCATGCAGCTGGTCCAGGAACGCGAACACAGCCTGGTCGCCTTCAACTGGAAGCATGAGGTCGAGGCACTGACCAAGCTGGCCGACAAGCTGAAGATTCCCTACGGCGTGATCGATGGGTCGGTGAAGAACGAGGACCGCATTAAGGTAGTCGAGGACTTCCAGGCCGGTCGCCTTCAGGTGGTCTTTGCTCACCCGCAGTCCGCCGGACACGGTCTGACCCTGACCAAGGGCACGGCCACGATCTGGTGCTCCCCGACCTACAACGCTGAGCACTACCAGCAGTTCAACCGCCGCATCTATCGCGCCGGCCAGACCCAGGCCACGCAGACCATCCACATCGCTGCCCGCGACACTGCCGAGGAACAGGTCTACGAGCAGCTGGAAGGCAAGCTGACCCGGATGGATGACCTGCTCGCCCTCTTCCAGCAACGGACGGCGGCATGAAGCATGTCGTGTTCACGCATCACGCGCGGGCACGGTGGGCCGCTCGTTTCGATGACCTCGATGGCATCGAGGACGAATGGCACCAGGCACGACCCGCGTCTCGCAGAGTGCGCCAGCTCCTCGGCCACCGCGCATTCCCGCACATCCGCAACAACAAGCGTGCAGGGGCCAAACCCGGCTTCTACATCACACGGCGCTGCGTCTTCCCTGTCGTGCGCCTCTCCAACGGTAAAACGGTCGTGATGACCGTCTACAACAGAGACTTCTGACATGAGCGAACTCAACGACCTGATCACCCGTTTCAGCGAAGCCAAGGCCGAGCTGAAAGACGCCAACGACCGCGCCAAGGTGCTCAAGAAGCTGCACGACGAGCTGGAATCACAGCTGCTGGAGTACCTGAAGGAAAACGAGCTGGATCGTGTGTCTGCGGCGGGCCATACGGCCAGCTACAGCACCGAGACGGTCGCCAGCGTGGACGACTGGGAAGCGTTCTTCGGCTACGTGAAGCAGCACGATGCGTTCTACCTGCTCCAGAAACGTATCGCCAGTGCCGCCTACCGCGAGGTGCTGCAGGTAGACGGTGTGGTGCCGCCGGGCACCTCTCCGATGGAGCGAGACAAATTGTCATTCCGTAAGGCGTGACAATTTGGTAAGCAGTGCTTATATTTGGGGTTGTGCGTCACAACCACAGAATCAATCGAACCAATAGGACCAATACCATGGCTAACGATCTCATCGTCAACAACGACTCCAAGAAACTGCCGTCTCACGTTGCCAACGCAACCGGCGCGGGTAACGAGAACGTCAGCTCCGCTGACATGGCCATCCCGGCCATCAAGCTGCTCCAGGACCTTTCCCCGGAAATCAAGAAGGACAAGGCGGAATACGTGCCTGGCGCAGAGCCCGGCAAGATTCTGGTCACCCTGGGCAGCGCGCTGCACGACGAGCTGATCCTGATCAACCTCTACTACGATCACGAATACGCACTGTTCCGTAAGCGCAAGTTCGGTGGTGGTTTCCATGGTGCCTATCCGACCGCCGATGCCGCAATGGCCAAGGCCAAGGAAGAAGGCGGTGGCAGCACCGAGATGTTCGAGGTAGTGGAAACGGGTCGCCACACCGTCCTGATCGTCAACCCGGAAACCGGCGAGCTTCGCCCGGCCATCCTCAACATGAACTCCACCAAGCTCAAGATCAGCCGCCGCTGGAACACTGATCTGAATGAGTTGGGCGGTGACCGCTTCTCCAGTGTCTGGAAGTTGAGCGTCACTTCTCAGTCCAACTCCAAGGGCGACTTCTACAACTACAAGGTCGAGAACCTGGGCTGGGCGTCCGAGGACCTGTACGAGCACGCCAAGCAGTTCTACACCCAGATCAAGGCGTCCTTCGAAGAAGAAGCGGAGAAGTCGCGCGAAGCAGCATAAGCACTGCTTACTGACCTTCAAGATAAGACCGGCTCCGGCCGGTCTTCTTGTACCCCCACCTTGAGAACGGATGACCAAGACAATGCCTGTGACACAACGAGTGGTGTACGTCGCCTCCGACGGCACCTCACACGAAACGGAGCAGGAAGCCCGGGATCACGAACTACGGCTGGACCTGGCGCCTCGAATTGACGATTTTTTACGCAGGAATGCTGTAGGATCAACCGTGCGTAGGAACAAGGTCGCTGACCTCGTTCTCGATTTTTCGTTAGAATTGCTATCGCCCCCCGTGCCGCTACCCCCCTACAGGGAGGAGAGCGACGATGAATGAGCACGGTTTTGTGCGAAAGGTGCATCGGGCGCTGAAGGAAGAACGCAGGCTCACCCGCATCTGGAAGATCAATGACAACTTCCAAGGTGGGGTACCTGACGCCTTCTATTGCGCAAAAAATCAACTGTGGGTTGAATATAAATATATTAGTTGCATCCCTAAGCGGGAGAGCACAGTTGTTACCCCCGATGTATCAGAATTGCAGTACGAATGGTTGGAAGGCTTACAGAAATCTGGGATAGATGCGTGGGTCGTTGTTGGTCACCCGAAGGGGGTTCTGGTCGTTACTGATCTGGACGAATGCCGACAGGGTTATACGACGAAAGCGCTAGTCGAAAAATCCATTCCGTTTGCCGATTTCATACAGGCGTTACTGTATATTTGCACAAGGCCGTGAGCGTTTGGGGGGTATGTAGTAGCCCCTAACTCCGTTGGAGCTGAATCACTATGACTGCCCCGAACCGCCGGATCACAGAACGCGACCGTGAAGTCGCGCAGCGCATAAAAGCCGTGTGGGACGCTAACAAGAAGAACCTGGGTCTAAGCCAACACCAAGCTGCTGCTCGTTTGGAGATGTCGCAACCTGCCCTCTCGCAGTATCTGTCTGGAAAAGTCGCCACCAACACCGACTTCATCATTCGTTTCGCCAGTCTGATGGGAGTCGAACCGCGTGAGCTGGACCCGAAAATCCTTGTCAGTGAAGCCTACCCACGGATGACGCTCGTCACACGATCTGTCATGTCTAAGGGAGGAATGATGAGCAACGCCACCAAAGGGGAAATAGTGGATGTCACCGCCGATGCCGCTATACCCGCCGAGAACCTGACGGTAATAGTGGTTGATTGCGACCACTACCAGCCTCGCTATTTCTTGGGCGAACGACTGCTCCTTCAGCATGTTGATCCCAAGGAACTGAAGGAAGGAGAAGAGGTTCTTGTCTACCGGGACGATACAAACGAACTGTTCCGTGTCGGCAGTAAAATCAGCTACATCATCCAGCTCGATGACGCCCTTAAACCGGGCCACGTTATAAGCAGTGCGGATACTCGGGAGGACATCGACTTTTACAGAGTGGTATCACGCCTATGAAAGACCTTGTTGCACTCGCCAAGAACCGCAAGTCAGGCGACAAGCTGACTCATGCGCAGCTGAGGGCACTGGCCGAGAAACATGGACTCAAGTTCGCCACAGTACGTTCCCGGTACGTGCGAGGACACAGGGGCGACAAGCTGGTCGCCCCCATCCGCCCCTCCTTCCAGGCCCGTTGCGAGGCTCACGGCATCGCGCCCAAGACTGTGTATTACCGCATGAGCCAACTCGGCATGACGGAAGAAGAAGCCCTGACAACCCCTCTGCGCGGGGGGTTGGTCCGTCAGGCAGTCGCCAACGGCTTGAGCCCTGATACGTTCTACCGCCGCCGCAAGCTCGGCTACCCCATCAAGCGCTGTCTGGACCCACGCCCCATTACCCACTCTGAGTCCAAGCGCTTGCGGAAATAAATAAGCATTGCTTATAATAATCACACCAGTAACCAGTAGGAGCCACCATGAAAACCGAATTCGCCCTGCTCGCCCTGTATGAAACCGTCACGCTCCCGTTGGCCAAGGTCGCGGAAGATATTCTGGGCATCGCCCTGTCCACTGCCCGGAACCAGATTTCCCAAGGCACCTTCCCGATCAAGGTCACTCGTATCAACGGCAAGCCGATGGTTCATGTCTCCGATGCTGCGAAGTACATCGATCAACAGCGTGAAGCATCTGAAGCAGCAGCCTGATCCCCGAACCGACAACGAGGAAATCATCGTGGAAAAATTGGTCACAACAAGCGAAATCTGCGAGCGGTATGGAAAGCATATGAACACTATCTGCCGCTGGAGGAAAGAACGGGGTTTCCCCCGTCCTCTACTGGAAGGTGGGCATGGATCACAGGCACGATGGCGCCTGCAGGACATCATGGAATGGGAGGAACGCCAATTAGCTCGCTGAGCCGTGCCCACCACTTCTGATAAGCGGCTTTCTGTTCTTTGTAGTAATCATAATGATCATATACCTGCCATACGCCCGGCAACTTGTGCCCAAGCATGACCTCACACACATGAGGTTCTGCAATACTGGCCCAGTTAGTCCGGGCGGTTTTACGTAAGTCATAGAGACTGAAGTGCTCCATCTCCTTGCCTTCAATACGCTTAACTACCTGCATGATGCTGTTGGGGAATCCAAGCGTCGCCGAATGACTAAGAAGCTTCACCCCTTTATGTTCTCCTGAGAAAAGAAAATCATGTTGCAGTGAAAGAGCCATCGCTTTTTCAATCATCGGCTTCACTTCATCTATGAGCGGACGGACCAAAGGTCGCCCAGTCTTTGCCCCGGTCTTGTGCCGGTGGGCGGGAATCACCCAGATTCCTTTTTCAAGATCGAACTCATCTTTTCGCGCTTCACGTAATTCCCCAGGCCGACACCCAAAAAACAATATAAGCATGACATATAGCTTGGATCGTGCCGCCATTCGGGAGCCAATGACTCCGGTATATACCTGCTTGATCTCAGTATCTGATAGCGCTCGCCCGCCTGTCTTCTGTGACACGTCCAAATCGTGCTTGGCAGTAATCGCCTCAAGGGGTAGCGAGTCGATCATGTCCCGACGGATTGCCCAGCGATGAGCCTGCTTCAAGTTACCCAGCACACGGTAAGCCACCGACGGCCGGCTGGCTGCCAGCTCCTCTAGCATTTTCACCCACTGCATGGCAGTCGTTCTTTTGGCGGGCAAGTCACCAATTTTAGGGAAGACATGGATTTCGAAGCTCCGAAGGATTTCCTCCCAGCCCTTCTTTCGTTTCTTGCAATAGCCGTCAAACCAGAGCCGGATCAGCTCCTCGTTGCTCAACTCGCTACTAGCATCCCCCTGCTCGGCTTTCTTTAGTGCCCGAGGGTCGCTGCCCTGCTCTAGTTGTCTTCGACGGAGCAGGGTTTCTTCTCGAGCTTCCTTGAGCGTCATGCCCGGGTAGGTGCCCAGGTCCATACGCGCAGGCTTACCCTGGAAACGGTAGCGAAGCTGGAAGGTGACCTTCCCTGTTTTGCTGACCCTCACCCCCATGCCATCACGGTCTGACTTCTCTTGAACACTGTCCCTGGGCTTGCCCTGATTGGCCTTGAGCCACATGTCGGTTAGCGGCATGTACACACCTCCTGATGGTCGCTGTGTACACACTAGAATATGTACGCACCTGTGTACATAGAAGCCAAAAATGGGTGTTTTTTACAGTAGTGAACAGTTAATTAGAGAATTGTGGAGATACCGCATGGTTACTGGGCTGGAGAGGGTTTAGGCGGGGTCTGAAAGGGGGAGGATTTGGTCAGAAATCATAAGGGTGAGAGATGATGGCGAATGTACGGCGCACATCCGCCGCCTTGGCAATCTGGGAATCTGACATGAGCTGAAAGGCATCCGGCCCGACGTGAGGCACGCCGCGCGCACTGTTGAGTGAATAGCAGAACAAGACGAATGGCGCGCATTGTAGCGGCTGGCGCGGCGCGGCAACAGAGGCGAGCGCGATCAGCGGCCTTCAGTCATCCTTGCGCGCGCGAAAATGCCAGGCCTTACTCCTCGGTCTCGGACAGTGTCTCGACGATACGGCACTGCGCCACCACCCCGCCGGCGCAGCAGTGCGTCAGGCGCTGCAACTCCTCCTCCATGACGGCGAGATCGCGCTGACGCTTGCGCACCTCGGCCAGCTGCGCCTCGATACGCGCGTCTATCTGATCACACGGTAACGCCTGCTGGTCCGCCAGTCCCAACAAGGCGCGGATATCGTCCAGCGAGAAACCCAGACGCCGACAACGACGGATGAAGGTCAACCGGCGCAGTTGTGCATTGCCATATTCGCGATAGCCGTTGGCCGCACGCCGCTGCGGGGCCAACAGCCCCTGCTTCTCGTAGTAGCGGATCGTCACCGCCTGGACGTCTGAGGCCTTGGCCAGCTGGCCGATGCTCATCGCCCCTGTGACAGCCTCTGTGTCAGACCCTGTGCAAGCCGCTGAGCTTTGCGGGTCTTGCGCTGCTGTTCCCGGCTCGCGCTCGGTTCCTTGTGTCATGAAGCTTGACCTTATAGTGACTATAACCTCCATGCTGTCAGCAATACGACAGGAGGCCAAGACCCCTTATGAAAAGCTGTTGCGAAAGCAAGTCCGGCGAGCTGGCAGAGCTCAGAGCCTCTCAGGGCAAGGTACTCAAGATATTGCTGGCACTGAATGCCAGCATGTTCTTCATCGAATTCACCGCAGCCTGGTGGCTGGGCTCCACCGCACTGCTGGGGGATTCACTCGACATGTTCGGCGATGCCAGCGTCTACGCCCTGACCCTCTATGTCCTGCACCGCAGCGTGCGTGAACGTTCCTTGAGCGCGCTGGTGAAAGGCATCGTGATGCTGGCGCTGGGTGTGATCGTCCTTGGCGAGGCAGGCTATCAGGCCCTCCATGGCGTCGCCCCAGCCGCACACGGCATGAGTGCCTTCGCCCTGCTGGCGCTGGCCGTCAATCTGGTCTGCTTCGGCCTGCTGTGGCGCTTCAAGTCGGATGATCTGAACATGCGCTCCACCTGGCTGTGTTCACGCAATGACATCATCGCCAATGCCTCGGTCTTCGGTGCCGCGCTACTGGTCGGCTGGACAGGTTCCCGCTGGCCGGATGTGCTGCTGGGGGCGGCGATTGCCGCACTCTTCCTGCAGTCCGCCTGGCAGGTGATTCGCGACGCGCGAGTTGAGCTTGGCGAGGCCAAGCAAGCCGAAAGCGTGCAAGCTGCGCATGAGCAAGACGCTCCGGCATCATCCTGCGCCACCCGCAGTGGTTGCGCGCCATCCACGACTGCCGTGGTGGTCGAGCAGACACCCGCCAGCGGCGGCTCCAGCAAGTGTTGTCGTTGAGACGATGACCCGAGACAAGAAAGCGCCCCACCGTTTCGGGTGGGGCGCTGCTTGCTGCCTTGAAGCCATGCGCGTCAGGCCGCCGGACAATCTGGCTGACGCTCGGGGTGGGCCTGCTGGAAAGCTTCCAGTGACTGACAGGCCGCCTCGATGGCCAAAATCCTCGGGTAGTCCTTGAGTTCACACTCGAAGCGGCGCGCATTGTAGAGCTGGGGCATCAGGCAGGCATCCGCCATGCCCGGGCTATCTCCATGGCAGAACCGCCCTGCACTTTCCACCAGCATCACTTCCAGACGCGCGAAGCCCTCGGCGACCCAGTGTCGGTACCACTCAAGGCGCTGCTCCTGGGTGACCTCAAGCCGATCGGTCAGATAATTGAGCACGCGCGGATTGTTGAGCGGATGCATCTCACAGGCCATGAACTGGCACAGCGAGCGCACCTTCGCACGCGCTTCCGGCACTGAGGGCAACAGCGCCGGGGTGGGCCAGCGCTCCTCCAGATATTCCATGATCGCGAGCGACTGGGTCAGGGCCACCGGTGCGGGGGTATCTCCCACCATCAGGGTCGGCACCAGTCCCTGGGGGTTGATGGCCAGATAGTCCTCGCTGCGCTGTTCGCCCTTGAGCAGATTGACCGGCACCTGAGCGACCTCTATCCCCTTGAGCGCCAGCGCGATTCTTACCCGATAGCTGGTAGATGAACGGTAATAGCCATACAGGCTCATTGAACTCATGCTGCACTCCCCTTTGAAGCGGTTGAATGCCGGCCGCCCCTTCGCACTGCCTCGCAACCTGTTGGCTTGAGGCTTACCGGCACACGACGTCTTGCCGAGACGTGTCTCTGAGAAGTTCTACCTCACGACGCCGCCCTCAGGCGTCCAACTGCGTCACCTGCTGATCAATGGCGCCGAAGATGCTCTGGCCATCGCGATCGAACATCTCGATGCGAATGCGATCACCGAAACGCATGAAGGGCGTGCGAATCTCATCGAACAGGATCTTCTCGACCATGCGCACTTCCGCCAGACAGCTGTAGCCCACGCCCCCTTCGCTGATCGGTTTGCCGGGGCCGCCATCCTTGCCGGGATTGGACACGGTACCTGAGCCGATGATCGCACCGGCGCCCAGGGGGCGAGTCTTGGCGGCATGCGCCACCAGCTGCGGGAAGCTGAAGATCATGTCTGGCCCGGACTCTGGCTCACCGAACTTCTCACCATTGAGATGCACGCTCAGCGGCAGATGTACGCGCCCCTGCTGCCAGGCATCCCCCAGCTCGTCCGGCGTCACGGCGATGGGCGAGAAGCTTGACGACGGCTTGGCCTGGAAGAAGCCGAAGCCCTTGGCCAGCTCGCCGGGGATCAGCCCACGCAGACTGACGTCATTGACCAGCATCAACAGGCGAATGTGGTCCTCGGCCTGTTCCGGACTGACGTGCATCGGCACATCATCGGTGACGACGGCGATCTCGCCTTCGAAATCGATGCCATGCTCCTCACTGACACATACGATATCGGCGCTGGGGGCCAGGAAGCTGTCGCTGCCGCCCTGATACATCAGCGGGTCGTGCCAGAAGGTCTCGGGCATCTCGGCGCCACGCGCCTGACGCACCAGCTGCACATGGTTCAGATACGCCGAGCCGTCTGCCCACTGATAACTGCGCGGCAGCGGGGAATGCAGCGCCTGACTTTCCAGCGCAAAGGCGTCCGTCAGCGTGCCATCATTGAGCGCCGCGTAGCGTTGCTCGAGCCTGGGCGCCAGCGACGTCCAGTCTTCCAGCAGCGCCTGCAGGGTCGTGGCGACATCCGCGACCTTGACGGCGCGGGTCAGGTCACGGGAGACCAGCAGCAGCGTTCCATCGCGGGAACCATCCTGGTAGGTAGCGAATTTCATGGGTGCCTCCTTGAAGAGCAACGTGAGCAATAATGCAGGTATTGCCTGGGGTCGGATGACGATGAACAGTCAAAGGTCATCGCTGATGCAGGGTGAATTAAGGAGTGAATCAAGGGGTGAATTGGGGACTGGTGTGAGGCGTGAAGTGCGACGCGAGCCCCTGCCAGACCGAGCCGTAGTCGCGCTGACGAGCGCTCGACGACAGTGCCTGCGGGGTAGGCTGGAACAGATAGCGACTCTCGAACATGAAGGCGAGCGTATTGCCCTGATAGCGAGGGGCGAGCTCTGCCTGACTGGCGGCCTCGAAGGTGGCAGCGTCGGGGCCATGCGGGGTCATGGCGTTGTGCAGACTCGCGCCGCCCGGACGGAAACCTTCGCGCTTGGCGTCATATTCGCCATGGATAAGGCCCATCAACTCGCTCATCAGGTTGCGATGGAAATACGGCGGCCGGAAGGTGTTCTCGGCGACCATCCAGCGTGGCGGGAAGATCACGAAGTCGAGATTGGCGACCCCAGCGGTGTCCGACGGTGATGTCAGCACGGTGAAGATAGAGGGATCAGGGTGATCGAAGCTGACCGTATTGATCGTATTGAAGGTCGCCAGATCATATTTGTAGGGCGCGTAGTTGCCGTGCCAGGCCACGACATCCAGCGGTGAATGATCCAGGCTCGCGCGCCAGAAACGCCCGCCGAACTTGGCCACCAGCGTGAAGTCACCGGCTTCGTCCTCGAAACGCGCCGATGGCGCGAGGAAGTCACGCGGGTTGGCCAGTCCATTGCTGCCGATGGGCCCCAGCGAGGGCAGCTCGAGAGGCGCGCCATAGTTCTCGGCCACATAGCCTCGACAGCCCTCCGCGTGCCCCGCCAGCGGATTGAGCTGGAACTTGATACCACGCGGGATCACGACGATCTCGCCGCTGGCGACTTCCAGCAGGCCCAGCTCGCTGCGCACCTCGATGGCACCCTGCTGCGGCACGATCAGCAATTCGCCATCAGCATTGTAGAAAAAGCGCTGCTGCATGCCGCGAGAGAAGGCATAGAGGTGCGTGGCACAGCCCTGCTGCGCCTGGGCATCCCCATTGACCGCCAGCGTGATCAGGCCTTCCAGAAAATCGCCAGTGCAGAACGCTATGGGGTCCCAGCGCATCGGGTTGGGATCCGGCATTCTCTCGGCCAGCGGTGCGGTGGCGACCTCCGGCATCTCCATGGGCTGATAGGCGCCCTGCACCACCGAGGGCCGAATGCGGTAAAGCCAGCTGCGCAGATTGTGGCTACGCGGCGCGGTGAAGGCCGAGCCGCTCAACTGCTCCGCGTACAGGCCATAGGGGCATTGCTGGGGAGAGTTCTGGCCCTGCGGCAAGGCGCCAGGCAACGCCTCGCTGGAGACATGATTTCGAAAACCGGCGTGATAATGACACTCAGCATTGCGCTCGCGCATGACGATTCATCTCCTTGTGGGCTCGCGGCTCCTGATGACCTGGGGCTTCCACGGCACGACATACCGCCATCACCCGCAAATAGTTACATATGAAACCATATAGGCAGACTCATACCTTGACAATCACTCAAGTGCTCGACTTTTGTCTTGCTCGCTGTCGAAAGTGGTAACATCGGTAACCTGATCCGACCGCAATGCACTGTCGTGACAACGCTGATCAGACCCCTCACCGAGACAGGTAACTCTCGATGCAACGCACCGATGACACTCCCGAAGCGCGCGATGCCCTTGATGGCGAAGCCTCACAGGACACGCCCCGCTGCGAGCTGGATCTTGACCAGTTCCTGCCCTATCGCCTCAACCGACTGGCCGAGCGCACCAGTGAGGCGATGTTCGCCCGCTATGGCGAGCGCTTCGCCATCAATGTCGCCGAGTGGCGCCTGCTGGCCTGGTTGAGCCGCGGCGTACCGATGACCGCGCGGGAAATCAGCCTGCGCACCCACATGGACAAGGTACGCGTCTCGCGCGCCGTCAAATCACTGGAGAGCCGTGAACTGATCCTGCGTCGTCCGAGCGAGCAGGACCAGCGTGCGCAGCTGCTTGTCCTGACCGCCGAGGGCGAGGCCATGCTCGCCGAGCTGATTCCCGAAGCGCGGCGTTTCGAGGATGAACTGCTCGGCGCCGTCAATGCACGCCAATACCGTGATCTGCTGCTCACCATGCAGACTCTGGAGCGACAACTGGATCAACTGCCGGGCGGCGACTGAGGCAGGCATGCAAGGCACTCATCCACAGAACGAAAGGGGATTTCCTGGCCGCCATTTCGCGTGACGTACAATTATGGTATAGGTTGTGTAACGCTTTAAGGAGCCTTGCCAGCATGCATCGCAAACCGCACCTGCCCAGCAAGCCATGTCAGACCTGCCAGCGCCCCTTCACATGGCGCAAGAAGTGGCAGGACTGTTGGGATGACGTACGCCATTGCAGTCAGCGCTGTCGTCGCAATGCACGCCAGCTGGCACGGGAGGCGCGCGATGACGTCCACTGACCCCTGGCTGGTATGGTTGAACGAGGATCTGCGCCTGGATGACAACCCATTGTGGCAAGCCGCGCTCGAGGAGCGAGCCTCCCACCTGCTGGTCGTGCATGTGGTGGCGGAGACGACCTTTCAGCCCTTCGGCAGCGTCAGCCCCGGGGAGCCACGTCTGCAGCCGCTCAGCACGGGAAGGCAACATGCCCTGCTCGGGAGCCTGGAATCACTGCGCACGCGACTTCAGGCGCTGGGCAGTGACCTGCTGATCCTCCATGGCGACGCGGCACAGCTGATTGGGCAGCTGGCAAGGCAATATGGCTGCCGGGGCGTCATCACGCGCCGCGCCACGGGCGTGGTGGAACAACGCCAGCAACGCGCGGTGGCAAGCCAGTGTCGCCTGCGGCAATTGAACAGTGGTTTGCTGCTGGACGAAGACGAGCTGCCGGAACCACTCGCTGCACTCCCCGAGAGCTTCAGTGCCTTCCGGCGCAAGCTGGAGAAGGTCCGCCCGAGCCTTCCCGACATGCCTGCCCCGCTACAAGCGCCCTCCCGGCTCCCCGGCTGGCCAGAGGCCGCCCCTCGTGGCCTTCAGGGCGCGGCCAGGCACCTGCTCGAGGCTCGCCACTGGCAGGCCGACACCCGCGGCGAATATACCTTTGCCCCCGGAGAGCCCGCCGGTTTGCAGCGCCTGCAGGATTACCTGAGCCCTGCCTTCGCCGGCCAGTACAAGACCACCCGCAATCGCCTCAGCGGCGCGGATTTCTCGACCCGCTTCTCCGTGTGGCTGGCACTGGGCTGTCTGTCACCGCGGCGGATACTGGACGCGCTGCACAACTTCCAGGCCACGCTACCCGAGCACTGCGCGCATCCGCAGGCTGCCTTCAAGGACAGCGACTGGATCCGCGTCGAGCTTTTATGGCGCGAGTACTTCCACTGGGATGCACGGCGGCTGGGCAGGCACACCTTCACGGGCGAGTCCCCAGGCCACGACGCGGCTCAGCCGCGCAACCATGAGCTGGCGTCGGAAGCGCTTGAACGCTGGCAGGCCGGAATGACCGGGGTGCCGTGGGTCGATGCCGGCATGCGCGAACTGGCGGTTACCGGCTGGCTGAGCAACCGCATGCGCCAGAACGTGGCGAGCTTTCTGGTCAAGGACCTTGGCGTGGACTGGCGCCAGGGAGCGGCCTGGTTCGAGCATCAGCTACTGGATCACGACGTCGCCTCCAACTGGGGCAACTGGCGCTATCTGGCGGGTATCGGACGTGATCCGCGTGGAGATCGCCACTTCAACATGATGAAGCAGGCACGCCAGCACGACCCTCTCGGTCATTACGTCAGCCGCTGGCTACCGGAGCTTGCGACACTGCCCGCCGGCATGCAGCGCCATGCGCCCTGGCTCGCCTGGTCAAGCAGCTCTGGGCGCAACGGATCACCGGGCCACTACCCGCGAGAGCCTCTCACGCACGTCGAGGGTTGGGAGGCCCATCTGGCCGACATTACACCGACACGCGTGACGCCCTGGCTGAGTGGCTCCTTCGAGCGAGGCTGACAAGCGTTGAACCACGAAGAGAGCGCCACAAAGCGGGCACAACGAAGAGGGTGCAACGCAGAGGAAGCAACGCAGGGGATTGCATGGCGCCTTGGCGCTAACTGACCGTCAGGGCTGCACTTTATGAGCCTTATTCACTATCATGGCCGCATTCCTCGCAGGAGTCGTCATGAATCAGCCGCTACCGCCACCACTGTCCACGCCGCACCGCAATCTCATTCGTCTGACCATCGCGCGCGGCATCACCTGGACCGGCTTTCTCATCCTGATCATCTTCGGGCTCGAGATCATCGGCTTTCAGCTCAACGTGCTGCCCGTCATCTCGATCATCATCGCGATGGGGCTGGTCAATGTCGCGACCTGGTGGCGCCTCGGGCAATCACACCCTGTCACCGACACCGAGAACCTGATTCACCTGCTGGTGGATATCGCCGGTCTGACGATGCTGTTCTTCCATACCGGTGGCTCCACCAACCCCTTCGTGCCCTATTATCTGGTGCCGGTGACCATGGCGGCCGCAACGCTCCCGTGGCGTTATGCCTGGGTGATTGCCGCGGTCGGCATGGGCTGTTACAGCTTCCTGATGGTGTTCTATGAGCCGGTGCCGCAGCTGGCGACCTATGAGCTGGGCGGACGCATCAGCCTGCATGTCATCGGCATGTGGCTGAACTTCGGCCTGTCGGCGTCGCTGGTGACCTACTTCATCTACAAGATGGCCCATGCCCTGCGCACCCGGGATCAGGCGCTGTCCACTACGCGTGAGGCCGCCCTGCGCAGCGAGCAGGTATTGGCGGTGGCCAGTCAGGCCGCCGGCACCGCGCATGAGCTGGGCACCCCGCTCTCCACCATGGCGGTGCTGCTGAGCGAGATGCGCGAGGATGCCAAGGACAGGAATGACCCTCAGCTGGAGGATGATCTTGCCCTGCTGCGCAGTCAGGTCGACACCTGCAAACAACGCCTGCAGGCGATGGTGGCCGCAGCCGACCGCCGCCGCATGGAACAGCCCCAACCCATCAATGCTGCCCAGTGGCTGGAGGAAATCGTGCAGCGCTGGCTGGTGGTGCGCCCGGATGTGCAGCATAGCGTCGAGGTGACGCCCGGCGCTGAACAGGCCTCCATGCTGGTGGACACCACGCTTGAGCAGGCGCTGATGAACCTGCTCAACAATGCCGCCGACGCCTGCCCGGATGATATCGAGATCACCCTGGAGCAACGCGATCAGGAAGTGCTGATCGACATCCGCGATCATGGCGATGGTGTGCCCATGGCGGTGGCGGATCAGCTCGGCGAGACCTTCATCTCCACCAAATCCAAGGGCATGGGCATCGGCCTGTTCCTCACGCATGCCACCATCAATCGGTTCGGTGGCGGCGTCAGTCTGTACAACCACGAAGATGGCGGCACCTTGACGGAAGTGCGCCTCCCCCTTCATCTGACATGATGGCGGCAAAGACCGCCCAAGCGAGAACCCTGATGAGCGATGCAACCCGACTGCTGATCATCGACGATGATGAATTCTTCTGCCAGGTCACGGCG
Organism: Cobetia sp. 1AS1; assembly: GCF_029846435.1. Classification (NCBI taxonomy): domain Bacteria; kingdom Pseudomonadati; phylum Pseudomonadota; class Gammaproteobacteria; order Oceanospirillales; family Halomonadaceae; genus Cobetia; species Cobetia sp. 1AS1. The sequence continues at coordinate 121,370 of NZ_JARWKU010000011.1, forward strand.
CGCGCCATGACGCGCCGCGGCTATGAAGTGGAAGTGGCGCGTGATGAAGCCCAGGCACTCAGCGTGGCACGCAGCCACCGCCCGGAGCTGATCACGTTGGACCTGAAGCTGGAGCAGAGCTCCGGCCTCAAGCTGCTGCCGGAGCTGATCGCCCTGCTGCCTGATACGCGTATCGTGGTGCTGACCGGCTATTCCAGCATCGCCACCGCAGTGGAAGCCATCAAGCTCGGCGCAGTCAACTACCTGTGCAAGCCCGCCGATGCCGACGAGATTCTCAACGCCTTCAACCGCGAAGGCGGCGACCCTGCCGCCGAGATCTCCGACAACCCTCCGTCGGTCAACCGCCTGACCTGGGAGCACATCCAGAAGGTGCTCAACGAGCACGATGGCAACATATCTTCCACTGCCCGCGCCTTGGGCATGCACCGCCGAACCCTGCAACGCAAGCTGCAGAAGCGCCCGGTCAAGCGCTGAGACATCGGCGCTGCCGTAGTCTGCATCCCAGGCGACACTTCGCTGCCGGCCAAGCAAAAGCCCTCACCATCCTCGCTCGCAAGCGCGAATCGATGGTGAGGGCTTCGTGTCTCTGCACTGACTGGAATGAGCCGTTGCCCAAGGGTACGCCGTTACTGCGCCGTCCACCCCAGGTCCATGTTGAAGCTGGAGCCGGTCACCGAGCCTGCCTTGTCGGAGGCCAGCCACACCGCCATGTCCGCCACCTCGGAGGGATCGATCATGTGCTTGATCGCCGCGCCCTTGAGCATGATCTTCTCGATCACTTCATCCTCAGGCATGTCATTGAGCTTGGCCTGCTCGGCGATCTGCTTGTCGACCAGCGGCGTGCGCACATAGGCCGGGCAGATGGCATTGGCGGTGATGCCGCTTTCGCCCCCTTCCAGCGCAGCGGTTCTGGTCAACCCCATCAAGCCGTGCTTGGCACTGACGTAGGCCGCCTTGCCCGGTGACGCGACATGGGCGTGAATGGACGCCATGTTGACGATGCGCCCATAGCCATTCTTCTCCATATGCGGCCAGGCCGCCTGGATCAGCATGAATGGCGCACTCAGCATCAAGGCGATGATCTGATTCCACTTGGCTTCGGGGAAGTCCTTGATGCGCTCGACATGCTGGATACCGGCATTGTTGACCAGGATATCGAGGCGCCCGAAACGGGACACGGCTTCTTCTACCGCCGCGCGACACTGCTCGGCATCCGTCAGGTCGGCCTTGAAGAAGGCAGCCCCAGCCTTGTCGGCGACCTCTGCCCCCTCATCACTGAAATCGACCGCCAGCACCTGATGCCCGGCATCGCACATCGCCTGCATGATGGCGGCGCCGATACCACTGGCGGTGCCGGTCACCAGTGCAACACGGACAGGGGAAGACTGTTGTTCACTCATGCGAATCTCCTGACAGAGGGGAATGTCATGCTGCTCTGCAACATATAATGAAGATAGCGCTAATCTAGCCGTCTTTGCCACCCGACCATCGCCGAGTTGCACTCCCCGCTGGCATTATCGAGCGCCAGCCAGCATCGCAGCCGCATGATGCATTCGACGCAATCATTGGCCTCCGCTGACGCAACCCGGCCGACAGGCGCTATTCACGACGAGAAGCGAACCTGCTACGACGGGAAGCGAACCTGCACCAGCAGCCCCGGGGCCTGCGGCGTTCCCAAGGGGCTCTCCTTCAGCGCCAGCGCTGCGCCTAGTCGTTCGGCGAGCTCGCGCACGATGGAAAGGCCCAGCCCGGAACCTTGAGTCTTCTGGCCGGCCAGACGCACGAAGCGTTCAAAGACGCGCTCGCGTTCACGCAGCGGGATTCCGGGGCCCGTATCGGCCACTTCCATGCGCCATCCAGCGTCGTCGCGGCGGATATCCAGATGCACCTCTCCGCCTTCTGGCGTATAGCGCAGCGCATTGTCGAGCAGATTGCGCAGCAGCACGTAGAGGCCGTTCTCATGACTGACCAGCTGCGCGCCGGGTGCAACCTCGACATGCAGCTTGATGCCTCGCTGGCGTGCCATGGGGCCCAGGTCCCGCGCCAGCTCATGGGTCAGCTGGGCGAGATCGACTGGACGACGCGGTGCCTCTGCACCGCTTTCCAGCCGTGACAGGGTCAACAGCTGCTCCACTACCCGCGTCATGCGATTGACGCCATCCACGATCATGCGTGCCGAGCGCCGCGAGGCCTCATCCCTGGCATCGGCCTCCAGATTCTGGGCATGCACCTTGATGCCCGCCAGTGGAGTCCGCAATTCATGGGCGGCATTGGCCGTGAAGCGCCGCTCCTTGTCCAGTGTGTCCGCCAGGCGCGCCAGCAGTCCATTGAGAGCATCCACCATGCCGCGTATCTCGTCCGGCGCCTCGCTGGCATCCAGCGGCTCAAGGTACCCGGGTTGACGGGCCGTGATCTGATGACTGATGCGCAAGACAGGACGAAACCCCCGCGAGACCGCCACACCGATCAGCAAGGCGATCACGAGCAACCCGACCACCAGCGCCAGCACGTTGTGCAACGCAATCTGGCCGGTCAGTTCATCGCGCACATCTTCACGCTGGGCCGCCGTGACCCAGATGCCACTCTCGGGGAAATACAGCGTGAAGGTGAACCAGTCATGGTGATTGTCATGCTGCCTGCCATAGCCGGGCACCGGCAGGTAATCGAGCGCCACTGAGCGTGGCGAGAGGCCAAGCAACGGCTGGCCCAGCGCATCCCACATCTGGAAGATCAGCTTGTCTTCATAGACATGTCCCAGCGGGGATTTCTCGTGGCCATCGGCAAAGCTCAAGGAGGGCGGACGCAGGCTGAACTGGCCCGATGTCATCTGCTGCAACGTTTCCTGACGCTCGACCGGTGTCAACGAGGCGAGTCGGGACTGATAGAGTCGCCCCAGCATGCGTGCATTCTGGGCCAGCTCAGCATCGAACAGCTCATCAATCTGCTCGCGGGAATCGAAGTAACTCCAGGCAGCGGCCGTCCCCAGCACGACCACGACGCCACCGATCAGGTTGCGCCGCAGGAAACTGCGGATGGATTTCACGTGAGTTCCCCCAGCCGATAGCCCACACCGCGCACGGTCTTGACCACCCCGGTGCCGAACTTGCGGCGCAGATGGTGCACATGTACCTCGATGACATTGCTCTCGACATCGCCATCCCAGCCATAGAGCTGCTCGACGAGCTGATCCCGGCTGAAGACACGACTGGGGTGCAGCAGCAGGAACTCCAGCAGATCAAACTCGCGCCGCCCCAGCGCGACCTCACTACCGGAGAGCGTGACAGTGCGGCCAGCCTGATCAATGCGCAACGGCCCCAGTTGCAGGCAACCGCTGGCCTGCCCGGCATGGCGCCTCACCAACGCACGCAGACGCGCCACCAGCTCGGCAATGTCGAACGGCTTGACCAGATAGTCGTCCGCGCCGCCGTCCAGACCACGTACCCGGTCGCTGATGTCATCACGTGCCGTCAGGATCAATACCGGCAACGTCTGGCCCTGACGGCGCAGGTGACTCAAGACCTGCAGACCGTCGAGATCCGGTAGGCCAAGGTCCAGCACCAGCACATCAAAGGGCGAATGCTTGAGCGTGGCGGCAACGTTGGCGCCCTCCTTCAACCATTCAGTGCTCATGCCTTCGCGGCGCAGGGTATGGCTGACCCCCTCGCCCAACAACGGATCATCTTCGACGAGCAGAACTCGCATCTGGACTCCTTGAAATCGTTCTGATTCTGCCATGTCATATCGGGACATGAGGGGGCATGAGACAAGACGTCCGCCACCGAAAGGTGACGGACGTTGCAAGCATACTGCGGGATAGCACATCGCCTGCGTCGACAGATCAGCCAGCCATCACACACCGCTGCGTGCGCGACGCTCCTGGTGTCGGGCATGGCGCCACCTGGCCAGACGCGCCGTCAGCAGCATCCTCTGCTCGCGCAGCCCGAGCGCACCACGCTCCAGCATGCGGCGCGGCCCGCCGATGACACGCCGCAACGCCTCACCCGCCATCAGCCAGCCATACGCGAGCGGGTGCCTGGCTCGCGCCAGCCGCAGTCGGAAGATCAGCTTGCGCGCCTGACGCGCCACGCTGACAGGATGATTGCCCTGATGACGCGCCAGGCGCATCAACAGAGGGTCCTCTTCACCGGTGATCAGCGCTGGGGTATGCAACCGGATACGAGAGTGCTTCGCTGTCGGCAGCGGAACGAAAAAGTCGCCGTCTGCCTGCACGATCAGCTCCAGCAGCGGGCGTCGGCTATCCGCCGAGCCATGCAGCTCAAGACACTCCAGTACCTTGGCGCGCACCTCGGCCGGCCAACCCCCACGCTCGAGCACATGCCAGGCGCGGCCACTCTCCAGATGCCAGCGGCCATCGCCCGGCAGGCTCAGCAAGGTATCGGGGCGCTCCGAAGCCGGGATGTTGTGCAGTTGCGTGCATAGTGCGTCACCCCTCACATCTGCGTGCGTCAGTGACAGGCGGCGGTGTTGCTGGCCACTCGGGGTGGGCAACAACCTGCACAGCAAGGCAAGGTCATCCCCCTCTCGCTCGACCAGAATCAATGCAGCCCCTGCTGCGGCCAGCTGCCAACAGAGCTCCCGACAGCTGGAGGCCATCGGCGCCTCGACCAGTACACGATGCCCGGCAAGGCCAGCGGGCTTGAGATTTGCAGCGGTGTGGGCAAGACCAGTGCGTTCAAGAACTGTGCGTGCAAGAGAAGTGAACATGAGGGCTTTCCTTGGGTCGAGGCATTGCCAGACACAGAGGCGCGAGTGAATGCCACGCCTTGTGGACCTGCGTAGGAGCATGATCGATCAGCTCACTGACAGACATGTGGCAACGAGGTGACATTTCCACAAGACGTGCTGGCGATTGCCATGGCCAACACGCAAGCGCTGAGCTGAACCATGGAGTGATCACCAGCATGAATGGCTGCGCTTAACGCAAACTTAAGCTCTCACAAGACGATGCCACGATAGCGCTGGCCTTCCTGCTTCTTGCTCCCCGCATGCTCACCTCCAGCTCGACTCTCCACCAATGCACCTCATGCTCAGAAGCCGAACAGCCCAACGATAGGCGGCACGATGAAGGCGGTCAGCAGACCGGTCAGCCCCATTGACATGCCAGCGAAGGCGCCCGCCAGCGTGCTCACCGACGAGAAGCAGAACGCAGTACCGATACCATGCGCTGACAAGCCCATGGTGAAGCCCTTGACGGTATCGTCTCGCGCCCCTGCCAGTCGCATGACAACGGGGCCTACCACACAACCCAGGGTGCCGGTCAGCAGTACCAGCCCTGCCGTCAGCGAGGGAATACCGCCCAGTTTTTCGGCGATCCCCATCGCGATCGGCGATGTGACGGATTTGGGCGCCAGGCTCAAGGCCACCTGGGTATGTGCCCCCAGTGCCAGCGCCAGACCCAGGGTGGTGGTCACGGCAGTGACGATGCCGACGCAACAGGCCGTCAGCAGTGGCCACAGCATCTGCTTGACCCGATCGAGATGATCAAACAGCGGTACCGCCAGCGCGACGGTGGCCGGCCCGAGCAGGAAGTGAATGAACTGGGCCCCTTCGAAGTAGGTGGGATAGTCGGTGTCCGTCAGCCACAGAAACCCGATGATAAGCGCGATGGAGACCAGTACCGGATGCGCCAGCGATGCGCCCCGGGCCAGACGATTGATCGCCGTCGCCAGCAGAAAGGCCACCAGCGTCAACAGCAGATGCAGCAACGGAGAAGCGCTCAGGTACACCCACAGGGCGTCCAGCGGGGCCAGATTCATGAGGACACCTCATCGGCGCGGGGTGACTTGCCCCCTGCTCCACTCGGCGTCGCAGAACCTCGATCGATCAGGCGCTGCAACAGCCACGCCGTGACGAACTGGGTGACCGCGATCGACGCGACCAGCGTGATGGCGATGGCGGTGAGATCGCGTGCGATGAGCTCGAAATGGACCATCACGCCAACGCCCGCAGGCACGAACAGCAGCGACAGATGCGAGAGCAGGCCATTGCTGGCAAGCCTGAGACTGGCAGGCACACGTTCCCGCAGCAGCGCTCGGGCCAGCTGACGTTGACCGAGGTCTCGATCCGCATTCTCGTCAACACGCAGCACTCCTTCCCCCTCTCTGTCCGGGGCAGGCAACAACCGTTTGCGCAGCCGCCCTCGCAACATCAACCCCAGCAACAGGAACAACATTCCCAGTACTGGCCCCGGCACCGGAAGCAACAATGCACGCCCCGTCACCTCGCCGAGAAACTGGCAAAGCAGCAAGATGCAGAACCCCTTGATCAACGCCATTTCCTTACAGACTCCTCTTGACCGTGTCAGCCCGTCAGGCCGCCATGCTGACAATTATGTCACAGCCATCCCTGACGCCCTTGCCTCTCCCACCCGGCATCCTCATGACCCCAGCGCCCTTGCTGCCCTCAGTGCTCTCAGTGGTCTCAACCCCAACAACGGTGAGGCAACGCTTTACTGTGGTAATCTGCGATCTTTCTTGATCCCCCATCACCGCTACAGACAGGGAAGGCTGCGACACGATGCCAGATTCTCTCGGGCTTGATACATCCATTATTCCCAATTGGATCAAGACATTGCGGCATGAAGAGGATCATCAGGCTTTGATGATCCTTGAACTGGCTGCCGACCTGGCTGGCGCTCCCATGGCGATGATCAACCTGCGTGATGGCGAGCAGCTCAAGCGCTGGTTGAGTCTGGATGACAACGTGCATGAGTCCGTCCCCATCAACGATGCGCTGTGTGGTGCAGCGGTACTGCAAGCCAGTCCCCTCATCACGTGTGACGCCCGTCGACAACCGGAACTCGCCGGTTGCAGTTCGGTCCTTGCCGACGGCATTCGCTATTACATCGGCTTGCCCCTCAAGGCAGACAATGGCGAGATAATCGGCTGCATGAGCCTGGCGGACGCTGAGCCGCGTCAACAATTGCCCAGCCCGGACGTCCTCGTCCGGCTGGACAAGCTCGCGAGCCTGGCGACCGAGGCGCTGAAACGCCAGGTCAACCAAAGCTACCTCAATGCAGAGTTCGCAGACAGTCAGTCGCGCGCCAGCTGGATATTGCGCAGCATTTCCGATGGCATCATCGAATGGAAAACAGGCAACGCGAGATTGACCATCTCTACTCGACTGGAAAACCAGTTGGGCTATGAAGCCGGCACACTCGACACCGCACTCGAGGCGTTGCATGAGAGAGTCGCGCCCGACATGCGTGACGACTTCAAGGCCTTGATCAACGCCAAGCGACTGAGCGGGACACCTTTCAATTGCGAGTTGCTGATCCGCACCCAGCAGGGAGATCATCGCTGGTTTGAGCTGCGCGCTCAATTCGAGGTCAGAAACGGCGCGCCCTACCGCTTCATCGGCTCATTGCTGGATATCCATCAGCAACATCTGGCCAAGGATGCCCAGGCCGACAAGCTGCGCCGCTATGAACGTCAGCAGGCGGCCTTGATCGAGCTCGGCAACACCCGCCACGATGAGAACGCGCAGCTCGACAGCCTGCTGCCGTGGTTATGTGAGCAAGTCGCCAAGGGCCTGCAGATACGCAAGGTAAGCTTCTGGTACATGAATGAAGACCGCGACTGCCTGTCGCTTGCCCATGTCCATGATGCGTGGGTCCCCCCGCCGCACGATGCCACGCACAGCACTGTTCCCACTCGCCTCACCCGCACCCAGAACCGGGTCTATTTCGAGGCTCTGGATGCCGGTCATGCTCTCGCTCTGGCCGATGTGACCAAGGCCAATCAGGAATTGCTGTTCGATGGCACCTTCCGCTGCAGCGTGAAGGCCATCATCGACAGCCCGATCCGTGTGGCAGGCCAGGTGGTGGCCGTCATCTGCTGCACGGAAAGCAATGCCCCACGCGAATGGGCAGATGATGAGCAGGCGTTTTTGGCTTCGGTGGCGGATCACGTCTCACAGCTCATGACCGAATTCGAGCAACAGGCCTCTCAGAAACGCCTGCGTGCCAGCGAGCGACGCTACCGCGCCACCTTCGAGCACTCCGCTGTCGGCATGGCGCACCTGAGCACCAGTGGCCAGCTGTTGCGCGTCAATCAACGACTCGAGAGCATCCTGGGCTACACCGCCGCCACCTTGTCGCAGAGTGTGATACGCGAACTGATCGAGCCGGAAGATCTGGAAAGTTTCCTGCAGCAACATCAGGCGCTGATCGAGCAGCGCAAGGATTTCTTTACCCAGCAATGTCGCTTCATCCATGCCTCCGGCAACTCGGTACATGCAGAGATCAGTGTCTCTGCGGTCGAGGCGACGCCAGACCAGGATGGCTATACGCTGCTGGCGCTGATCGACAATACGCTCAATCACACCATGTCGCAGCGCATGGCCCACGAGGCCAATCACGACAGCCTGACGGGCTTGCTCAATCGCGGCGCCTTCAAGCGTGAACTGACGACACTTTGCGATGATGCACGCGCCACTCGCGCACTGCATTGTCTCGCCTACATCGATCTGGACCAGTTCAAGGTGGTCAATGACACCTGCGGCCACTCGGCCGGCGATGCGCTATTGATCCAGCTGGTCGACGTCATTGCCGCCGGCTTGCGCAAGCAGGATCATCTCGCGCGCCTGGGAGGGGATGAATTCGGCTTGCTGATGCCCGACATGTCGCTGGACGCCGCCGAGGCGCTGCTCGAAGAGATGCGCCAGTCCGTCACCAACTTCCGATTCATGTGGGAAGACAAGCTGTTCACCATCAGTACCAGCATTGGCCTGGTGAGTATCGACAGCAATCACAACGACCCGCACCAGCTGCTGAGTGCCGCCGATGCTGCCTGCTATGAAGCCAAGGATGCCGGGCGTAACCGCATTCATCGCCACAGCGAATCCGGTGATGAGGTAGCACGGCGCATGCAGGAAATGCACTGGCTGACAGAAATCACCGCGGCCATCGAAGAACAGCGCCTGGTGCTTTACCAACAGCCGATTGTCAGCACCCTCGTCACTGCACAAGCTGACAACGCAGAGCCTGGCAACGACCCGCAATGCGAGCTGCACTGCGAACTACATTACGAAGTGCTGGTGCGATTGAAAGGCCGGGACGGCACCATCATTGCGCCGGGCGCCTTCCTGCCTGCGGCGGAGCGTTATGGCCTGTCAGCCGCCATCGATGAACATGTCATTCGCCAGTACCTGAGCTGGCTGGCAGCGCACCCTGCTCATGCCCAGCGACTGACCATGGTGTCACTCAATCTCTCCGGGCACTCCATCAGCAGCCCGAGCTTTCGCGACCTGCTGGTCACACTGGTCCGCGACAGTGGCATCCCGGGTGACAAGCTGTGTTTCGAGATCACCGAATCCGTCGCCATCACGCGGCTGGGCGACGCTCGCGCCTTCTTCGAGGCACTCGGCGCACTCGGCTGCTCCTTCGCGCTGGATGACTTCGGGAGTGGCGTGTCGTCCTTTGGTTACCTGAAAAACCTGCCCGTCGACTTCCTGAAGATCGATGGCGCCTTCATTCGCGACATGGACACCAACCGCGTCTCCTACTCCATCGCCCGCGCCATAGCCGAGGTCGCGCGTGAGATGGGCATGAAGACCGTGGCGGAATTCGTGGGGAGTGCGCAAGTGCTCGCCTCCGTCGCCACCATCGGTGCCGACTATGTGCAGGGCTACGCGCTGGGCATGCCGGAGCCACTCGAGACACTCGCCATCAGCTCCAATACCGATGACGGCCACGGCAAGGGGCATGCTGAGGACAAAGGCTCCAGCCCGATCTCACAGGTCAATGACGCTCGGGTGGCGCAGCCTCTTGCTCCTAAGGCCGGCTGAATCAGGGCTTGCCGAATCAAGGCGGAGCGCACCATAAGCAGAGCGCGGCATCTCCTCGAAACCACACAAAGCCCTCTTTCCAAAAGCGCTCTTTCCAAAGCCCTCTTTCCAAACCCTCTCCATAAGCCCTGTCTCCAGAAGTCCGCTCTCCAGAACCAGACCAGAGAAGCCCAGCCTCCGAGCGGCAAACGCCACTCGGAGGCTGGGCTTCTGTGCTCTTATTCAGAATGCAGAATGCAGGGTGCAGGAGGGAGAATAGCGGTATCAGAAACCGGATTCGCGACGCCAGACTCCCACCACTTCACGCCAGGTTCGACTCAACAGGCTGCGCGGCTCGGTCTCGACGTTGACCATGCCGCGCCGGCCAGGCATCGAGAGTGCCAGCGCCTGCGAGAAGTCCACTGGCTCAAGCGTGACCCGATAGAGGCTGCGCATCAGTTCCAGCTGCCCTTCCTCGCCCTCGCGAACCTTCAACTCCCCACCGTAGGGCGCGGCCATTTCCGGCTGCTCAAGCACTGCGACTGCCTGAGGTTCGACGCTGACCACGCGCATTTCCAGCGGCTTGCCTACCGGCGCCAGCGGATAGAACCAGGCAGTGGCGCCTTCATCGACACGCAGTACCTCTTCCTCTTCCACCCAGGCCGTCAGGGTCACCTGCCGGGGGTTGCGCAGCGTCATCACCCACTCCCCTTCACCGACCCAGCCCCCTTCTCGCAAGGCAGGGTTGAGCGAGTGCACCTCGCCAGCGAATGCCGCCTCCAGCTGACCGGTCGCCTGTTCGGCTTGCAGCGCGCTGACTCGTTGGCGCTGCACGTCAAGATCGGCCTGCACCACCGGGCTATCCTGCAGCAGCCTGCGATCCAGACCACTGGCGGAGCGACGCCAGTCCAGCTGCTCCACGCGACGCTCGGCACTGGCAAGCCGCTGGGCGACTTCCGGGGCACTGATGGTCGCCAGCGCTTGACCGGCGCTCACCTCGTCACCCTGGGCGACATCGAGACTCAGTCGGCCACCGAAGGGGGCTTCGAGACGAGCCGAGGGTTGCTCCAGCCACCCCGGCAGGCGCAGCTCGCTCTGCCAGGGCCAGACCAGCAAGGCCCCCAGCGCCACGACGATCATCCCGGTACGCAACAGAGCCAGATTGGCGCGTGGCTTGCGACCTTCACTGAACCAGCGCCGAATTTCATTCACGATTGGCCGCATGATGAAGTACCAGATCTCGACGGCGAACAGCACGATGCCGAGAAGCTTGAAGAAGAAGTGATAGACCGCCAGGGCGATCCCGAGAAACAGCAGCAGGCGATACACCCAGACGCCCACCGCGAACAGCACCAAGGCACGCTGCGGACGCTCAGGCGGCGCTTCCTTGAAGGCGAACAGCCATTCACGCAGCTGCCAACGCGCCAGCGCCTGGGAGCGCGGCTCAAGGTTGGGCTGTCGCCAGGCATCGGACAGCAGGTAATAGCCATCGAAGCGCATCAGAGGATTGAAGTTGACCAGCGCCGACATGATCCAGGTCGTCGTCGCCAGCCAGAAACACAGGGTGCGCGGCAGACCTTCCGGCAACAGATGCCAGCACAGCAAGGCCAGTACCGCGATCGAGAGCTCGACCGCGACACCCGCGATATCGACGCCAACTCTGTCCCGGGCCTCGGTGAGTCGCCAGGCATCACTGGTATCGGTGTAGAGCACCGGCCAGCCGACGATGAAGGCCACCCCGATGGTCGGGACGCGCGCGCCCTTGGCCTTGGCGACGAAGGCGTGCCCCAGCTCATGCAGTATCTTGACGAAGACCAGCGCCAGCCCCAGCGTCAGCCAGCCGCCGACAGCGCCCAGTGCCGCGAAGCTCGCGATGAAGGTATCCAGCTGGCGTACCGTCAGCCATAGGCCCACCAGAAACATGACCGCCAGGCTCCAGAAGAAGCCCCGGCTACCCAGCCAGCGTACCTTGTTGACGTGCCGGCTCAGCCAGCGATCCGGATTGGCCAGCGGAATGCGCACGAAGAGATAGTGATGCATCAACCACTTGAGCCCCGTAGGACGCGACTCAAGACGGCGTTGGTAGCGTTCCTGCTGCCCGGGATCCCCGCGCACCAGATCATGCTGACGCAGAAATTCCGACAGGGCGCGCAACTGTTCACCAGGCACTTCACGACCGAGACTGGCGCTGGCCTGTTTGGCGGCTGCCGCTTCCTGACCACCGCGAATGAAGGGCAGCAATTCGATGGCGGCCTCGCCCAGTCGATAGAAGCGCTGGGCGACCGGATCATGCAGCAACCAGCGCCGCTTGCCATCGCGATCCTGTTCGACGGGATGCAACTTGAGGTCTTCGCGCAGCACGGCCAACGGGGGAGTCTGTGAAATCATGCCTTACCACCCGGTCCAGCTACGCAGCGTGGCCCACGGGCGACGGAACAGGTAATAACCCAGCGTGACCTGTTCCCCCTCGACCTTGGCCGTGCCCCGCCAGCCGACGCGCGGCAGGTTCTCGGCATCGCTCAACACGGCGTGCGCGCGGTAGGCGAGCTCGCCATCCGGTGCCAGCTCGGCCCGATAATTGACGTGCGTCAGCCGTGCTTCACGAACCTGTGAGGGGTCGACATTCAAGAACAACGAGACCTCGGCGCCTTCCGGCAGCGGAATGTTGTCGGCACTCGGCAGCCAGATTTCCACCTCGGCGCCCCGAGTGTCGGCCACTTCCAGCAGACGCTCACCCAGCCTGACCGGACGCCCTGCCCAATCGCTGGTATCGCCGAGGATCGCGACACCCTCACGCGGTGCTTCGACGCGCACACGCGTCAGCTGTGTTTCAAGGAAATCGACGTCGGCACGCGCCTGATCCACTCGCGCCCTCAACAGCGGCACCTCGGCACTGGCCTCACGCTCGGTAAAGGAGCGCTGCCGGGCACGCGCATATTCCGCCTGTGCCACCGCCAGAGCCTGATTGGCTTCGGCCAGCCGCCCCTTGAGCTCGGCATCATCGAGACTCGCCAGCAACTGGCCCTTCTCCACCACCTGATTGGGCGCCACGGACAAGTCCTTGAGCACGCCATCCAGGGGTGAGCGGATGATACTGCTGACCTCCGGCACCACCTCCGCCTGCCCCAGCACGGAAAGGCGTACCGGCACCAACATCAGCAGAGCGATCACCACCAAGGCCGCGCCCCACAGCAGGCGCTTGCCCACCGGCTGGCGCCTGCGACCCGAATGACGTGCCAGCACATTCTCGGCACCTTGCACCCAATGGGTCAGCAGGCGTTGTTCGGCTTCATTCCAGGGTTTTTCGCGCAACAACAGCAAGCCACCCTCGATACGGCCTCGCCATACCATGGGCACCCAGAGTCCTTCACGTGGCCAATACTCACTCCAGTCTTCGGCAAGAGATGCATCGCGTTCCTTGAGACGCTCCGGCGTCAATGACATGACCTGCTCGGGCTTGGCCGCCCGGGAGTCACCTGCCTTGTCGGAGACGACCTGACGATCGAGATCAAACGCCTTGATGACGCGTCTTGCCCAGTGCAGATAGGGGCTTTGCTGCTCGACATCGGTGGCGCCGGAATGTGACGAGAGCTTGCCATTGCTGACCAGCAACATCTGACGCGCGGGAAAGAGGTAGCCTGTGTCATTGACCAGCACATACTCGGCTTCCTTGCGCCCCTTGGCGCTCATCAAACGCTTCTGCAAGGTGATGAGGCCCGCCAGGCGATCTGTCGTGACATTGCCTGGCATTTCGACCCGCCGATTCATTGTGCCGCCTCTCCACTATCCACATCATCGAGGGTGGAAGGACTCAGAGAGGGAAAACGGACCTCGCCACTCATGCCGGGCTTGATGCCGCCATCCGGCTTGGCATCCGGCCGCGCGATCACCTTAAGGGTCTGGCTGACCGGATCAATGTTGTCGACGACGCGTACGATCTTGCCGGCAAGTTCCGCCCCCGTGGCATCTGCGGTGAAGGTCATCGGGGTGTCCGCGCCGACCTGCCCCAGCCACATGGCGGGAATGACGGCCTCGATCTCGAGCTCGTCGGAACTCACCAGCTCCAGCATCGGCTCGCCGTTGGAGACGAACTGATGAGGATTGACGGCACGCGAGACCACTTCCGCATCGAAGGGCGCCGTGATGGTGCAATCGCTGAGATAGACATCCGACAGCTTGACCGAGGAACTGGCCTCATTGACCGCCGCTCGCGACAGATCCACGTCCAGCTGGCTGACATTGTCATAGCGCGCCAGCTGCTTGTTGACCTTGTACTGGGAGCTTGCACCGGACAGACGCGCACTCGCGACTGCCCGCTCCGCCTTCAGCGAACGGCAATCGAAGCGCACCAGCACATCGCCCTTGTTGACCTCTTCCCCGACACGCCGATTGACTTCCAGCAGGCGCCCCGACAGGGGCGCCGCCAGAATGGTGGAATTGACAGCACTGACCTGACCGCGAACGGTCGGTTGATCCGCCCCATGCGCGACATCCATCAGCCCGGGCAGCATGGCGACCAGCAGGGTTCCCCCCAACCTCGCCATGCGGCGATTGATACCTTTACCAGCGATCATCATCGTCAGCATCCCTGTTGAAATATGGTGGGAGGCTAGCTTACAGACTGGCCTGACCGTCCTGTGCTTGGGTTGTCTCGGACTGGGCTTCCAGCCAGAGTGCCGGGTCCTGCAATGGCAGGCTGCCGCCTGACCACTGGCGGAAGGAGGCATCCAGGTTGCTGGCCAGCGTATCGACGTCGTAACGCTGATAATCCTCGGGGACCGGATTGAAGCCCAGGCTGAACAGGAAGCCACCATAGGCGTCCTGTGCATCGGCGTAGGCCAATGAATTGCTCAGCACGGAGTTCAAGGCCTTGGCCTGGTTGAGCAGGGATTGCGTCCCCGAGATCGCACGGCTCGCCCGCGCCTGCTTGCTGAAGTCCGCGATCTGCTCATCCAATGCCTGGAAGCGCTGCGCGATCGCCAGGCTATCCAATGAGTTGTGGTACTGCTGCCAGCCCAGATTCACCCGTGCCAGCGTCGCCATGTTGCTGGCGAGACGACGCGCTTCGACCATCTGGTCACGCGCTTCATTCTGAGCCTTGATCTCATCGATCGCGAACAGACGGAAGATATTCCAGCTGACCCGCACACCCGCCTGTGCCCAGGTGTCGTTGTAGAGATAGCTGTTGCTGTCATAATTGGCGCTGTAGGAGAACTCCAGCCCCGGCAACAGTCGCACCATGCTCTTGCGCGCTTCACGTTGCGCGATGCGCGCATTGTAGAGCTGACCGACGTATTCCCCGCTGTTGGCCAGCGCGACGCGCTCCAGCACATCCAGGTCGTTGGAGGGCAACGGAGGAAGTTCCGGCAACTGACTCGGCGCCTGCAAGGGGATCTCGACATTGGGGGCCTGATTGATCAGGCTCGCCAGTTCGATCTGGGACGTCTCGACGGAACGCTGCAAGCTCTTGAGATTGCGCATGATGGAGAGCAGCTGGCGCTGCTCCTGCAGGACATCCAACGGTGCCCGCAGTCGTTCGCGCTGGATCTGATCCAGCTGCGCGAGCGCCTTTTCGGTGTCTATCAGCAAGGCATCGATGCGCGGCTTCAACTTCTGCGTCACCGCAGCTTTCCAATAGGCGCTGCGCGTCTGCTGAAGCAGCTTGGCCATGATGTCACGCCGGGCGTTCTTGACGATCAGGAAGCGGTCCGCCTCCTGCTTGGCCTTCAGGTAGCTGACACCGAAATCCAGCACATTCCAGGAAAGGCGCAGATCCGCATCGGTGCGGTCCTTGTCGACAGAGGTCGACTGGGCAAGGCTCTGCACGCCGGTACGCACGTTCTCGCTCGAGGAGGCATCTTCATTGTTACGGCTGGTGAAACCGGCATTTGCCGCCAATACCGGCAGCATGTCCATCTTGGCCAGATTGAAGCTCTGCTCGGCCAACGCCTGCTCCATCAGCTTGACGCGATTGTCGAGGTTGTACTTCAGCGCGCGCGCCATCGCCTGATTGAGATTCAGCGGCTCGGTGATGGCCGGAGTCATCTGCTCAAAGAGCATCTCATCGCTCTGGATGGCGGTCGCGATATCCTGACGATCCAGAGGCTCAGGTTGCACGGTGCCGCATGCCGACAAGGCAATACCCGCCGCGCTGATGGCAACCATCGTCGCCAGAGTCTTGAGACGACCTCGCCCGCGTGATTCTGGCAACGCCCGGGCGGTTTCCGTTTTTTCGTTTCCCGTCATGATATCGCCTCGTTCCCTTGCTCTTGTTCACCCGCCCCGTGGTATGGGGCAGGCGGACACCTTGTATTGGATAAGCTCACTTTCGCGCTATCGAGAGCTCGTTGCGGTTTATTCTGTTAACGATAATCAAGAAATTTCTGAATCATCGCTCAACAACGCCATCAAATCGGCAAGCACATCGGCATGGTCGTGACTGAACCCGTCACGTCCGGCCACCTTGAGCATCTCGGAGAGTGGAACGGCACCGAGTGCCGCGGCCTCTTCTTCAGCCACCTGCTCTTGCTCGGTGATCTCGCCCTGCTCATCGCCTTCACCCTGTTCGCCTCCCTCGCCTTCAATTGCGGGAGCCGCATCAGATGACGGCGCCGTCTCGTTGCCATCGAAGAAGACTTCGCTTTCCTGTTCATCTTCCTGTTCAGGGGTGAGGTAGATGACGAAAGTGGTGCTCGCTTCGTTTCCGGATTCGTCACGACCGATCACCTTGATGTCGATGCGCTCGACGCCCAGGGACAAGGCCAGTGCACGATTGACGCGATAAGTCAGCGAATCGCTGTCGAAGACCACATAATCCGGCAGCGGGCTGCCATCGGTACGGGTCGACTCAACCTTGATCTCTTCATTGTTGGTGCTTTCGAATGCGCCCGCCGGCAGTGAGAATTCATAGACAGCCTCGTTTGCCACCACGTCTCGCAGGATGATGGTCAACTGAACCGGCTGAATGCTCGGGATATCCAGCAAGGTGGAATCGCTGAGCGGTTGGAAGAGCTCTTCATCACCTTCCGGAAGGAAGTCTGCTTCGCCCTCATCAGATCCAGCATTTGCGCCGCCCGCCGGGGAACCATTACCGGAGGAGCCTTCGACTGGCGTCACCGGCACCACGGGTTCCGGAACAACGTTGTCGCTGAGACCAGCCACCCGGATCGTCAACTCACCGACTGCCGTGCCCCCTTCTCCATCACTGACCACGAAGCTGAAGTCATCCGTCACCTGCTGACCATCGTCGAGGGACTGGACGGCATCACTGTCGTTGTCCAGCACATAGTTCCAGGTGCCATCAGCAGCGATGATCAACTGACCGTAAGTGCCCTGGATCACGGTGTCGCTGTCAGCGACGGCCTGGCCATTGACGCTCGCAATGAGCAGTGAATCGCCATCGCCATCGACAGTCACCGGTTCGCCATCAGCATCGACCAGCAGGCTGCCCTCGGTTGTCGTCACTCCGTCCTCGGAGACGTCCGCGCTCTGATCCAATGCCTGCGGCGCCGGATTCCCTACCTCGAAGGTGAAGGTCGTGGTGACATCCAAGCCATTCTCGTCGGTGCCCGTCAGCGCGACGGTGTAGATGCCGTCATTGTTGTCACCGCCGGTAGAGGCATCCGGTGACAGCGTGCCGCTGATCTCGCCGGTAGTCGGGTCAATCACCAGGCCGTCCGGCAGGTTGTCGACGCTGTAAGTCAGCTCCGCACCCTCGTCGACGTCGGTGAAGGCATCGGCAATGGTGAACGGTGTGACCGTGTCGCCGTCATTGGCAGTCTGATCGGCCGGCTGCGCCCCATCGACCAGCACCGGCGCATCATTGGTGCCGTTGATGGCGACGGTGAGCAGTGCCGTGTCGGTGCCGCCCTGGCCATCGGAGATCTCGTAGGTGAAGGTCTCGGTGATCACCTCGCCTTCGGCCAGTGCCTGCACTGCCGCGTTGCTGTTATCCAGCGCGTAGGTGTAGCTGCCGTCTTCGGCGATGGTGACGCTGCCGTAGGCGCCGGTGACCGGCGTACCCGCGGCGGTGTCAGTGCCGGCATTGGCGCCCGCACCGATGCCACTGACGATCAGCGCATCGCTGTCGTTGCCGCCATCAGTGTCGGTATCGGGCTGCGCATCGCTGAGCACGTTGCCGGTCGTGGTGCTGGTGTCGCTGGTGGCGACGCCCTCATCCAGCTCGGCAGTGTTGTCGAAGGCTTCCGGCGCCACGTTGGCGACAAAGAAGTTCAACGTGACGTCAGCCGATTGGCCTTGTTCGTCCGTGGCTGTCACGGTCACGGTGTAGCGACCGTCCGTCGTGGTGTTGCCTGACTGAGAGGCATCGTCAGCAAGTGTGCCGCTGATGACGCCCGTCACCGGATCAATGACCAGACCACCTGGCAGGTTCTCGGCCGTATAGCTCAGCTGAGCGCCGCTATCGACATCCTGGAAGGCATCCTGGAGGCTGATCGGTGCAATCTCTTCCCCGTCACTTCCCGTCTCCACCTGCGGAGCTCGAAGAGTCGCGATTGGCGCATCATTGGTGCCGTTGATGGTGACGGTGAGCAGTGCCGTGTCGGTGCCGCCCTGGCCATCAGAGATCTCGTAGGTGAAGGTCTCCGTGATCACCTCGCCTTCAGCCAGCGCCTGCACCGCCGCGTTGCTGTTATCCAGCGCGTAGGTGTAGCTGCCGTCTTCGGCGATGGTGATGCTGCCGTAGGTGCCGGTGACCGGCGTACCCGCGGCGGTGTCAGTCCCAGCGTTGGCACCAGCACCGATGCCACTGACGATCAGCGCATCCGTGTCGTTGCCTCCATCGGTGTCGGTATCGGGCTGCGCATCGCTGAGCACATTGCCGGTCGTGGTGCTGGTGTCGCTGGTGGCGACGCCCTCATCCAGCTCGGCAGTGTTGTCGAAGGCTTCCGGCGCGACGTTGGCCACGGTCCAGGTGAAGGTCGTGGTGACATCCAAGCCATTCTCGTCAGTACCAGTCAGCGTGACGGTGTAGATGCCGTCATTGTTGTCACCGCCGGTGGAGGCATCCGGGGACAGCGTGCCACTGATCTCGCCGGTGGTCGGGTCGATCACCAGGCCGTCCGGCAGATTGTCAGCCGAGAAGCTCAGCTCTGCGCCGTTGTCGACGTCGGTGAAGGCATCAGCGACGCTGAACGGCGTGATGGGGTCACCATCGTTACCGTTTTGGTCAACCGGCTGCGCCCCATCGACCAACACCGGCGCATCATTGGTGCCGTTGATGGTGACGGTGAGCAGCGCCGTGTCGGTGCCGCCCTGGCCATCGGAGATCTCGTAGGTGAAGGTCTCGGTGATCACCTCGCCTTCGGCCAGCGCCTGCACCGCCGCGTTGCTGTTATCCAGCGCGTAGGTGTAGCTGCCGTCTTCGGCGATGGTGACGCTGCCGTAGGTGCCAGTGACCGGCGTACCCGCAGCGGTGTCAGTCCCGGCGTTGGCGCCAGCACCGATGCCACTGACGATCAGCGCATCCGCGTCGTTGCCACCATCGGTGTCGGTATCGGGCTGCGCATCGCTGAGCACGTTGCCGGTCGTGGTGCTGGTATCGCTGGTGGCGACGCCCTCATCCAGCTCGGCAGTGTTGTCGAAGGCTTCCGGCGCGACGTTGGCCACCGTCCAGGTGAAGGTCGTGGTGACATCCAAGCCATTCTCGTCGGTGCCAGTCAGCGTGACGGTGTAGATGCCGTCATTGTTGTCACCGCCGGTGGAGGCATCCGGGGACAGCGTGCCACTGATCTCGCCGGTGGTCGGGTCAATCACCAGGCCGTCCGGCAGATTGTCAGCCGAGAAGCTCAGCTCTGCGCCGTTGTCGACGTCGGTGAAGGCATCAGCGACGCTGAACGGCGTGATGGGGTCACCATCGTTACCGTTTTGGTCAACCGGCTGCGCCCCATCGACCAACACCGGCGTGTCATTGGTGCCGTTGATGGTAATCGAGACGACCTGCTCGGCAGTGGCACCCTGGCTGTCGGTGACGACCACGGTGTAGTCGAGCACCAGGCTTTCGCCCACTGCGAGGTGATCGAAGGCTTCACCAGCAACGCGTGAACTGTCGAAGGCCCAGTTCAGGGTGCCGTCGTTGTTGGCACTATCTATGATCGCGTCGGCATCGACGGAGAGCATGCCCAGCAGCTCGGCATTGCTCAGGCCATCGGTATCACCAGTAGCCGCCACAGCCGTGACGCTCGGCGTGACTTCGTCGGTGGTGTCCAGATCGCTGACGGAGAGCGTACCGGCGGTAGTCAGCGGTGCGTCGGTTTCCGTGAGAGATTCCGCCGCGCTGTCGTCACCGTCGATGGCAATGACAGGCACATCATTGGTGCCGTTGATGGTGATCGAGACGACCTGCTCGGCAGTGGCACCCTGGCTGTCGGTGACGATCACGGTGTAGTCGAGCACCAGGCTTTCGCCCACTGCGAGGTGATCGAAGGCTTCACCGGCGACACTGTCGCTGTCGAAGGTCCAGTTCAAGGTGCCGTCATTGTTGGCACCATCGATGATGGCATCGGCATCGACGGAGAGCATGCCCAGCAGCTCAGCATTGCTCAGACCGTCGGTGTCGCCAGTCGCGGTAACTGCGGTGATGCTCGGGGTGACGTTGTCGGTGGTGTCCAGATCGCTGACGGAGAGCGTGCCGGAGGTGGTCAGGGTGTCGTCCGTCTCGGTCAGCGACTCGGCGGCGCTGTCGTCGCCGTCGATGGCAATGACCGGGGCGTCATTGGTGCCGTTGATGGTGATGCTGACAACCTGCTCGGCAGTGGCGCCCTGGCTGTCAGTGACGACCACGGTGTAGTCGAGCACCAGGCTTTCGCCGACGGCGAGATGATCAAACGCTTCACCGGCGACACTGTTGCTGTCGAAGGTCCAGTTCAGGGTGCCGTCGTTGCTGACACCGTCGATGATGGCGTCGGCATCGACGGAGAGCATGCCCAGCAGCTCGGCATTGCTCAGGCCATCGGTGTCACCAGTGGCTGTCACGGCGGTGACGCTCGGCGTGACTTCGTCGGTAGTGTCCAGATCGCTGACGGAGAGCGTGCCGGTGGTAGACAGCGGCGCGTCGGTTTCTGTCAGTGACTCGGCGGCACTGTCGTCACCGTCGATGGCAATGACCGGCGCATCGTTGGTGCCGTTGATGGTGATCGAGACGACCTGCTCGGCAGTGGCACCCTGGCTGTCGGTGACGACCACGGTGTAGTCGAGCACCAGGCTTTCGCCCACTGCGAGGTGATCGAAGGCTTCACCGGCGACACTGTCGCTGTCGAAGGTCCAGTTCAGGGTGCCGTCATTGTTGGCACCATCGATGATCGCGTCGGCATCGACGGAGAGCATGCCCAGCAGCTCGGCATTGCTCAGGCCATCGGTATCACCGGTGGCATTCACGGCGGTGACACTCGGGGTGACTTCGTCGGTGGTGTCCAGATCGCTGACGGAGAGCGTGCCGGTGGTCGACAGCGGCGCGTCGGTTTCCGTGAGAGGTTCCGCCGCGCTGTCGTCGCCTTCGATGGCAATGACAGGCGCATCATTAGTGCCGTTGATGGTGATCTGGACGACCTGCTCGGCGGTCGCGCCCTGGCTGTCGGTGACGACCACGGTGTAATCCAGCACCAGGCTCTCGCCCACCGCCAGATGATCAAAGGCTTCACCGGCGACGCTTGCGCTGTCGAAGGTCCAGTTCAGGGTGCCGTCGTTGTTGGCACTATCGATGATGGCGTCGGCATCGACGGAGAGCATGCCCAGCAGCTCGGCATTGCTCAGGCCGTCGGTGTCGCCGGTGGCGTTCACGGCGGTGACGCTCGGCGTCACTTCGTCGGTGGTGTCCAGATCGCTGATGGAGAGCGTGCCGGCGGTGGACAGCGGTGCATCGGTTTCTGTCAGTGACTCGGCGGCGCTGTCATCACCTTCGATGGCAATGACCGGCACATCATTGGTGCCGTTGATGGTGATCGAGACGACCTGCTCGGCAGTCGCGCCCTGGCTGTCGGTGACGACCACGGTGTAGTCAAGCACCAGGCTTTCGCCCACTGCGAGGTGATCGAAGGCTTCACCAGCAACGCTTGAACTGTCGAAGGCCCAGTTCAGGGTGCCGTCATTGTTGGCACCATCGATGATGGCATCGGCATCGACGGAGAGCATGCCCAGCAGCTCGACATTGCTCAGGCCGTCGGTGTCGCCAGTGGCAGTCACGGCGGTGACGCTCGGCGTCACTTCGTCGGTGGTATCCAGATCGCTCACGGAGAGCGTGCCGGTGGTGGTCAGCGGTGCGTCGGTTTCTGTCAGTGACTCGGCGGCGCTGTCATCACCTTCGATGGCAATGACCGGCACATCATTGGTGCCGTTGATGGTGATCGAGACGACCTGCTCGGCAGTCGCGCCCTGGCTGTCGGTGACGACCACGGTGTAGTCAAGCACCAGGCTTTCGCCCACTGCGAGGTGATCGAAGGCTTCACCAGCAACGCTTGAACTGTCGAAGGCCCAGTTCAGGGTGCCGTCATTGTTGGCACCATCGATGATGGCATCGGCATCGACGGAGAGCATGCCCAGCAGCTCGACATTGCTCAGGCCGTCGGTGTCGCCAGTGGCAGTCACGGCGGTGACGCTCGGCGTCACTTCGTCGGTGGTATCCAGATCGCTCACGGAGAGCGTGCCGGTGGTGGTCAGCGGTGCGTCGGTTTCTGTCAGTGACTCGGCGGCGCTGTCATCACCTTCGATGGCAATGACAGGCGTGTCATTGGTGCCGTTGATGGTGATCTGGACGACCTGCTCGGCGGTCGCGCCCTGGCTGTCGGTGACGACCACGGTGTAATCCAGCACCAGGCTCTCGCCCACCGCCAGATGATCAAAGGCTTCACCGGCGACGCTTGCGCTGTCGAAGGTCCAGTTCAAAGTGCCATCGTTCTCGGCGTTGGCGATGATCGCGTCGGCATCGACGGAGAGCATGCCCAGCAGCTCGGCATTGCTCAGGCCATCGGTGTCGCCTGTGGCGTCCACTGCGGTGACGCTCGGGGTCACTTCGTCGGTGGTGTCCAGATCGCTGACGGAGAGCGTACCGGTGGTAGACAGCGGTGCGTCGGTTTCCGTGAGAGATTCCGCCGCGCTGTCATCGCCTTCGATGGCAATGACAGGCGCATCGTTGGTGCCGTTGATGGTGATCTGGACGATCTGCTCGGCAGTGGCGCCCTGGCTGTCGGTGACGACCACGGTGTAGTCGAGCACCAGGCTCTCACCCACCGCCAGATGATCGAAGGCTTCACCGGCGACACTGTTGCTGTCGAAGGTCCAGTTCAGAGTGCCGTCGTTGCTGACACCATCGATGATCGCGTCGGCATCGACGGAGAGCATGCCCAGCAGCTCGGCATTGCTCAGGCCATCGGTCTCACCAGTGGCAGCCACGGCGGTGACGCTCGACGTGACTTCGTCGGTGGTATCCAGATCGCTGACGGAGAGCGTGCCAGCGGTGGTCAGCGGAGCATCAGTTTCTGTCAGTGACTCGGCGGCGCTGTCGTCGCCTTCGATGGCAATGACCGGCACATCATTGGTGCCGTTGATGGTGATCGAGACGACCTGCTCGGCAGTGGCGCCCTGGCTGTCGGTGACGACCACGGTATAGTCGAGCACCAGGCTCTCGCCCACTGCGAGGTGATCGAAGGCTTCACCGGCGACACTGTCGCTGTCGAAGGTCCAGTTCAGCGTGCCGTCATTATTGGCACCATCGATGATGGCGTCGGCATCGACGGAGAGCATGCCCAGCAGCTCGGCATTGCTCACGCCGTCGGTGTCACCAGTGGCAGTGACGGCGGTGACGCTCGGCGTGACTACGTCGGTGGTGTCCAGATCGCTGACGGAGAGCGTGCCAGCGGTGGTCAGCGGTGCATCGGTTTCCGTGAGAGCTTCCGCCGCGCTGTCATCGCCTTCGATGGCAATGACAGGCGCATCATTGGTGCCGTTGATGGTAATCGAGACGACCTGTTCGGCAGTGGCGCCCTGGCTGTCGGTGACGACCACGGTGTAGTCAAGCACCAGGCTCTCACCCACCGCCAGATGATCGAAGGCTTCGCCCTCGACACTGCTGCTGTCGAACTCCCAGTTCAGCGTACCCTCGGTGCTGGCATCATCGATGATCGCCTCGGCATCGACGGAGAGCATACCCAGCAGCTCGGCATTGCTCAGGCCATCGGTATCACCAGTCGCAGTCACGGCGATGACGCTCGGGGTGACGTCGTCGGTGGTGTCGATATCACTGACCGACAAGGTACCGGCGGCACTCAGGGTTGCATCTGTTTCCGTCAGAATCGCAGCCGCGCTGTCATCGCCATCAATGTCGATGACAGGCGCATCATTGGTGCTGTTGATGGTGATGGTGAGCAGTGCCGTATCGACACCCCCCTGGCCATCGGAGATCTGATAGGTAAAGGTCTCGTTGAGGCTTTCCCCGACGGCCAGTGCCTGAACGTCAGGATTGGTGTTGTCCAGGGTGTAGGTGTAGCTGCCATCTTCCGCGACGGTGATGCTGCCATAGGTGCCGGTCACGTCAGTATCGACTGCACTTGCCGTACCGGCGTTGGTGCCAGCACCGATACCACTGACGATCAGTGCATCGCTGTCATTGCCGCCATCGGTGTCGGCATCCGGTTGCGCATCATCGAGGACATTGCCTGTGGCAGTGCTGGTATCGCCGGTGGCGACACCTTCCTCGAGGTCTGCCACGTTGTCGAAGGCCTCGGGCGCGACGTTGGCCACGGTCCAGGTGAAGGATGTGGTGACAGTGGCGCCATTCTCGTCGGTCGCGGTCAGGATGACGGTGTAGGTGCCGTCATCGTTGTCACCGCCGATGGAGGCATCCGGCGACAAGGTGCCACTGATTTCACCGCTGGTCGGATCAATCTCGATCCCGTCCGGCAGGTTGTCAGCCGAGAAACTCAGCACGGCATCATTGTCGATGTCCGTGAAGGCATCCGCGACGCTGAACGGCGTGATGGGGTCGCCATCATTGTCGGTCTGATCAGCGGGCTGCTCGCCGGCAACCAGTACCGGTGCATCATTGGTGCCGGTGATGGTGATGGTCACCACCTGCTCCGCTGTCGCTCCCTCGCTGTCAGTCACCTGCACGGTGTAATCCAGCACCAGCGTCTCATCCAGTGCCAGATGATCAAACGCTTCCGGCAGGTTCGCGCTGTCGAATGCCCAGTTCAGAGTGCCGTCGTTCTCGGTGTTGGCGATGATCGCGTCGGCATCCACACTCAGCATGCTCAGCAGCTCAGCATTGCTCAGGCCGTCGGTGTCGCCATCAGCAGCGACAGCCGTGACGCTCGGAGTGACGTCATCGGTGGTGTCGAGATCACTGACGGACAGGGTGCCGTCGGCGGACAGCGGTGCGTTGGTCTCGGTCAGATCGGCGCTGTCGCTGTCGTCGCCTTCAACGGCAATGACAGGTACATCGTTGGTGCCGTTGATGGTGATCGAGACGACCTGCTCGGCGGTCGCGCCCTGGCTGTCGGTGACGACCACGGTGTAGTCGAGCACCAGGCTTTCGCCAACGGCGAGATGATCAAACGCCTCACCGGCGACACTGTTGCTGTCGAAGGTCCAGTTCAGGGTGCCGGCGTTCTCGGTGTTGGCGATGATCGCGTCGGCATCGACGGAGAGCATGCCCAGCAGCTCGGCATTGCTCAGGCCGTCGGTGTCGCCTGTGGCGGTCACGGAATCAATACTGGGCGTGACGCTATCCGAGGTATCCAGATCGCTGACGGACAGCGTGCCAGCAGTGGCAAGCGTGTCGTCAGTCTCGGTCAGCGTTTCGGCCGCGCTGTCATCGCCTTCAATCGCGATGACCGGAGCATCATTGCTGCCATTGATGGTGATGGTGAGCAGTGCGGTATCCGTGCCGCCCTGACCATCGGAGATCTGGTAGGTGAAGGTTTCGCTGAGCACCTCGCCCTCTGCCAATGCCTGGACATCTTCATGGGCATTGTTCAGGACATAGGTATAGGTGCCATCTTCATTGATGGTGACAGCGCCATAATTGCCCTCGACGTCACTGCCGGCGGCGGTGAAGGCGCTCGGGACCGCCCCGAAGGCCAGGCCACTGACGACGAGCGTATCCGAGTCGTTGCCGCCATCACTGTCTGCCTGGTCATTGACACCGGCACCCGCAGCGGCAAGGACATTGCCACTGACGTCACTGCTGTCACCGGCGTCAAGCCCTTCCGTCACGAAGGCAGCATCGTTCTCGGCTTGCGGGTCGACGTTGGCCACGCTCCAGGTGAAGGTCGTCGTGACCTCGGCGTCGTTTTCATCCGTGGCCGTCAGGGTGACGGTATAGACACCGTCGTCTCCGCCGATGGAGGCATCCGGTGACAGGGTGCCGCTGATCTCGCCGGTGTCGGCATCGATCACCAGGCCCGGGGGCAGGTTGTCAGCGGCGAAGCTCAACACCGCCTCGTTGTCGACGTCAGCGAAGGCATCCGCGACGCTGAACGGCGTGATCGCATCGCCGTCATTGTCAGACTGATCTTGCGGCTGAGCGCCTGCGACCAACACCGGCGCATCATTGGTGCCGGTGATGGTCAGCGTGATGTCCTGTGTGTCGGTGCCGCCGTTACCATCCGCGACATCGACCTGGTACGTCAGGGTCAGCACTTCCCCCTGCTCGAGATGATCAAAGGCTTCGGGAAGCGCGCTGCTGTCGAAGCCCCAATTCAGGGTGCCGTCGTTGGCAGTGCCGTCGATGATGGCGCCACCATCCACGCTGAACATCGCAAGCAGAGCGGCATCCGACAGGCCATTGACGTCCCCGTCGGCGACCACCGCCTCGACCGTGGGCGTCACGCTGTCGGAGGTATCGACATCGGTGACCGTCAGGGTGCCATCCGCGCTCAAGCCGCTATCCGACTCTGAAAGCGCGGCGCTGATGCTGTCACCGGCCGCAATCGTGATGGCCGGCGCATCGTTGGTTCCGTTGATGGTGATGGTCAGCTCGGCGGTATCCGAGCCGCCCTGGCCATCGGAAATCGCGTAGGTGAAGGTCTCGGTGACACTTTCCCCCACTGCCAGTGCCTGAACGTCCGGATTGGTGTTATCGAGGGTGTAGTCGTAATCGCCGGCACTATCGAGTGAGATACTGCCGTAGGTGCCCTCGGCAGTTGTCGCCGCGTCCACCACGGTCTGACCCGCCCCGACACCGCTGACACTCAGGGTATCGGTATCATTTCCTCCGTCCGCATCAACACTGGCATCCAGCGCTGCGTCAGTCAGGACATTGCCGCCTGTCGCACTGGTGCTGGTAGTGTCGAGCCCTTCCGACACACTCGCGATGTTGTCCTGCGCCACCGGTGCCACGTTGTCCACATTCCACACGAAGGTGGTGGTGACGGTCGCGTTCTGATCATCGGTCGCCGTGACCGTCACGGAATGTGCGCCGTCGGTGCCGCCCTGGGAGGCATCGCTGGTCAGCGTTCCGCTGATCACACCTGTTTCCGGGTCGATGGTCAGGCCGTCCGGCAGGTTCGCCGCGCTATAGGTCAGCACGGCATCGCCATCGACATCCGCGAAGGCGGTGGAGACATCCACCGGCGTCACTTCATCGCCATCCGCGTCGTTCTGCTCGACGGGTTGAGCGTTGTCCACCAATACCGGGGCATCATTGGTGCCGTTGATGGTGAGTGTCAGCAGAGCAGTCGCAACGCCACCCTGGCCATCGGAGATCTCGTAGGTGAAGGTCTCGACCAGACTGTCGCCGATATCCAGCGCCTGAACCGCTGCGTTGCTGTTGTCCAGCGTATAGGTGTAGCTGCCGTCCGCTTCGATCACGACGGCGCCATAGGTGCCGGACACCTCGGTATCAGCTGCAGACCCCGTGGCGACGTTCTCGCCGAACCCGACACCGCTGACGACGATGTCATCGTTGTCGTTGCCGCCATCACTGTCCGTGCCGGCGTCGTTGATCACGTTCCCCTGAGCCTGGCTGACGCTGGTGTCTGCCACGCCTTCATCGAGAGAATCGCTGTTGTCCTCTGCCACCGGCACCACGTTGGCCACGGTCCAGGTGAAGGATGTGGTGATCACCCCACCGTTGCCATCGTCCGCAGTGAGCACGACGGTATGTACCCCATCACCCTCAGTACCGCCCTGAGAGGCATCGCTGCTCAAGGTGCCGCTGATGACACCCGTCTGCGGGTCCAGGTTCAGGCCGTCCGGCAACTGTGCGGCGCTGTAGGTGAGCTCGGCACCGTTATCGACATCCTCGAACAGGTCGGCCACCGAGAACTCGGTAATCGCCTCGCCATCTTCATGGGCCTGGTCACCCTGGGTCGCGACGACGGTCGGGGCGTCATTGGTGCCAGTCACGGTGATGGTCAAGGTGCTGCTGGATTCGGCACCGTTATCATCCTGCACCGTGTAGGCGATGGTAGTGGTGGCGCTCTCGCCGACAGCCAGTGTGTCGAAATCGGTCCCCGGCGCGAAGGTGTAGCTGCCATCCTCGGCGATGGTGATGCTGCCGCCCCCGGTCATGTCGACCGCGGCATCCACGCCGGCGGCGGTGCCCGCGACCTGACTGACGACGCTTGTGGAGCCTGTGTCGATATCGGTGTCATTGCTGAGCACACCCTCGACGGCGTCCACCACCAGGTTGGCATTTTCGGCCGTGGTACCGGTATCCGCTTCAGCCACCGGCGCATCGTTCACGCCGGTGAGGGTGATAGTGACCGTCGTTGTGGTCACGCCATCGGCGTTGGTGACCGTGAAGGTATCGGTCAGCTCAACGCCCTGGTTGAGCTGCTGCACGGCATCTTGCGCGTTGTCTGCGCTATAGGCCCAATTGCCATCGGCATCGACCGTCAGCTCGCCATACTCCCCGGTGAGGGTAGCGGCGGTGAAC
>NZ_JARWKU010000012.1:0-128662 GCF_029846435.1 Cobetia sp. 1AS1
TCGGTGGCGGCGACGAAGGCCAGATCGGCATTGTCGGCATCAGAAGCGGTCAGCGTACCGCTGGCTTCCAGGGTGCCGTCTTCCTGCACGGCGCCGGCATCGGCAGTGATGACCGGCAGGTCGTCGGTGCCGGTGATGACGATGTCGACCGTAGTGGTCGAGCCATCGCTCAGCTCGACCACGAACGACTGGCTGACAGTGTCACCATCATTCAACCCCTGAACGACAGCGGCGTCGTTATCGAGGGTGTAGGCCCACTCCCCTGCCTCGTTGACGCTGAAAGTGCCGTAATCATCGCTTTGGGTGCCAGCGACAACATCAGTACTTTCGACATCGACAAGCGCGCCGGAAGCTTCGGTAACGCCATCCTCCGTTACCTCTCCAGAATCGCCGCCAATCAGGGCGCCCACATCATTGCTGGTTGCGGTGTTGCCGGCCGGGTCGGTGACCGAGGCTTCGACGCTGTACTCGCCTTCGCTCAGCGGCGTCTCGGCGTCAACCGTGTAGGTGCCGTTCTCGACAGTCACGGTGACGGTCTGCTCATTGCCGTCGCTGTCAGTGATAACCAGGGTGACGGTGCTGCCGTCTTCGGCATCGGTGGTACCGACGATGGTCGGCGTGGTGTCGGAGGTCAGTGCGGGAGCATCGACAGTCAGCGCCGGCGCGCTGGCGTCGATCTCGCCTACATCATTGCTGGTCGCGGTGTTGCCGACCGGATCGGTGACCGAGGCCTCGACGCTGTACTCGCCTTCGCTCAGCGGGGTCTCGGCGTCGACGCTGTAGGTACCGTTCTCGACGGTGGTGGTGACGGTCTGCTCGTTGCCATCACTGTCAGTGATGACCAGCGTGACGGTGCTGCCGTCTTCGGCATCGGTGGTGCCAACGATGGTCGGCGTGGTGTCGAAGGTCAGCGCGGGAGCATCGACGGTCAGCGCCGGCGCGCTGGCGTCGATCTCGCCCACGTCATTGCTGGTCGCGGTGTTGCCGGCCGGATCGGTGACCGAGGCCTCGACGCTGTACTCGCCTTCGCTCAGCGGCGTCTCGGCATCGACGCTATAGGTGCCGTTCTCGACAGTCGCGGTGACGGTCTGCTCGTTACCATCGCTGTCGGTGATGACCAGGGTGACCGTGCTGCCGTCTTCGGCATCGGTGGTGCCGACGATGGTCGGCGTGGTGTCGGAGGTCAGTGCCGGGGCATCGACGGTCAGCGCCGGCGCGCTTGCGTCGATCTCGCCCACGTCATTGCTGGTCGCGGTGTTGCCGGCCGGATCGGTGACCGAGGCTTCGACGCTATACTCGCCTTCGCTCAGCGGCGTTTCAGCGTCAACCGTATAGGTGCCGTTCTCGACGGTGGCGGTGACGGTCTGTTCGTTGCCGTCGCTGTCGGTGATGACCAGGGTGACGGTGCTGCCGTCTTCGGCATCGGTGGTACCGACGATGGTCGGCGTGGTGTCGGAGGTCAGTGCCGGGGCATCGACGGTCAGCGCCGGCGCGCTTGCGTCGATCTCGCCCACGTCATTGCTGGTCGCGGTGTTGCCGGCCGGATCGGTGACCGAGGCCTCGACGCTGTACTCGCCTTCGCTCAGCGGCGTTTCAGCGTCAACCGTATAGGTGCCGTTCTCGACGGTGGCGGTGACGGTCTGCTCGTTGCCGTCGCTGTCAGTGATGACCAGCGTGACGGTGCTGCCGTCTTCGGCATCGGTGGTACCAACGATGGTCGGCGTGGTGTCGGAGGTCAGTGCCGGGGCATCGACCGACAAGGACAGCACGATCTCTGTCGGCAGTGTCGGATCAAGATCCAGCCCCAGGCCATCTTCGTCCTCATCATTGAATTCCGGGTCGGTAAAGCCGCCCTCATATTCATAGGAGGTCCGTTCGACACGCCCTTCGCGCCCCACCCCAGAGGCATCCAGGAAACCACTACGACTGCTGCCCGGCGCACCGCCATTCTCACCGGCTGCGGGAGCTTCCTGAATCGCGGTCGGGTCTTCGCCACGAGCGATCGCTTCGCGCAACGCTTCCACTGCCGGGTCAACAGGCGCTTCCCCACGCGACTCGGCCAGCAACACTTCAACGCCGATCGGGGCCCCCTGCGGCACCACAAGCTGGGTGCCGTCTTCCAGCACCACGATCGCGCCCTGCGGTGCGACCAGAGTGGCTGTCGGTTCAAGCGTCATTCCATTGACGACACGCTGCGCCTCGTTGGTGGAGGAAACAACAAGTACTGTGCCTTCTGTGCGGATGACCTGGACCATGGGGACATACTCCTGCTGGGGAAAGGTGCTGCATCATGCTGCGAAGGGGGCAATGGCATGATCGACAAGAACGGATAGTTACATTTTGATACACAACATCACTTACTGCAACCTAGCAATTTTCAGTAGTGTCGTCGCGCCATGAGGATGAAATATCTAATTCCAAAAAACCTCTATTAATCAGTAACTCACACTCACAAACTTCGTCATTGCGGTTTAGCGAATCTTGCGAGACTGAACAGACCACTGGCGCCGGATATTACGCAAGGGTCGTGATTGATCATGAGATCTCGCTAATACCGTAGCATCGTTGTATAGCCATTGTTCAATCAAATCTGCCAAATGTAACAATACTCTTACATTTTGCGGCTGCTGTTGGGCAATACGGCGCAAGTGGCTGCCGGGAGCCTCGCCAACGTGGGGGCCATGGCCCGTACGCTCCAGCCGCTTCACCAATCTGCGGTAGGCCCGCACACCTGCGTGCGCTGACACCTCACGGCCAGACCACAACACCAGTGCCACGCCTGCCAGCACCACACTGGCCAGCAGCCCGAGTACACCCCAGACAAGCCATTCCCAGCGGAAGTCACCAAACAGTCGCTTCCAGAGATTTCGCTGCTCGTCGAGACGGAACCCCACCACGCTGCGTTGCCAGCGGTATTCGAAACGCTCCCACTGCCGTCTCAGATCACTGAGCAATGAATTATTCAGCGTGAAGGCGCGCAAGCCAGCATCGGCCATGAAGCCCGGCTGCCCCTGCAGACTCAGCGCCCCCTGCGAGATTCGCTCGGGAGCCACCGCCGCGGTGGGATCAAATCGATGCCAGCGGCCAGCATAGAACACCTCGACCCAGGCGTGGGCGTCATACTGACGGATGCTCAATTCCTGCGGCCCACCGATGCCATCGCCTTGTGCCTCGCCGCCCAGATAACCCGCGACCATACGCGCCGGCAGTCCGGCAGCGCGCGCCAGAAAAACGCTGGTAGAAGCGTAATGGGTGCAATAGCCCTGCAAGCTGTCGAACAGGAAATCATCGACACGGCTGAGCCCCTCGAGGCGCTGTGGCGTCAGGGTGTAGTGGAAAGGCTGGCGATTGAAATACTGAAAAAGGCGCTGCAGGAAGACCTGAGGATCTCCCCCCGACTCCCGCATCAGATCGCGAGCGAACTCACGGGCACGCGGGTTGCCATCATCGGGCAACAGCTGATCAAGGCGCTGCATCCATTGCGGAGCCGTTGTCGGTGGCGCGCCGGAGGAAGACATCTCCAGCAGCTCGCGGGTATTGAGTGACGCCAGCCCCTCAAGGGTGCCGTCGATCAGGTAACGGGCCTCGCGGCTGGTCGTCAGTGGCGCGCCGAGACTCGGTCGCCAGGGGCGCGGGTCCGGCTCCAGCAGCAGCTCATAGCGATGACGCGCGACTTCCCCCTCCATGCGTGTTCCGCGCTGAACGTAGCGCTCGGCCGGCCCGCCCAGTGCCTTCTGAAGACGCTCCGGCGTGGCGCGTGACCAGCGCACGCCATCAAACAGGCTCAGGGTATACACACGCCAGTAGCGCTGGGAGGCCGCAGGCAGTCCGTTGTCGAAACGTGCCCGAAACGCCAGGGCGTCACTGCGACCCAGGGCGGCGATATCGCCGGGAGAGACACTGTCGGTAAGCCCCGTGGTGGCCTCGTTGAGCTGCGGCACGTTCCACAGCGGCGGCAAGCGGGGAAAGAGCACGAACAAGCCCAGCATCAGCGGCAGGGACAGCCCCATCAGCCAGGCCGTCTCCCGCATGGCCTCGCGACGCTCGCGTGCGCCGGCGATCAACACCAGCCCACCGACCAGCCACGCCGCAGCCATGACGGAAGCCGCCGCCATCAAGGGCCCCTGGTCATGCAGGAAGGCCGCCGCCAGCACCACGAAACCCAGCCCGCAGACCACGCGACCATCGCGCAGGCTGTCCGTCTCCAGCAGCTTGAGCAGATAGATGCCGACCAGCAGGCCGATCATCGCCTCCAGGCGCAGCATCTGGCCGTATTCGAGAAACAGGCCCGCCGCGACCATTGCCACCGCCGCCAGTCGCAACAGGATGCCAGCGCGCGGAACTCGCGCCCGGAGTTGCTGAAAGCGCCACAACGCCGCCAGCAAGGCCGGCAAGGCAAGCCACACCGGCATCCACAGCACATGCAGTGCCAGCACCAGACACTGGCCGATGAACAGGTGGCGCAGCTCCAGCCAGCCCAATGCCTGGTCAGGCGTCAGCGGTTTGCGCTGCCACCAGCGTCGTCTGGCGCCGGAGGAGGGAGAAGATGCGCCACTGGAGAGCTCGTCCTTTGAGGAACGGCCCAGGAAGGCACGTCCCGGGGAAGCCTTGGCTGTCGACAGGCTCATGCGCTGCCCTCCTGACTCAAGGGACGACTCGCGCCGGCTCGCTCGGCGGCCTCACTGGCCACCAGCTGGGCGGACCATGGCAACCTGTGCTCGCCGCCGAACAGCGTCAGCGCCTCAAGCACTCGACGGCGATGCGCCCCGCCACTGGCGATGGCCAATGTCTGGCCCGGCAGCCGCAGACCATAGGTCGCCTGGGCTCCTTCCGCCGCCAGCACCCGCGCCGTCAGCTCCGAGAGCCGCTGCTCCATGTCGCCACGACAGGCCTCGTAATCCAGCCACAGCGAGGGACGCGCAGGTGTCTCGAAGCGCTTGGTGACCAGCTCTCCGCTACGCCCCCAGTGCTTCCAGGCGATATGCGCTGGCGCATCACCCGGCACATAGCGGCGCAGCCCGGCGAAATCGCCCTGCTCTATCTGCTCGAGCGTGCGACGACTGCCCTGCGGGGTGGAGGGAAGCTCTGGCCGTGGATAGACGAGGACCGGCGTGTCGATCGCGACCCAGGCCCACAGGCGCACCAGTCCCAACGGCCAGCGCGACTCCAGCGTCAGCGTCGGCAGTGAGAACTGGCCACGCTGAAAGGCCGCCAGCTCCAGCGGCGCACTGCCTTCGCCGTCATGGATCTCGAGTCGCTGGCGCGCCTCTCCCAGTCGCACATCGATGGCATGTGAGCGAGCCCGACCGGTGAGACGCACCATGACGCGCAACGTATTGCCTGCAAACGCCTCACCATCGGCGATCAGCTGCACTCGCACGCCCGCCAGATTGCGCCAGCTGCGAAAGATGCTGACCACTGCCACGGCGAACAGCCAGAAGGACAGACCATGCGCCAGCGAGTTCTCGTAATTGATCCCCAACAGCAGCAGCAGGATCACCAGCACCGCCCAGAACAGCCCGAAGGGCGTCGGCAAGATCATCAAGCGCGCGTGATGAAGCGCCTCGCCTCCGCCAATCGACATCTTGCGCAGCATGCGGGCTTTCACGCGCGTCCATGCGCCGGGTTTCGCCACCTGGGTCATGCAGGCACCACCGCCACCTGCCCGAGCAGATGGCGCGCCACGGCTTCACCTTCGGCAACACTGCCTTCGCTGAGGCGGTGCCCCACGACGGGCGCCCAGACCGCTTGCACATCCTCCGGCAGCACATAGTCACGTCCTGCCAGCAGTGCCCAGCCACGCGCAGCACTGGCCAACGCCAGCACCCCGCGCGTCGAGAGACCATAGGCCACTTCCGGTGAGCTGCGCGTCGCCGCCACCAGCGCCTGCAGATAATCCAGCAGCGGATCAGACAGGCGCACACGGTCCACGGCGGCCTGCCACTCCTTGAGCACCGAGACGGGCAACAAGGGTCGCAGCGCCTCGATATGCTGTCGCCCGGCATTGCCCTTGAGAATCTCGCGCTCGGCTGCGGGTTCCGGATAGCCCAATGACAGCCGCATCAGGAAGCGGTCCAGCTGAGACTCCGGCAGCGGGAAGGTGCCGGATTGCTGAAGCGGATTCTGGGTCGCGATCACGAAGAACGGTTCTGGCAGGCGACGGGTCTCACCTTCCACCGTCACCTGACGCTCTTCCATCGCCTCCAGCAACGCGCTTTGCGTCTTGGGTGTGGCACGGTTGATCTCGTCCGCCAGCACCAGCGAGTGGAACACCGGGCCGGGGTGAAAGCGGAAGTTGCCCTCACGCGGGTCGAATACCGACACGCCGAGAATGTCAGCCGGCAATAGATCGCTGGTGAACTGCACCCGCTGCATGTCCGCTCCGATCAGACGCGCCAGCCCCTGGGCGAGCGTCGTCTTGCCCAGCCCCGGCAAGTCCTCGATCAGGACATGACCACGGCACAGCAGACAACAGAGCGCCAGACGGATCTGGCGCGGCTTGCCCGCCAGCACGGTCGACAATGCGGCTTCCACCTCTTCCAGCTGCTGTGGCGATACCTTGGCATTCATGCAAAGACTCCAGAACAAAGTGGGGAGGAGGAGATGCGGCCGTCACGATGGGCAGCACACGCCAGATGACGCAGGGCCAGCAGCGTTGTTGCGCAGGCTCGACAAGGAAAAGCGAAGATCATCGGCTCAGACTCTCACTCAAAAAGCCTTCACGAATCAGGCGCTCAAGGGCCATACGGCTATCAGGCGTTGAAGGATGCAACGCAAGCGCATCGGCCGGCGTGACCCAGAAGGCGTCCGCCACTTCTTCAGCCTGCAGCGTCAGCGGGCCATCGTAATGCACCAGATATGCACTGCCGAAGACATGGTTGGTCGCGTCGGTGTAGCAGAAATCGAAACAATGCTTGAGCGGCGCACCGCGCACGCCAATCTCTTCCTCCAGCTCGCGACGGGCAGCCACCTGCACGGCCTCACCGGCCCCGACAACCCCCCCACTGGCGAGATCGAAATAGCCGGGGAACACCTCCTTGCTCAGGGTACGCTTCTGGATGCACAGCTCACCGCGGGCATTGAGCACGAAGGCATAGGTGGCACGGTGCCAATAGCGGTAGCGTCGCATCAAGCGACGTGGAGCCGTGCCACAAGGGCGATTCTGCGCATCGACCAGCTGAATGATTTCGTCCTGGATCACCGTTCCCTGTTCCTTGCCTGTCCTTGAATCACTTCGATAGCCATCCGCGACGACCAACACCGCCGGATGGCATCGACCAATGCGTCCCACGGTAGCAGAATGCGACGAAGCTGCCTTCAACTGCGGCCCGGACACCTGCCTTCACACCCGGGCAACAGGTGACGCTCGCATTCGTGCAAATCACCTAAAACAGAACTCTCTGCAATAGCCTCTGCACTAGCCTCTACACTAGAGGCCATCGACGTCAGAAAACACCACACTGGCATCATGGACCGGCTCCAAGGTCATTCTCTTTACACACCCAGACAGGAGATGCGCACAGCATGAGGCAACCTCGCCAGGGACATGGCGCGCCGCGACGCGCCGGACAGATATCGGCTGGCCTGACCGCCCTTCGCACCATCGCCAGCAGATGGCTGGCGACGCTAGCCCTGCTCTCCCTTGCCACGGTTCACGCCTCGGCGCAGGAGCCCCCATCCGCCGCTCCCCATGTCGAGCAAGCCTTCGCGCTACCGACGCCACCGGGTGCCACGACCGGGGCCGCCTACCTGACACTCTCGATCGCAAAGGGCGATGCCGTGCTGACAGGCGCCAGCACGCCGATGGCCGCCACGGTCGAATTGCACAGCATGCAAGTCACGCAAGAACGCATGCAGATGCACAGAATCGAGCAACTGGCGATTTCCTCTGACGCGCCGCTGACGATGGCTCCCGGCGGCGGCCCCCACCTGATGCTGATCGGGCTGACGCAGCCACTCATTGCGGGCGACAGGCTGCCACTGACACTGCATTTTCTGGCGAGACCTGACACGAGCCTTGAGGTCTCGATCAAGGACTACGCCGAGATGATGTCGCTCAGTGAGTAACGCCATCGGTGCATACGCCTCTATCGACAAACACCTCTATCGACAAACGCCTCAACCCGCGAAACGCGCATGCAAAACGGCCCTGACACAAGGTGCCAGGGCCGTTTTCGACCAGATATCGAATCACCAGATCCTCACCGGGCTGACAGGCTGTCTCAAAGCCCCCAGACCACCCGCAACGCCAGCCCCAGCAACACCACGCCCGTCAGACGGTTGATCCACATCGCGCGCGCCTGCAACCAGGGCAGCACCCGCGAGTGCGACAGCACCAGTGCCACCAGCACATACCAGAGTCCGTCGATGCCCATGGCCGTCACGACGACCAGCCACTTGCCCATCTCGCTCATCTCCGGCGTGATCAACTGACTGAGCAGCGCCACGAAGAACAGGATCAACTTGGGGTTGGCCAGCGCCACCATGAAACCATCGCGTATCGCCATGGAGCGAGACGTCGTGACGGCCTGCGCCTCCAGCGCTCCACCGCGACCCGCCCGCAGTGCCTTGAACCCCAACCAGGCCAGATAGACTGCCCCCAGCAGCATGATCGCCTGGAAGACGCCCGGATAATGAACGATCAAGGCGCCGAGCCCCCAGGCAGTCAGCGCGGCGTACAACCCGACTCCCAGCGCATGACTGATACCGGCGGCGACCCCCGCACTCCTGCCGCCGCCCAGGGTATGGCGCAGCACCATCGCCAGACTCGGTCCGGGCGACATCGCCCCCATCGCGCATAGCGCAACCAGTGACAACCACAGATTCAGCGGCATCCAATGCATGAAGGTCATTCCATGTTCCAGTCAATTGGTGAAAGCGACACAGCGCCGGCCTCGGACATACACCTGGGGGGATCACCTGACAGTAGCCCGGCGCTCGCGATGGGGCCCGCCTTCTCCATCCGGCGCTGCTCAAGGGATGAGAGCATCGGACACATACGACTCCCACCAAGCCTTCAGGTAGACGCAGTCGAGTGTATCAAGCGCCGTGCTGATGCGGCAGCAGGCCATATGGACGACCTGAACATGCCCCTCACGATAGGTGTCACACGGGCTGGACAGTCCACCCTCGAAGGCGGCCGTCGTGCATGGATTTATATGAGAACATAATAAAGTACAGAAATTTACACATTTGAAAACTTGTGCAACAAATTAGACGTTGTACAAGTTTATGATAACCAGTAACGTCTCTACCGCTGCTCAGGAAGAGCGGCAGGTTCAGCGTAGTGACAGGCCAAGTGCACAGGAAGTGCAGCCAGGGACAGGCCCTGTCAAAGGATGACGCGCAGGCTTGGGGACTTCGCTCCTTAGCCAGGAAGATTCGTAAGCCTGAGCGGGTAGGTTTACGAATCTTCATGACTGGCAAGCCTGCGAGCTCAGGGAAAGAGAGCACTACGCTGAATGACACCGAATTCAGTCAGTTTCTGAAAGGTGTACAAGATTCTTGCGGGTCAGTAGCGCCCGATCGCTGCTCAGGAAGAGCGGCAGGTTCAGCGTAGTGACGGGCCAAGTGCACAGGAAGTGCAGCCAGGGACAGGCCCTGTCAGAGGATGACGCGCAAGCATGGGAAGCTTCACTCCCCGGCCAGCAAGATCCATGAGTCTGAGCGATTGATTCATGGGCCTTGATAGCTGGCAGGTTTGCGAACTCAAGGAAAGAGACCACTACGCTGCACCTCACCAGATTCAGTCAATTGCTGAGAAGGAGAGGAAACATGGAAGGGAAAGCTCAAGCCGCACTGTGTTGTCCGGCATGCTCCGGCCTGAAGATGGAGTATCAGTACCACACCCCATCGGCCGACCACCTGGTGCACTGCCAGGATTGCCATGAATACGTCGGCATGTGGTTTACCCTGCGCCAGGAACTCGCGATCCAGAACACCCGCATCGCACTCCTCGCCCCCTCCCTCGCCAGCAACAGCATTTATCGACGCGTAAAGAGCGTTCCACATCAGGCGTGAGCCGCCGTCTGGATGCACGAGGCACAGGAAAGCCCCGACATTCGCTCGGGGCTTTCCTGTATCTGGCCCCCTGCCGTCACGTACAGAGCACAGACAAGCAGCTGCCAGCGCCAGCGCCATGACAGGCAAGCGTGAAGAGATAAGCAAGGACAAGTATTCGGGACGGGGTAGAGACAGACTGAGCGCGAGCGAAGAACCACAAGGGAGATGAATCGGTGGGAGCCAGAAACGCAAAAAGCCGCTCGAAAGCGACTTTTTCAATTCTGGTGCCGGTGGTCGGACTCGAACCGACACGCCTATTAAGCGGCGGATTTTGAATCCGCTGCGTCTACCAATTCCGCCACACCGGCAACGGAGCGAAATTATACGGGACATTGCGCCAAGGTCAACGAGTTTTGGCGTCAGATCAGACACATGGAGCGCTTCCTCACACCCCACGCCGCAGTGGACTCAGGCGTGTCGCCCGCAAACGGGTCTTCGCGTGGACGATGGCATTGGGTATCATGAGCGACCTTTTTCGTCTGCCCAGACAGCCAAGGCCTCGAGAGTGTCGCACCTGACTGCCCCACCCGCAGAAAGGGAGTCATGCGCTCGCGACGAGAGCGCCAGTGTCTCAGGGCGGCATCTCCCCATTGTGCATGTACGCATGCCACGGAGCGCACCACGCGCCTCGTGCTATCAGAGTGTCAGGTTGGCCATGTCACGTATCGATTCCGGTGATGCCTCGGGCGTTGCCACACCTAACGACGCGCGCCCGATGCAGCGCAGCGATTACGATTTCAGCCTGCCGGATGAGCTGATTGCCCGCTACCCGTCAGAGCAACGCAGCGATTGCCGGCTGCTGCATCTGGATGGCAAGAGCGGCGAGATCGTGCACCGCCGCTTCCCGGATCTGCTCGAGCAGCTGGAACCCGGCGATGTCGTGGTCTTCAACGACACCCGCGTGATCCCCGCGCGCCTGCATGGTCAGAAAGCCTCCGGCGGCAAGATCGAGATGCTGCTGGAGCGTCCGCTGGACGCCCATCGTGGCCTGGCGCACATCCGCTCCAGCAAGTCGCCCAAGCCGGGCACCGAGCTGATCTTCGAAGGCGGCATCACGGCCGTGGTCGAAGGCCGCCAGGAGGCGCTGTTCGAGCTGCGCTTCCACGGCGAGACGCCGATGATCGAGCTGCTCAATCAGCATGGCCACATGCCGCTGCCGCCTTATATCACTCGGGATGACGAGCTGTCGGATCGCGAGCGCTATCAGACGGTCTATGCAAAGCGCGATGGCGCCGTGGCCGCCCCGACGGCGGGCCTGCACTTCGATGAGCCGATCATGGCCGCCATGGCCGAGAAAGGCATCGAGACCGCCTTCGTCACCCTGCATGTGGGCGCCGGCACCTTCCAGCCGGTGCGCGTCGACAGCATTCTCGAGCACCACATGCACAGCGAGTGGATCGAGGTCGGTCAGGAAGCCTGCGACAAGATCGCCCGTGCCCGCGCCGCCGGTCGCCGCGTAGTCGCCGTCGGCACCACCAGCGTGCGCTGTCTCGAGAGCGCCGCCAAGGCCCACGCTGGTGAGCTGGCCCCCTACTCCGGCGATACCGACATCTTCATCTACCCGGGCTACGAATGGCAGGTGGTGGATCTGTTGATCACCAACTTCCATCTGCCGGAATCGACCCTGCTGATGCTGGTCTCGGCCTTCGCCGGCTACGAGCACACCATGGCGGCCTATCAGGCGGCGGTTGAAGAGCGCTACCAGTTCTTCAGCTATGGCGATGCCATGCTGCTGGAACGCGCCTGAATCCCCTCTTCTGACATGGCCCCGGCATTCGCCGAGGGCCGTGTCATGCGCAGTTAACGCGCCCCGCGCTATGCTGCGGCATAGTGGCATCGACACACCAGCTGCGGCCTGTTTCGCCGCCAAGCAAAGAGAGCACCATGCGTAAAGAATGCTTCATGAGCTTTGAAAAGCTCGCGACCGATGGCCGTGCACGTCGTGGCCGCATGTCCTTCCCGCGCGGCACCGTGGAAACTCCGGCCTTCATGCCGGTAGGCACCTACGGCACCGTCAAGGGCATGACGCCGGAGTCCATCAAGGACATCGGCGCCGAGATCATCCTCGGCAACACCTTCCACCTGTGGCTGCGCCCGGGCACGGAAGTCATCGAAGCGCATGGCGATCTGCATGACTTCGCGCAGTGGGACAAGCCGATCCTGACCGATTCCGGCGGCTTCCAGGTCTTCTCGCTGGGCAAGACGCGCAAGATCACCGAACAGGGCGTTCACTTCCGCTCACCGGTCGATGGCTCCAAGGTCTTCATGGGCCCGGAAGAATCGATGGCGGTGCAGCGCTCGCTGGGCTCCGACATCGTGATGATCTTCGATGAGTGCACGCCGTACCCGGCCACCCATGATGAAGCGCGCAAGTCGATGGAGATGTCCCTGCGCTGGGCGCAGCGCTCCTACGACGCGCATGGCGACTCGCCGTCGGCGCTGTTCGGCATCATCCAGGGCGGCATGTATCCGGACCTGCGCGAGAAGTCCCTCGAGGGCCTCAAGAAGATCGATTTCGACGGCTATGCCATCGGCGGCCTGTCCGTGGGCGAGCCCAAGGACGAGATGATCAAGGTTCTCGACTACCTCCCCGAATGGATGCCGGAAGACAAGCCGCGCTATCTGATGGGCGTCGGCAAGCCGGAAGACCTCGTCGAGGGCGTGCGACGTGGCGTCGACATGTTCGATTGCGTGATGCCGACCCGCAACGCGCGCAACGGCCACCTGTTCACGCCGACGGGCACCGTCAAGATCCGCAACGCCGTCCACAAGCGTGACACCTCACCGCTGGACCCGGACTGCGATTGCTACACCTGCACCAATTTCTCGCGCGGCTATCTGCATCACCTTGATCGCTGTGGAGAAATGCTCGGCTCGATGCTCAACACCATCCACAATCTGCGCTACTACCAGACCGTGAT
This sequence comes from Cobetia sp. 1AS1, assembly GCF_029846435.1. NCBI lineage: Bacteria > Pseudomonadati > Pseudomonadota > Gammaproteobacteria > Oceanospirillales > Halomonadaceae > Cobetia > Cobetia sp. 1AS1. Next base: position 12,984 of record NZ_JARWKU010000012.1, read on the forward strand.
GGCTGGTTTGCGCGGTGCAATTGAAGCGGGTACATTGCAGGACTTCGTGGAACAGTTCTATGCCGCGCGCGGCCTGCCGGTGCCGCCGCTGGCCGACTGATCGAGGCGAATGACGACCGGGGGCCAAATCCTCCGGTCGTCTTGATATTCGACTCGAGCCAGACGTGAAGAAGAGCCTGAATCACGCTCATTGCATAACAACAGTTCACTCGTAACCTCTGGAGATACACATGCTGGAATTCCTGATTCCTGCCGCACACGCGGAAGCCGAAGCGGCTGTCGCCGGCGGCGGCGCCATCGGCCAGATCGTCATGCTGGTCGGCTTCGTGGTCATTTTCTATTTCCTGCTCTGGCGTCCGCAGTCCAAGCGCGCCAAGGAACACAAGAACCTGATCGGCAATCTGGCCAAGGGTGACGAAGTCGTCATCGGTGGTGGCCTGGTTGGCCGCATCACCAAGGTCAGCGAGCAGTTCATCACCATGGAGCTGAACGAAGGCAACGAAGTCAACGTGCAGAAGTCTGCCGTGGCTGCAGTCCTGCCGAAGGGCACCATCAAGTCCATCTGATCCCTCCTGCTGCCGGCCCCTGTGCCGGCAGCATGCTTTTCTCTCCCGCTCCACCAAGGACAGGGCTGCCATGCTCAACCGCTATCCGCTTTGGAAGTACCTGGTGATCTGCCTGGTACTTGCCGTCGGCGTGATCTACGCATTGCCGAATCTCTACCCCGAAGACCCGGCTGTGCAGATCAGTGCCGCCAGCGGCGCCGAGGCCATCGACCAGCAAGACCTCGATCGCGCCACCAGTGCCCTCGAAAACGCCGGCATCACGCCCAAATCCGGGGAACTCAACGGTTCCACCGGCCTGATTCGCCTTACCAGCAACGACCAGCAGCTGCGCGCCAAGGAACTGATCAGCGAGACGCTCGGCGATGACGCCATCGTCGCGCTGAACCTGGCCGACGCCACGCCGTCGTGGCTGGCCAGCCTCGGTGCCTCACCGATGAAGCTGGGCCTTGACCTGCGCGGCGGTGTCCACTTCCAGCTGGAAGTCGACATGGACGCCGCGGTCAAGCAGCGCCTGGAAGTCAACGCCAGCGCCATCAAGGAAACCCTGCGCGAGGAGCGTATCCGCTACCGCGGCAGCGAAGTCGACGACGGTACCCTGAGCCTGACGTTCTCCGATGAGGAAGACCGTTCGAAGGCGCGCTCACTGATCTCGCGCGACTTCCAGAACTTCGAATACGACGAGCGCGATGTCGAGCGTGGGGCCGTACTGGACCTCACCCTGACCGCCGCCGCCGTCAAGGAGATTCAGGATTACGCGGTCAACCAGAACCTGACCACGATCCGCAATCGCGTCAACGAGCTGGGCGTGTCCGAGCCGCTGGTTCAGCGCCAGGGCCCGAACCGCATCGTGGTCGAGCTGCCGGGCGTGCAGGACACGGCCGCCGCCAAGCGCGTACTGGGTGCCACCGCCAACCTCGAATTCCGTCTGGAAGCGGCCAGCGACACGCCGGCCAGCGAGATGGAGAGCTTCGCGTTCCGCAACCAGCCGAGCCGCACCGCCAACATCATGAAGGACGTGATCATCAGCGGTGACAGCGTCTCCAGCGCCAGCACCAGCTTCGATGAAAGCGGCCGTCCGCAGGTCAACATCAACCTGGACGGTACCGGTGGCTCGATCATGAACCGCGTCACGCGTGCCGCGATCGGCCGCAACATGGCGGTGCTGTTCATCGAGCACAAGACCCGCACGCGCACCGTGATGGAAGACGGCGAGAAGGTCGAGAAGCGCATCCCGTACACCGAGAAGGGGCTGATCAGCCTGGCGACGATCCAGAGTGCACTGGGCAACAGCTTCCGCATCACCGGCCTCGACTCGCCGACGGAAGCCAAGGAGCTGTCGCTGCTGCTGCGTTCCGGCTCACTGGCCGCGCCGATCTACTTCGTGCAGGAACGCACCATCGGCCCGAGCCTCGGTGCCGAGAACATCTCGCGCGGTATCCTGTCCGTCGAGCTGGGCCTGCTGCTGGTCGTGCTGTTCATGCTGGCGCGCTACAAGGCCTTCGGTGTCGTCGCCAACGTGGCCCTGACCGCCAACCTGGCGATCCTGATTGCCGCGATGTCGATGCTGGGCGCCACCCTGACCCTGCCGGGTATCGCCGGTATCGTGCTGACGCTGGGCATGGCGGTGGATGCCAACGTGCTGATCTTCGAGCGTATCCGCGAGGAAATGCGCTCCAAGATGCCGCTGCACCAAGCCGTGCACACCGGCTTCGAGCGCGCCTTCACCTCCATCGTCGATGCCAACATCACCACCCTGCTGGTCGCGGTGATCCTGTTCTCCATCGGCAGTGGCCCGGTCAAGGGCTTCGCGGTGACGCTGTCCATCGGCATCCTGACGTCGATGTTCACGGCGATCATGGTCTCGCGCGGCATCATCAATCTTGCCATTGGCGGCAAGACACTCAAGAAACTCTGGATCTGAGGGGCCATCGTGATGCGACAGTTTGACTTCATGAGCAAGCGGCGCGCGGCCTTCATCGTCTCCATCGTGCTGACGATCGTGGCCATTGGCGCCCTTGTGATTCATGGCCTGAACCTGGGCCTCGACTTTACCGGCGGCACCCTGGTGGAAGTGAAATACCAGGCGGCACCGGCGCTGGACAGCGTGCGCCAGACACTGGAAGCCGCCGGCTACAAGGATGTCTCGGTCCAGACCTTCGGTGCCAGCAACGAGATTCTGGTGCGTCTGCAGCAGAGCTTCGAAGCCGGCATCGGCAATGACATCGTGGCGCATCTGCAGGCCACCGGTGACAGCGTCAACCTGATCCGCGCCGAGTTCGTCGGCGCCCAGGTCGGTGATCAGCTGCGTGACCAGTCCGGTCTCGGCATGCTGCTCGCCCTGGCCGTGGTGATGGTCTACGTGGCCTTCCGCTTCCAGTACAAGTTCGCCCTCGGCGCACTCATCTCGCTGGGTCATGACGTCATCATCCTGCTGGGCATCTTTGCCTTGTTCGGACTCGACTTCGACCTGACGGTACTGGCCGCGGTGCTGGCCGTGATAGGCTACTCATTGAACGACACCATCATCGTCTACGACCGCATTCGCGAGAACATCCGCAAATCGCGTACCGATCACATGCCGTCGATCTTCAATGACGCCATCAACGCGACGCTGTCACGCACGCTGTCCACCTCCGGCACCACCTTGCTGGTGTTGCTGGCGCTGTACTTCCTCGGCGGTGACATGATCCACAACTTCGCCATCGCACTGATCATCGGTGTGGTCGCGGGGACCTTCTCGTCCATCTACGTGGCAGCGGCGCTGTTGCTGGTGGTCGGCCTGAAGCGTGTGGATCTGATCCCCCCGCCCAAGGAGCAGTTCGAGGACGGCGCGCCGTAAGCGCCTCCACTCGTTAAGCCCGGCACGGATCGCCAGGCACAAAAAAACCCCACCTCATGCGAGGTGGGGTTTTTTTCGTTCTCCAGACGGCCCCGAGGGCTGTCAGGTCACGTCGTCTTGCAGGGTCTTACAGGTGCGGCTGCATTGTCTGCGCCAGCGCCTTGTACAGACGTGCGCCAGCGGCCATCAGAGTGCCTTCAGCAACCACGACCGGCGTGCCGTCGGCACTGCCTGCCAGAGCGCCACATTCCTTCAGGAACAGGCTGACGATCTCGCTGTCACCAGCATCCAGACCCAGCACATAGACGGCATCGACGCGGCCGGAGGCCAGCTCGAGCACGTCCAGCAGCGCACAGCCGCTGGTGCGCAGCATCTCGACCTGCGGGCCGACCTGCTGAACGATGGAGAGGTAGGTCGGCAGGTGACGCGGACGCTGCCAGCTTTCCGGCAGGCCCATCGCCAGACGCGCACCTTCGATGGAGGTGGCGTTGGTCACGCGGATACGGTGACCGGAGTGCTGGGCGCCACGACCGCGGCTGACGATGTACTCTTCGTCAGTGAACGGTGCGATGACCACGGCGTGCTCGGCACGGCCCTTGAACAGGCAGACCACGGACAGCGCGAAGCCGGAGGCCGCGGATGCCAGGTTGGAGTAACCGTGCACCGGCTCGATGCGCCAGTGATAGTCAGAGCCCTGACCTTCACCATCGCGATGGTCGGTATAACGGCCGGAGAGACCGTGTTGCGGATAACCGCGCTCCAGCTGACGCACGATGTGCGCTTCGGCGCGACGTGCAGTGTCTGCAATGAAGGTGTCGAGATCGTTGTCGCCACGGGCGACTTCGATACGTTCACGAGCACGGACGAACTGCTCTGCGGCACCGCGTGCAGCACGCAGCGCAAATTGGACCATCGGATGCATGATCAAGGCCTTGACGAGTCGGGAGCTGTTAAAGAACGGGTGCCACGGCGCGTGAGACTTCAACGCGGCGCAACACGGATCGAGCGAAACTGGGTGCAATCAGATCAGGCGGTCATGTAGCCGTACAGGAATCCTGATACGGCGCGGGGCGCGCTGCATAGTGCAATGTATGCAGGCTGCCAGCCGCCACAGCACGCGGCGCCAGCGAGGGCGAACACATGTTGCGACATGACGGGACGGCGTAGTCTATCAGAGCTCGGCTTGAGCTGCCATTGCCTGCGGCCACCCTCTGCCTGCGCGTCGCGTCCTTGCGCCCTGCCCGCTCGCGCCGCTCTTGCCCTCAACACCGGCGGGAAACTGCTCCCTGACGCGGCTTCATGCTAGGATATCGGGTCCTGACGCGCGATTTATCGCTGAGTCTGCGTATGCGGATCACGCACTGCGCCAGCCGCGTCGGCCGACCCGCCCTTCAATTGCTATCCTGGAAGTCCTCATGCTTGAACGTCTGCGCATTGTCCTGATTGGCACCAGCCATCCCGGCAACATTGGTGGTGCAGCCCGCGCCATGCTCAATATGGGCCTGGCCGATCTCGCACTGGTCGCGCCGCGATGTCAGGTGCAATGCCAGGAATCCGCCTCACGCGCCTCGGGTGCCGATGCACTCGTCGCCAGCGCCTCGGTGCACGAGACGCTGGAAGAGGCCGTGGCGGATTGCAGTCTGGTGGTCGGCTGCAGCGCACGCTCCCGCAACCTGCCGTGGCCGATGATCACGCCGCGCGCCTTCGGTGCCACCCTGGCCGATGAAGCCCGCCTGCCGGATGCCCGTGTGGCCATCGTCTTCGGCCGCGAGGATTCCGGCCTCTCCAATGAAGAGCTGCAGCGCTGTCACCGCCACGTGCATATCCCGACCAACCCGGATTTCAGCTCGCTGAATCTGGCCGCGGCGGTGCAGGTGCTGGCCTATGAGTGCCGCCAGGCATGGCTGGCCGACCAGGAAGCCGCCGGCGAGACGCCGCGGGCCGAGGATGACCAGCCGTTCGGTATCGACTGGGACAGCCCGCTGGCCAGCCATGCCGACCTCGAGCGCCTGTTCGAGCATCTCGAGAAGACACTGATCAGCGTCGACTTCCTCGATCCGGAACAGCCGCGCCAGCTGATGGCACGCCTGCGTCGCCTCTATCTGCGCGCGCGTCCGGACAGCATGGAAATCAACATTCTGCGCGGCATTCTTTCCGCGGTGGACAAGCAGGTTCGCCTGGCACAAGCCGACACGGCCAACCGCACTTCCTGAGGACACGCCATGTTCACTCGACTGCGTGAAGACATCGATAGCGTGTTTGCCCGTGACCCGGCGGCGCGCAACTTCTTTGAAGTCCTGACCAACTATCCGGGCCTGCATGCGCTGGTGGCCCATCGCATCAATCACTGGCTATGGCGCCACAACGCCAAATGGCTGGCGCGCACCGGCTCGACCCTGATGCGCTGGCTGACCGGCATCGAGATCCACCCGGGTGCCACCATCGGTCGGCGCTTCTTCATCGACCACGGCATGGGCGTCGTGATCGGCGAGACCGCCCTGATCGGCGATGATGTGACCCTCTATCACGGCGTCACTCTCGGCGGCACCACCTGGAACGCCGGCAAGCGCCACCCGACCCTCGGCGATGGTGTCATCGTCGGTGCCGGCGCCAAGATTCTCGGCCCGTTCACCGTCGGTGCCGGCGCCAAGGTCGGCTCCAATGCCGTGGTCACGCGTGAAGTGCCTGCCGGCGCCACCGTCGTCGGCATTCCCGGCAAGATCGTCAAGCGCGCCGAGCCGGATGTGGCGGAGGAGCCGTCGGTCGACCCGGAAAGCCGCGAGGCCATGAAGGAGAAGTTCGGCTTCGATGCCTACGGCATGGGCCAGGACATGCCCGACCCGGTCGCGCGCTCCATGCACGCGATGCTCGATCACATGCATGCCGTGGACAAGCGCATCGAACAGATGTGCGGCACGCTGCGCAAGCTGGATGCCAGCTATCGCGCCGGGCGCCTGCCGGAGCTCGATGACGCCGACTTCGCCCAGCTGATCGATGAACTGGGGCCCTGCGGTGGCGAGACCACCGTCGCTGACGTGGCCGCGGCCCAGGGCAGCACCTCGCCCAAGGCCGGAGCCGCAGCATCCAGCGCATCGCAGGGCACTGCCCCTGATGACCAGCCGCGCTCCGAGCAGACCTCGACCCAGCAGGCACCGACTGAGCAATCACCGACCGAGCAGGCAAGCGATACGCAGGAGCCCGCCGAACGTCAGCATGGCTAAAGTTGACCAATTCAGTCGGGATTGACCCCGCCAGACCACCCCACCATAATGGGGCGCATTGATACGCCGTCTCACCAGAGGCGGCGACTACGCCCGGCCTCGTCCTCAACGTCGCAGGCTCCATCTGCTCACGGACTCTGTCATGCGCCTGACCACCAAGGGACGCTACGCCGTCACCGCGATGCTCGATCTGGCCCTGCATGCCAGTTGCGGCCCGACCTGTCTGGCCGATATTTCCGTACGCCAGGGCATCTCGCTGTCGTATCTGGAGCAACTGTTTGCACGTCTGCGGCGTGCAGGTCTGGTCAAGAGCGTGCGTGGCCCCGGTGGCGGTTATCTGCTGGATACCGAACTCGAGACCACCTCGGTGGCGTGCATCATCGACGCCGTCAACGAGTCAGTCGATGCCACACGCTGTCAGGGAATGTCGGACTGTCAGGCCGGTGACACCTGTCTGACGCACCATCTGTGGTGTGATCTGTCCGACGAGATCCACGGCTTTCTCGACGGCATCAGCCTGGCCGACCTGGTCGCGCGCGAAGAGATTCGCCAGATCGCCAGTCGTCAGCGCAAGGCGTGCGAGCCGACACCGATCACCGTCATGCAAGGCAGCTGAGCGGCGTTTGCCAGCCAGGCTGAGCACGGCCAGCCGAGGCGATGCTCGCCGCGCCCCATCGCCTTCGAGATCGCCTTCATCACGTTCACCGTCATCACTGTCTGTCGTGTCTTCAGGAAGTCACCATGTCCCAGCCGATCTACCTTGACTATGCCGCCACCACGCCCGTCGACCCACGCGTCGCCGAGCTGATGATGCGTCACCTGACGCAGGACGGCACCTTCGCCAATCCGGCCTCGCGCAGTCACATGCCGGGCTGGCTGGCCGAGCAGGCCGTCGAGGGCGCGCGTCGTCAGGTCGCCGAACTGATCGGTGCCGACCCGCGCGAGATCGTCTGGACCAGCGGTGCTACCGAAGCCGACAATCTGGCGCTGACCGGCTACATGCGTGCCAATGCCGCGCGTGGCCGCCATCTGATCACCTCGACCATCGAGCACAAGGCGATCCTGGATACCGCCAGTGCGCTGGAAGCGGAAGGCTTCGAGGTGACGCGCATCGCGCCGCAGCCTGACGGCCGCATCAGCCCGGACAGCCTGCGCGACGCCCTGCGCAGCGACACCATCCTGGTATCGCTGATGGCGGTGAACAACGAGCTGGGCAGCCTGAATGACCTGGATGCGCTGGGCGACATCGCCCACTCGCATGGCGCGGCCTTCCATGTCGATGCCGCCCAGGCGCCCGGCAAGGTGCAGATCGATGTCAGCCGTCAGCCCATCGACATGCTGTCGCTGTCCGCCCACAAGGCCTACGGCCCCAAGGGCATCGGCGCGCTGTACGTGCGTCGCCAGCCGCAGATCAAGGTCGATGCCCTGATCCACGGCGGTGGTCATGAGCGCGGCATGCGTTCCGGCACCCTGCCGACCCATCAGATCGTCGGCATGGGCGAGGCCTACCGCCTGAGCGCCGAGCAGTTCGACGCCGATCACCAGCACCTCGTCGCGCTGCGTGATCAGTTCGTCGCCGGGCTTGCCGGCCTTGAAGGCGTGCACTTCAATACCGATATAGAGGTCAGCGCGCCCAACATCGTCAATCTCGCCTTCGAGGGCGTGGATGGCGAGGCGATGCTGATGGCGCTGCGCGGCATCGCGATTTCCACCGGCTCGGCCTGCAATTCCGCCAGTGTCGAACCGTCGTTCGTCCTCACCGGCATCGGGGTGCCCCGTCCGCTGGCGCTGGCATCACTGCGCTTCAGCTTCGGTCGTTTCACCACCGCTGCCGACATCGAATCCGCGCTCGGCGAACTCAGGCATGCCCTGACGTCGCTGCGCGCCTGACCCGGGAGACTGCTCATGGCACATCTGTCGATTTCCTCCTCCGCCGCCGACCAGATCCGCGTCGTGCTGGCCGAGCGCGGCCACGGCCTTGGCCTGCGTGTCTCGGTCAAGCCCAGCGGCTGCTCCGGCTACAGCTACGTGCTCGACTTCGCTGACGAGGTCAACGAGGAAGACGCCGTCTTCGTCGATCACGGCGCTACCGTCTATGTCGACACCGAAGCCCTCACCGTGCTCGACGGCTCCGAAGTGGACTACGTCAAGGACGGCCTGAACCGCTACTTCCGCTTCAACAACCCCAACGTCAAGGACGAGTGTGGTTGTGGCGAGAGCTTCAGCGTGTAGACCAAGCTTCAGCGTCTAGACCAGGCTTCAGCGTCTGAGACTGGCTTCAGCTTGTAAACAGAGCTTCAGCGTCCAGGCCAGACTCAACGTCCGAGCTGACCCTCAGCGCCTCGCCAGCCCATGCCGACGAGGCGCTTGCCATCTGTGCGTCATGCGACTCAGGCATGATGGATGCAGCCGGTGGCACTTGCCGCTATAATGCCGCCCACTTTTGTCGCGCGCATGCCGACAGAGCCCGTTTTCCGCCGTTCGGCATCTGCCGTGCGGCTCTTCAAAGCTTGTCTCAGGAGATTCACCATGACTCAGCGTACTCTGTCCATCATCAAGCCGGATGCCGTTGCCAAGAACGTGATCGGCGAAATCTACTCTCGCTTCGAGAAGGCCGGTCTGCAGATCGTCGCTTCCAAGATGGTTCACCTGTCCAAGGAACAGGCCGAAGGCTTCTACGCTGAGCACAGCGAACGTGGCTTCTTCGGTGAGCTGGTCGGCTTCATGACTTCCGGCCCGGTCATGATCCAGGTGCTGGAAGGCGAAGACGCCATCACCAAGAACCGCGACCTGATGGGCGCTACCAACCCGAAGGAAGCAGAAGCCGGCACCATCCGTGCAGACTTCGCCACTTCCATCGACGCCAACGCCGTTCACGGTTCTGACGCGCCGGAATCTGCTGCTCGCGAAATCGCCTACTTCTTCGGCGACAACGAAATCTGCCCGCGCGGCTGATTTCGCCTTGTACGACTGAGAAGCCCGGCCCTTCGGGGCACGCGCCTTTCAGCCGTGCATGACACGACGGCCCTGCCTGCGAGGCGGGGCCGTCGTGGTATCGGACGTGCTGAAGCGTCGCGCGACAGCATGCACCCCCTGAAGCAGATTCGACGCTTGAGCAGGTCCGATACGCTTTTCTGAAAGCCGCTGCAGCGCCCTCTCCCCACGCCATGTGACGCCCACGCACACTGCGCTGATGATGAGAGCCTCTTGAGGTCTGCGAGCCATCGCCACCTCCGCTGACAGCGTCGCCCTGCAGACGTCTATCCTTTGTGTGACGCCTGCCCATCCCTGACACGACCGGCCCATACCATGACTGATACCACTGCAACTGCCACCGATGCCGCGGCCCCTGCCGCCGTCAAGCTCACCAACCTGCTGGGCCTGCCGCGCCCGGCGATGGAAGCCTTCTTCGAGAGCATCGGCGAGAAGAAATTCCGCGCCACCCAGGTGATGAAATGGATTCACCAGGAAGGCGTCGACAGCTTCGACGAGATGACCAACCTCGCCAAGCCGCTGCGCGAGCGCCTCAAGCAGGTCGCCGAGATCCGTGCGCCGGGCATCGTCTATGAAGGCGAGTCCAAGGACGGCACCCGCAAGTGGGTACTGGAAGTCAGCGATGGCAGCTATGTCGAGACCGTGCTGATCCCGTCCGAGAACGGCAACCGTCGCACCCTGTGCGTGTCTTCCCAGGTCGGTTGCTCGCTGGACTGCAGCTTCTGCTCCACCGGCAAGCAGGGCTTCGAGCGTGACCTGACCGCCGCCGAGATCATCGGCCAGGTGTGGGTCGCCACCCGTGGCGCCGAAGACCGCAAGGACACCCGCAAGCGTCCGGTCACCAACGTGGTGATGATGGGCATGGGCGAGCCGCTGATGAACTACGACAACGTCGTGCCGGCCATGAAGCTGATGCTGGACGACAACGCCTATGGCCTGTCCAAGCGTCGCGTCACCCTCTCCACCTCCGGTGTGGTGCCCAAGCTGGACCAGCTCGGCGACGAGATGGACGTCAGCCTGGCGATCTCGCTGCACGCGGCCAACGATGAACTGCGCAACGTGCTGGTGCCGATCAACCGCAAGTGGAACATCCGCGCGCTGCTCGACTCCTGCCATCGCTACCTGGCCAAGTGTGACGACGCACGTATCGTCACCATCGAGTACACCCTGATCAAGGACGTCAACGACCAGATCCAGCACGCCGAGGAACTGGCCGCGCTGCTCGACGAGCTGCCGTGCAAGATCAACCTGATCCCGTTCAACCCGTTCCCGCATTCCGGTTACGAGAAGCCGTCACGCAACCAGGTGATGCGCTTCCAGCAGCGTCTCTATGAGCTGGGCTACACCGCACCGGTGCGCGCGACCCGTGGCGATGACATCGACGCCGCCTGTGGCCAGCTGGTCGGTCAGGTCAAGGACCGCACCCGTCGCGCCGAGCGTTACATCAACGCCATCCAGCTCGACGCCGACTGAGCGGCTGCCAGCCCTGACCTGACGCTATCGCCATAGCCATGCGCCGCCCTGCCACCTTGACTTGTGGCAGGTGCGGCGCTTTGATGGGGGCGCTTTTGTTGCCTGCCGCGACCCTCGCCCGCAGGCACATCATGAGCCTTCATTCACGCGAGGATTGCATGCCGAGTCGTCTGCCCCGTCATCGCACCAATGAGCATGACCCTGTCGCCCATGGCACTGTCACACAGGGCCCCTGCCAGCATGATTCCCACACCCGCACCGCTGCTCGCGGCATCACTCGCCGCACCAGAGCCCTGCTGCTGTGCCTCGGATTTGCCGGCCTGACCCTCGCAGGCTGCGCGACACGCGTGGAAACCAACGACCCCTACGCCCCGCCGGATGACAACAAGGCCTCGAACGCCTACGTGGAACTCGGAGAGGCCTATCTGGGTCGTAATCAGCTGCAACGTGCCGACAGCGCCTTCCAGAAGGCACTCAAACTGCAGAGCAGCAATGCCGAGGCCAAGGCCGGACTGGCGATGATCTACCAGCGCCAGGGTGAGAACGTGCTCGCCGATGACTATTTCAATCAGGCCATTTCCAGCGATCCGTCCTTTACCCGTGCGCGCAACAACTACGCGGCCTTTCTCTACTCTCGCGGTGAATACGTCGAGGCCTGTCGGCAGCTCGAGATCGCGGCGGAAGACCTGACCTACGACAATCGTGGCCAGCTCTATACCAATCTGGGCCGCTGTCAGTTGCAGCTGGGCAAGACCAGCGAGGCAGCGAAGAGTTTCGAGCGTGCCGTCAAGATCAACCCGCGTGAGTCAGAGGCCTGGTTGGCGGTGGCACGCATGTCACATGACGCCGGCGACAATGACGCCGCCCAGTCGGCGCTGAGCCGCTACTTCCGTCTGGCAGGTACCGATAGCGACAGTCTCGCCCTGGCCGTCGATGTGGCCACGGCTCGCGGCGACAGCCGTCTGGCAGATCTCTACAGCCGTCAGCTGGAGCAGGTCATGACACGTGAATCCGGTCGCGCGGTGATTCGCACTCCCTGAGCGAGGCGCAACGACGCCGCTGATGGCGCCATCTCATGGGCGGGGTCGCTGCAAGCAGGACCGAGAAGACCGAAATGCCGGTGAAAATCTCGGCGCGGGCTTGGTATAGTGCCGACGCGGACGAACGTGTGTTCGTGCGCGTCGATTGGCATGGGAGGTCATCGCTTTTCACGCTGCTCACTCGCATGATGATCAACGAGTCGTGCAGCACCCGGCCAATCGCGCGACAGCATCAGTCAGCATGCTCCAGCATCAGTGTCAGGAGCAGTTTCCCGCAGTACCGGAAGAGCGCCCGGATGTGCGTTCGGTAGACAGTTTTTCCTTACAAGGATGCGCCATGAGCGAACATCAACCCGCCCCTGATCAGCACGCCAGTGATGCACTGCCTGGCACGCGCCTCAAGCTGGAGCGCGAGCATCAGGGGTTGTCGCGTGATGAGGTGGCGACACAGCTCAACCTGCGCCCCAGCCTGGTCGATGACCTGGAACGCGACCACTACGACCAGATTCCCATCGCCGCGTACCGTCGCGGCTATCTGCGTGCCTATGCCCGCCTGCTGGGCATGGACGAGAAGGCGATCGTCGGGCAGTACAATGCCCAGTTCGGCACCACCGAAGCCGAGCGCTACACCCCCAGTTCCACGCCGTCGGTGCGCCCACCGGGCAAGATGGGCAAGTACCTGTTCCGCCTCGTCAGCCTGCTGGTCATCGCCGGTCTGATCGGTCTCAGCTACGTGTGGTGGCAGAGTGGCGATTATGGCCGCACCTCGCCGGCGGAAACCTCCGCCCTCGAAGGTGGCAGCGATGTGGATAACGCCGCACCGGTCGTGAACGCCGATGGGTCCATCGAGCTTTCGCTCTCGCAGTCCTCTGCCAGCGAATCGGCGCCGTCCTCCACTGCTACCGCCACCGGTGATGCGTCTGCCGTCGAGACAGGAGCATCTTCCGAGGCGACAGCGCAGAGTGCTGACGCGCTCGATACAGGCGCAACCGCGGCCACGCCGGGCGCTGCAGAGGCTGGCACGTCAGCGTCTGGCGCTGCCACGGATAGCGCCGCTGCCGCTGACGTGAGTGCTGTCGCCGATGCCAGTGCCGACACCACACAAGAGCGCGCAGCAGAAGAAGCTGCGCCGGCGGCAGACCCGCGCAAGCTCGAATTGACGTTCAACATCAATTCCTGGACCGACATTCGTGATGCCGATGGCAAGCGCCTGCTGCGCGGCAACAACGAGGCCGGCACCAGCACGACGCTGGAAGGCAAGCCGCCCTTCACGCTGACCATCGGCAATGCCTCTGGCGTCGAATTGCGTTACATGAATGAAGCGGTCGACCTCACGCGCGTCACGCGCGGCAGTGTCGCCAAACTTACCCTCGGTGAATGATCCGGAATCCCATGCATAGTCACTCCCCCATCAAGCGCCGCGTCTCGCGCAAGATTCATGTCGGCAATGTGGCCGTCGGCGGCGATGCACCGATTTCCGTGCAGAGCATGACCAACACCGACACCAACGATGTCGCCGCCACCGTCGCGCAGATCAAGCGCCTCGAGGATGCCGGTGCCGATATCGTGCGTGTCAGCGTGCCGGACATGGATGCCGCCGAAGCCTTCGGTCGCATCAAGCAGCAGAGCAACATCCCGCTGGTCGCCGATATCCACTTCGACTACAAGATCGCCCTGCGTGTGGCGGAACTTGGCGTCGACTGCCTGCGCATCAACCCGGGCAACATCGGTCGTGAAGACCGCGTGCGCGCCGTGGTCAGCGCCGCCCGCGACAACGGCATCCCGATCCGCATCGGCGTCAACGCAGGCTCGCTGGAAAAGGACCTGCAGAAGAAATACGGCGAACCGACGCCGGCGGCGCTGGTCGAATCTGCCATGCGTCACATCGACCATCTGGATCGCCTCGACTTCCAGGACTTCAAGGTCAGCGTCAAGGCCAGCGACGTGTTCATGGCCGTCGCCGCCTATCGTGACCTGGCAGCGCGCATCGAACAGCCGCTGCACCTGGGCATCACCGAAGCGGGCGGCCTGCGCTCGGGCACCGTCAAGTCTTCCATCGGCCTGGGCATGCTGCTGATGGACGGCATCGGTGACACCATCCGCGTGTCGCTGGCAGCGGACCCGGTCGAGGAGATCAAGGTCGGCTTCGACATGCTCAAGAGCCTCAAGCTGCGCGCCAAGGGCATCAACTTCATTGCCTGTCCCAGCTGCTCGCGTCAGAATTTCGACGTCATCAAGACCATGAACGAGCTGGAGACACGTCTTGAAGACGTGATGACGCCGCTGAACGTCTCGGTCATCGGCTGTGTCGTCAATGGCCCCGGCGAAGCCAAGGAGACCGATGTCGGTCTGACCGGCGGCAGTCCCGCCAACCTGGTCTACCTGGACGGCAAGCCGGCCAGCAAGTTGACCAATGACACCCTGGTTGACGATCTTGAGCGACTCATCCGTGACAAAGTCGCGGAAAAAGAGGCCCGTGAGGCCGACACTATCATCCGCCAGAGCTGAGCTTGTCTCGGCTGGCTTGCGCGTCATGATTGACGCGCCTTCGTCTCCCCACCCGCCTGCATGACCTCATGCGAGCGCCGTGGGGAGACGCGCAAGGATTCAGGAGAGAACGTTGAGTACCAAGATCCAGGCCATTCGTGGCATGAACGACCTGCTGCCGGACCAGTCACCGGTATGGCAATACTTCGAGCACCAGGTGGAAGCGCTGATGGGCCAGTACGGCTATCGCGAGATCCGCACCCCCATCGTCGAGCAGACCGCGCTGTTCAAGCGCTCCATCGGCGAAGTCACCGACATCGTCGAGAAGGAGATGTACACCTTCGACGACCGTAACGGCGACAGCCTGACCCTGCGCCCGGAAGGCACCGCCAGCTGCGTGCGCATGGCGATGGAGAATGGCCTGGTCCACAACCAGATCCAGCGTCTGTGGTACACCGGCCCGATGTTCCGCCACGAGCGCCCGCAGAAGGGTCGTTATCGTCAGTTCCATCAGGTGGGCGTCGAAGCCTACGGCATGGAAGGTCCGGACATCGATGCCGAGATGATCCTGATCTCCGCGCGTCTGTGGCGCCAGCTGGGTCTGCTGGAGCACGTCACGCTCGAGCTCAACTCGCTGGGTAGCCTCGAGGCGCGTGCCGCCTATCGTGACCTGCTGGTCGAATACTTCGAACAGCACCTGGATGTCCTCGACGAAGACTCCACACGTCGTCTGCACAGCAACCCGCTGCGCATCCTCGACACCAAGAACCCGGACATGGCCGCCGTCGTCGACGCCGCGCCGCGCCTGGGGGATCATCTGGATGAAGAGTCCCGCGTGCACTTCGAGGGCCTCAAGGCACGTCTCGACGCCGCCGGCATCGAGTACGTCATCAACCCGCGCCTGGTGCGTGGCCTCGATTACTACTCGCGCAGTGTGTTCGAATGGACCACCACCGCGCTGGGCAGCCAGGGCACCGTGTGTGCCGGCGGCCGCTACGACAGCCTGTTCGAACAGCTGGGCGGCAAGCCGGTACCGGCGGTCGGCTTCGCGATGGGCGTCGAGCGCCTTATCCTGTTGCTCGAGACACTGGAACTGGTACCGCAGGACGTCCGCGAGACCGTCGATGTCTACCTGATGTCGATGGGCGAGCAGGCCGAAGGCGAAGCCATGCGTCTGGCCGAAGAGCTGCGCACCGCCCTGCCCAATCTGCGTCTGGTGCTGCATTGCGGTGGCGGCAGCTTCAAGAGCCAGATGAAGAAGGCCGACAAGAGCGGTGCTCGCATCGCGCTGATTCTCGGTGAGAATGAAGTCATCGAAGGCACGGTGGCGCTCAAGTTCCTGCGCGAGGAACGCGACCAGGAAACGCTGAACCAGCGTGCGCTGGGCGAACGTCTCGACAGCGTCTTCGGCGCCTGAGACTGCCAATGAATATCGGGCGGAGAGCCAGCTCTCCGCCTCACGAATGCAAGTGCCGGCATGCCGGCCAGGTCAAGGAGACCGCCCGTGGCGGAAGAGCTCAGAAGCGAAGAAGAACAGCTTGAAGCCATCAAGCGTTGGTGGAGCGAGAACGGCAAGTCACTGATTGCCGGTGTCGTACTGGCCGGCGCCGGTGTCTTTGCCTTCAAGGCCTGGCAGAACTATGACGCCAGCCAGTCCGAAGCGGCCTCCGTGCGTTACCAGCAACTGATCAGCCTCGTCAGCCAGCCCAAGCTGGAAGACGCCGGCGTCAAGCAGGCGCGTACGCTGATCGGCGAACTGGAAAGCGAGCACGGCGACAGCCTCTACACCCAGATGGCGCACCTGCTGGATGCCAGCATGTCGGTCAAGGCCAACGATCTCGACGCAGCCGCCACGGCGCTGCAGAGCGTGATCGACAACAGCGATGACAGCTACCTGCAGGGGCTGGCCAGCCTGCGTCTGGCGCGCATCAATGTCGAGCGCGGCGACAACGACGCGGCACTCGCCCTGCTCAAGAGCCCGCCGGCGCCGCTGGCAGCGCAGGCGGCTGCGGTGCGCGGCGATGCCCTGGCCGCACAGGACAAGCGCGATGAGGCCATCGCCGCCTATCAGCAGGCCAGCACCCTGTCGCAGGAAAGTGGTCAGCCGGTCTACGGTCTCGACCTGAAACTCGCCGATCTGGCTGCGGAGTCTTCTTCATGAGCGTCACTCGTCGTCTGAGCGTACCGGCCTCGCTGCTGGCCGTGAGTCTGCTGGCCGGTTGTGCCAGCAGTGCCCAACCGGAATATGCGCCCAAGGAGCTGGTCGATTTCGATCGCCAGGTCGCGCTGGATTCCGTCTGGAGCGAATCGGTCGGCAATGGCCTGGGCCGTGCCCACTATCCGCTGTCACCGATCTTCGCCAACGACAAGCTGTTCGTCGGTGCCGAAGGCGGTGAGCTGGAAGCCCTCGCTGCCGACAGTGGCGACGACATCTGGCAGACACGGTTGCCGGCTGGCATCACCAGCGCACTGAATGCCGATGCCTCTCGCCTGTACGTCGGTACGCGCGATGGCAAGGTCAGCGCCGTCAGCCAGGAAGATGGCAGCATCGAATGGAGCACGCGTGTCTCCAGTGAAGTACTGGCCGCGCCGCAGTACAACGACGAACTGGTCGTGGTGCAGAGCGTCGATGGCACCGTGACCGCGCTTGATCGCTTCACCGGCGAAGAGCAGTGGGCCTACTCGGCCACGATTCCGGCCCTGACACTGCGTGGCACCGGCGCGCCGCGCGTCATCCAGCCGGTCACCTTCGCGGGCTTCGCCAACGGCAAGCTGGTCACGCTCGACAACCGCTCAGGTCAGGAACTGTGGGACCTGCGCGTCGCCGTGCCGGCCGGTCGTACCGAGGTGGACCAGCTGGTCGATCTCGATGGCCAGCCGGTGCTGACCCAGGATGGTCGCCTGTTCGTCACCAGCTACAACGGTCGCCTGATCGCGCTGGACGCCCGCAACGGCGAGCCGCTGTGGGACAAGCCGTCTTCCAGCTATCTGACGCCCATCGTGGTCGGCGATTACCTGTTCAGCATCGACAATGCCAGCCATGTGCTGGCGATGGATGCCAACACGGGCAACGTGCTGTGGAAGTCCGAAGACCTGGAAGGCCGCTGGCTGACCTCTCCGGCCTTCGTCGATGGCAAGCTGGTGGTCGGTGACTACGAAGGCTATGTGCACCTGATCGACGCCCAGAGCGGCGAGATGGCCGGCCGCTATGACGTGGGGGGCGATGGCATCAGCATCACCCCGCTGACCGAAGGCAAGCGCATCTACGTCTACACCAACGATGGCGAGCTGACGGCGCTGGATCTCGAAGCGCCGTAAGCCACTGATCGAGCGCGCCTGTCAGCCTGCCCCGCAATCTGACATGCGCCTCGCTCAGCCCTCGTCACGACAACGGCAGCCACCTGGCTGCCGTTGTCGTAATGCGCCATTGGTAGCAACTCCCTGTCAATGCTAGAATGCTGCCCCCGCTGATCAGGCCTGCCGCACGACGCAGCCGTTGATTCAGCCACGAGATCTTTCCGCCGACAGTGCTAACCCCCTGTCGGCGGACCATTCTGGATGCATGCGACGCCTGCGTCGTCATCCAGTGCCCCAAGTCCGATATCATCGCTATCGCCCTGCCTGCACAAGGTGCTTTCCAGCCATCATGGTTCGAAGCAGACCGTACGGGGCCGGCATCGATGCTATCCCTGCGAATGCTGTGAGATTCCATGAACCCCGTGATCGCCCTGGTCGGCCGCCCGAATGTCGGCAAGTCGACGCTATTCAATCGCCTCACCAAGACCCGTGATGCTCTGGTCGCCGATTTCCCCGGCCTGACCCGTGACCGCAAGTACGGCACCGGCAAGGTCGGCGGCAAGCCCTACACCGTCATCGACACCGGCGGCATCAGCGGTGACGAGGAAGGCATCGACCTGATGATGGCCGGCCAGTCACTGGCCGCCATCGACGAAGCCGACATCGTGCTGTTCATGGTCGATGCGCGCGCCGGTCTGAACATGGCGGACGAGGCCATCGCCAACCACCTGCGCGTCAACCAGAAGAAGACCTGGCTGGTGGTCAACAAGACCGATGGCATGGACGAGGAGATCGGCAAGTCCGACTTCTGGACCCTGGGTCTGGGTGACCCGCGCGCCATCGCCGCCGAGCATGGCCGCAACGTCACCACGCTGCTGGAAGAGGTGCTCTCGCCCTACCCCGAAGTCGAGGAAGGCGAAGACGAGGACCTGCACCCGGAGCTGGATGATCGCGGCGTGCGCATCGGCATCATCGGTCGCCCGAACGTCGGCAAGTCGACGCTGGTCAATCGCCTGCTGGGCGAGGAGCGCGTGGTCGTCTATGACCAGGCCGGCACCACCACCGACGCTGTGGAGATCCCCTTCGAGCGTCGTGGCAAGCCTTACCTGCTGGTCGATACCGCCGGGATCCGACGTCGCAAGAACGTGCGCGAAGTGGTGGAGAAGTTCTCCATCATCAAGACGCTGGAAGCGATCAAGAAGTGCAACGTCGCCGTGATGGTGCTCGATGCCCGCCAGGGACTGGTCGAGCAGGACCTGCACCTGCTGGACTTCGTGCTGACCAGCGGCCGCGCTCTGGTGCTGGTGGTCAACAAGTGGGATGGCCTGGAAAGCGAAGCCAAGGAGAAGATGCGCTCCGAGATCAAGCGTCGTCTGGGCTTTGCCGACTACGCTGACCTGCACTTCATCTCCGCGCTGCACGGCACTGCGGTGGGTGACCTCTACCCGTCCATCGACCGCGCCTTCGAAAGCGCCGTGGCCCGCTGGTCGACCAAGCGTCTGACCACTTTGCTGCAGGACGCCACCCAGGCGCACCAGCCGCCGATGGTCAACGGCCGTCGCATCAAGCTGCGCATGGCTCACCAGGGTGGCGCCAATCCGCCGCTGATCGTGGTGCACGGCAACCAGACCAACCGTCTGCCGGAAGCCTACAAGCGCTACCTGACCAACACCTTCCGCAAGGTACTCAAGGTCAAGGGCACGCCGATGCGCTTCGAGTTCCGCTCCGGCGACAACCCCTTCGATGGGGCCCAGGGGGCTGATGACCGCGAGCGCGCGAAAGAGCGTTCACTGGCGCGCACCAAGGAAGCTCGCAAGGAACGCAAGCAGCGCCGTTGATGGCGTGAACTGCGCCTGTGCGTGATGCCAGGCGAGCGGATCTGATCCGCCAGCCTGCCCCATGAAAAAGCCGCCCCTGCAGATGACTGCAGGGGCGGCTTTTTCATGTCACGCGCACTGACGTTTCAAGCACCTCAAGCGCCACAATCATCTCAAGGGCGTCAAGCACCGGGCTCACGCCTCCAGCGTCTTCTGCCCCGCCCAGAGATTGGCGAACTGCCAGGCGGCACGCCCGCTGCGCACCCCGCGCTGGGTGGCGTAGCGCAGCGCCTCGCCACGCGCAGCCTCATCGAAGCTGCCAGCGCCGAGACGCCATTCCACCCAATGCTGACAGGTCTCCAGATAGGCGTCCTGGTTGAAGGGATGGAAGGCCAGCCACAGACCGAAGCGGTCCGACAGCGAGATCTTCTCTTCCACTGCATCGCCATGATGCAGCTCGCCATCGACGATGTGGGTGGCCTGGTTGTCGCTCATATGTTCCGGCAGCAGATGACGACGGTTGGAGGTGGCATACAGCAGCACGTTCTCCGGCGGCCCGGTCAGGGTGCCATCCAGCACGCTCTTGAGCGCCTTGTAGGCGTCATCGCTGCCCTCGAAGGACAGGTCATCGCAATAGACGATGAAGCGATGCGGCTGCTGGGCCAGCTCGGCGACCAGCGCCGGCAGTGCCGGCAGGTCGTGACGATCGATCTGGATCAGACGCAGCCCCTCACGGCCCAGGGTATTGAGCAGTGCGCGGACCAGCGATGACTTGCCGGTGCCACGGGCGCCCCACAGCAGCGCGTGGTTGGCCGGTTTGCCCGCAAGGAAGGCGCGAGTGTTGGCCAGCAGCTCACGCTTCTGGCGTGCGATGCCGAGCAGGTCCTCGAGTGTCAGGGCATCACGCGGCGCGATCGGCGTCAGGCGCCCTCCCAGAGGGTGGCGGGTCCACAAGGCGGCGACATCGCGTGTCCAGTCCACTTCGACAGCTGTCGGCGGCAGCATCGGTTCGAGTCGGTCCAGCAGATGCGAGAGGCGGCGTTCAAACTCTGGCGACATGGTGATTCCCTTTCAGATACATGGGGTCCGGGCCGTGGCAGGCCCATCAGATCACGCCCAGTATCTCATGCCCGGCGGGGCCGTCTGGCCTGACGATGCTGTGATCTCAGCAACGTATCATTTCGCTGACTGCACCACTGCGCCTATCCGGTTATGCTGTCTGCACGTTTCTTGCACGTTCAGCGTCGCCCTGCCGTGCGCTCGAAGGTTGTCACGTCATCTAGCCAGGAGGCCCCAATGCCAGGATTGCTCGATCTCTCATCTCCCCGCGCCCTGCGTCGTCTACTCCCGCTGGCGGCCCTTGCGGCGTCCGTCACCCTGAGTGCCTGCGCCAGCTCTCCGCTAGGCCGCAGCCAGCTGACCCTCTACTCGGACCAGGAACTGGAGAAGATGGGGGAAGCCAGCTTCAGCAAGTACCAGCAGGAGCTGCCGGTGGTGGAAGGTCGTCAGGATGCCTACGTCAGCTGCGTGGCGGATGCGGTGACCGCCAAGGTGCCCGCCAGCTATGGCATCAGCGGCTGGCAGGTCAAGGTCTTCGAGGATGACTCCGCCAATGCCTTCGCGCTGCCGGGCGGCTACATCGGCGTCAACACCGGGTTGCTGGAGGTCGCCGAGAATCAGGACCAGCTGGCCACCGTCATCGGCCACGAGATCGCCCACGTGCTGGCGCGCCACGCCAACGAACGTGTCTCGACTCAATCGCTGACCTCCGCCGGGCTGTCACTGACCCAGGCACTGGCCGGCCTCGAGGGCACCGGTGGCGATCAGCTCATGGGCCTGCTAGGCATGGGCGCGGAATATGGCGTGCTCAAGCCGTTCTCGCGCTCCCACGAGTCCGAAGCAGACCTGCTGGGGCTGGACCTGATGGCCGAAGCCGGCTTCGACCCGCGCGCCAGCATCAAGCTGTGGGCCAACATGAATGCTGCCGGTGGCGCACAACCGCCGGTGTGGATGTCGACGCACCCGAGTGATGAGCAGCGCATGGCGGCCCTCAACGAGCGCCTCGAGACCGCTCTGCCGACCTATCAGCAGGCCCGCGCCGCCGGCGAGAAGCCCAACTGCGATCGACTACGCTGACCCCACCTGTGTGGCGTGGCGTCATCAGCCTCAGGCAACACACGCTCGCGCAGTCCAGGAGGCAACCCGGGGCTGCGCGAGCGTGTGGCGCTCTCTATCCAGCCGCCCTCTATCCAGCCGCCCTCTACTCTCTGGCTCTGCTCTCCCTAGTCTGCCCTCTGATCTATCTCTGTTGGCTATCTAACGCTCTACCAGCTCCTCCCTTTACCGGCTTGGCAGCCTGAATGTAAAAAGAAGCCGTCAAATGTGTCGATATCCGCGAATCATGTAACCGCATTGCTAATCTGGGATCACCTGCTCGCCTGCGCACTGCTCATGCAGACACTTCATGCACAGCGGCGCGAGCGTATTCCCGACACTCGCTTGAGGATGCCTTACATGACTCGACACGCACTCATCATTGACGACGACCCGGATTTTCGTGAACTCATCAGCGGCCTGCTTTCCGCCCATGGCTTCGACTGCACGCAGAGCGAAGGGCTGCAGGACATCGCCTGCAATCCCGCCTGTCTGGAGACGGACCTCATCCTGGTGGACTACGAACTGGGCGACTTCACCGGCGATGATGTGCTCGGCTATCTGCGCGAACGCAATGTCGAGGCGGGCATCATCCTGATGAGCGCCTGTCACAACGACGATATGCAAGCGATGGTCGCCAGGGGCAAGCGCAGCGGCCTGGAGATGCTGGGCCAGCTCGGCAAGCCCTTCGACATCATGCACCTGGCCTCGCTGCTGGCAGAGCTGGACAAGCAACGCAATCCTCTGACACTCGATGAGCTGGATGATGCTCTGACCGAGCGCCAGCTGCATCTCGTCTATCAGCCCAAGATCGACCTCGCCAGCGGCCGGCTCAGCGGCGCGGAAGCTCTCGTGCGCTGGCAGCATCCTCTGCGCGGCATGGTCATGCCCAACCAGTTCATCGCCCTGGCGGAACGCAGCAACCGTATCGAGGCACTCACCTGGCAGGTCATCGAGCATGGTTTCCGCCAGCAGGGCCAATGGCAGTCCCAAGGGCTTCACCTTGACCTCGCGCTCAATCTGTCACCCCAGCTGCTGCGCACCCGCGACATGCTGAAGACGCTGGATGCGCTGGCCAGTCAGCATCATGTCGATCCGCACTCCATAACGCTGGAACTCACGGAGAGCTGCGGGATCGACTGCCTCACCTACGCTCGCCACCTGCTGAACGCCATTCGCGACCGCGGCTATCGCCTGGCGCTGGATGACTTCGGCACCGGTTTCTCCTCGATGATGCAGCTCTACAACCTGCCGTTCGACGAATTGAAGATCGACCAATGCTTCGTCGGGCGCAGCGACAGCCACCCGGAAGCGCGCGCCATCACGCGTACCATCGTCGAGCTGGGCCAGCGTCTGAATCTCGCCGTGGTCGGCGAAGGCATCGAGACCGCGGAACAGCGCGATTACCTCTGCGATACCCGCTGCAATATCGGCCAGGGCTATCTGTTCGCGCGCCCCATGCCCGTCAGCGACTTCAATGCCTGGAGCCGCTGCCCGCCCAGCGCCGTCAATGCACTCAGCCAGCGCCACGCCTCCGCTGTCCATTGAGGAGACTGGCGTCCCGCCGCAGCGCAGCACAGACAGCGGGAATGCCGCAACACCCCCACTACACAGACGCCACCCATGTCGCCATGGGTGGCGTCTGTGTAGTGAAGGCCAGGATGAAGAGAGCGAGAGAACACGAGAACGGGAGAGCCAGAGGAGCGATAGTAAATACTGTCGGCTGTCTATCACACCATCACGTCCCAATACCGTCAGGAGAACAGATAGCCCTCTGCGAGAAGGCTGTCCCGCGTCGGCACACTCAAGGAGCGCAATGTGGCGACATGCTGGTGAACCTCAGGAAGGTCCTCGCTGATCACGGCCTCCTCCAGCGCCTTGGCGCCACTGGCTATGCCGCTGCATCCCAGCGAGGCTGACGCCCCCTTCAGGGAGTGTGCCTCGCGCTTGAGCTCGGTGAGATCCATCTGCTTCAGCAAGGTCACCATCACGTCGAGGCGTCCTTCGAGGCGCGTCAGATAATTGCTCAGCAGCCGTGAATAGGCCTCGCCACTCAGGGTCGTGAGCAGCTCCTGACAGGTCGCGTGTTGCAGCAAGGAAGGCACGGCATCGGGCAGAGCGCGCGCGCCTGAGTCGTCAGTTGCCACAACGAGCGCCGGAGCAGCGTCGCTCTGCGCGTCCTGATCTTCAGCCGCTGACGAGCTGGTGCCATCATCGCCTGGTGCCTGCAGGGCGGCAGACGGCTCGCCAGCCGAAGCCTCTGGCTTGTCTGGCTCGAGCGCCTTCTGCTGCGAATCAGACTTCTGTGACTCAGCCTCCTGTGAATCAGAGGCCTGCGAATCAGAGGCCTGGACCAGATACTGTTGCAGCACCCGATGCAGATCATCACGCGTGAACGGCTTGTGCAGCACCCCCTGCATGCCAGCCTCGATGCAGCGGCGGGCATCTTCCTGCATCACGTTGGCGGTCATCGCGATGATCGGCAGACGAGCGCTGGCGGGTTGCTCGGACTCGTGCTGACGCCAGCGACGTGTCGTCTCGACGCCATCCAGCACCGGCATCTGCATGTCCATGAACACCAGATCGACATCGTTGCCAGCCTGCGCCAGCCATTCGAGTGCCTGTTCACCGTCCTCCACCACCGTGACCTGCTGCCCCAGATACTCGAGCATGGCCCGCGCCAGTGACTGATTGACCTCGTTGTCTTCCACCACCAGCACGCTTGCATGAGGCAAGGGCGCGTCTCCCACCGCCTGCTGCGGGCAAGCCTCGGCGGCGGTCAATACCGGCAGCGGCACGCGGCACCAGAAGCGACTGCCGAGCCCGAGGTGGCTCTCGACGCCGATCTCGCCGCCCATCGCCTCCACCAGTCGCTTGCAGATGGCAAGCCCGAGCCCGGTGCCTTCATGACGACGCGCAATCGAGGTATCCACCTGGGTGAAGGGGGCAAACAACTGGCTCACCTGGTCGGCGGCGATCCCGCAACCGCTGTCGTGAACCTCGAAATGAAGCGTCTCGCCATCTTCCAGTGATGCCCTCAGCCGGATGGTGCCCTGGGGACAGAACTTGAAGGCGTTGTTGAGCAAGTTGGTCAGTACCTGACGCAGGCGATTGACGTCACCCTTGACCCAGACAGGCAGGTCATCGGCACGTTCTTCGAGGAAGATGCGCGAGCATCCCTTGCCGGCACTGCCTGTCTGGCGATGGTAATGCGCGGCCAGGGAATCGAGGAATTCGGGCAGCGAGAAGCAACGCTGATCCAGCTCCAGCTTGCCGGCTTCGATCTTGGAATAATCCAGCACATCATTGATGACGGCCTGCAGGCTCTCGGCACTCTGGCGCAGCATCGTCAGGTATTGCTGGCCACGCCGGGTCGAGACTTCCTCGCCGATGAGGTCCGAGACGCCGACCATGCCATTGAGCGGGGTGCGTATCTCATGGCTCATGATCGCCATGAATTCCGACTTGGCTCGACTGGCCGCCTGCGCCAGCTGCACCATGCCATCCAGCTCCTGGGTGCGCTCCTCCAGCTTGCGGGTCTTGTAGGCCCGTCCGCGACTCTCGACGATCAGCGCGACCACCAGCACGATGCCGCTCAACGTCATCAGCAGCACCAGCGACAGCGCGAGGGCATACAGGTTGAGGAGCTCCGAGCGCTCCTTGGTGCGCTGGATAGCGGCCTCCGCATTGATGTTGAGCAGCAGCTCGCCGGTCTGCTCCTGAAGCGAGGCAAGCCGGCTGAGTATCTGCACATAGAGGGACGCATCACGCTCCTGACGACTCGCCAGGTCCATGATGGCGCTGTCCAGCACCTCGATTCTGGGCAGCATGGCCATCAGCTGGGCATGCAGATCGGGCATCCCCGCCAGCATGCTGCCCAGTTGGCCGCTCTGCAGCAGCTGCACCCGGCTATAGAGGATGTCGAGCCGCAACAGCAGCTCGCTGTCATCCATCAAGGCGGGCGGCGTCGGGGTCTTCTGCTCCTCGGCCACCACCATGCGCAGCTCGCGCACTTCCCTGTCGAACTGATAGACCGCCCAAATCAGATTCTCACGCAGCTTGTGCTCGAGTGCCTGCTGACGCTGATAGACCAGAACGCCAGTCACCAATGCCGAGACGAAGAACAACGTCGCGGCAATGGCGATGGCGGTTCTGAAATGCAGAGAACGGAGTGGATTCATGCACGAGCATCCTGGCAGCGCTCATGAAACGGAGCATAAGAGGCGGGTTCAGCGTTCGATGTCGATTCGCTTCACCTGCCAGACAGAGCGGGTCATGATTTCCTCGTTGAGGAGATCCGGCTGCTCACTGAAGGGGTAGATGATGAAGATGGGGCCATTGTCGCGCACACGCAGTCGCTTGCCATCGACTTCCATGGCCAGTATCACCGGATGATCGAAATAGTCCTGCACCGGCGCGGTGGCGGCGTAGTCATTGAGCGCCACGATACGCATGGTGCCATCCTCGACGCCCACCGCCTCCATCAGCGCCGAACCGAGCGGACCGCTGAAGCTCACTTCGCCGTCATGCCAGGGGGTGGTGGTCACGGTTTCCCGTTGCGTCAGCGCCATGAGCATGGCGCGATCGAAATGTGCCTCGCCTTCGGCGTTGGCATGGGTGATATCCCCGGTGACGCGCAGCACCACCGGCCCCTGCGGTGCCTCCAGGGCCATGGCAAAGGGGCAAAACGACAGCGTCAGCAACAGAAGCCAGTGGCGCAAGCGGGGTAACGCCGTGGTGAGACATCGCAGGAGAATGAGCAGCGGCATGGGAAGACTCCAGGGGTCATGGACAACCATGGATGACGGCCGGAGGTTCACCGTCTCGTTTCATCCTCGCCCTTCACCGGCCAGCAGCGGCACCGCGCCATGAAGCAGCGAGAGGGGATGAACACGAGTATATGTCGCCATCGTCCTGCCAAACGTGAACCATTGTGACGCGGTCTCACGCAAGAGATGCGTAGACTGCTTGCGATACCCACGCGGGGAGACAGCGACATGCAAATCGGCATTCTGGAAGATGATCATGATCAACGTGATTACCTGACCCTGTGTCTCGAGGCCCAGGGACATGAGCTGGCAGGCTTCGAGCGCGCCAGCCAGTTGTTGCGCGCACTGCGCGAGCGCAGCTTCGACCTGCTGATCATCGACTGGCAACTGCCGGATGCCTGCGGCATGGAGCTGACGCGCACACTGCGCAGCGAGCACGGCTGGCGAGGGCTGATCCTGTTCATCACCGCAAGCCAGGGGGAGGAGGATGTCGTGCATGCGCTTCAGCATGGCGCCGATGATTTCCTGGCCAAGCCGATCCGCCCTGCCGAGCTCACGGCCCGTGTGGAAGCGCTGGGCAGGCGTTTCGTCACCTCCGACACCAATTACCTGCAGCCCAAGGTGGCCATCAGCGATCAATATCGGATCGAGCCGGATGAACACACCATCTGGTGCGGCGAGGAGCCGGTCGCCCTGACCCAGCGCGAATATCAGCTGGCCTCCCTGCTGCTGCGCCACGTTGGAGAGCTTTACTCACGCGCCTACCTGCTGGAGATGATCTGGGGGGTCAACGGGGATATCTCGACCCGTACGGTCGACACCCACGTCAGCCGCCTGCGGCGCAAGCTGGGACTGAACGGCAGTCGTGGGCTCAGACTGAAAAGCGTCTATCAGTACGGATATCGGCTCGAATCCTGTGCCACGGCCCCCGTCAAGAGCAGCTGAGCGCCAACAGGAGGGCGTGAGCACGCTGGACCGTGGCCAACCAAAAAGGAGCGGGGGACTCTGTCGAGTCCCCCGCTCCTTTTCATCGGCTGTCGTCTGGCTGGTCGGCTAGCTGGTCATCTGGCTGGCCGTCTGGCGGCCATCTGAATCGACGTGCATGCCCGGCAAGTTCACGCGATTCACCCCTCCGCCAGCATCCTGCGCAACATGTCCGCCACGGGCCCCGTCTCCGGGCGCTTGTGACGCCACAGGAAGTAGGACTCGGCCGCCTGCTCCACCAGCATGCCGAGACCATCCTCGACCCGCGCGCCGCGCTCGCTGGCCCAGCGCATGAAGACGGTCGGCTCGGCGGCATACATCATGTCGTAGGCGAGTGCCTGCGGAGAGAACAGCGAATCCGGCAACGGCGGCAGCTCGCCGCCCAGCGATGCGCTGGTGCCATTGATGACCAGATCGAACTCACCCTCGATGGCCGCATAGCTGCCACCGGACAGCAGGCAGCCTTGCCCCGCCAGGTCGGCGAAGTCCTCGGCCAGCGCACTGGCCTTGGCGGCGGTGCGATTGGCGATCACCAATGCCGCCGGCTGCTTGGCCAGCAGAGGTTCCAGCACACCACGCACGGCGCCACCCGCGCCGAGAATCAGGATGCGCGCACCCGTGAGCGGCGCCTCGAGGCGCTCGAGATCACGGGTCAGGCCGACACCATCGGTGGTATCGCCATACAGCTGACCGGTCTTGCCGAGCATCAGCGTATTGACGGCGCCGGCGCGACGGGCACGCGGGCTCAGCACATCGACCAGCCGGAAGGCCTGCTCCTTGAAGGGCATGGTGACATTCGCCCCCTGGCCGCCTTCGGCGACGAACTCGGCCCAACCGGCCGCGAAGTCATCGACCGGCGCCAGTCGTGCCTCGTAGCTCAGCGAGTCCTTGAGCTGCTCAGCGAAGGAGCGATGAATCAACGGGGATTTCGAGTGGGCAATCGGGTTGCCGAATACAGCGTAACGGGACATCAGGACTCCGGGACAATCACAGAAAAGCGTCAGGTCAATGCGGCGATCAGGCCTCTTCGCCCAGCCAGTCGCGGGCATGCAGGAAGTCACGATACAGCACCGCTTCGGCACTGCCTTCCTCGGGCTCGTAGCCGTACTCCCAGTGCACCACCGGCGGCATCGACATCAGGATCGACTCGGTACGTCCGCCGCTCTGCAGGCCAAACAGCGTGCCGCGGTCCCAGACCAGGTTGAACTCCACGTAGCGCCCGCGACGATAGAGCTGGAAGTTGCGTTCACGCTCGCCATAGGCCGTCTCGCGGCGGCGCTCGACGATGGGCAGATAGGCCTCGAGGAAGCTGTCGCCGACGGATTGCTGGAAGGCGAAGCAGCGCTCGAAGCCCCACTCGTTGAGGTCATCGAAGAACAGGCCACCCACGCCCCGCGTCTCGTCGCGGTGCTTGAGGTAGAAGTACTCGTCACACCAGGCCTTGTAACGCGGATAGACATCACTGCCGAAGGCGATGCAGGCATCGTAGGCCGTCTGGTGCCAGTGACGCGCGTCTTCTTCATGCGGGTAGAACGGCGTCAGATCGTAGCCGCCCCCGAACCACCATACCGGCGCCTCGCCCTCCTTCTCGGCGATGAAGAAGCGCACATTGCCATGGCTGGTCGGCACGTGCGGGTTGTGCGGATGCAGCACCCAGCTGACTCCGACGGCGTGGAAGCTGCGACCGGCCAGCTCCGGACGCACCGCCGTCGCGGAAGCCGGCAATTCATGCCCGAAGACATGCGAGAAGTTGACGCCACCCTTCTCGAAGACGCCGCCGTTCTCGATGACCCGTGAGCGACCACCGCCACCCTCGGCACGCTCCCAGCTGTCTTCACGGAAACTTGCCTGGCCATCGCAGGCTTGCAGCGCCTCGCACAGGCGGTCTTGCAGATCGAGCAGGTAGACCTTGACGTCTTCGAGATTGGCGTGGGCCACGATGCCTCCGGTAGAACGAGAATGAATGATGACGGGGCGACACCCGTCGTTGGCCGCTGCTGGCGATGAACTGCCAGCTTACCGCGACACGCTGCGCTCGACAGGTCGGAAAATGCCCCTCTTGGGCGTCTGGATGACGCGGCACTGATCTGGATCAACCCGAGCGACGATCCTTCTGCTCAGGCGCGCAGTACCTTGCCGGTCGCGAGATCACGAATGGTGCTGGGACGCGGATTGCCGCCGAGTGGCCCTTCGAGGATCACGTCATTGACCAGCGCAGCGCCGAAGGCGTCACGCACCTCGTCTGCGCTCATGGCAGGCGATTCGCCTGCACGGTTGGCCGAGGTCGACACCAGCGGGCCGCCGAAGGCAGCGCACAATGCCTGGACCAGCGGATGGTCGGTCACGCGCACGGCCAGGCTGACGTGTTCACCGCGCAGCAAGGGGTGCGCACGGCCATTGTCAGGCACCAGCCAGGTATAGGGTCCCGGCCAGCTGGCCAGCAGCTGCTCACGCTGCGCGACGGTGACTCCCGCCAGCCAGGGTTCCAGCTGGGCGATATCACCGGCGATCAGGATCAAGCCCTTGGCGGCGTCGCGGGACTTGAGCTTGATCAGCCGTGCCAGGGCCTCACCATCGTCGGGATCACACCCCAGCCCCCAGACGGCCTCGGTGGGATAGGCAACGATGCCCCCATTGCGAAGACAGGCAGCGGCACCGTCGAGGGCACGCTGATCCAGCGAAACATCACTGACATTCATGATCTGCTCGAACTCCTAGCTGCGGCAACACAATGGCGGCGATTCTAGCACGCTCACCGGCGCGAGACCGACGCTGCACATCGACGCAACACGGCGTCGCGTCGGGGTGGCATAGGCGCACTGCCCGGTTCACGGCATGATGAACGGGTCCATCACCCTCAGGGTATTGCGAAACTGACGCAAAGGCTTGTTTCAAAAGACTATCGAGGTCATTTGAACGCTTTGCTGGACAGTTTCCAGCGCCGGGCCTGATGGCGTTTCACACTCATTTTTCCTCCCTCTTTTCTTCAGACAAGGATGTGATCCATGCGTCGCGCTTTATCACTGACCACCTCAGCCGCTCTCTTGCTGGCATTGGCAGGCTGTGCCAGCTCTGGCACCCAGACGCCGACCGCGCCGGCGCCACGCCCTGCCCCGCTGCAGGATGCCGCAGCGCAAGCGCCCTTGAGCGACCAGGCGATGCTGGCGACCCTGTGGATACAGCACAGCGCGGAGTTTCACGCCCTGTCACTGCAAGCCTTCAACGTGGCCCACGACCGCCTGAATCTGGCGCTGGCGCGTCGCCACGCGCAGGACAAGCCGCTGGCGGTGGTCGTCGATGTCGATGACACCGTGCTCGACACCACCAGCTACGGCGGCTGGGCACTGCGTGAAGGCCGTACCTACGACAGCCAGAGCTGGGCTGACTGGGTGGATGATGCCGTCTCCACGGCTTCACCGGGCGCCGTGGAGTTCCTCAACTACGCACACGCCAGCGGCGTCGATGTCTACTACATCACCAACCGCAAGGCGGCCGGCAAGCAGGCCACCATCGCCAATCTCGCCGCGCTGGGCTTCCCGCAGGCCAATGCCGAGCACGTGATGCCGCGCACCGACAGCTCCGACAAGACCGCGCGCCGCGCGCGGGTCACGCAGGGACATGACATCGCGCTGCTGATGGGCGATAACCTCGGCGATTTCGATCAGGCCTTCCAGCAGTCCACCACCCGCGCACGCAATGCCGAGGTCGCCCGCCAGGCGGATCAGTTCGGCCGTCGCTTCGTGCTGTTGCCCAACCCGACCTACGGCGAGTGGGAAGGCGTACTCTACGATGGCAACTGGAGTGCCAGTGAGCGCGAGAAGCGCGCCATGCGTGATGCGGCGCTCAATGCCTGGCAGCCCGAGAGCGGCAAGGTCAGCCAGGGCAAATGAGTTCAGGTTGCCGGCCTCTCGGATCATCACTGTCAGGTCGGCAATCTCAGATCATCAATGCCAGGTCGGCGACTTTTGCTCAGAACGTCAGAGTCGTTTCCAGCCGCCCGGTGCCTGCATGACTCGCCCCTCGAGCTCCAGTTCCAGCAACTGCATGCTCAGCTCACTGACCGAGGTGCCGCTCAGCTCGACCAGCTTGTCCAGCGCCAGCGGCACGGCCCCCAGAAAGCACAATGGCGACACCTCCTGACTGACAGGCGGCGTGGCAGCGCGTGACGCTGGCGGTGCCAGGGACGGCAAGGGCAGTGATGTCGTGGGTGTCGCGAAGGTAGCGGAGGCTGTCGCTTGCCGAGCCGAAGTGGCGGAGCGAGAGGCCGCAGAGGTGGCAGCGGACTGTCTGGATGATGCCACCCGGGGCTGCGTTGACGGCTGCTCGGTCGAGTGAGCCGGCAACAGGTGCTCGAGCTCCGCCAGCATGTCATCGACGTCGCGTACCAGCGTCGCCCCCTGACGGATCAACTCCAGACAACCGCTGGCGGTGATGTCATCGATGCGTCCCGGCAGCGCGAACACCTCGCGATTCTGCTCCATCGCCAACCGGGCACTGACCAGCGAGCCACTGCGCAGCGTGGCTTCGACCACCAGCACGCCAAGTGACAGGCCGGTGATCAGCCGATTGCGGCGGGGAAAGTGGCGCGCATGCGCACCGGTGCCAGGCGGATGCTCCGAGAGCAGCAGACCGCCGCCCTCCAGCAGCCGCTGGCGAAGATGATGGTGCTGGGCGGGATAGACCACATCGACCCCACAGCCGAGCACCGCCAGCGTCGAGGGGTTGGCCGCATAGTCGTGCGCGCCGAGACGCGCTGACGCCGCCAGGGCTCCCTGATGCGCCGCGGCATCGACCCCCAGCGCCAGCCCACTGGCGACACTCCAGCCACGTGAGACCAGCTCAGCCGCGAAGTCATGCGCATGCCGCAGGCCTGCCTGGCTCGCCTTGCGTGCGCCGACGATGGCCAGCATGGGCAACTCAAGCAACGATTGGCGCCCCAGCGCCCAGAGCGCCAGCGGCGGGTCCGGCAGGGTGTCGAGCATGGCTGGCCACTCCGGGTCCGCGGGGGTGAGCAGATGATAGCCCTGTGTCGGCGCATGCCAGGCAAGGTCTGCCATCACCTGCTCATGGAGCGGCGAGGATTCGGGGCGCTCGCACCACAGGCGCAGCGGTGCCGCGAGACGTGGCGGCAATACCGCCAGCCAGCCCTGCGGCCAGTCGGCCCGCTCACGCAGCTTGGCCGCGGTATGCGTGCCAAAACCCGGCAGGCGCGCCAGAAAGACGAAATCCGCCCGCGAGGGGCCGCGTTGTTCGACATCGATCGACACGCCACACCTCCCGAGCGGATTATTGACTCACCCTGGTTGTTCACTTCAGCACGACGAGTCGTTTCACCACGCCGTTGCTTGCGGATGACAGGGGCTTTCGATCAGCCGTGGGGCTCCAGCAGCTTGTCACCGACGCTCAATGGGCGGCCGGCCTGCATCACCAGCGCGTAGCTGACCTTGTCGTAGATACGAAATACCATCACCAGGCCACCTTCCTCACCGGGCAGGGTGATCGGCTCGCCGGTGACGGGGTCGGTGATCGTCTCGCCGCGGCGCTCGATACCGAAGACGTACCCCGGCTGGATACCTTCACGGCTGCCGCGATTGAGCGCCACGATGTCATTGCGACCGATGTTGCGCAGTCCATCGGGGGCCGCGAGGATGACACCACCCACATCTTCTTCGGGCGGCTGCGGCTGGAAGCTGGTGGTGATCGCACCACCGTCCGCCGGCAGCAGCAGATCGCCATTGAGAATCTCGCGATTGGCCGACAGGACGCGCAGCACGCCGATATCGCCTTCGCGGCGCTCAAGCTTGATGTCGCCGATGCTGATCATCTCCAGCCCCAGAAACTCCTGGGTATCCGGGTCCAGATAGCGCTGGCCCTTGCGGTAGACGCTGTAGGTGTCATTGGCGGACCAGTTGCCGCGGGCGTAGATGGTATCGCCGGCACCGCTGATCAGACGGGTGTCATCCCCGGCCACGATATAGGGCGCATCGGTGAGCAGCGCCGGGTCAATCACGCGATGCTCTTTCAAGAAGGCCGAGATCTTCTCCAGCGGAATCGGCGGCACCGCCTCGCGCTTGGGAATCTTGCGGATCTGGGGAGACAGCTTGACCACACCGCCCTGGCCGCGCTCCAGGCGCAGACGTGGCTCGCCATTCTCGTAGTAGAGCGAGATGCGATCGCCCGGATAGATCAGGTGCGGATTCTTGATCTGCGGATTGGCGCGCCAGACTTCCGGCCACAGCCAGGGTTCACGCAGAAAGCGCCCGGAGATGTCCCAGAGCGTATCGCCACGCACCACCACGTAGGTGGAAGGTACGTCATCACGCACGGTTGCTGCCTGTGCCAGCGACATCCCTGCGCTTGCCCCCAGCGTCGCCATGCCGAGGAGTGCCGTAAAGACGGCATTGCCGACCAGTCGTTTCATGCCCATTCCTGCGTCCCTTGCGTTATTGCCACCCATCGCTCGGTGGTGATGGTCTTGTTCTGAACTCCGCACCGCGCAGACCCGCTCTGCCCCGCGCCTGGTGGCTGCTGACCCCTGTCCATCGCCATGTCAGATCAATCCTGACTATTGCCGCGATAGTAGCAGCATTGACGGCATTCGGTTCCGTTCCTCGCTTGCGCACACTACAATATCAGGCAAATCCTTTCTGACAGCACAACGGTAATTACACCAGCCATGGCCAAACGCGAAATCCTTGAATTCCCTGATGAGCGTCTGCGCAACGTTGCCGCCCCGATCGACACGATCGACGCCGAGCTGCAGACCCTGATCGACGACATGATCGAGACCATGTATGACGCCCGCGGCATCGGCCTCGCCGCGTCACAGGTCGACGAGCATCGCCGTCTCATCGTCATCGACGTCAGCGAAGATCAGTCCCAGCCGCTGGTGCTGATCAACCCGGAATACACGCCGATCGGTGACGAACAGCAACCGATGCAGGAAGGCTGCCTGTCGATTCCTGAATATTATGCCGAAGTCCCGCGCTATCTGAAGGTACGACTCAAGGCTCAGGACCGCAACGGCGATGCCTACGAACTGGAAGCCGATGGCCTGCTGGCACATTGCATCCAGCACGAGCACGACCACCTGCAAGGCAAGCTGTTCGTCGACTACCTCTCCCCGCTCAAGCGTGATCGGGTGATGAAGAAGATGCAGAAGCGTCACAAGCTGCAAGAAGCCTGATCCCTCACGCTCGGCCACACGGCCGATATTGAGCGCATGGCGGCACCGCACGAAGGCCGAGGGCATCCCCTCGGCCTTCGTGCGGTTACTGGTCCATCAGCCGCGTCTGTCGCGCTGGCCGTCCTGCCGCAACCGTCAGCACCTTGAGCACGGCCGCCTCCGTGCTCCTACATGAGTCATAGCACATGTCGAAAGCCCTGCGCATCGCCTTTGCCGGCACCCCCGATTTCGCCGCCGAGTGTCTGTCCGCCCTGCTGGGCAGTCGCCACGAGATCATCAGTGTCCACACCCAGCCTGATCGCCCCTCCGGACGTGGTCGCAAGCTGACCCCGGGCCCCGTCAAGCAGCTGGCGCTCCAGCACGATATCCCCGTCCATCAGCCGCTCAACTTCAAGGACGAGGCCGATCGTCAGATCCTGCGCGACCTCGAGGCCGACATCATGGTGGTGGTGGCCTACGGGCTGATCCTGCCGCAGGCGGTGCTCGATATTCCGCGTCTGGGCTGTCTGAACATCCACGCCTCTCTGCTGCCGCGCTGGCGCGGTGCCGCGCCGATCCAGCGTGCCATCGAAGCCGGTGACAGCGAATCCGGCGTCACCATCATGCAGATGGATGCCGGCCTGGATACCGGTGACATGCTGCTGATCCGCCGCACCCCGATCACCGCCAGCACCACCGGTGGCGAGCTGCACGATGCGCTGGCGGCCCAGGGCGGCGAGGCCATCGTCACGGCCCTCGACGCCATCGCCGCCGGCGACCTGCCCGCGACCCGCCAGCCGGAAGACGGCGTGACCTACGCCGCCAAGCTCTCCAAGGCCGAGGCCGAACTCGACTTCACCCGCCCTGCCGCCGAGCTGGACGCGCGCATTCGCGCCTTCAATCCGTGGCCGGTGGCCTGGACACGCCTTGAAGGCGAGCCGCTGCGCCTGTGGATGTCCCGCACCTGTGAACAACGCCTCACCGACAGCGTGACGCCCGGCACCCTGCTGGCGCCCGGCAAGGATTGCCTGCGCATCGCCTGCGGCGATGGCCATGAGGTGCTCGAGATCACTCGCGCCCAGCTGCCCGGCGCCAAGCCGCTGTCCGTCAAGGACCTGCTCAATTCCCGTGCTGCGCGCTTCCCCGAGGGCCTCGTCCTCGGCGCAGATCACGCCCCTGATACCGATTCCCAGACCGAGACTTCCGCATGAGCCAGTCAGACACCCCGTCCTCCAAGGGCAACGGCAAGAAGCGCAACTCCCTGCCGCCGGCCCGCAGCAAGGGCGGCGCTCACAAGCATGGCGGCGCCCGTCGCAAGCCTGACAATGCACCGGCCTCGCCGGGTGCTGCGGTGCGTGTCGCGGCCGCGCGGACGCTGGCCCCGGTGCTGGCCGCGCGCACCTCGCTGAACCTGGACAGCCTGCCGTCCGGCGTCGCCGGGCGTGATCAGGGCCTCTACAAGGCACTGTGCTTCGGCGTCTGCCGTCAGCTGCCGCGTCTGGATGCCTTGGCGGGCAAGCTTTTGAAGTCGTCCTTCAAGTCGCAGGATCAGGACATCCACGCCCTGCTGCTGCTCGGCCTCTATCAGCTGCTGTACATGCGCATCGCCCCGCACGCCGCCGTCGGTGAGACCGCTGGCGCTGCCCGTGGCCTGGGCAAGGGCTGGGCCACCGGCGTGCTCAACGCCTGTCTGCGTCGTTTCCAGCGTGAGCAGGAAGCGCTGGAAGCCGAAGTCGACAAGGACCCCGCCGTCGCCCTGTCCCACCCCCAGTGGTTGCTGGATACCTTCCAGCGCAACTGGCCGGACGACTGGCAGGCCATCGCCGAGGCCAACAACGCCCAGGCGCCGATGACGCTGCGCGTCAATGTCGCCGCCATCAGCCGCGATGACTACCTCGCCCAGCTGGCGGAAGCCGAGATCGAAGGCGTGGCCTGCCCGTTCGCCGAGCACGGCATCACCCTGACCAGCGCCTGCGACGTCAGCGCCCTGCCGGGCTTCGAGGAAGGCCTGGTCAGCGTGCAGGATGAAGCGGCACAGCTGGCCGGTCAGCTGCTGGCCCCGGCCGTGACGGCCATCAACGCCGAGGGTGAAGGCGTGCGCCTGCTGGATGCCTGCACCGCGCCGGGCGGCAAGCTGGCGGACATGCTGGAGCGCTTCCCGGGCCTGGACGCCACCGCCATCGACATCGACGGCGAACGCCTCGAGCGCGTGGAAGAGACGCTGGAGCGTCTGGAACTGGGTGCCGGCGTCGTGTGTGCCGATGCCAGCGAACGCGACTGGTGGGACGGCGAAGCCTTCGATGTCATCCTGCTCGACGCGCCCTGCTCCGGCAGTGGCGTCATCCGTCGTCACCCGGACATCAAGCTGCTGCGTCGCCCGAACGACATCGGCGATCTGGCGCGCCTGCAGGGCAAGCTGCTGGCCAATCTGTGGGGCATGCTCAAGCCCGGCGGCACCCTGGTCTACGGCACCTGCTCCATCATCACCCAGGAAAACGCCCGGGTGATGGACCGCTTCCTGGCCGCGACGCCGGACGCCAAGGCCGAGACCATCAAGGCCGACTGGGGCCGTGTCTCCGGTGCTGGCCGCCAGATGCTGCCACAGGTCAATGGTCACGACGGCTTCTACCTGGCCCACATCACCAAGGCCAGCGCCTGATCACAGCCAGGTGAGCCGTGTCGGCGCGACGTCCGTGGTGACATGAGACGCCACGCCTGACATTCCCGGACAGCCGCGCCCCGACTCTCGGAGCGCGGCTGTCTTCCGTCCTGGCACTGGTTTATCCTGTGCCGACTGAGCAACAGCGGACGAGCCGGACATGAAAATCATCATTCTGGGCGCAGGTCAGGTCGGCGGAACGCTCGCCGAACACCTGGCCCATGAAGAAAATGACATCACGGTGGTGGATACCGACAGCGAACGGCTGCGCGAGCTTCACAACCGACTCGACATCCGCACGGTCACGGGGCCGGCGAGCTATCCGCAGATCCTGCGGCAGGCGGGTGGCGAGGATGCCGACATGCTGATCGCGGTGACCAACTCTGACGAGGTCAACATGATCGCCTGTCAGATCGCCCATAGCCTGTTCCACACGCCGACCAAGATCGCGCGTGTGCGCTCGACCGCCTATCTGACCCGCAAGGGCCTGTTCTCGCATGACGCCATCCCGGTCGATGTGCTGATCAGCCCCGAGCAGGTGGTGACGGACCACATCCGCCGCCTGATCGAATATCCCGGCGCCCTGCAGGTGCTCGACTTCGCCAATGGCGTCGCCCAGCTGGTCGCGGTCAAGGCCTATTACGGCGGGCCGCTGGTCGGTCAGGAGCTCGGTTTCCTGCGTCGCCACATGCCCAACGTGGATACCCGCGTCGCCGCCATCTATCGTCGCAACCGTCCGATCATCCCGCGCGGTGACACCGTGATCGAGGCCGATGATGAGGTATTCTTCATCGCGGCACGCAAGGACATCCGCACCGTGATGGGCGAGCTGCGACGCGTCGATCGCAACTTCCGCCGGGTAGTGATCGCCGGTGGCGGGCACATCGGTGAGCGTCTGGCCGAGACGCTGGAGCACAGTCATCAGGTCAAGATCATCGAGCACTCGCTGGCGCGTTGCACCGACCTTTCCGAGCGCCTCGATCGCACCGTGGTCCTGCACGGCAGCGCCACCTCCAAGCGTCTGCTGCTGGAGGAGAACATCGAGGATTGCGACATCTTCTGCGCGCTGACCAACGACGACGAGGTCAACATCATGTCGTCGATGCTGGCCAAGCGGCTCGGTGCCAAGAAGGTACTGACGCTGATCAACAACGCGGCCTACGTGGACCTGGTGCAGGGCGGCGAGATCGACATCGCCATCTCGCCCCAGCAGGCGACCATCGGCGGCCTGCTGACCCACGTGCGCAAGGGTGACATCGTCAATGTCCACTCGCTGCGCCGTGGTGCGGCAGAAGCCATCGAGGCCATCGCCCACGGCGATGAGCGCTCCTCCAAGGTGGTGGGCAGACGCATCGAGGATATCAACCTGCCGGAGGGCACCACCATCGGTGCCGTGGTGCGCGGCAAGGAAGTGCTGGTGGCGCATCATGACCTGGTGGTGGAATCCAACGACCACGTCATCCTGTTCGTGGTCGACAAGCGTCGCATCCGCGAGGTGGAACGTCTGTTCCAGGTCGGGTTGACCTTCTTCTGATGCCGGCCTCCATGACTTCCGCCCCGCGCCCGCCCCGAACGTCACTCGGTGGCCTCGCCACGCTGCGCCTCTCTCAGGGAGGCGCCGCATGAGTCTACGCGTGATCTCTCGCATCCTCGGTATCCTGCTGATGCTGTTCAGCCTGACGCTGGTGCCGCCGATGCTGATCTCGAGGGTCTTCGAGGACGACACCCTGAGCGCCTTCGCCGTGGCGATGGGCATCACCCTGCTGACCGGTTTTGCGCTCTTCTACCCCAATCGGCACGCCCGCAAGGAGCTGCGCAACCGCGATGGCTTCCTGATCACGGTGCTGTTCTGGACCGTGCTGGGAGCCTTCGGCTCGCTGCCCTTCCTGCTCGCCGAAGACCCGAACCTGACCATCATCGATGCCATGTTCGAGTCGTTCTCGGGGCTCACCACCACCGGCGCCACGGTGATGACGGGGCTCGACCTGCTGCCCCACTCCATCCTCTACTATCGCCAGCAGCTGCAATGGCTGGGCGGCATGGGGATCGTGGTGCTGGCGGTGGCGATCCTGCCGACACTCGGCATCGGCGGCATGCAGCTCTACCGCACCGAGATTCCCGGCCCGCTGAAGGATTCCAAGCTGACGCCGCGCATCACCGAGACGGCCAAGGCGCTGTGGTACATCTACGCCGCGCTGACGCTGGTGTGCTTCGCCAGTTACTGGGCGGCCGGCATGAGCTGGTTCGATGCCCTGGGCCACAGCTTCTCGACCGTCGCGGTGGGTGGCTTCTCGACCCACGACGCCAGCATCGGCTACTTCGATTCCGCCAGCATCGAGATGATCTGCGTGTTCTTCATGGTGGTGTCCTCGATCAGCTTCGGCCTGCACTTCGCCGCCTGGCGCGAGGGGCGTATCAGCCATTATCTGCGCGACCCGGAGACACGCTTCTTCCTGATCCTGCTGCTGATCCTGACCTGCGTCACCATCGCCGGCCTGCTGCTCACCGGCAGCTACGATGACAGCAAGGCGCTGCGCCACGGCCTGTTCGAGGCCGTCTCGGTGGCCACCACCACCGGCTTCGGCGTCGCCGATTTCACCGGCTGGCCGGGCGTCTTGCCGATGATGCTGTTCATCGCCGCCTTCATCGGCGCCTGCTCCGGGTCCGCCGGTGGCGGCATGAAGGTCATCCGCATCCTGCTGATCCTCAAGCAGGGCGTGCGCGAGATCCATCGTCTTATCCACCCCAATGCCATCCTGTCGGTCAAGGTCGGCAAGATGCGCATCTCGGAGGGCGTGGCTGAGGCGGTATGGGGGTTCTTCTCCGTCTACCTGATGCTGTTCGTGCTGATGATGCTGGGCATGCTGGCCACCGGGCTTGACCAGGTGACGGCATGGTCAGCGGTCGGCTCGGCGCTCAACAATCTGGGGCCGGGACTGGGTGAGGTCGCGACCCACTACGGCGATATCCCGGGGGCCGCCAAGGGCATCCTGATCCTCGCCATGCTGCTGGGGCGTCTGGAGATCTTCACCATCCTGGTGCTGTTCACGCCGGCCTTCTGGCGGCGCTGACAGCCGCTCTGATAGCCCCCCCAGCGTGCCCAGAGCATCACCTTGAACGCAAACGCCCCCGCCGGAGGACTCCGACGGGGGCGTTTTCATTGTGGCGCTTCGACTATGACTCGCCGGTAGTGGCGTCACGGCGCGCCAGCAGGCGGCGCATCGGCGCGGTCGGCTCCAGCACATAGTGGATGCGACTGGCACGATAGCAGTCGTTGAAGGCATCGAAGTAGTCATCCAGCACGCTGGCCGCATTCTCCTCCCCCGCCTGACGCAGCAGCTCCGCCGCCACTTCCGCCGTGCACAGATGCGCCTCGGAGGCAGGCTTGCGCAGGTGATAGCGGGTCAGGCGCTGAGTGTGCAGCGGCAATACCGGCAGGCCATCCAGATAGGGGCTCTTGCGGAAGATGCGTCGCGCCTGACGCCAGGTGCCATCGAGCAGGATGAACACCGGAATGCGCGCCTCGCCACTGGCGGTATGCGTCGCCACATCGGCGCCGACGCCGGCGATGGCATTCACGTCGACCACGCGATCGGCGTAGTCGGGCTGGTCATCCGGGAAGATGATGAAGGGCTGATAGCGCTCATCTTCCAGCAGCGCCAGCAGGCGCGGGTCCGGCTCGACGCGATACCAGCTGAAGACCTCGGTGCCCGCCAGCACATCCGAGATCAGGCGCCCGGTGTTGGTCGGCTTGTAATGCTCCAGCGGATGGGTGATCAGCCAGAACTTGATCCGCGACTCGGCGGTGACCTGATAGGGACACAGGCAATTGAGCCTGGGCAGGCGGCACGCCTCACAGCGAATCACCTGACTGCCGCGCGCCTTGAACTCGCGGCGCGGATGCCGCCCATGCCACGCCTCCGGCTCGCCACTGGGCAGCGTGGTGATGCCACTGCCTTCGCCTGGCGCGACGGTATCGATTGCCACAGCATCGCTGGAGGCGACAGCGGAAGCAGATTGAGGCGCACAGGCGGCGATATCGTCGCCATCAGCCGGCGGGGGGCGGGAATCACACATGATGAGCAGTCAGAACCAAAGAAAAAGGGACGCGCATTCTAGCATGCGCGTCCCTTTCTCCCATTCTTCTGTCCCGACTCAGGTTGCCGATTCGCGGGATCAGACCTCGTAGCGGTGCTTGCTGCCGGTCACGAACTTGGGCGGACGACGCTTCCAGTAGCCTGCCAGCAGCGACCCCGAGACGTTGTGCCAGATGGAGAAGATCGCCCCCGGCAGCGCCGCCGTGGCGGAGAAGAACTGACTGGCCAGTGACGCCGCCAGGCCGGAATTCTGCATGCCGACCTCGATGGCGATGGTGCGCGAGGTGCGTTCATCCAGCCCGAACAGACGCGACAGGCCATAGCCGGCGCTCAGGCCGATGGCATTGTGTGCCACGACCGCCAGCGC
The DNA here is from genome assembly GCF_029846435.1 of Cobetia sp. 1AS1. Taxonomy (NCBI): domain Bacteria; kingdom Pseudomonadati; phylum Pseudomonadota; class Gammaproteobacteria; order Oceanospirillales; family Halomonadaceae; genus Cobetia; species Cobetia sp. 1AS1. The sequence continues at coordinate 54,913 of NZ_JARWKU010000012.1, forward strand.
GACCAGCGGGCCCAGCGTGGCGAGGCGCCCGACGTTGAGCGAGACCACGATGGCGATGATCAGCACGATGGCCAGCATGGCCAGACTCGCCAATGCCGACTCCCACTCGCGGATCAGGTCACGCGCGAAGTGGTGCACGACCACGCCGAGCACGATGGGGGCGACCACCAGCTTGGCGATGCTCAGCAGCATGCCGCTGACCGGCACGTTGATATCGGTGCCCAGCAGCCACCAGGTCAGCAGCGGCGTCATCACGATGGAGAGCAGCGTCGAGGCCATGGTCATCGAGACCGATAGCGCCACGTGTCCGCCGGCCAGCCAGGTCATCACATTGGAGGAGGTTCCCCCTGCCGTGGCGCCGACCAGCACCATGCCCACCGTCAGCGCCGGGTCCAGCCCCAGCAGACGCGCGATCAGGAAGGCGGCCAGCGGCATCACGCTATATTGCAGTAGCAACCCGAGCGCGATCGGGCCGGGGCGACGTGCCACGCGTATGAAGTCGTCACGCGACAGGGTCAGGCCCATGGCGAACATGATCAGCGCCAGCAGAGGCTGAATGGTGTCCTTGAGCGCCACGAACGGCGTCGGAGCCACCACGGCGATGCCGGCAAAGACCAGCGCCCACAAGGGGAAGAAACGATTCAGCGTCTCGAACATGCTTTTCACTTTTCGGTCGCCCGGGGCATCGATTTCCCGGAAATTGCTGGCCCGCCTCCCATGGCAGGCCTGAAGGCGCGCATCATAACGTATCAGGCAGCCCCAGGTGGCCCTGATACAACCAATGGCGCACAAGGCGCGGCACCGCCTGACCGGCGCTTTCGGCCAGCGGCAGCACGCCGGGCTCGGCCAGTTCATCGGCATTCGGGTCGACCAGCACGATGGGGGCATCCAGCGGTGCTGCTGAATAGAGGTTGGACGCCGGCATGACCTTGAGCGAGGTGCCGACGATCAACAGCAGGTCCGCCTCGGCGGCGATCTCCTCGGCGACCGCATAGAGCGGCACCGCCTCACCGAACCACACCACGTCCGGACGCAGCTGACTGCCCTTGTCACACAGGTCCCCGAGGCGAATGCCGCCACGCGGCAAGGGGTAGCGCAGGCCGTGGTCGACGCTGGAGCGCGCCTTGAGAATCTCGCCATGCAGATGCACGACCTCGCGCGAGCCTGCGCGCTCGTGGAGGTCGTCGATGTTCTGGGTGATGACCGAGACGCGAAAGCCGTGCTGCTCCAGCTCAGCCAACGCCTTGTGGGCCGCGTTGGGCCTGGCACGGCGTACCTGGGTACGGCGGTCATCGTAGAAGCGCAGCACCTGCTGGGGGTCGCGCCGGAAGGCCTGCGGCGTCGCGATATCTTCCAGACGATGCTCTTCCCACAGGCCATCCTCGGCGCGGAAGGTGCGCAGGCCGCTCTCGGCACTGATGCCGGCGCCACTCAACACGACCAGATGGCGTCCGTGACGTGCACCGGGGTCCTTGAAGCCTTCACTCATCTAGCACTCTCTCTGGCGTTGGACAGGATCGAACAGCGGACACGGCGATCACACTCAGTCATCGATGAAATCCTGACTGCGATCGACACCGAAGCGCCGCTTGTTGCGATAGGGATAGACATCGATCACGCGCCCTTGCGCGATGGCGTCCTGCAGGCCACGCCACCAGCTGGCCTGGAAGATCTCGGGATGCAGCTCGTAGAACAGCTTGCGCAGCTGAATATCGGCAAACAGGAAGGGGCCGAACTCCTCGGGGAAGATGTCGTTGGGCCCCACCGAATACCAGGGCTCGCTGGCCAGTTCCTGCTCAGGGTAACGTGCCTCGGGAATCTCACGGAAGTTGCACTCGGTCAGGTAGCTGATCTCGTCGTAGTCATAGAAGACCACCCGTCCGTGGCGCGTGACGCCGAAATTCTTGAGCAACATGTCGCCGGGGAAAATGTCAGCGGCAGCCAACTGCTTGATCGCATTGCCATAATCATTGAGCACCGCGCGGGTTTCCTCGGCGTCACACTCCTCGAGATACAGGTTGAGCGGCGTCATCATGCGCTCGGTATAGCAGTGACGGATCAGCACCTTGTTGCCGCGCAGGCTGATCGACGAGCTGCACACCTCCAGCAACTCTTCGAGGCAGGCCGGGTCGAAGTGGTCCTTGCCGACGGTGAAGTTCGAGAATTCCTGCGTATCGGCCAGTCGCCCGACCCGATCATGGCGCTTGACCAGACGGTACTTCTCGCGCACCTGATCACGACTCATGTCCTTGCCGGGGGCGAAGCGGTCCTTGATCAGCTTGAACACCAGCCGGTAACTGGGCAGCACGAAGACCGCCATCACCATGCCGCGTACGCCCGGCGCGATGATGAACTGATCGGAGCGACTCGCCACATGCTGGTTGAGGCCGCGGAACAGCTCGGTCTTGCCATGCTTGTAGAAGCCGATGGCAGCGTACAGCTCGCCGATGGGCTTCTCGGGCATCAGGGTCTGCAGGAACCCGACCACCTCGCTGGGCACTTCGATCTCGACCTGGAAATAGGCCCGCGTGAAGGAGAAGATGATCGAGACCTCTTCCGGCTCGATGATCACGGTATCCAGATAGACGCCATCGCGCTCGGTATGCAGCACCGGCAACACCAGCGGCAGGGTCTGGCCGCCACCCTCGATGCGCCCGACCAGATAGGCCCCCTTGTTGCGATAGAAGACGCTGCGCAGCATCTCGAAAGCGGCGTCCGGCGCATCGCGCACCGCCTCAGGCAGCGTCGCGAGCAACATCTCGGCGCCCAGCGTCACATCGCGCCCCTGATGCTCGAAAGCGATCCCCAGCGGCGCCTCGTTGAGCACGGATTCGAGTGCCCCGGCCCAGTCACCCTCGACCGGAACCCGATGGCTGATGCTCAAGCCGGAATGGCGTGCCGGCCTCTGGCGGGATGGCGAGACGAACATCCAGTCGTCGCGGATGTGACGATGGGAAAACACGCTGCAGAAGATGGAGTTGTAGAAGGTCTCGGCCAGCTTGTAGTCGAGGCGTTGATCGATCAGAGCCATGTACTGCCGCTTGGCCTCGCCCCACAGGGTGCACTCGCACAGGCGGTCGGGCTCGAAGGCGCGCTCCAGCCGCTCCATGGTGGCGGCGACCTTCTCGTCGTAGAGGTTGATGCGCGCGGCGGAGGCCTGCTGGGCTTCCCGCCAGTCGGCCTCGATGAAGCGCCGCCGCGCATCACTGGAGATCTGCTTGAAGCGTGATCGATATTCATCGAAGCCATGCAATACGGTCGCCGCCAGCCGCTGGCCCTGCTGGCCATTGCCGCGCTCGTCACTGTCCACATCATTGCCCATCGCCGCCTCCCTGCCCTTCAGTCACCTGACATGACCAAAGCATGCGGACTGTCGCGCCAGCAAGCGAGACGACAATGGTCGCGGGCCTTCAACCCTGACTCACGCTACCTGCGTCATCCACCAAGGCCGGAGTGGCAGCAGACCGCCTGAAACGCAGAACGCCACCCCGCAAGCGAGGTGGCGTTCATGATGTCTGACGATAGCCTGTGCGCGTGGCTTACAGCTCATGCCCCAGCGAGGCCGCCGAGTCGGCCAGCGGCTTGACGCGGCGCTCGGCCTCGAACAGGTCATCGGCCATGCCGGCCTGCTCGGAACTCATGTCCAGCGCATCGATGCGCGAGGCCTGGAAGCGGTCACGCTGCTCATCCAGGCCGGCGAAATCGAACAGGTCACGGTCTGCCAGATGTGACGGCGCCACCGAGGTAACGGCATGGAACATGGTTTCCAGCCGCCCCGGATGCTTCTTCTCCCAGTCCTGCAGCATCTCCTTGACCACCTGACGCTGCAGATTCTCCTGCGAGCCGCACAGGTTGCAGGGAATGATCGGAAACTCGCGGGCGTTGGAATAGGCCTCGATATCGGACTCACGGCAATAGGCCAGCGGGCGAATCACGATATGGCGCTGGTCATCGGAGAGCAGCTTGGGCGGCATCGTCTTGAGCTTGCCACCGAAGAACATGTTCAGGAACAGCGTCTCGAGGATGTCGTCGCGGTGGTGACCGAGGGCGATCTTGGTCGCGCCGATCTCGGCGGCGAAGCCATACAGCGAGCCGCGACGCAGGCGCGAGCACAGCCCGCAGGTCGTCTTGCCCTCCGGCACCTTCTCCTTGACGATGGAATAGGTGTCGCGCTCGAGGATGTGGTACTCGACGCCCACCGACTCGAGCCATGCCGGCAGCACATGTTCCGGGAAGCCGGGCTGCTTCTGATCGAGATTCACTGCCACCAGCGTGAACTGCACCGGCGCATTGCGCTGCAGGTTCATCAGGATATCCAGCATGGTGTAGGAATCCTTGCCCCCGGACAGGCACACCATCACCTTGTCACCATCACGGATCATGCCGTAATCGGTGATGGCGGTACCGACATTGCGCCGCAGGCGCTTCTGCAACTTGTTCAGTTCGCGCTTGGCAGTGGCCGCATCAGTGGGGCTGGACGAAAGCTCGCTATCGGGTGTGAACATGGGGCATCAGGCTGGCAGTTTGGAGGGGCGCACAGTCTAGCATTGGCCAGTAGACGGTCACAGAGGCAGCATGCTTCAGGCGGGGCGGCCTGCCCCTATCTGAAAAGGTGGCGTGACGCCGACGCAAGATACGCCAACGCCCGCAGTCAGCGGGCGTTGGCATTTGGTATGCGCCGTGGGGAACAGCGGCGCTTGCAGGACGTCCGTGCAAGCTAGAAAAGGCGCAGGCTAGAAAAGGCGCAGCACTTCCAGATAGCGGATCACCACCCCGCCCAGCATCACGAGGATACCGAAGCGTTGCAGTCTGAATTCAAGCGCAGTGAGCGCAAGCTTGCGTGACCAGAACATCAGCACACCGCGCATGTCCTGTGTCCGGCGAATATAGAGGCCGTAGGCAAACAGCACGATGGCCAGGCCAAGAATCAACAGCGTATTGGTCGCGATCAGCATGTCGCACCTCGTGGGCAAGTACCCCTGAGTCATAAGGAAGGCAATCGCGGGCGGATGCCTTATCTGAAGCCGGGCCCCGAGCAGATGCCCGGGGCCCGACAGTCATCACCTGGCGCAGTGATGACGATCCTGAAGAGAATGATGCCGTCCTCAGGCCTGACAGAGGCTGGCTGACAGCAGGTCCATATCACGCGTGGCCTTTGCTCGCTGTCGCCGCTTCATTATGGTTATCAAAGCTGCTCGGTCTTGCATCCTGCATGGCTTGGCCGTCCTGCTGGCCGGTAGTGCACTGGCGTGTAATCAGAGTCGACCTCTCGCCGCAGTGGGCGTGTCGTATGGCAGCCAGTGTGGACAAAGGCAGTGAGCCGGGCCATTGGACATTCCGGCAACAGACCTTGGAATAATAGCCTTGAGGATGATGTCGGCTGATGAGACGTCTGATACCGGGCCTGACACTCATCCAGTGCCTACTCAGAGCCAGCCCAGCGCCTACCCAAGCCCCTGACATAAGCCCCTGTCAGAGCACCTGCCATAAGCTCCTGACATAAGCCCCGCTCAGGCGTGGCTGGCCAGCGATGGCGACAGCGGTGCCTGCATCAGGCGCTGCGCCATCAGCGCACTGGTCACGGCGTCCCCCAGCGCGCTGTGGCGACCGATCACCGGCACGCCCAGGGCATCTGCCATCGCCTCGAAACGCAGGTCCGGGGCGGCATCCGGCTGCTCATGCTTGCAGCGCCGGACGTAATCGCGCGCCAGATCGTGACGCTGGTTGGGCAGATCAAAGCCGAAGCGTGGCCGTAGGTGACGGTTGATCACCGCGACATCGAAGTCGATGCACCAGCCCACCAGCGGACGATTGCCGATGAACTCCAGCAGTTGTCGCAGCGCATCGCCCAGCGCTTCTCCGCCATGCAGATCGATACCGCGCAGACGATGGATGCGGATCGAGTCGCCCTGCAGCCCTTGCGGGCATTGCAGGTAGAGCGACAGTGCGCTGGAGGTATGGATATGGCGCGCATCGAAACGCACCGCCGCCAGCGAGACCAGCTCGGCGTGGCCGACATCGAGACTGGTGGTCTCGCAGTCCAGCGCCACACGCTCCCCGCCCCGCTCGGCGGCATGCCAGGGACGAAAGAGCTCGGCAAACTCGCCCTGTGCATGACGACGACGATCACTGGCGCGTCTCAGTTGTTCGAACATGCCACCTCCCCTCGGCCCTGAGGCCGGTTCAGTATTCCAGGTGATAACGATGTGACAGGCGCTGCTTGAAGTCCTTGACCCGGCTCAGGGCATCGCGCAATAGATCACGCTCCAACGAGGACAGCGACTGGGTGATGATCAGGTTGCGACTCCCCGCCTCCCGCGCCGCCGTGGTCTTTTCCTGGCCATCCCTTCGCGAGTCGCTAGCCCCGCCGACGGCAGCGCCATGTTCGTCCTCTTCCAGATGGCGCAGCTGCTGGCGCAGACGCAACTCGGCAAACAGCGACAGTGCCTCGGCAAGGTCAGCGCTGTCGCTGGCCTCGATACGCCCATCACTGACCAGCGCCTCAAGCCGCGCTAAGGTGCCGGTGGCCATCACTCCGCGTTCCAGCGCCATGGTGCGAACGCCATGCACGATGGGGAAGATGCCGCCCTTCTTGATATCGATGCCGTGACGCGGCGAACGCAAGGAACCGAACAGCGTCAGCGGAGTCGAGAAATGCAGCGCCGGGCGCGCGAAGTGCGACAGCAGCAGTTCATCGCGCGTGGCGTGGCGTACCAGGTGTCCGCGCAAGCTGTCGACCAGCGCTTCATTGCCGCCGCTGGCGCGCGCGTCGAAGACGATGGCCAGATTCATCAGCGCCTCGCCATCGCGCCCGGCGCACCAGCGTGCGATCTTGCCGCGCCAGCGCGACTCGGTGGCGACCCACTCCGGATTGGAAACCATGATGTTGCCCGGGCATGGTGGATAGCCGAGACCCGCCAGGGCGTCACTGAAGCGCTGCAGGGTGTCCTCGTTTTCGGGCCACTGGTGGCCATCGGCGATGATCAGCCCATTGTCCTGATCGGTCTTGAGGATCTGTTCGCCGCGCCCTTCGCTGCCCATCAGCATCAGGCAACTCGAGGCCCGGTGCTCCTCCGCCACCAGCATGGCGAAGGTGCGCTCGATCAGGCGCCCGTTGAGCGCACTCAACAGCGCCATCGCATGACGCATGTGTACCCCCTGCATCGCCAGCGCCCTGACCATTTCCGGCAGACGCGCACTGGCCTGCTCAAGCGCCGCCATGTCAGAGGCGCGCTCGATCTCGAGACTCACCAGCTGACTGCGATTGGAGAAGAACCCCAGCACGTCGGTCAGCTCGATGACCCCGACGACCGCCGCGTCAGGCGTCAGGCGCTCCTTGACCACGACCCGCGCGACCCGGTGGCGAGTCATCTGCACCAGCGCCTGGAACAGATATTCCTCCGCCGTGACCGCCACCAGCGCAAAGCTGCCCAGCGAGGCGAGCGGATGATTGGCAGCCAAGCCCTGAATCACCAGCGCATTGAGCAGGTCCGTGCGTGTCACCACGCCCTGACGCCCCTCGACAGAGATGATCAGGCTGTCCGCCCCCGCCGTCTGCATGGCCTTGACGCCCTGCTCGATACTGGCGCTGGCCGCCAGCTTGAGCGGCGGACGCATGCAGTCCATCACCCGCGCCAGCATGAAGCCCTCCTGGTCGCGACTCGCGCCCTGACGGGTGTCACGCTGCGCCGCCAGCAGCCGCGCCTTGTCACTCAGGCTGTGCTGGAAGTACTCACCGAAGTCAGGACACTCGTCGCACAGCGAGAAGAACAGCTGTGCGGGCAGCTGATAGCACAGCGTCTCCTGCTCGCAGACGAAGCGGGTGCGGCAATGGCCATTGAGCAGCGTCAGCGCCCCGAACAGGTCCCCCGCGGTGTAATGACCGATGCGCAGGCTGACCCAGGCATCCAGCCCCTCTCGCTGCGCCTTGTCGAGCGTGGCGGCGTCCGGCAGTGCCGAATCGGCGGCCAGTTCCGCCACCTCGCCCTTGTGAATGATGTAGACCGCCTCACCGACGGCCCCCGGCACCAGCGGCTGCGCCAGCGCCTCGAAATAGTGAAGGTCCACCCCTTCGGCCAGCCGTTGCCGAAGACGCTCATCCAGCAGACTGAACGGCGGCTCCTCGAACGCGATATCCACCAGTGACGCTTGCATGACAGCGACTCCCCTCTGCGCGTGCAGCGCTGATCGATGCACGAGCCCTCAAACCACGAGGCCCCGCCTGCAGGTGCAAGACGGGGCTTCGGGAAACGGGGGCCTGTTCGCACCGATGCTGCGTGCTGCGCGAACAGGCCCTGCTGCCTGAATCAGTGATCCACTGCTGTTCCGGCCCCGCGCGGAACACGAATGTCCTCGACGATATGCTGGATGTGCTCGGGCGGCGGCGGGGTCATCTTGCAGACGATGACCGCGACGACGAAGTTGAGCACCATGCCCAGCGAGCCGATCCCCTCCGGCGACACACCCAGCAACCAGTTCTCGGCGCTGTTGAGTTCCGGCGAGATGAACTTGAAGTAGACGATGTAGCTGAAGGTGAAGACCAGGCCGACCAGCATGCCCGCGATGGCACCTTCCTTGTTCATGCGCTTGGAGAAGATCCCCAGCAGGATGACCGGGAAGAAGCTCGATGCCGCAAGCCCGAAGGCAAAGGCCACCACCTGCGCCACGAAGCCTGGCGGATTGATGCCGAAGTAACCGGCGATCACGATGGCCACGGCCGCCGCCATGCGTGCCGCCATCAGCTCCTGCTTCTCGCTGATGTCTGGCTTGAAGGTCTTCTTGAGCAGGTCATGTGAGATGGCCGACGAGATGACCAGCAACAGACCGGCCGCCGTCGAGAGTGCTGCCGCCACCCCACCCGCCGCCACCAGTGCGATGACCCATGCCGGCAGGTTGCCGATCTCCGGGTTGGCCAGCACGATGATGTCGCGGTCGATGTAGACCTCGCTCTCGTTGTCGGTGGGCGTGTTGCTCACCAGACGCTGACCGTACTCACCGCGGGCCGCCTGGCTGTCGGCGCTGCCTTCGTAGCTCGGCTTGCCCGCGAAGGGATCACCGCCACGCATCTGGATGATGCCGTCGCCATTCTTGTCGACCCAGCCGATCAGCCCGGTGTTCTCCCAGTTGTAGAACCAGCCCGGCAGCTCCTCATAGGCCGTCTCGTTGACGGTCTCGACCAGATTCACCCGCGCGAAGGCACCCACGGCCGGCGCAGTGGTGTAGAGCAGTGCGATGAAGAACAGCGCCCAACCGGCGGAGATACGCGCATCCTTGACCGTCGGCACCGTGAAGAAGCGCACGATGACGTGGGGCAGGCCCGCAGTACCGCACATCAGCGCGGCGGTGATGAAGAAGACATCGATGGTGGACTTGGAACCCTCGGTGTACTCGCGGAAGCCGAGATCGGTCACCACCTGATCGAGCTTGTGCAGCAGATAGACGCCGGTGTCATTGCCCTGGGCATCGACCAGAGTGCCGCCGAAACCGGTCTGCGGCAGCACGTGGCCCGTCATCATGATCGACAGGAACACCGCCGGCACCAGGAAGGCGAAGATCAGCACGCAGTACTGGGCCACCTGGGTATAGGTGATGCCCTTCATGCCGCCGAGTACCGCATAGAAGAAGACGATCGCCATGCCGATCACCACGCCGACGTTCACGTCCACCTCGAGGAAGCGCGCGAAGACGATGCCGGTACCGCGCATCTGGCCGGCGACATAGGTGAAGGAAATGAAGATGACGCAGACCACCGCCACGGTGCGCGCGACGCTGGAGTAGTAACGGTCACCGACGAAGTCCGGCACCGTGAACTTGCCGAACTTGCGCAGGTACGGTGCCAGCAGCATGGCCAGCAGGACGTAGCCGCCGGTCCAGCCCATCAGGTAGACGGAGGCGTCATAGCCGACATAGGCGATGATGCCCGCCATCGAGATGAACGAGGCCGCCGACATCCAGTCAGCGGCGGTCGCTGCCCCGTTGGCGATGGGGTGAACGCCACCCCCGGCGACATAGAATTCCTTGGTGGAACCGGCTCGCGACCACACCGCGATCCCGATATAGAGCGCAAATGACGCGCCCACGAACAGATAGGTCAGCAGTTGAACATCCATTGGCAGTGTCCTTGGCGATGTCGATCATATTGTTCTTATTCACACAACGGCGCGGCACGACGAGCGGCCTGTGCCCGGCGTGTCACTGACTCATTGCTCGTGAACATCGAAGCGCTCATCGAGCTTGTTCATCGAACGGGCATACAGAATGATCAGCGCGAGGAAGAAGTAGATTGCCCCCTGTTGCGCAAACCAGAAGCCCAACTTGAAACCGAAGAACTGGATGTTGTTCAGCACGTCCACCAGCAATATCCCGCATCCATAGGACACCACGAACCAGACCACGAGATAGCCCATGATCAGTTTGATATTGGCGGACCAATACGCCTTGGCATTCGCTTCCTTCATGATGGTGTTCTCGCATTGTTATTGTGATTGGCGAAGTGGAGTGATTGGCGATCCGGAGATCGATGACCACCCGTCAGCGGATGATCCTTTCTCGGCGGTTGATGGGTATTTCCTGCGCCTTTCAAGGCATGACAGGAAACTTGGCGACTCGAATCTGACAGTAGACAAGGCCCTGCAACGCTGCAGGCTGACTTTAGTCGAGAATGTCAGCCATCCCTGATGGAGCAAAGTTGAGAACGATGCAATTCATTTGAAATCAACAAGTTGATTCATATCCTAAAGATGCAATCCCTTGGTCTATTGGCCAAATGGGCGAAGAATGATCGGCGAAAGCTTCGACGTATTGCGCGCATGACATTGGCCAATGCCGGAAAACAGGCCCGTTGTGCAGACGCCATTTCCGGCTTCTTGACGCCAATCATCGAGGCGTCTGCGTGGCAATGGATGACACGGCCTCTTCCCCACGACTCTCAAGACGCCGAGTCTGTCATGCACAATGCTTGGGACTCGTGGCGGGGCTGCGTAGAATGGCGCTTCCAGAGAGGAGAGCGACATGTTCCAGGGTTGGTGGCTGATCGCAGTGGCACTCGCATATATCGCGGTGCTGTTCACGATTGCATGGCGGGGGGATCGCAACGCCAAGAAACACGGGTCGCCGAATCGGCGCCCAGCGGTCTACAGTCTGGGGCTTGCGGTCTACTGCACCAGCTGGACCTTCTACGGTAGCGTCGGGCAGGCCGCGACCAGCGGCTGGAGTTATCTGAGCATCTTCATCGGGCCGATTCTGGCCTGTCTGCTGTTCTGGCCGATTCTGCTCAAGATGATTCGGGTCGCCAAGCGCCAGAACATCACCTCGATCGCCGACTTCATCGCCTCGCGCTACGGCAAGACACAGTCGCTGGCGGTGTTCGCCTCGCTGGTGGCCCTGGTCGGCACCCTGCCCTACATCGCCCTGCAGCTGAAGGCCGTCTCGAGCGCCTATCAGGTACTCACCGACACCAGCGATGTCACGCGGACCGCCTGGCTGGGCGATACCGCCTTCTATGTCGCGGCGATCATGGCGCTGTTCGCCATCCTGTTCGGCACCCGCCACACCGACGCCACCGAGCACCATGTCGGCCTGTTGCAGGCGATCGCCTTCGAATCGCTGGTCAAGCTGGTCGCCTTCCTGACCCTGGGCGTCTATGTCACCTGGGGCATGTTCAATGGCCTGAGCGATCTGTTCACCAAGGCCGATACCTATCTGGAGCTGCAGCAGCAGCTGGAGACCCAGACCTTCGGCACCGGATTCTGGGCCCAGACGCTGCTGGCGATGCTGGCGATCTTCTGCCTGCCGCGTCAGTTCCACGTCGCGGTGGTCGAGAACACCCACCACGATGACGCCCGCCGTGCGCGCTGGATGTTCCCGATCTACCTGGTCGCCATCTCCTTCTTCGTGCTGCCGATCGCCGCCGCCGGCCTGACCATGTTCCCCGATGGTTCGGTGTCACCGGACAGCTTCGTGCTGGCGCTGCCGATGGCGGCGGACCAGACCTGGCTGACCCTGCTGACCTTCATCGGCGGCTTCTCCGCCGCCACCGGCATGGTGATCGTCGCCGCCGTCGCGGTCTCGATCATGATCTCCAACGAGATCGTGATTCCGTTGCTGTTCCGCCTGCGCTGGTTCGATACCGAGGCGCGCGACTACAGCCATATCGTGTTGCTGGCGCGCCGTCTGACCATCGTGATGATCCTGGCGCTGGCCTACGGCTTCTATCTGCTGATCGCCGAATACAGCACCCTCTCTGCCATCGGCTTGCTGTCGTTTGCCGCCGTCGCCCAGTTCGCACCCTCGCTGATGGGTGGCCTCTACTGGAAGCGCGGCAATCGCCTCGGCGTCATCGTCGGCCTGAATGTCGGCTTCGCGGTCTGGGCCTGGACCCTGCTCGTGCCGGCACTGGCACAGGCGGGCCTGATGCCGGCCGAGATCGTCAACCAAGGGCCGTTGGGCATCGACTGGCTGTCGCCGCATGGCCTGTTCGGCTTCCGCTTCAATGACCCGCTGACCCACGGCGTGATGCTGTCTCTCGGCCTGAACCTGTTCTGCTACATCTTCGTCTCGCAGATGACGCCGCAGCGCGTGGTCGAGCGCATCCAGGCCTCGCTGTTCGTCGACAGTGTCGAGACCCGCCAGACCAGTGTCTCGCGCCCCTGGACCGGCTCCACCTCCGTCTCGGACCTGCGCGTCCTGTGCGAACGCTTCCTCAGCCACGAGCAGGTCGAGCGCGCCTTCGAGGACTACGCACGCCGCAGCGGCCAGCCGCTGGAGCTGCATGCACGCGCCTCCATCGACCTGATCCAGTTCACCGAGCGCTTCCTGGCCTCGGTACTCGGCGCCTCCTCGGCACGCATCGTCGTCAACTCGGCGCTGCAGGGTCGCGGCATCGGCATCTCGGATGTCATCTCCATCGTCGATGAAGCCTCGCAGGTGCTCGAATTCAACCGCGCCCTGCTGCAGGCGACCATCGAGAACATCCACCAGGGCATCAGCGTGGTCGACCAGCACATGCGCCTGGTAGTGTGGAACCAGCGCTACCTGGACATGTTCCGCTTCCCTGACAACCTGATCCGGGTCGGCGCGCCCATCGATCGCATCTTCCGCTACAACGCCCACAACGGCGAATACGGCCCGGGCGACCCCGAAGAGCACGTCGACCAGCTGCTGGACGCCATCCGCAACGGCGAGCCGCACCGCTACGTGCGCTATCGCCAGGATGACAGCGTGATGGAGATCCAGGGCAATCCGATGCCCGGTGGCGGCTTCGTCTACACCTATCAGGACATCACCCAGCAGAAGCGCACCGAAGAGGCGTTGATCCGCTCGGAAAACAACATCCGCATCTACACCGATAACGTGCCGGCGCTGATCGCCTACTTCGACAAGGAGTGTCGCTACCTCTTCACCAACCGTGCCTATGAAGCGGTGATGGGCATCGACCGTACCGCCGTGATCGGCGAGCCCGCCGAAGAGGCGATGCCGGAAGACATTTATCGCCAACGCGCGCCGTGGATGACGCGCGCGCTATCCGGTGAACGGGTCTCCTTCGAGATCTCGCTGGAAGCCCCGGAAGGCGGCGTGCGCTACATGCTGGTCACCTATACGCCGCACTTCAGCACCAAGGGCAACATCCTCGGCTTCTTCGCGCTCTATCAGGACATCACCGAGCGACGCCTGGCGGAGATCGCCCTCAAGGAGACCAACGAGAACCTGGAGGAGCGCGTGCGCGTGCGTACCCAGGAACTTTCACAGGTCAACGAGGCCCTGCGCACCGAGAACCGCGTGCGCGCCGAAGCCGAGCAGGCATTGCGTCAGGCCAAGCAACTGGCCGAGGATGCCAACGCCTCCAAGACACGCTTCCTGGCCGCGGCCAGCCACGACCTGCTGCAGCCACTGAATGCGGCGCGTCTGTTCACCTCCGCCCTCGCCCAGCAGGTCGAAGGCGAGATGAAGACCACCACCAATCACATCGACAACTCGCTGCAGGCCGCCGAGGAACTGCTCAGCACCCTGCTCGACATCTCCAAGCTGGATGCCGGGGCACTGGCGCCACGCCGCAGCGTGTTCCGCCTCTCCGACATCCTCAAGCCGCTCAAGGCCGAGTTCGAGGTGATGGCGGAAGACCGCGGACTGGACCTGAAAGTGGTGATGACGCAGCTGGCGGTGGATTCCGATGGCCAGATGCTCAGACGCATCGTGCAGAACTTCCTCTCCAACGCGGTGCGCTATACCCGCCAGGGCCATGTGCTGCTGGGCTGTCGCCGTCTGGGCGATCGCATTCGCATCGAGGTCTGGGACACCGGCCCCGGCATTCCCGAGTCGAAGCTGACCGAGATCTTCCAGGAATTCCGGCGTCTCGATCAGAGCGAGCGTCACAAGGAAAGCGAGAAGGGTCTCGGCCTGGGACTGTCGATCGCCGAACGCATGAGCCGGGTGCTCGACCACCCGATCACGGTGCGCAGCTGGGTCGGCATCGGCACCGTCTTCGCCGTCAGCGTGCCGATCAGCAAGGAGCTGCCGGCGGCCGAGCTGCCGGATGCCGTGCCGGCTCGCAAGCGCGCCGGCAACAAGCTGACCGGCACTCGCGTCCTGTGCATCGACAACGAGAGCCTGATTCTCGAGGGCATGAAGGCGATGCTGTCCGGCTGGGGTTGCGAGGTGTTCACGGCGACCTCGATCGGCGGCGCCAAGTCGGTGATCCGCAACCTGGATGGTGATCCGGATGCCATCCTCGCCGACTACCACCTCGACAACGAGGTGACTGGCCTGATGGCGCTGGACGCGCTGGATGAACGTCTGGCGGGCTCGGTGCCGGGCATCGTGATCACCGCCGACCGCACCGATGAGGTCGCCGAGGAAGTGCGCCGTGCGGGCTATCACCTGCTGCTCAAGCCGGTACGACCCGCCGCACTGCGTGCGCTGCTGACGCGCACCCTGCAGGCCAACCGCGCCGAGAAGCACACCAGTGGCACGAGTGATGCTCCCGACGCCGCGACGGATGACCCAGCCCCCTGATCAGGCGGGCTGGCCTGTCGTTCTTTCGTCCTCTAGCTCTTTAGCCATCTAGCTCTTTCATCCATGACGCAAAAAGCCCGCCCTGTCAGCGACAGGGCGGGCTTTTTGTGGCTTGAGGGCAAGACTTTCGAAGAGAACCTCAGCTCAAGCGCTGACGCAGGATCAGGAGCGGACTTTCGGCGGCTCGACTTCCAGACGCTGGGCCGCGATGACGGCCTGAGTGCGCGAATGCACGCCCAGCTTGCGCAGAATGGCGGTCACGTGGGCCTTGATGGTGGCCTCGGACACATTCAGCTCATAGGCGATCTGCTTGTTGAGCAGACCTTCCGTCAGCATATTGAGCACGCGGAACTGCTGCGGCGTCAGTGACGCGATCGCCTCGGCGAAGCGCGATTCATCTTCGGAAGACTCGCCCATGGCCTCGGCGATGTCCGTCGGCAGCCAGACCTCACCTTCGAGGATCTCGCCGATGGCTTCGGCGATGACGTCGAGGCTGGCGGACTTGGGAATGAAGCCGGAGGCCCCATAATCGATGGCGCGGCGCACCACGTAGGGCTCCTCGCTACCGGACACGACCGCCACCGGGATGTCCGGTGTCTGGCCACGCAACTGGATCAGACCGGAGAAGCCGTGGGCTCCCGGCATGTGCAGGTCCAACAGGATCAGGTCGGCATCGGGATGGCGGGCAACGACTTCGTTGGTCGCTTCCATGCTGTCAGCCTCGACGATCTCCGCCTGAGAGGCGACTTGTCTAAGCGCCTGGGTCAGTGCGGCACGAAAGAGCGGGTGATCGTCTGCAACGATGAACTTCTGGGCAAAGGCCATTGAGTCTCCTCCAAAACCCCGATGGTGATCATCACCGACCTTCCTGGCCGGTCAACAATCGCCGTTATTTTCTGGCATGTTACCCCATAAAACGTGCGTTTAACAAAGCAGCCCACCATCGGAAGATGTACTGATGTTTCGCTCGGGGAACACGAGTATCGCACGGATTGATGCCCGGCGAGCGAACAATCCGTGCGCTGATTCTGACAGCATCCTGGGGATGGTGAGTCAGACAACCCTACCCGCAACGCGACTGGCATGCCAGCCGATCAATGCGACACCGGCAATCAGCACGAAGCCGATCAGACTGGCGATATCCGGCACCTCCCCCCAGATGGCCCAGCCCGCCAGTGCCGAAAACACGATGGTCAGATAGGAATAGATCGACACTTCCCCCGCCGGCGCGAGGCGATAGGCGGTGGTCATCAGAATCTGACCGCCGGCCGCAAAGATGCCGATGCCCAGCAAGGCCAGCGCCTGAGGGCCGCTCGGCATCACCGGATTCATCAACATCGGCACCAATGTCACCACACTGGAGACCAGCGAGAAATGCAGCACGATGGTCGCCGAGGCCTCGCGCCCTCTCATCGCACGGATGAGCGTATAGGCCGCCCCCGCCAGCATTGCCGAACCCAACCCGACCATGGCGGGCAACAATGCCTCCACCCCGCCCTCGGCAAATGCCAGTTGCGGCTTGATGACCAGCGCCGCGCCAGAGAAGGCGACCAGCATGCCGACCAGCCGCCAGCCACCAAGGCGCTCGGCCAGGAAGAGGCCGGCGAACATGCTGACGAAGAACGGCGATAGCTTATTCAGAATAGTCGCATCTGCCAGCAGCAGATGATCGATGGCGTAGAAGAAGCTCATCAC
Source organism: Cobetia sp. 1AS1 (assembly GCF_029846435.1). NCBI lineage: Bacteria > Pseudomonadati > Pseudomonadota > Gammaproteobacteria > Oceanospirillales > Halomonadaceae > Cobetia > Cobetia sp. 1AS1. The sequence goes on from NZ_JARWKU010000012.1 coordinate 71,617, forward strand.
GCCGCCGAGTCCGATCAGTGACCGCGCCATCAGCATCGGCTGGTGATGCCAATGGCCCAGCAGGCGCGCGCCCGCCATGCGCACCATCACCACCGCCACGCCGAGACTGACCAGGTTGCGCACGAAGACCTTCTCGAACAGCGGCAGGTCGCCGCTCAGCTTGACCATCGCTCCCATCAGCGCGAACGAGATCGCCGACAGGCACATCAGGATGACGGCGCGAGGACGATTCTCGCCCTCAGTGGACGACGATGCGGCGGGAGAACTGTCTGACTGAGAGGCGGGGCAGGATGCATCCGACTTGCCTGCTGACATGGGGGCGGCCTTGATCATGAATTGATTGGGGAAATGCGCAGCGAGGCGCGAACGGACTCCGCGGGCACATGCGCTGCCACGTCATTATCAAGCCAGCGCCTCCTCGATGGCCAACCTTTCACGTCTCGCACTTCGCAAAAGCGCGGGTCAGGAATACGAACAGGCAGATGCTCTCAGACAGGCGCACAAAAAAGCGCGGGAGCCAGGCTCCCGCGCTTCGCTGTCGCTGCGTGTCTTGTCAGGCCTCGATGACCGTCACTCGACGCGTTCAGCGGTTGGCGCGCTGCTCGATCAGATCGTCCACCACTGACGGGTCCGCCAGGGTCGAGGTATCGCCGAGACCGTCGGTCTCGTTGGCGGCGATCTTCCTGAGGATGCGGCGCATGATCTTGCCGGAACGCGTCTTGGGCAGCCCCGGCGCCCACTGGATGACATCCGGCGAGGCGATCGGGCCGATGTCCTTGCGCACCCACTGGGTCAGCGTCTTCTTGAGCTCATCACTGGCTTCGATACCGTCGTTGAGCGTCACGTAGATGTAGATGCCCTGGCCCTTGATGTCATGGGGATAGCCGACCACGGCGGCCTCGGCAACCGCCTCATGCGCCACCAGCGAGGACTCGATCTCGGCGGTGCCCATGCGGTGGCCAGAGACGTTGAGCACATCGTCGACGCGCCCGGTGATCCAGTAGTAGCCATCCTCGTCACGACGACAGCCATCACCGGTGAAGTACATGCCCGCATAGGTGGAGAAGTAGGTCTGCACGTAGCGTTCGTGATTGCCCCAGATCGAACGTGCCTGCCCCGGCCAGCTGTCGAGAATCACCAGGTTGCCTTCGGTCGCGCCCTCGAGGATGTTGCCCTCGTTGTCGACCAGCGCCGGCTGCACACCGAAGAACGGCAGCGTGGCGGAGCCCGGCTTGAGGTCGGTCGCGCCCGGCAGCGGCGCGATCATGATGCCGCCGGTCTCGGTCTGCCACCAGGTGTCCACCAGCGGGCAATTGCCATTGCCGATCACGCGGTGGAACCACTCCCAGGCCTCGGGGTTGATCGGCTCGCCCACCGAGCCGAGCAGCCGCAGGCTCGTGCGCGAGCTTGAGTCCATCACGCTGTCACCGTGTGCCATCAGCGCACGCACGGCGGTCGGGGCGGTATAGAGAATGTTGACCTGGTGCTTGTCGACGATCTCGCCGATGCGCCCGTGGGTCGGATAGCTGGGCACACCCTCGAACATCAGCGTGGTCGCGCCATTGGCCAGCGGTCCGTAGACGATGTAGCTGTGGCCCGTCACCCAGCCGACATCCGCCGTGCACCAGTAGATATCGCCATCGTGGTAATCGAACACGTAGCGATGGGTCATCGCGGCATAGAGCAGATAACCGCCCGTGGTGTGCTTCAGGCCCTTGGGCGTGCCGGTGGAACCGGAGGTGTAGAGGATGAACAGCGGGTCTTCGGCGCCCATCGCCTCGGCCGGGCAGTCACTGGACTGACGGTCCACCAGCTCATGGAACCAGGCATCGCGACTGCCCCAGTTCACCTCACCGCCGGTACGCCGCACCACCAGCACGTGGTCGACACAATCGGTGCCATCACGCTCCAGCGCCTCATCGACGTTTTCCTTTAGCGGCACGCGCTTGCCACCCCGCAGTGACTCATCGGCGGTGATCACGATGCGCGAGCTGGAATCGACGATACGCCCCGCCAGCGCGTCCGGCGAGAAGCCACCGAACACCACCGAGTGCACGGCCCCGATACGCGTACAGGCCAGCATCGCCATCGCGGCTTCGGGAATCATCGGCATGTACAGCGTGACCACATCGCCCCGCTTGACACCCAACTCCTTGAGGCCATTGGCAAACTGGCTGACACGCGCATGCAGCTCGCGATAGGTGATCGACTGGGACTCGTTCGGGTCGTCCCCTTCCCAGATGATGGCGACCTGATCGCCACGCTCGGCGAGGTGGCGATCGAGGCAGTTGTGCGCCACGTTGAGCTTGCCGTCCTCGAACCAGCGCACATCGACATCACCGGGGCCGAAGTTGGTATTGCGGATCACCGAGGGCGCATCGAACCAGTCCAGTGACTGGGCCTGCTCGGCCCAGAATGTCTCCGGCGCCTCGACGGACTGCTGATACATGGCCTGATAGCGCTCGCGGTCTGCCCAGGCGTGGGCGGCGGCATCGGGAGTGACCGGATGAACCTTGGCATGTTCGCTCATGTGGCGTGACCTCTGACGGATTGGCTGGCGACTCGCTGTCCCACGCGGCATGCGTGAAGCGCAGGCGAGCCGAGGCAAGTCCATTTCAGCTTAAACCCAAGCATGGGGGGGCCACACACTAGACCTTGGTAGATAAATTTTTACTAATTATTTCAACTGTTTATCAACAAATTACACCAAGGTCACAGCGACGTTCGGAGGACAGAAACCGCCTGAAAAGACACCTTCTGGCGCGACTCGCACTTTGCAATGACGCGCCAGCGAGTGAAATGATCGTCAACGCGCAGTCGACGCATTGCGCGCCGGGTCATTCAAGGGACCGCTCAATTCCTGGCCACAGCGTCGACAGCGATAGCGGTGGCCGCGCTGGGCATTGGCGTGGCGTCGCGAGCTGAAATAGTGCGCGGTATCGCAGCCACAGCCATAGGCCCAGGGCGCCGGACTGGCAGTCGAGACATCCATGCGATGCGTCACCTCCGGCGGGATGCCGTAGAGGTTGGTCATCACCTGCTGCCACTCGGGGCCATGTGGTTTGACGCGTGTCTTGCCGGCGCGCTCGACCACCTCCATCACCACCCAGTGCGCGACCTCGTGAGGGACGGTCTGGCTGAGGAAGTGATGGCGGTTCTCGCTGAGCAGCTGCCAATTGAAGCGCAGCCGCTGGCGCGCCGAATCCGCCGTGCCCGCCGTGCGCCCCTTGAGACGGCAGGAGACCGACGGCATGCGCAGCTCGGGGAACAGGGCACGCGCGCGTGCCAGACATGCCAGCACCTGCGCCTCCAGCGTCGCGTGCAGGGCAGGTGCCGTCAGCGCCTCGAGCGCGGCGGCATCGGCCAGCGGCAGTGGCGTCGCGGGGGTCTCCCCCAGGCAGGCCAGGGCATGATCGGGCGCAAATCGGTGTCGACTGACGACACGACGAGTGGATGATGACATGACACGATGACCAGACAGCAGAGCGATGGAACGGATGAGCTGATGACGAGCGAGCGTACCACTCCTCGAGGCGTGAAATGATACACTAGCGCCATTCACGCCTGCCCGGTTCCCCTTGGTTCACCCAGGTAGCCAGGCGGCACTGTTCGACTTCTCCCCTTATCGCACGTGAGACTCCCCCATGGCCGAGCCTGTCCAGACCCAGCCGCTGCTGGATGATGAATCCCTCGACATCCTCGACGAATTCCTCGAGTCCGACATCGTCGGCCCGGAAGCTCTCGATATCATCAGTGCGCATGGCTTCATGCTGGCACTGGCCATCGCGCCGCGCGAAGTGCCCTCCAGCCTGTGGCTGCCGGAACTCTTCCAGGGGCAGCCAAGCTACGAAAGCCCGCAGCAGGAAGCGGAAGTCGTCTCCCTGTTCGAGCAGATGCGTGCCAACGCCATCGATGCCCTCGAGCACGGCGTACTGCCGGAACTGCTGTTCGAGCTGGAGCTGGGCGGTGCCGACCCGGTCGAGACACCGATCGGCGACTGGTGTGCCGGCTTCATGGAAGGCGTGTTCATGGACGAGGAGGCCTGGTTCGGCACCCAGGAAGAGGCGGCCGCCGAACTGCTGCTGCCGTTCATGGCCATCTCCGGCGTCTTCGACGATGAAGACCCGGAGATCGGCGAGCTGATCGCCGACCCGATCGGCGCCCAGCGCTTCGTCAACCAGCTGCCGGAACTGCTGCTGGACCTCTACCTGCTCTACCGTGTCCCGCCGGAAAGCCCCAAGCCGTCGCCGCGTCGCAAGGGTTCCGCCGCACCGGGGGCGGCCGGCATTCCGCGCAGCAAGCACGCCGGCAACAAGGGCGCTGGCAAGGGTGGCAACAAGAACGGTGGCAAGGGCGGCAAGAAGCGCTGAGCCCGCCACGGCGCTCTTGACGCCATGCAGCCTTGAAAACGACAACGCCGGGCGACCTCATGGGTCGTCCGGCGTTTTGGTTCCACGCAGCCGAGTCTGACAGCTGCGAGCCGCTCAGCGCAGCCGCGTCACCAGGCTATCCAGGGTGCCATAGCCCCACTCGCGACAGCGCTGCATCAGCGGCCGACGCTGCCAGGCGACCTGGGTGATCTCGACACTGTGGGCGAAGTGATGCTCGAACAGCGTGGCGACGTCGGCGGCGAAGCGATGGTCCTGCACCTCCTGATTGGCCTCCAGATTCCACTGCAGGCTCCAATGATCGAAGTTGCATGACCCCAGCGTCACCCAGTCATCCGCCAGCGAGAACTTGGCGTGCAGAAAGCGGGGCTGGAATTCATGGATACGCACGCCCGCCTTGAGCAGCCCGGCATAGAAGCGCTGCCCCGCCGAGCGCACGCCCGGGTGGTCATGATGCTGGCCGGCGATCAGCAATCGAACATCGACACCCCGGCGCGCCGCGCGCTTGAGACGCCGCCGCATGCTGAAGGTCGGCACGAAGTATGGCGTACAGATCCACAGCCGCTTGCGTGAGCTGCTGGCCTGATGCTGCAGGGAATGACGAATGGCCTGATAGCGGAAACCATGCCCCCAGACCACCCGCCCACGCATGCTCAGATAGCCCTCGACCCGGCACGCCCGCACATTGATGCTGCGCACCGCCCGTCGACTGCCATGGCCACGACTGGCCGCGGAGTCCCACACGCGTGCGAACAGGCGCACCCAGTCACTGATGCACGGCCCCTCGATGCGTATCGCGACTTCCGACCAGGCCTCGGCGAAGACATCCACCGCACCGAAGCCGCCGGTAAAGCCCACCTCCCCATCGACCACCAAAAGCTTGCGATGATCCCGCGTCAGATTGCGCCCCAGCCGCCACCAGGAAATCGGGTTGTAGATCCTGAGCTGGATATCGGCCTCGATCATGTGCTGGCGATCAGCTTCCTCAAGGCCCAGCGAGCCGAAGCCATCCAGCAGCACCAGCACCGTCACGCCGCGGCGGCGCGCGCCACACAGCGCATCGATCAGGACGCGGCTGAGGTGGCCGCTCTCGGCCAGATACAGCTCGAGCAGGATGGAATGGCGCGCGGACTCCACCGCCTCCAGCATGCTGGGCAGAAACCGCGCGCCTTCCGGCAGCAAGGTGAATCGATTGCCTGATCGCCACATTCCCAGCATGCCTTGCCTCCCGTCATTTCCCTGCACGGCACGATACAGATGGCGATGCCCATGACGGTGCACCGCCAGATGCTGCCACTGTGCGCTTCGTCACTATGCACTCAGTCACTACGCACTCAGTCACTACGCACTCAGTCACCAAGTACTCTGCACGGCGCCTGCGGGCAGAATGCGTATAATGTTCAATATCATGCTCGCGCTGAGCGCTACCAGCCAGACCATGAAAACGTCGCAATCAACCCTCATTCATCGTCCCGATGCTTTATTCGTGAACGCCGACAGATTGTCGTTTCCGGTAGTCCGTCCTTGTCCACACCTGCGAGAGCCTCACCATGTCGCCAGTCACCTTAGTCTTGCGCCCGTTGCGCAATGTCAGTCGCCGTCTGCTGGACAAGTGGGTGGAGCTGCGCGCGGTGGAGCCCGACATCAATGCGTTGGACCACAGCGCCTTGAACCTCGACCCGACGCTGCCGGTGGTCTACGTCTTCCCGTATCAGGCATTGTCCGACGAGCTGGTGGTCGAGCAGCTGTGCGAGGCACGCGGCCTGCCCTCGCCGACCCTGCCTCTGAGCATAGGCGACCTGCGCCTGAGCCACTCCCGCCTTCGCCTGTTGCGTCGCTCGCGCAGCGACAGGAGCCTGCTGTCACGTCGACTGGCCAAGTTGATCGCCGCGCTGGAAGACGCCCCGAGTGATGTCGAGGTGCAGCTGGTGCCGGTCAGCGTGTTCTGGGGGCGTGCCCCGGGCAAGGAATTCGGCTTCTGGAAGTTCATCTCCGCCGATAGCTGGCGCGTGACGGGCGTTCTGCGCCGCGCCATCGCGATTCTGGCGCATGGGCGCTCGGTGGATGTGCATTTCGGCCAGCCGCTCAGGCTGCACGAAGCGCTCAGGGAAGGCCCGCAGGACTCGGCGCTGGCGCACCGCCGCATCTCGCGCCTGCTGCGCGTGCACTTCCGGCGCGTGCGTACCCGCCTGCTGGGGCCAGACCTCTCCCACCGCCACACCATGATTCGCAACCTGCAGAAGGCGCCCGCCGTGCAGGACGTGATCAGCGAGCTGGCACGCGAGCAGAATCAGCCGCCGGCACGTCTGGAAAAGCGCGCCCTGCAGTATGGTCGCGAGATCGCCTCCAACATGGGCTATCCGGTGCAGCGCTTTCTGGCGCATGCCCTCAAGCGGCTGTGGCACAAGCTCTACGACGGCGTCGAAGTACGCGGCATGTCGCAGGTCAAGGCCATCGCCGGCGACTGCGAGCTGATCTACGTGCCCTGTCATCGCAGCCATATCGACTACCTGCTGCTGTCCTACGTGCTGTTTCACGAGGGCCTGATGACGCCCCACGTCGCCGCAGGCAAGAATCTCGACATGCCGATCATCGGCCCGATCCTGCGCCGTGGCGGCGCCTTCTTCCTGCGCAGAAGCTTCCGCGGCAATCGCCTGTATGCCACCGTCTTCGACGAGTACGTGCATCAGCTGATCACCCGTGGCCACCCGCTGGAGTACTTCATCGAGGGGGGCCGTTCACGCACCGGCCGCATGCTGCCCCCACGCCCGGGCATGCTGGCGATGACCCTGCGCTCCTTCCTGCGTGATACGCGCCGCGAGGTGGCCTTCGTGCCGGTCTACATCGGCTACGAGAAGGTCTTCGAGAGCCTGAGCTATCAGCGCGAGCTGTCGGGGGCCAGCAAGAAGAAGGAATCACCGCTGGACCTCATCCGCGTGCTCGGCCAGCTCAAGCAGCCCTTCGGCAAGGTCTACCTGAACATCGGCGAACCGCTCAAGCTGGGCGAATGGCTGGATGAGACCGCGCCGGACTGGAAGGCCAGCCGTCATCAGCGCCGCCCAGAATGGCTGACCCAGGCGGTGCCGCAACTGGGGCATGAAATCGCCACGCGCATCAATGCCGCCGCCGCGCTCAATCCGGTCTCGCTGACGGCGCTGGTGCTGCTGTCCACCGCCCACCACGCCATCGAGGCCAGCCTGCTGCAACGCCAGCTGGCGATGCTGGTGCGTCTCGCCGACAAGCTGCCGGGCCGCCATGACCACAGCCTGCCCGAGGGCACACCACAGGAATGGGTCGCACACTGCGCGCATCTGGGGCTCGTCACCCTGCGCCCGCAGAGCCTTGGCGAGCTGGTGATCGCCACCCCGGAGCAGGCCAGTCTGCTGACCTGGTATCGCAACAACGTGCTGCACCTGCTGGCGCTGCCGGCGCTGATCGCCTTCGCCTTCCGCAATACGGCCCAGTACACCCTCGAGGCACTGGAAGATCAGATCGGTCCCGCCTGGCCGCTGCTGGTGCGCGAGCTGTTCGTCCCCGAGGCCCCTGAGCTGAAGGCGGATATCGCCGCCACGCTAGCTCTGATGAGCGAGGAAGGTCTGCTGGAGCATCAAGCCGCGACTGGTGACACTCCGGAGCGCTGGTCACGTCCGGTGGCCAGTCAGGAGCCTTCCGAGCAGCTGCGCCTGCTGGCTCAGCCGGTACAACCGACGCTGGAACGCGGCTATCTGTTGATCGCCGCCCTGTTGCAGCACGGCAGCGGCACGCTGGACCGCGAGTCCCTCGAAAGCCATTCCGGCGCCCTGGCCGAACGCCTGACCCTGCTGTCGGGCCTCAATGCGCCGGAGTTCTTCGACAAGCGTCTGTTCAGCGGCCTGCTCGATACGCTGCTGGAGCTGGAGTTCATCTGGCTGGAAAGCGGCCAGCTATGCTTCGGCGAAGCGCTGGAAGACCTGCAGGTGCACGGCCGCGATCTGTTCGACCCCGCCCTGCGCCATCGCCTGCAGCATGTGCGCCTGCGCGACAGCGAGAACGAGACCGAGAACGAGACCGAGACCGAGAAAGCGAGCGACGCCCCGTCTGAAGGCATGGCCGAGGAGCAGACTCCAGCCCTCGACGACCATGAGGCCGCTGACGAAGCCGTGCCAGCAGGCCACAAGCCGTCCGACACCTCCTCTCAGCGCGAATGAGATGATGGGCCGAGGCCCCTGGCGCAAAAAAACCCCCGCTCGCGATCTGATCGCGAGCGGGGGCTTTTGCGTTTGGCGGAGGCTGTTACATCGCTGACGCCATCGTCAGGCGTCAGCGCAGCGCCTGCTTCACATAGACGTCGTAGCGGCTGGTCTTCTCCTCCACCACATGACTCGGCGCGAGCCCGCCGATCGGTTCGGCCTTGCGTGGCCGCTTGACCACCACACGATGCGTCGCGACCTCCAGCGCCGCCTCGAGCAGCGCCGGGGCATCCGCATCATCGCCGGCCAGAGCGCGGAAGACACGCATCTCCTTCTTGACCAGTGCCGACTTGTCACGATGCGGGTACATCGGGTCGAGATGCACCACCTGAGGCGGCTGGTCCCACTGCGTCACCAGCTCCCTGAGCTCCCGCGTGGCATCACCGTGCAACGCCTGCATGCGCAGCGCGATCTCGCGAATCTCGTCATACGCGCAGCCCTGTGCCCGGGTCAGGCCATCGACCAGGATCGCCGCCGTGGCCGCCACGCGTTCGATCATCAATACCGGTGCCCCGAGACTCGCCAGCACGAAGGCATCGCGCCCGAGCCCTGCGGTGGCATCGACGATGCTCGGCAGTGCGCCTCGATTCAGGCCACAGGCGCGTGCGATCAGCTGGTTGCGCCCCCCGCCGAAACGACGGCGATGATCGGCACGACCGGCGACGAAATCGACGCACAGCGGCTTGCCGTATTCGCGCTCATCTCCGGCGATCACCAGGCGCGGTGCGCCCTGCTCGTCCAGCGCTACCTCGAGCTTGAGCGCCGGCATCTCGTCATCTTCCCGCAGCGCGATACCGAAATGTGCCGCCAGCATGGCGAGTTCCGGGCGCGCCTGCAGCCGTGAACGGGCAATGGCGATCACGGGAGCGGCATCGGCCGCAGCATCATGGGCAGCGAGGGAGTCTTCGGGTGGCAGCATGGATGGGCTCTATGAGAAACGGTGAACGCAGAAAAAGGGAAACTCGCATGGCATGCGATCAGGCTGCCAAACGCCGACGGCGCCGCAAGAGCGACGCCGTCAGGGGACAAGCTTACGTCATCGCGCGCATGGCTTACAGCAGCAACAGCATGCCGAACAGCATCATGCCCAGCAGCAGGCGGTAGATGACGAAGGGCAACATGCCGATGCTGTCGATAGCCTTGAGGAACAGCTTGATGCACACCAGCGCGGAGACGAAGGACAGCACCACGCCGAGGGCGACATCGAACAGCTGCGCCTCACTGCCGGTCTCGATCAGCTCCAGGCCCTTGAGCAGGCCGGCCGCGACGATCAGCGGAATCGACAGCAGGAAGGAGAAGCGCGCAGCGCTCTGACGCTCGAAGCCCAGCAGCAGCGCGGCGGTGATGGTGATGCCAGAACGCGAGGTGCCGGGAATCAGGGCCAGCGCCTGGAACAGGCCGATGATCAGCGCGCCCTTGAGCGTCAGCGTCGCCAGGTCACGCGTGCGTGCGCCCTTGACGTCCGCCCACCACAGCAGCAGACCGAAGACGATGGTGGTGGTACCGATCACCGCGATCGAGCGCCCGGCCGTTTCCACCACATCGCCCAGCAGGCCGCCGAAGATCACGGCCGGCAGCGTCGCCAGCAACACCGCCCAGCCCAGACGACTGTCTTCGGTCTGGCGCGCCGCCAGCGTACCGCCGCCACTGAACTGACCAAACCAGCCAGCGAGAATATTGGCGACATCCTTGCGGAAGGCCATCACCACGGCCAGCAAGGTACCGACGTGTACCGCGACATCAAACGCCAGCCCCTGGTCCGGCCAGCCGAACACCTGGGAGGGCAGAATCAGGTGGGCGGAGGAGGAAATCGGCAGAAATTCCGTCAGACCTTGAATGACGGCCAACGCCACCACATGCATGAGTTCCATGAAACATCCTTTTAAGAGAGACGGGCCTCAGTGGCCCACACGGACGACAGACATCGTCTGTGGCACTGCACGTGCCGTAGTGACAGAACAACGCTTTGCGTCAAGCCGCGCCGCGAGTGTCGGGCGCGACATGATGATGCGCGAATCTTATGACAGCCTTGGCTGAACCCACGATGACGCAACGAGATGGCAATCCCTGGTGCCATCAGCGCCATGCCACCTCATTGCGCAGATAGACCGGCTGGGCCTCGACCGCCGACACCGCTTCACCGCGGGCATACGCCTGGGCGGCCAGCATCACCATGGCCTCGGCATCCGGTTGCGGCTCGGGCAGTTGCAGTGCCAGGCTGGCACGCACGCTCTGGGGTAGCTCGTCGTGCATCACCAGTCCCGAGCCGACCGCCAGCCAGTCATGCTCACGCAGCGCCGCAGGCAGCTCCAGCAGGCCCGGAGCGCAGACCTGCTCGGGTAGCACCTGCTCGACCTCGATCTCGCCGTCAGCGCGCGTCACGACGCGATAGGCGCCGGTATAGAGCTCGCCCATGCGTGCATCCAGCATCGGCAGCACGAAACGCGCGTGATGCAGGCGGTGGGCCTGCAGTGACAGGGCCGCCAGCGTCGAGACGCCGATCACCGGCACATCGAGACCGAAGGCGAGGCCCTGGATGGTGCCAGCGGCGATGCGCAACCCGGTGAACGAGCCCGGTCCGTGGCCATAGGCCAGGGCATCGAGGTCGTTGAGGGTCAGATCGGCAGCGGCCAGCAGCGCCTCGATCATCGGCATCATGCGCTGGGTGTGCTGACGGGGAGCTTCACAGCGCTCGGCAGTAACAACGCCGTCTTGCCACAGGGCAACGGAACAGGCGGAAGAGGATGCATCGATGGCCAGAAGCGTGGTCATGGGCGGTTCGTCGTCAGAAAAATGTGACGCGATTCTACCCGTCCCCTGCGGGCAGCAAAAGACGCTGGCTGTCCACGGCAGGTGTCGGTCGCGGGCGTCACTCCTGCTGCAACCCCCACGCCCACGCCGGCAAGCGGCCTGCCGCAACGCCTGATTCCTGATTCGCGCCAGTAGGCGAAGAACAAAAAAACGCCCGCAGACAATGTCTACGGGCGTTCTTCGCCAGGCGGCCGGCTTCACCAGCGCGATCAGATCTGTTGCAGCTGAGCCACCTGAGGCGTGCCAGGCAATCAGTGCTCCAGCGCGCTGACCAGCTGAGCACGAATGTCGTCGACGGAGCCGACGCCTTCGATGCGGTGGTAGGCCGGTGCCTGGGCATCGCCAGTGGCAGACCAGCTGGAGTAGTACTCGACCAGCGGTTCCGTCTGCTCGTGATAGACGGACAGACGGTTGCGCACGGTGGCTTCGCGGTCGTCTTCACGCTGGATCAGGGCTTCGCCAGTGACGTCGTCCTTGCCTTCTTCGCGCGGCGGGTTGTACTCGATGTGGTAGACACGACCGGAGTCCGGGTGCACACGACGACCGGACAGGCGCTTGACGATCTCTTCGTCAGCGACGGCGATCTCGACCACGTGGTCCAGCTTCACGCCCGCTTCCTTCATGGCGTCAGCCTGCGGAATGGTGCGCGGGAAGCCGTCGAACAGGAAGCCGTTCTCGCAATCGGGCTGGCTGATGCGCTCCTTGACCAGGGCGATGATGATCTCGTCGGACACCAGTCCGCCGGTGTTCATGATCTCCTTGACCTTGAGTCCCAGCTCGCTGCCGGCCTTGACCGCGGCGCGCAGCATATCTCCGGTAGAGATCTGCGGGATGTTGAAACGCTCGCAGATGAACTGGGCCTGGGTGCCCTTGCCGGCGCCGGGGGCGCCCAACAGGATCAAACGCATCGGTACTGCTCCTTGAGTGTGCAAATGAAAAGCATCAAACGGGTGTAAAGGGTCATCTGGCGCTGGTGCACCTTGCCCTCGGCGGCAGATGGCCATCCAAGGCGCTCTGGTCGTCGACACGTTCGAGGTGTAGCGGCGAAACTCGCGGCGTCGAGACGCTCGACTACCTCATGAGGGCCGAACGCATCGAGCGTATCGATGACCAGGATGAATATGGGCAGCGGACCAATATGTGCTGCGCTAAACGACGGCGCGCACGGATGATCTCATTATGTCATCGCCATGCAATGTAGAGCTGACGATACCGTTCACACGACGCCGGCACAAGCACACCAAAGGCGCGTATGCCGCCCTTTGGCACTGTTTTGGCGCGTAGGAGGGCCTGTCGCCCTCCTCGCCGGTTGCCGACCTGCCATACACGGCTGTCATGATACGAAAACGCCCCCTGCGGCACGCGGTCGCAGAGGGCGTCTTTCCACTCACGCCGGGCCACCTTGCTCAGTCGCCGTGGCGTGATCAGGCTGAGTCATGTCAGCCGTTGCTGTGCCAGTGTCTCACTCGGTGACGTCTTCCGCCTGGCTGCTGCGACGCAGACGCACTGCCTTGGCGCGCTTGCTGCGCAGACGGATGTTGAGCATTTCCACCGCCAGCGAGAAGGCCATCGCCACGTAGATGTAGCCCTTGGGCACGTGGACACCGAAGCCTTCGACCATCAGCATCATGCCGACCATGATCAGGAAGGACAGCGCCAGCATCTTGATGGTCGGGTGACGATCGACGAAATCGCCGATGGGCTTGGCGGCCACCATCATGATGCCCACCGAGATGACGATGGCGATGACCATCACCATCAGGTGATCGACCATGCCCACCGCCGTGATCACCGAATCCAGCGAGAAGACGATATCGATCAAGGCGATCTGGACCATGATCGCCATGAAGCTGGCGCTGCCTTTCTTCGCGCCCTCTTCGGCGGGGTCTTCGCCTTCCAGGTTGGCGTGGATCTCGTGGGTGCTCTTGCCGAGCAGGAACAGGCCCCCGAAGACCAGAATCAGATCGCGTCCCGAGAAGCTGAAGTCGGCCACGCTGAACAGGGGCGCGGTCAGTGACATCAGCCACGACAGCGACATCAGCAGCACGATGCGCATGCCCATCGCCAGGCCCAGGCCGATCATGCGCCCGCGCTGACGCTGGGACTCGGGCAGCCGCGCGACCAGAATCGACAGGAAGATGATGTTGTCGATGCCCAGCACGATCTCAAGCGCGGTCAGGGTCGCCAGGGCCACCCATGCCGAAGGGTCCATCAACCATTCCATTGTCTTGCTCCTTGTGTGTTGCGAGAACCGGCCTTCCCGGGTCGTGCCAGCACGATGCGACAGATCACGGCAGGTTGGCGTGAAGCATCGCATGTTGTGCAGGGCAGCAACAGCGGTCGCCGCCCTGCCACGCCAACGGACATGCACAAAAAAACGGCCTCCCGAAGGAGGCCGTTCTGTCAGCCAGGCCTGTCAGCCAGACCTGTCAGCGACGGATGCCGAAACCTTCCAGGAAGGTCACGGCACCCGCGCTTCATGCCACAGGCATCATCAGAGCAGCATGCGACGCACGTCGGTCAGCACCTGAGCCAGATACGCCGTGAAGCGTGCTGCATCCGCCCCGTTCACCGCACGGTGATCGTAGGACAGTGACAGCGGCATCATCAGACGCGGCTGGAAGGCAGCGCCGTCCCACACCGGCTTCATCTGCGCCTTGGAGACGCCCAGGATGGCGACTTCCGGCGTGTTGACGATCGGTGTGAAGGCAGTACCGCCAATGGAGCCAAGGCTCGAGATGGTGAAGCAACCACCGGTCATCTCTTCGCGCTTGAGCTTCTTGGTCTGCGCCTTCTTGGCCAGTTCCACGGACTCCTTGGCCAGGTCCAGCAGGCTCTTCTGATCCGCATTGCGGATCACCGGCACCATCAGGCCGTCCGGCGTATCCACCGCGATACCGATGTGCACGTACTTCTTGTGCACCAGGGTCTCGCCGTCAGCCTTGAGGCTGACGTTGAACTGCGGATACTTGGCCAGCGCGTGAGCCGCCGCCTTGATCATGAACGGCAGCGGCGTGAGCTTGGCACCTGCCGCTTCCGCCTCGGCCTTCATGGACTTGCGGAAGGCCTCGAGCTCGGTGATATCGGCTTCATCGAACTGGGTCACGTGCGGGACGTTGAGCCAGCTGCGATGCAGATTGGTGGCACCGGCCTTCATCAGGCGGCCCATCTTCTTCTCTTCGATCTCACCGAACTGGCTGAAGTCCTGATCCGGCACCTGCGGGATACCGGCACCGCCGGTGGCCTGCGCGGCAGGGGCTGCCGGTGCGGACTTGGCCTTCTGCATCATCTGCTTGACGTAGGCCTGGACATCTTCCTTCACCACACGGCCCTTCGGACCGCTGCCGGAGACGTCCGCCAGGTCGACACCGAACTCACGTGCCAGCAGGCGAACCGCAGGCCCTGCGTGGACCTTGGCACCCTTGCTCGGCTTGTGAGCGGCCATCTGGGCTTCCGGGCTCGGCGCACCGGCCGGTGTCGGAGCCGGCTTCTGCTCGCTCTTCTCCGCCTTGGGAGCAGCCGGCGCTTCGGACTTGGCAGCCTTCGGCGCAGGCGCGGCACCCGCGACCTCGATGTAACCGATCAGGTCACCCTCGGAGACGGTGTCACCTTCCTTGACGGAAAGCTCCACCACCTTGCCCTTGTAGGGGCTCGGGATGTCCATGGTCGCCTTGTCGGACTCGAGCGTGATCAGCGCGTCTTCCTCGTTGACCTCGTCGCCGACGGCCACGGCCATCTCGATGATCGGCACGCTGTCGCTGCCGGACAGATCCGGGACACGCAATTCCTTGCGCTCCGGCTCACCGGAGGCCGGCTCTTCTTCAGCAGCCGGTGCCTCGGAAGACGTGTCTTCAGAGGTGGACTCGGAGGAGGAAGCCTGCTCGGCCGGCGCGGAATCAGACGCGCTGTCACCGCCTTCACCGGCGATTTCCATCTGACCGATGACGTCACCGGAAGCGACGCTGTCGCCTTCCTTGACGGTCAGCTTGACGATCTTGCCCTTGTGCGGGCTCGGGACGTCCATGCTGGCCTTGTCGGATTCCAGCGTGATCAGCGCATCTTCGGCGTCGACTTCATCGCCTTCGGAGACGGCCATCTCGATGATCGGCACGGCTTCGGAGTCGCCCAGGTCCGGCACGACGATGTCGACGGTCTGGGTACCACCGGAAGCGGCCTTCGGTGCAGAAGCGTCTTCCTTCGGCGCTTGCTGCTCAGAGGCTTCCTGCTTGGGAGCCTCTTCCTTCGGCGCTTCCTGCTCGTCAGAAGCGTCAGAGGAGGTGTCACCACCGCCTTCGGCTTCCAGCTCCAGGATATCGTCGCCTTCGGAGACGGTGTCGCCTTCCTTGACGAGAATCTTCACCACCTTGCCGCCCTTCGGTGCCGGCACATCCATACTGGCCTTGTCGGACTCAAGAGTGATCATGGTGTCTTCGGCGGAAATGACATCTCCCACCGCCACCGCTATCTCGATGATCTCGACATCGGAACTACCGCCAATGTCGGGAACCTTGATGATTTCGCTGCTCAAGATCGTGCTCCTTCCAAAACGTGCACGGGGAGCGACACCCGAATCACCTGCGCATCATCATGATGTCGAGGAGGGAGTGCCGCTCGCCTGTTCCGCGATCTCCGCTCAGACGTTCAGCGGATTCGGCTTGTTGGGGTCGATGCCGTAGGTCTTGATCGCTTCCGCGACCACCTTGCGGTCGATCTCACCACGATCCGCCAGCGCCTTCAGGGCCTGAACGGTGACGAAGTTGCGGTCGACTTCGAAGAAGTGACGCAGCTTCTCGCGGGTATCGGAACGACCGAAACCGTCGGTACCGAGCACGTGATAGTCAGCCGGCACCCAGGCACGAACCTGGTCAGCAAACAGCTTCATGTAGTCAGTGGCAGCCACGACCGGGCCGTCACGTCCTTCCAGACACTGAGTGATGTGCGGCTTGGCCGGGGTCTCTTCCGGCTTGAGGAAGGCCTGACGATCCAGTTCCAGCGCTTCGCGACGCAGCTCGTTGAAGCTGGTGACGCTCCAGATGTCGGCGTCGACACCGTAGTCCTGCTTGAGCATCTCGGCGGCTGCCTCGACTTCACGCAGGATGGTGCCGGAACCCAGCAGCTGAACGCGTGCCTTGCCGTCCTTGCCGCCTTCCTTGAGCAGGTACATCCCCTTGATGATGTCCTCTGCGGGCACCGTCTCGAGTGCTGGCTGCTCGTAGTTCTCGTTCATCACCGCCAGGTAGTAGAAGACCGGCTCGTGCTGCTCGAACATGCGCTTCATGCCGTCCTGCACGATGACCGCCACTTCGTGAGCGTAGGTCGGGTCGTAGGTACGGCAGTTCGGGATGGTCGAGGCCAGGATATGGCTGTGGCCATCCTGGTGCTGCAGACCTTCGCCGTTCAGGGTGGTACGACCGGCAGTACCGCCGACCAGGAAGCCACGCGCCTGCAGGTCGCCTGCGGCCCACGCCAGATCACCGATGCGCTGGAAGCCGAACATCGAGTAGTAGACGTAGAACGGCATCAGCGGCAGGTTGTGGTTGGCGTAGGACGTTGCCGCCGCCACCCACGCAGACATGGCGCCTGCTTCGGAGATACCTTCCTCGAGGACCTGACCTTTCTGGTCCTCGCGGTAATACATGATCTGACCCTTGTCGACCGGCTCGTACTTCTGGCCTGCCGCGGTGTAGATACCCAGCTGACGGAACATGCCTTCCATGCCGAAGGTACGCGCTTCGTCAGGAATGATCGGCACGACACGCTCGCCGAGGGTCTTGTGCTTGACCAGACCGTTGAGCACGCGCACGAAGGCCATGGTGGTGGACACTTCGCGGCCGTTGGAACCCTTGAGCTGGGACGCGAAGATCTTGTCGTCCAGCGGCGGGATTTCCAGCGTTTCATACTCGGTGCGACGCTGCGGCAGGTAGCCGTTCAGACGTTCGCGCATGAGGTGCATGTACTTCATTTCCGGGCTGTCGTCCGCCGGCTTGTAGTACGGCACTTCCTCGAGCTGCTCGTCGGTCAGCGGAATACCGAAGCGATCGCGGAATGTCTTCAGCGCTTCGTGTTCCATGGTCTTGACCTGGTGGGCTTCGTTGGCCGCTTCGCCATCACCCATGCCCATGCCGTAACCCTTGACGGTGTGCGCCAGGATGACGGTCGGACGACCATTGGCGTTGTTGACCGCCTCGTGATACGCCGCGTAGACCTTGTACGGATCGTGGCCACCACGGTTCAGACGCCAGATATCGTCGTCTGACATGTCCTTGACCAGATCAGCCGTCTCCGGGTACTTGCCGAAGAAGTGCTCACGCGTGTACGCGCCGCCATTGGCCTTGTAGTTCTGGTAGTCGCCGTCGACCGCTTCGTCCATGCGCTTCTGCAGGATGCCTTTCTTGTCCTGTTCGAAGAGCGGATCCCAGAAGCGACCCCAGGTGACCTTGAGCACGTTCCAGTCGGCACCACGGAAGACGCCTTCCAGCTCGTCCATGATACGGCCGTTGCCGCGCACCGGGCCGTCAAGACGCTGCAGGTTGCAGTTGATGACGAAGATCAGGTTGTCGAGGTTCTCGCGGCCAGCCAGCGAGATGGCACCCAGGGATTCCGGCTCGTCACACTCGCCGTCACCCATGAAGCACCACACCTTGCGGTCGTACATGGACTTCAACTCACGCGAGTTGAGGTACTTCATGACGTGCGCCTGGTAGATCGCCTGGATCGGGCCCAGACCCATGGAGACGGTCGGGAACTGCCAGTAATCCGGCATCAGCCACGGGTGCGGATAAGAAGACAGGCCGTTGCCGTCGACTTCCTGACGGAAGCTGTCCATCTGCTCCTGGCTGAGACGACCTTCCAGGAAGGAACGGGCGTAGATGCCCGGCGCCACGTGACCCTGGATGTAAAGCAAATCGCCTTCGAAATCTCCTTCCGGTGCACGGAAGAAGTGGTTGAAGCCTACGTCGTAAAGCGTCGCACTGGACATGAAGCTCGAGATGTGACCGCCCAGGCCCTTGTGGGCACGGTTGTTGCGGATCACCTGAGCGATGGCGTTGTAACGGATAAGCGAACGGATACGACGCTCCATGAACAGGTCGCCCGGCATGCGCGCTTCGCGGTGCACGGGGATACTGTTGCGATGGGGCGTGGTCACCGAGAAGGGCACCTGATGGCCATCACGACGCAGGCGGTCGGCCAGGCGTGACATCAGGTACTGGGCACGATCCTCACCCTCACGATCCAGAACCGATTCCAGGGAGTCCAACCATTCCGTGGTTTCGATCGGATCGAGATCTTCTCTTGCCTCCAGACTCATAGACGTCTCTCCGAGTGAAGAAATTTTTTGTCAAACGTTTCGACGAACAGCGATATCGAAACCAGTGGCGCTCTTCAGTGTGGGCACGACCTTCTGAGTGGGTCGCATCTCCGATAGACCTGTCGTGACCGGGTCTTGCCGGCCGTCAATCTCGACGCGCATCCTGCGCCAAAGCAGGGCACAAGATGCAGTCATTTGGCGTGAAAGATACCGCAAACACCCCCGCGTGCCAATTCAGGGCAGCAAGACTCACCGGGCAGGTGCAAGGCTTGGCTGCCCCGCGGCAGCACTGGCCTCATGCGCCTTGCGGTCGGGACTCATACGCCAGACTGAGCCGCCCTCGATAGCCGTGATGTAGTAAAACTACCAACGCGCCCCGCCACTGGGCGTTTCCTGCCTGGAGACGCCACATAATGCTGCAATGCACCATCGCGAGGCGCCTGCGACCTTAGTCCTGAATGTCGTCCAGCAGGCGATCGAAGTAAGCCCAATCGAAGGCCGGGCCAGGATCCGTCTTGCGCAACGGCGCAATCCGCGCATGCGAGGTGATGCGCTCGCGCGTCAGCGCGGGATAGCTCGCCATCAGGCCGGCCACGGTGCGTGCCAGGGTGCGATATTGGACATCGCGATAGGGATGCACCTCATCGCCCTCGAGCTCGATGCCGATGGTGAAGTCATTGAGCTCAACGCGTTCACGCTGACCGTCATGCCAGCGCGAGCGACCGGCGTGCCAGGCTCGACGATCAAAGGGCACGAACTGCACCAGGCGACCGTCGCGCTGGATCAGCACGTGCGCCGAGACGCGCAGCTGATGGATATCGGCAAAGTAAGGGTGGGCGCCAGGGTCGAGCTGATTGGTGAACAGCTGCTCGATGGCCGGGCCACCGAAGCGTCCGGGCGGCAGGCTGATGGAATGCAGCACCAGCGCCGAGACTTCTCCCTCGGGACGAGCATTGTGATTGGGAGACGGCACCTGACGGGCGCTCTCCAGCCAGTGCTCGGGGGTGACCGCCAGACGCGTCAGGTGGCCCGACCGCGGGGAAGAGGACAAGGGGGGCATCGAAGACTCCAGACGGGAAGGTCGTCGCACGCGGGGACTGACCGCTCGCGTGGCTTTTCCTATAATGGCGCACATTATGGCATGCTCGGCAGCCACGGGTCTGTGGCACTGCCCCGGCACACGCACAGACCCCGGCTCCGGCAGCACTCTTCGTACAAGGATCAGACGCGCATGAACTTCCACGACGCCCTCGCCGAGGATATCCGTACCAGCGCCGCCCGCCTGCTCGCCGAGGATGTCGGCGGTGGCGATATCACCGCCGAATTGATTCCGGAGCGCCAGTGGGCCAAGGCGCGCGTGATCAGTCGCGAACCGGCCATCCTGTGCGGTGTGCCCTGGGTCGATGAGCTGTTTCGGCGCCTCGATCCGCGCGTCAGCCTCAAGTGGCTGGCCAGCGACGGTGATCGCCTCGAGGCCGACGCGCCCTTCCTGGAGCTGGAAGGCCCGGCACGTTCGCTGCTGACCGGCGAGCGTGCAGCGCTCAACCTGCTGCAGACGCTCTCCGGCACCGCGACCCGCGCCAGCCACTATGCCTCGCTGGTCGAGGGCAGTGGCGTGCGCCTGCTCGATACCCGCAAGACCCTGCCGGGCATGCGTGTCGCCCAGAAGTACGCCGTCAGCTGCGGCGGTGGCCACAATCATCGCATCGGCCTCTATGACGCCTTCCTGATCAAGGAAAACCATATCGCCGCCTGTGGCAGCATCGCGGCGGCGGTACGTGAGGCGCGCGACATCGCCTCCGACGTCACCTGTGAAGTGGAAGTCGAGAATTTCGAGGAGCTGGCCCAGGCGCTGGATGCCGGTGCCGACGTCATCATGCTCGACAACTTCGACAACGATCAGCTCATCGAGGCCGTGGCGCGCAACAAGGCGCATGCCAAGCCGGCCGTGCTGGAAGCCTCCGGCAACGTCAGCGAGGCGACCCTGCCGGGTATCGCCGCCACCGGCGTGGATTGCATCTCGATCGGCGCACTGACCAAGGACGTGACCTCCATCGACCTGTCGATGCGCATCTACACTGTCGAGACCCGCTAGCCAACGTCAGGTGAATGCCTTCCTGCTGGCCAGCTCCTGTCCTGCAGAGGTCGCCGCTGACGCCGGCCCATCTGTCACGACACATTGCCATGCCGCCAGGGAGGCGCCCCATGTCCCCGCCATCTCCTCATCAGCCGCCGCCTGAAGCCCCCAGGTCATCAGGCGGCGGTTGGCAGACTCTCCGCTGGAGCCTCTACGCGCCGATCTATGACCGTGTGGCCGCTCGCATCCTGCGCTCCGCGCGGCGCGACGCCATCGCGACCCTCGATATCCAGGCGGGCACCCGCGTGCTGCTGCTCGGCGGTGGCACCGGGCTCGACCTGCCCTTCCTGCCCCGTGACATCGAGCTCGAGGTGATCGACGCCTCCCCCGCCATGCTGCGCCGCTGTCGCGAGCGTGCCGAGACGCTGGGCTTCGATGCCAACGTCAAGCCGGGCGACGCCATGGCGCTCGACTTCCCCGATGGCTATTTCGATGTCGTCATCGCCCATCTGATCATCGCCGTGGTGCCCGAGCCCCAGCGCGCCTTCGATGAAGCGCTGCGCGTGCTGGCCAGCGATGGCGAGCTGTCGCTGCTCGACAAGGGCCTGCGCGGCAATCGCCCGGCCGGACGGCTGCGGCGTCTGCTCAATCCACTGGCTCAACTGGTGGCGACCAACCTCAATGTGCCGCTGGACAACCTGCTGGAGGGCCATGCGGTGCAGCGACTCGAGGACCGCGACCTCGGCCCCGGCGGGGTGTTGCGCCACATGCATCTGCGCAAGATCTGATCTGCACTGCCACTCCCCCCTTGCATTGCGCGCTCGGCATCGCCACACAATGAGCACACCCGGATGACGAAAGCGACACGGCTCATGGCACCTGCCTGGGCTCTCGTCGCCGTCGCTCCCTGCAAGGAGGTTTGCATGCAGATTGATCTACGCGGCCGCAGCGCCATCATCAGTGGTTCCACTGCCGGTATCGGCTTCGCCATCGCCACAGGGCTTGCCCGCGCAGGCGCCAGCGTCACCTTGACCGGCCGCACCCAGGCACGTGTCGATGAGGCCGTCGCCAGCCTCAGAGACAAGGCGCCGGGCAGCGAGGTACAGGGCGTGGCCGCGGACCTGGGCACACGCGAAGGCTGTGACACGCTGATCCGCGCCGTGCCGGATACCGATATCCTGATCAACAATGTCGGCATCTTCGCCCCGCAGGATTTCTTCGACACCGACGACGACACCTGGGAGCAGTTCTTCCAGGTCAACGTGATGTCGGCGGTGCGCCTGTCCCGCCACTATGCGCGCGGCATGAAGGAGCGCGACTGGGGTCGCATCCAGTTCCTGTCCAGCGAATCGGCGCTCAACATCCCCAGCGAGATGGTCCACTACGGCATGACCAAGTCGGCGGTTCAGTCCGTCTCACGCGGGCTCGCCAAGGTGCTGTCCGGCACCCGGGTGACCGTCAACGCCATCCTGCCGGGGCCGACCCGTTCCGAGGGCGTGCTCGAGATGCTCAAGCAAAACGCCGAGGAGCAAGGCAGGTCACTTGAAGAGGTCGAGGCCGACTTCGTCAAGCAGGCCCGCCCGACCTCCATCCTGCAGCGCCTGGCAAGCCCCGAGGAAGTCGCCAACATGAGCGTCTACGCTGCCTCCGAGCAGGCCAGCGCCACCACCGGCGCCGCATTGCGTGTGGAAGGCGGCATCGTCGACACCATGGCCTGATCGTCTGATCACGCGGCATGACTGACACCATGCCAGAGGCGACACCATGCCAGACACAAGAAGCCCCCACCGGGCGACCGGTGGGGGCTTCTTCATGTTCAGCATCACAGTGCTGTGCGCTTCACTCGTCCAGGCGCTTCACTCGTCGAGACGTTTCTCGAAGCGCTCGCGCTTGAGGCAGATACCATCACGCTTGACGTGCTCAAGCCCCAGACTGTGCCAACCACGGCGGGCCAGGCCCGGCGACAGCGTCAGACTGGCCTCCAGACTCATCACGCGCACCTTGCGCTCGCGCAGGTCGCGCTCGGCTGCCGCCAGCAACTGGCTGCCGATGCCCTGCCCCATCAGACTCGGATAGACGTAAAGCATCTCGATGCGCGCCAGCGGCCATTCGGGGGCGTACTCGCAGAAGCCGATGCAGCGGCCATCACGCTCCGCCACCAGCACCTCGAAGCGATGCTGACGCGCGGCCCAGCGTTCGGCGTCGCGCGGGACACGCGCGGCCCACTGCTGTCGCTGCGCCAGATCATAATGACCGGCAGCGCCCTGCATGACGGCCTGGTAGAACACCTCAGCCTGATCCGCAGCATGCTTCGGCTGCGCCGCCACGATATGAACACGCTCCCTGGCCACTTCACGGCTATCGGTCTGGCTGTGCAATCGTTCGTCCTCCTTGTGTCCTCGAACGAGGACGATGTATTCATGAAACCCTGGCAGGCTCACGGCTGTCACCTGTCACTGAAACGCCCTGCTCAGCCGCTGAAGGACACCTCATCGAAGCGGCTGGCCCGGGGGTGATCTCCCGTGACCATGTCCGGTTCTCGCACCAGCTGCCAGGTATGGAAGCCGGCGGCGGCAGCGGCGTCCAGCTCGGCGACGACATCCGACAGGAACAGGATCTCCGCGCCCGGAATGCCCAGCTGACCGGCGATGCGGCGATAGCTCTCGGCTTCCTGTTTGGGGCCCGTAGTGGTGTCGAAGTAGCCGGCAAACAGCGGAGTCAGATCGCCGACATCGGAATGCCCGAACAGCAGCTTCTGGGCCTGGATGGAGCCTGAAGAGTAGACATACAAGGACAGGCCGCGTTCCTTCCAGTCACGCAATCCCTTCACGGCATCGGGATAGACATGGCCGGTGAAGTCACCGTCCGCGTAGCCCTGTGCCCAGACCATGCCCTGCAGCGCCTTGAGCGGCGTGGCCTTGCGGTCAGCGTCGATCCAGCCTTCCAAAATGGCGATCACGGCCTCGAGATCAGCCTTCGGCGCCTCGGCCAGCTCGCGGGTGGCGGCCAGCTGCTCGGCGACGTCCTCACGCTCGGCGTTGGCACGCACGAAATCGCCCAGATTGGCGTGCGCATAGGGGAATAGCACCTGATGCACGAAGCGAATCGAGCCGGTCGTGCCCTCGATGTCGGTGACGATGGCGCGAATCATGCGGACTCCTGGGAATGCGGGGCTGCGGTCTGGGTAAAGTGCTCGGCCAGCGCTTCATGACGCGGGAAGCGGGCGGCGATGTCATTGTCGGTGAAGTTGGCGATCCAGCCTTCCGGATTGGTGAACAGGCGGATGGCGGTGAAGTCCGGCGTCGGCCCCATGTCGAACCAGTGCGGCGTGCCGGCTGGTACGGCGATCAGGTCATCCTTCTCGCAACCGACCGCCAGCACGCGCTCGCCCAGATGCAGATAGAAGATGCCGCTGCCGCGCACGAAGAAGCGCACTTCATGCTCCGCGTGGCGGTGCTCATCGAGGAACTTGCCGCGCAGAGCGTCGCGGTCAGGATGATCCGGCGTCAGGCCGATCACGTCGGCAGTGACGAAGCCGTTCTCGGACTTGAGACGCGCGACATCGTCGGCGTAGGCCGCCAGCACCTGGGTCTGGTCGGTGGGGTCACTCATCTCGCAGCCCGCCGTCCAGCGCTCGAAGCGAATGCCTTCGGCCTCGAGTTCGCTGGCGATCTGCGCGCCATCATTGGTGATCAACTGCGGACGCGAGGCGTCCTGCTCGGCGTAGATGGCCAGAAAGCTCATCGCTGTCTCCTCAGTTCCAGTTCACAACCCATCAGGAAATCGAGCGCTTCGACATGGCGGCGACAGGCCGTCATGCTGCTGGCCCAGGTATAGAGACCATGGCCGCGAATCAGGTAGCCGTGCAGACCGGCATCGGCGGCCAGGCGGGCGCGCACGTCCAGCGCCAGCGCCTCGATATCCTGAGTATTGTCGAAGACGGCCAGACGTACCGCCGTCTCATGACTCTTGACGCCTTCCAGCGCCTTGTTGAGCTCGAAACCCTCCAGGCTCAGGGTGTCGCCCTCATGGCACAGCGACAGCACGGTGGCGGCCCTGGAGTGGGTATGCAGAATCGCCTGCGCGTGGGGCAGGTCTTCGTAGAGCTGACCATGCAGGCGCGCCTCGTCAGAGGCCTTGCGGGAAGTGCCCTGCAGCCTGACGGCAAAATCGCTGACCAGAATGTCGCCACTGGTCAGGCGGCCCTTGTGGCAACCCGAGGCGGTGACCGCCATCAGGCGATCACTGAGACGACAGGAGAAGTTGCCACCGGTGGCCGGCACCTGCCCGGCAGCATCCAGCGCCTGACCGGCCTCGATCAACTGTTGGCTCGCCAGTGCAAGGCGGTCGAGGTCCAGTGTCGACGGCAGGCCGTCGGCAGCGGCAATGGCGATAGGGTCTGACATGATCAAAGTTGCCCTCAAGAGTCGCGCGGGGCATTCACGCCCCGTCGCCAGCATCACGATTCAGCGCCACGCGGCGCTGCTCTCGCGGCAGACTACACAAGCCGACCCAGTGAGACCAGTCATGCCGTGCGACGACGGGCATGGCATCATGGCGACCTGGAATGTCACACGACATTCTGCGCCATCATCACTTCAGCCTCTGCCACGGTCATGCCATGTCCTCTTCCGATCAGCCCACCAGCCCCCACCCGACAGCCGACACGGCCGAGCGCCCGATGAGCGACGCCGCACTGGCCAGACGCCTGCCGCTGCTGCCCCCTCATCTGCGTGAGCAGGCCGCGGCGCTGGGGCAACAGGCCATGCAGCCGGTGGGCATCATCGAAAGCTGCTACCCGGACAAGTTCGGCATTCCCCGCCAGCCGGGGCTGGCGCGCCACGCCACCGCCATCCTGCACCTGCTGCCGCCCTTCGATGACCCGGACTGCGTGCGCGACATCGAGGGCTTCAGCCATCTGTGGATCCATTTCCTGTTCCACGCCAGCCCCACACGCTGGACGCCCTTGATCCGCCCGCCGCGCCTGGGCGGCAATGCGCGCACCGGCGTCTTCGCCTCGCGCAGCACCCACCGTCCCAACCGACTGGGGCAGTCGGTGGTCGAACTGGCAGGCGTCGAGACGGCGGCCAATGCCGCGCCGGATGGCGGGCAGTCGAGCAAGCGCAACGGCGTGCGCCTGCTGCTGCGCGGCCATGACCTGCTCGATGGCACACCGGTGATGGACATCAAGCCCTATCTGCCGTGGGTCGATTCCGTGCCCGAGGCGCGTGCCGGCTACGCGCCTGCGCCACCGCCACGTCACGCCGTCGTCTTCAGCGCACAGGCCGAGCAGACACTGGCGACGCGGGCCGACAGCGCTACGCTGCGCGCCCTGATCGAGGAAGTGCTCGCCCAAGACCCGCGCCCCGCCTATCACGCCGCCAGGCCCGCCGATGGCAAGCGCCAGTATGGCGTACGACTGGTGGACGTGGATGTGCGCTTCACGGCCCGCACGCAACCCGATGGCTCCTTGACGATGGAGGTCGCGGCCATCGTGACCGTCTGATCAAGCCCCTGCGCGAGTCAGAGCAGCGCCTTGCCCAGTGGGAGTCAACGCCTTGCATGAAGCGGATCGAAGGATTGCGCGCGCCAGATCAAGACAATGCCAGATTGGATTGGCAAACCGTCACGAGACCTGACCATACTGGGCGTGCGTTCCTTCATCTCCACTCGTTTCACCGGGAGTCCGCCGCATGAGTATCCGTCTGCTTGCCTTTGCCGCCAGTACCCGCAAGGCCTCCGTCAATCGACGCCTGATCGAGCGCCTGGCGCACCACGCCCGACAGGAAGGTGCCGAGGTCAGTCTGCTCGATCTCAACGACTTCCCGATGCCGCTCTACGATGGCGACAGCGAAGAAGCCAATGGCCGCCCCGCCAGCGCCGACCGCCTGCAGGAGATGCTGGCCAGCCATCAGGGGCTGCTGCTGGCGACGCCGGAATACAACGGCTTCTTCAGCCCGCTGCTCAAGAACACCTTCGACTGGCTGTCACGCCCGGCGGCGGATGGCCAGAGCGGCATGGATGCCCTGCGCGGCATGCCGGTCGGCATCGTCTCAGCCTCACCGGGCGCCATGGGCGGCATGCGGGCGCTGCCCTTCGTGCGCCTGTACCTGAACAACCTCGGCATGCTGGTCGCGCCACAGCAGATCGCGGTCTCGCGTGCCGCCAGCGCCTTCCACGAGGATGGCAGCCTGGATGACGAAGGCCAGGACCACGCCCTCGCGGCTGTCGCCCGCCAGGTGATCGACCTGGCCAGTCTGCGCGCCTCCTGAAGCGCCACGCCTCTTTCCTCACAGCTACGTTCCCGGCCAGACACTTGGCGCCTGCCAAACAGGAACGACCCCCTGCCATTGGCAGGGGGTCGTTCCTTGATGCGCTGTCTGTGACGTCAGAGCGTCAGTGCATCACCTCAGACTTAGACCCAGATTCAGGCTCAGGCCGAGAAATCGATACCGATACGGCGACCGACTTCCTCGTAGGCTTCGATCACGCCGCCCAGACCCTGACGGAAGCGGTCCTTGTCGAGCTTCTCGCGCGTCTCGGCATCCCACAGACGGCAGCCGTCCGGCGAGAATTCGTCACCCAGCACGACCTCACCCTTGAAGACACCGAATTCAAGCTTGTAGTCGACCAGCAGGATGCCGCCGTCGAGGAACAGCTGCTTGAGGATGTCGTTGACCTGGAAGGTCAGTTCCTTGGCGCGTGCCAGGTGCTTGGGCTCTGCCCAGCCAAAGGTCTCGACCAGCGACTCGTTGATCATCGGGTCGCCCTTCTCGTCGTTCTTGAGGAACAGCTCGAAGGTCGGCGGATTGAGCTCGATGCCTTCCTCGACACCCAGACGACGCACCAGTGAGCCGGCGGAGATGTTACGCACCACGCACTCCACTGCCATCATGTCGAGACGCTTGACCAGACACTCGTTGTCACTGACCAGACGCTCGAAGTGGGTCGGGATACCGGCCGCCTTGAGTTTCTCCATGATGAAGGCATTGAACTTGTTGTTGACCATGCCCTTGCGATCCAGCTGCTCGATACGCTTGCCGTCGAAGGCGCTGGTATCGTCGCGGAATTCCAGCAGCAGAAGATCCGGGTCGTCAGTGACGAAGACGGATTTGGCCTTGCCAGCGTAGAGCTCTTCACGCTTTTCCATGAGATTCCCCCTGATGACGCTAGACGCGTCGAGTGTTGAGGCGGTCGACGATGAATCGATCACGCTTGAATCTGTCACGCCCAGTCGAGAAGGACTGTGGCGTTGGTGTATGGCGTGATTCGAGAGCTGTCCATCTGGTCAGCTCATCCAGAATCACAAACGCCCGATCGCGAAGCGACCGGGCGTCATGAATATCAGGCGATGGCCTGCCAGCCAAAGCCGCTGTCCTGCGCGGCGATGATCAGGCGACTATCGTCATCCGCAAGCCAGGGGGCCAGTGCCTCCCGGGCCAATGACGGATGGTTGTTGCTCTCCGACAGGTGCGAGGCCACCAGCCGCTGCAGGCGCGCCAGCCCCAGATAGGGCAAGGCGGCACACGCCTGGGCATTGGCCAGGTGACCGAGCCGCCCCCCGACCCGCCGCTTGAGGCTGGGCGGATACGGCCCACTGGCCAGCATCTGCGGATCGTGGTTGAACTCCATCACCAGTGCGTCGCAATCGGCAAAGCACTGCAGCACATGCTCACTGACATGACCGAGATCGGTCAGCACGCCGAGGCGACGCGTGGCCGTCTCACCGCGCCGGTTGAAGACGAACTGCACCGGCTCGCGCGCATCGTGGGGCACCGTGACCGGCAGAATCTCGAGATCCTTGATCGCGAACTCCTGCTGCGGCGTGATCAGATGCCGACTCGGCAGCGCGCCGAGCTTCTTGGCACGCCCGGCAAGCCAGGTGCCGGTGGTCAGATGCACCGGCACACCATGGCGACGCGCCAGCGGCCCCACGCCGCTCAGGTGATCACCATGTTCATGCGTGACCAGCACGGCGTCCAACTGCGAGGGATGCACCCCGAGGCGCGCCAGGCGCGCCTCGGTCTCCTTGAGGGTGAAGCCGCAATCGACTAGCACCAGTGCCTCGCGAGTGCGGATCAGCGTGCCGTTGCCCTTGCTGCCGCTGCCCAGCGAAGCCATCGCCATCACGCCCTGGGCGTCGTCACTCGGCCCACGGGCGGCCGTCAGGCCAGCCGCCAGCGCCCCACTGCCTGCCACCGGGAGGGGGATCTGAAACGACGCAGCCGCCTCACCCGACGAGTCGTCAGATGAGGCGGCGCAAGGCGTGTCGAGCCACATGCTCAGCGCAGTGTCGACGCCACGGCGTCGAGCAGCTCACGCGCCAGTGCCGGCGTGGTCTCTTCACCATCGGCACGGGTCGCCGTGACCAGGGTGTGGTCATTCTCGGCGCGCAGCTTGAGCACCATCGGCACCGGGTCACCATCGCCGCCGATACCCAACCAGCCGCCATCACGCTCTTCACGCGGGATGTAATCGACCATGAACTCGCCACGCGAGCGGTCCTGATCGGTCAGCGTCTGGTAGTCGGTGTTGAAGTTCTTCTGCAGCTGATAGAGCAGCTCGGCCCAGCTGCGCTCGGTATCCAGCGCCAGATCGACCTGCCAGGTGCCATCGCGGCCTTCCAGGCGCACGCGGTCATCACGACTGAGCGACTGGGCCGCCAGCGAGACACCACTATCGGCGGAAGACGCGGCCAGATAGCCGCTCAGCGCGTTCAGGCAGCTGCCGGCGACATCGCCGCCCTGCTGACAACGCACTTCGGAGGCATCGGCACGCAGCCCCTGGCTGACGCTGATGATGCCCTGGGCCGTGGTGATCTCGCCCTTGCCGGCATCGATGCTCTGCACATCAAGGCCCTGGTCGCGCACGAAGGACTGCAGACGCGTCCACACCGCTGCCGGCGCGGCGTTCACGGCCAGCCAGCGGGCATCGCCGCTCTGACGCATGGCAACGAACTCACGCCCGCCCTGCTCGCTGGTCGCCAGCGGCTGGGGACGCGGTGCCTCGAAGTCGTCGCTGGCCAGGAAGTCACTGCTGGCCTGCGGCACCGGCATGGAATCCTGGTAATCACCACGATTGATCGTGTCCGGCAGCTCCAGCGGCGGCGCGATGCTGGCATCGGCATACTCGCTGTTGCGATCGTAGTAGTAGCCATCACTGGAACAGCCTGCGACCGCGAGCGCCGTCAGCAGGGCCAGTGGCACGAAACGCTGACTCATCAGTTGAGCACCTCGGCCAGTTGCAGTGCTTCCTCGACCGTGGAGTGATACTGCTCGGACAGCCAGGTCAGCGGCAGACGCACGCCGGACTCCGGCGACAGGCCCATGCGGTGCATGGCGAACTTGACCGGGATCGGGTTGGACTCGACGCCCATCGCGGAGTGCAGCGGCATCAGGCGCGTGTTGATCTGGTGAGCGCGCTCGGCATCGCCGGCCACGGCGGCTTCGCACATCTCGTGCATCAGGCGCGGCGCGACGTTGGCCGTCACGGAGATATCGCCGTGGCCGCCCATCAGGATGAAGTCGCAGGCCGTGGGGTCATCGCCGGAGTAGAGCGCGAAGTCAGTGCCCTTGAGGCGGTCGATCAGTTCCTGACCGCGCTCCAGGTTGCCGGTGGCATCCTTGAGGCCGACGATGTTGTCGAGCTCGGCGAGGCGGAAGACCGTCTCGTTGTAGATATCGGAGCAGGTGCGACCCGGCACGTTGTAGAGAATGACCGGGATACCGGCCTGCTCGGCGACGGCCTTGAAGTGCTGGTAGAGCCCTTCCTGAGTCGGCTTGTTGTAGTACGGCGCCACGGAGAGGCAGTAATCCGCACCGACTTCCTTGGCGTAGCGAGCCAGCTCGACCGCTTCGGAGGTGGCGTTGGCGCCCGTGCCGGCGATGACCGGAATCTTGCCGGCGACCGTCTCGACCACACAGCGGATGACATCGAAGTGCTCCGCGAAGGACATGGTGGTCGGTTCGCCGGTGGTGCCGGCGGCGACGATGGCATCGGTGCCATTTTCGAGGTGGAAGGCGACCAGCTGGCGCAGGGCGTCCCAGTCGATCTCGCCGGTGGCCTTCATCGGGGTCGCCAGTGCGACAATGCTACCTGTGATCATCCCTCGAATTCTCCTCTGGTGCCTGATGCGCCAGGCGTGTCCCTGCGCTGTTGAAACAACGGATCTCGGGGACAGACATCTGACATAAATTGGTTGACGCAGGACTCTGATTGCGTGGGCACGCCGACACGCGAGTCGCGTCAAGGGTGATGATGTTACAAAGACCATCGAAGCCTGTACAGACGCCATCTGCACCGGTTGTGCAAAGCGGTGGATTCCCTCGCCTGTCCGTGGGGCAGATGCACGGTGGATGGACACGATGGCGCCGGTCGCCAAGACGGTGAAACACAAGAGTTCTGCCCTGTCTTTGACAAGTCAGGACGCCCTGCGTGTAATGCAGGACACACCGCAGAAGCGGGCAAGCGCGATGCCCATCACTGCCGGTTTTTTTCATCATTCAGCACTGTCAGCCGCCACATGGCCGTCAGTCATCGCCAGGAGAGCACGATGAGCGTCAGCCTCGGTCAGCCAATTCCCGACTTTACCGCCCAGGCCACCAGTGACACCGAAGTCACTCCGGCCAGCCTCAAGGGCAAGCAAGCCGTCATCTATTTCTACCCGAAGGACCACACGCCGGGCTGCACCACCGAAGGCGGTGACTTCCGCGACAACCTCGAGGAATTCGAAGCGGCCAACACCGTGATTCTCGGCGTTTCCCGCGACAGCCTGCGCACCCACGAGAACTTCCGGGCAAAGCAGGGCTACCCGTTCGAGCTGATCAGCGACCCGGACGAGACCCTGTGCAAGCTCTTTGACGTCATTCACATGAAGAAATTCATGGGCAAGGAAAGTCTCGGCGTGGTGCGCTCCACCTTCCTGATCGACGCCGACGGCAATCTGGCGCGCGAATGGCGTGGAGTGAAGGTCAAGGGCCATGTCGAGGAAGTGCTCGAAGCCGCCCGCGAGCTCAACGCTGACCGCTAGTCTCGAATGGCAGCAGCTCGAGTGGCAGCTGTCCGTGTGACAGCAGCTCGTGGAGAAACAGCTGAGCGGAGTGCGCCTGTGCGCCAGCCGCCTCAGCCATGAAAAAGCCCCGCCGATTGGCGGGGCTTTTTCGATCAGGCGCTCTTGTCCGCGACCCGATTCTCCTCGGCGCGCGCCCGGCGCGGCCAGGCATAGAGCAGCGACTTCATCAGGGTCGCCAGCGGGATGGCGAAGAACACCCCCCAGAAGCCCCAGATGCCGCCGAAGAACAGCACCGCGAGGATGATCGCCACCGGATGCAGATTGACCGCCTCCGAGAACAGCAGCGGCACCAGCACGTTGCCATCCAGCGCCTGGATGATGCCGTAGGCGATCATCACGTACATGAAGGTATCGCCCAGCCCGTAATGGAAACCGGCGACGGCGGCGACCGGCAAGGTTGCCCCTGCCGCGCCGATATAGGGAATCAGCACCGAGAAGCCGACCACGATCGCCAGCAGCGCCGAATACGGCAGCCCGAAGGCGACGAAGGTGACGTAGCTGACGCCGCCGACGATGACGATCTCGATCACCTTGCCGCGCACGAAGTTGGCGATCTGGTCATCCATCTCGTTCCAGACCCGGCTCATCAGCAGACGCTTGCGCGGCAGTAGCGCCAGCGTGAAGTCCACCAGCCGCTCGCGGTCCTTGAGCATGAAGAACACCAGGATCGGCACCAGCACCAGGTAGATCACCACGCCCATCAGGTTGCCCAGCGACGCCAGCGACAGCGATACCGCGCGCTGCCCGAACTGGGTCAGCTCTCGCCCGGCGGCGCCGACCCACTGCTGGACCTGCTCCGGCGTGATCAGGCCGGGGAAGCGCTCCTGCAACTCGCCCAGCCAGCGCTGCCCGGAGGCGAACATGCCGGGGATCTCCTGAATCAGGTTGGCCAGCTGATGCCAGACCAGCGGCAGCAGGATCAGCGCACTGGCCAGCATGATGCCCATGAACACCAGCGTCATCAGGCTGACCGCCGCCAGACGCGGCAGGCCGCGGCGCTCCATCCAGCTCACGCCGCTCTGCAGCAGGAAGGCGACGATCAGGGCGGTGAAGAATGGCGCCAGCATGCTGCCGAGCAGAATGACGGCGGCGAACACCAGCACCAGCACCAGAAACAGCACCACCGCTTCTTCGTCGGAGAAATAGCGCTCGATCCAGCCACGCAACAACGTCTTCATGGTCATGACGGATCTTCCTCGCACAGCGCCTTGATCACGAAGCGATAATCGCCCTCTGGCGTCTCTTCACGCGAGACCAGCGCGTGATCGCTCAGCGCCAGATAGGCAGGGATGTCGCCCCAGGCGCCGGCGTCGCTGGCGAGGACCTCGAGTTGCTCGCCGGCACTCATGCCAGCCAGTTTGAGCTTGGTGCGCAGCAGCGGCAACGGACAGTGCAGGCCGCGCGCATCCAGCGTCTGCAGGTGGGTATCGGCCGTGGAGTCAGCCATCGGATTCGCAGTCTCAGCGCCAGGTCGTTCGAATGCCATCTGCCCTTCCGTTCTCGTTATGATGTTCTGCCGCACACCATGGAGGGTGCAGCTTGAAAACGCCCCGATTTAAGGGCACCTTGCCTGACAAAGCAACTTTCCGCCCTGCGCGGCTGCGTCTTGCCCGGACTCGCGCAGGGCCGTCAACGCCAGTGCGGCGCCCGGCAATCCTGCGAGCCGGCCGCACCTTGCGCCATATCGAAGAGGATTGCCTGCATGTCGTTGCTGCCCCCCTTGAGCGGACGCGTCCGCACCGGACGCCGCGGGCTTGCCACCCTGTCGAGCGCCCTGCTCGGCCTGTTGCTGATGGGCGCGCCGGTCGCCAGTGCACCGGCCGCATCCCACAACGACTATGGACTGCCTGACCTGGGGAGTGCGAGTGGCGGCATCTCCAGCAACGATGAATATCGTATCGGTCGCGCCTGGCTGCGTCAGTTCCGCGCCCATGTGCGTGAATGGGATGATCCCATCACTCTGGACTGGATCGGTAGCATCGTGCGTCAACTGGCACCGTGGAGCGAGCTGGATGACCGCAATTTCATCATCACGCTGGTCGCCAGCAGCCAGCTGAATGCCTTCGCCGTGCCCGGCGGCGTGGTCGGCGTCAATACAGGGCTGTTCGCCTTCGCGCCGGACCGTGACGCCTTCGCCTCGGTACTCGCCCACGAGCTTGGCCACCTCTCCCAGCATCACTTCGCGCGCAACATGGAGCGCCAGGCCGAGACACGCCTGCCGACGCTGGCCGGCTTCCTCGCCGGCATGGTGATCGCGGCGGGCGGTGGCGGCTCAGCAGGCATCGCGACCATGGCCGGCACCCAGGCCGCTGCCATTTCCGACCAGCTGGCTTATTCACGCCGCTTCGAGCAGGAGGCCGACCGCGTCGGCATCGATGCACTGTCACGCGCCGGCTTCGACCCCGAGGCCATGCCGCGCATGTTCCGCGCCATGCAACGCATGGCCAGCCTGCAGGGCGGCAATGCGCCGGAATTTCTGCTCACGCACCCGGTGACCGAGGCGCGTATCGGCGACACCCAGGCGCGTGCCGACGCCATGCAGAAGGTGACTCCCGACCCGCTCGCGCAGCTCGCCTACGCGATGATCCGCGCCCGCGCCCTGCTGGCGCTCAATCTGCGCCAGCCCGAGCAGGGGCTGACGACTCTGCGCGAAGACAACCCCGACCCCGACGCGATTGCCTACTATCAGGCGCTGGCCGCGGCGGAGCACAACCAGGTCGACAAGGCGCTGGCCGCGCTGGATCGCCTGCACGACAAGCATCCTGACCTGACCCTGATCAGCGCCAGTGCGGTCGAGGTCGCGCGGGATGCCCGGCGTTATGAGGAGGCGACCCGCCGCGCCAGACGCCTGCTGCGCCTGCAACCTGACCACCTGCCGACCCGACTGGCCATGGCGGAAGTCGCGCTGCAACAGGACCCCGCCGCCGCGCGCCAGCAGCTGGAGGACATGCGCCGCGATCATCCCGATGACCCCAAGGTCTGGAGCCTGGCCTCCGAAGCCAGTGGGCGCAGCGGCCACACCGCCGAGGCCTTCCTGTATCGCGCCGAATTCGACCAGCTGGAGGGCCGCATGGACAAGGCCTTCGCTCAGCTCAAGCTGGCCGACGAGGCCGCGCGCAAGAACGGCGACTTCAGCATGGCCAACCGTATCAGTTCACGCCGGGAAGACTTCAAGCGCTATCGCAACGCCATCGAGGAGTTCTGAGGCACGCTCCCTCTCGCAGCACCAGGCAAACAAAAACCGCCGCCCCGGGGAAGCGGGAGCGGCGGTTCTGGTTCATGCAGACATCAATCGGTGGCGATCAGCGTCAGCGCTCAGCCGCGATTGAATTCCAGCATCCGCGTCAACGGCTTCAGGGCGCGCTCACGCAGGTCATCATCGACGAAGACTTCCTCGGCATTGGCTTGCGACGGATCGCGACGCAGCACGGCGGCCAGATTCTCCAGGCCGTTCATCGCCATCCACGGGCAGTGCGCACAGCTCTTGCAGGTCGCGCCATTGCCGGCGGTCGGCGCCTCGTACAGCTGCTTGTGCGGCGCAGCCTGCTGCATCTTGAAGAAGATGCCACGATCGGTCGCGACGATCAGCTGCTGATTGTCGAGCTCGACGGCGGCCTTGATCAGCTGCGAGGTGGAACCGACCACATCGGCCAGCTCGACCACCGACTGCGGTGATTCCGGGTGCACCAGCACCGCGGCGTCCGGGTAGACCTTGAGCAGGTCACTGATGCCCTGGGCGCGGAACTCGTCGTGGACGATACAGGCGCCGTCCCACAGCAGCATGTCGGCACCGGTCTGCTTCTGCACGTAAGCGCCCAGATGCTTGTCCGGCGCCCAGATCAGCTTCTCGCCCCGGGCGTGCAGGTGCTCGATGACATCGACGGCGATCGAGGAGGTCACCACCCAGTCGGCACGCGCCTTCACGGCCGCCGAGGTATTGGCGTACACCACCACGGTGCGGTCGGGATGAGCATCACAGAAGGCCGCGAACTCGTCTTCCGGGCAGCCGAGGTCCAGCGAGCAGGTCGCCTCCAGCGTCGGCATCAGCACGCGCTTCTCCGGCGACAGGATCTTGGAGGTCTCGCCCATGAAGCGCACGCCGGCGACGATCAGTGTCGAGGCATCATGGCGGGCGCCGAAGCGTGCCATCTCGAGCGAGTCGGCCACGCAGCCGCCGGTTTCCTCGGCCAGCTGCTGGATGGCGTCGTCACAGTAGTAATGCGCGACCAGTGCGGCATCACGCTCGATGAGCAGCTGCTTGATCTCGTCGATCAGCGCGGCATCTTCGGCGGCGGGGCGTGTCGGGCAGTAAGCGCGGGCCAGATGCTCGCGCACCTGCTCACGGACGGCATTGTGGGCCTCACGACCCGGCATGGCATTAGTCAGGCTGTTCATGTGTCTCTCACCTAGCCCACAGGGGCTCCCCCTGTGCTGAGTGGGTCAGGACTCGGCCCGGACACGAACGGCCCGTGGCGGCCCTGCCAGCGCTGCAGCTGGGCTCCCCAGACTGCGGCGTGTGCCTTGGGCGTCTATCGCCCGCAGCATCGTCCGCACTGGGCGGACATGAGCCTTGGCTCGCCCACAAGGATACGCCTGGCGCGATCGCGGCTCCAGTCGACTTGGGGGCAACGGACTCTTTCCTTTCGCGTAACAAAAATTGCCCCGCGCCAATGAAGGCACGGGGCAAGATCTGGTGGGTCGTGAGGGATTCGAACCTTCGACCAATTGGTTAAAAGCCAACTGCTCTACCACTGAGCTAACGACCCAAAACTGGGTGGCGGATGGTGGGTCGTGAGGGATTCGAACCTTCGACCAATTGGTTAAAAGCCAACTGCTCTACCACTGAGCTAACGACCCGCCGCCGGGTGCTTTGCAAGAGACCATTCCAGAGAATGGTGGGTCGTGAGGGATTCGAACCTTCGACCAATTGGTTAAAAGCCAACTGCTCTACCACTGAGCTAACGACCCTTGCGAAGCGGGACGTAAGATACCGCCGATCCCGTTTCGACGCAAGCCTTTTGCAAAAAAACTTCAAGTAAATGACCAGCTTGTCCGCTGGCACCTCGCGAAACGCCCGCGCCAGCGCGTGGGCCAGCCCCTGTGACAAAGACACGCAAGCCCGCGATGGGCGCGGGCTTGCGGGTTACCACTTAGGTCGCACGAGCTTGTGGCATGTCCACGAGCTTATGCCATGTCAGTGAATGACAGCGCATCGCCGCCCTCACCGACTGCGCCATCAGCGCGGCTTGCGCGTACGCTGCGGCGGCTTCTTCATGGCGCGCACCGGACGACGCTTCTGCTTGTCGCGGCTCCAGCGGTTCTGCTCGTCCGGCGTCAGGGCCGGCGCCTTGCGATGCTCGAGACCTGCCAGCGTGGACAGTTCATCGATCTCGCTCTGCTCCATCTCCACCCACTCACCGGCGCGAGCGCGCTTGTCGAGGAAGATGTTGCCGTAGCGCACGCGCTTCAGGCGGCTGACGGTCAGCCCCTGAGAGTCCCACAGACGGCGAACCTCACGGTTGCGGCCTTCCATGATCACGACGTGGAACCAGCTGTTGATGCCTTCGCCACCAAATTCCTGCACATCGGTGAAACGTGCCGGGCCATCTTCGAGCATCACGCCATTGACCATGTTGACGACGTGCTCGCGCTTGACCTCACCCATGACACGCACGGCGTACTCACGCTCGATCTGGGTCGACGGGTGCATCAGACGATTGGCCAGCTCACCATCGGTGGTGAACAGCAACAGACCGCTGGTGTTGATGTCGAGACGACCGATCGCGATCCAGCGCTCGCCCTTCAGACGCGGCAGACGCTCGAAGACGGTGCGGCGGCCTTCCGGGTCCTTGCGCGTGCACAGCTCGCCTTCCGGCTTGTTGTACATGATGACGCGACGCGCCGTCTCTTCCGCGCCCTTCAGGCTCTGCGGGCGATCGTCGAGGCTGACCTGGTCACGCGGGCCGACGCGATCGCCCAGCTGGGCGACCTTGCCGTTGACCTTGACGCGACCGGCGCTGATGGCGACTTCCATCTCACGGCGGGAGCCGAGACCGGAGCGCGCCAGCACCTTCTGCAGTTTCTCGTCTTCAACCAGCTTGTCGCCCTTGGCCTGCGGCGGCAGCGGACGCAGTTCCGGCGCGTCGGCGGCGGCCGGCTTCTTGCCGACATTGGCCTTGCTGCCACGCGTGGACTTGCCGGTATCACGGGTCGGGCGGGCCTGCTCGCCACGCTTGTCGGCAGCATCCGCCGCGCTTTTGTCCGCGACATTCTTGTCCGCGAAGGCCTTGCCGGTCACGGCCTTGCCACCGGCGTGCTTGCCGCCAGCCTGCTTGTTGCCTGCCTGGCTGCTGCCGGGGCGAGAGGTCTTGCGCTTATCAGAGTCTGTCTTGCTCATGACATGAACCATTTCATCTATAGGAGTTTCGCCTACGCAGGGTCGTCATCATCGACGGTCCCGGCAGCGGAGGAGTCGTGCGGCTGCGCATCGGCAGCGTCGTCATCCTCGTCTGCACCGCGCAAACGTTGGCTGAGGCGCGCTTCGAGTGTGGCGAAGTCGAACCCCGAGCCGGTGGACGCCATCCCGGCGTGGTCATTTTCCGCCTGTGAGGCGGAGGGTGCTGCTGTGTTCGGTGTGTCAGCCGAGGCGCCGGAGGTGTCGAGTGCGCGCATCTTCAGCGCCTCTTCCAGCTGCTCGGCGGTGACGTCCGGCGGTTGCCAGTCGTCGGGCACCGGGGTGCCGGTGTCGGTCTCAAGATCTGACTCAAGCCCTGTCTCAGCGCCGTCTGCCGGTGCCTCCTCCGCCTCGCCGTCCGGGTCATCCGGCAATGGCAAGGTCTGAGAGGGCGGCACATCATACAGGTCTGCCTCGAGCTGTTCGAGTCCTTCGAAGCCTTTCAGTTCATGCACCGGCGGCAGCTCTTCCAGCGTCTTGAGCCCGAAGTCATCGAGGAACTGACGCGTGGTGGCGAATACCGCCGGACGCCCCGGCACATCACGGTGACCGACCACTCTCACCCAGCCGCGCTCGACCAGGGTGCGCATGATCGAGGAGCTGACCGTCACGCCACGCACCTGCTCGATATCGCCGCGGGTCACCGGTTGACGATAGGCCACCAGCGCCAGGGTCTCCAGCAAGGCGCGTGAATAACGTTGCGGGCGCTCTTCCCACAGCCGCGATACCCAGGGGGAATACTGCTGGCGAACGCGCAGCCGCCAGCCACTGGCGGTCTCGATCAGCTCCAGCGCGCTCTTGTCGGCCGGGTGACGCGCTTCCAGCTTGCCCAACGCCTCGCGCAGCGCAGGCCTGGTCGGGCTTGAATACTCATCGAACAGACCGGCCAGGCGCTCTAGCGTCAGCGGCTCGCCGGCGGCCAGCAGGGCCGCTTCGATGATCTGGTCCAGCGGGACATCGCGCAAACTCATGACGCCGCGTTCTCCTGCTCGTCGGATGGGGGTAAGGAAGGTGACGTCTGCGCATCATCAGACGCTGCGTCATCGAACGCCCCCTGATCGGCCGCCACCTCGTCTTCGTCGGCGAATTCCAGCGCCAGCCAGTCCTCGTCATCCTCGGGGTCCGGTTCCGGCGTGCGGGCGCGCACGTGAATCGGTGACAGCGGCGCATTCTGGACGATCTCGATCATCG
The DNA here is from genome assembly GCF_029846435.1 of Cobetia sp. 1AS1. Taxonomy (NCBI): domain Bacteria; kingdom Pseudomonadati; phylum Pseudomonadota; class Gammaproteobacteria; order Oceanospirillales; family Halomonadaceae; genus Cobetia; species Cobetia sp. 1AS1. The sequence goes on from NZ_JARWKU010000012.1 coordinate 111,147, forward strand.
ACTCCTTGGCCAGCTCCAGAATCGCCATGAAACTGACCACTACCCCGGCACGCCCTTCCTCGAGCGTGAACAGCTTCTCGAAGGGCGTGAAGTGCTCATGGGTCAACAGATTCATGATCGCCAGCATGCGCTCGCGGGTCGACATCACTTCACGCGAGATGGTGTGCGCCTGGACGAGGTCCGCCTGACGCAGGAGACCGGACAACGCGCCGAGCAATTCCGACAGGTCGACATCAGGGTGCACCACGCGCGTCTCGAGTTCGGGCAGGTCTGCCGTGGCCACGAACCAGTCGCGGCCCTGACGCGGCATCTCATCCAGCCCTTCGGCGGCCAGCTTGGTCTGCTCGTATTCCTGCAGGCGGCGAATCAGCTCGGCGCGCGGGTCCTCTTCCTCGTCGTCATCACTCGCCTTGGGCTGACGCGGCAGCAGGCTGCGCGACTTGATCTCCGCCAGCATCGCGGCCATCAGCAGGTATTCACCGGCCAGATCGATCTGCATGGCGTGCATCAGCTCGACATACTCGATGTACTGATGGGTGATGGCCGCGACATTGATGGCGAGGATATCGAGATTCTGGCGACGGATGAGGTAGAGCAGCAGATCCAGCGGCCCCTCGAAGGTCTCGAGAAAGACACGCAGCGCCTCCGGCGGGATGTACAGATCCTGCGGCATCTCGGTGAGCGCGGTGTCATTGACGCGCGCCAGCACCGTCGACGCCGCCGTCGGGGGCGTGACGAGAGGTGCGGGCTGATGCCCGTCGGTGAGGGCAAAACTGGCGCCATCGAGCAGGTCGCTCATGACATCTCCTGCAGGAGGCGGGTGAAGGTGGGGCTGGGGGACGGGCATTCTAGCGGCTCGCGCCCCATCCCCCAAGTCTTTACGCCGCCGGTGATACGCCGGGCCCGCGCTCGGCGCCGCCCGCGTCTAGCGATAGGTCAGGCCGATCACGCGCCGCAGCTCATCCAGGGTGTCACGCACGGTGTCGCGGGCCCGCTCGGCGCCTTCTGTCATCATGGTGCGCACCTTGCCATGCTCCCCTTCCAGCGCCTCGGCACGCTCACGAATCGGCGTCAGAGCCGCGTCGACATGCTCGATCAGACAGCCCTTGCAGTCCAGGCAGCCGATGCTGGCATCACGGCAGCCCTCCTCCGCCCACTGGCGGTCCGAGGCGGGCGTGAAGCTTTCATGCAGTGTCCACAGCGGGCAGCGCTGCGGGTCGCCGGGGTCCTTGCGGCGCACGCGCGCAGGGTCGGTGGGCATCTCGCGCACGCAGGCCGCGATATCGTCGCGCCCGCTGCGCAGGAAGATGGCGTCTTCCCGTGCGGCCTTGTGTGTCTTGAGCTCCATGCCCAGCAACGGCTCGACCTCGCCCTGCCAGTGTTCCGGCTCGCCGAGGATGCGTCGCCCGCCACCTTCCAGATAGCCGAGCAGGCGCTCCTGCTGGTTGCGGTTGAGCTTGCTGGTCTCGGCCAGCAGGCCGCGCGCACGCTCGAAAGCCTCGAGATCGCCCTCTTCCTGGTAGTCGCTCAACCATTCGCGATACAGGCGACCGCTCTTCTTGCCCAGGCGCGCGATGGCGCGTTCGGCCTGCTCCTCGAAGCCGGCATCGCGGCCATAGCGATGATTGAAGCGTCGGGCGACCTCACGGGTGAACTCGATATGCGCACGCTGCTCGGGGCCGGCGGGCACCACCTGCCCCCGCAGCGCCAGAATGTCGGCCGCCTGCATCAGGGGTGCACCGAGCATGGCCAGACTGGCGCCCTGCTGCTCACCGAGCCCGGCGACCATCTCGCGGTAGCTGGGCAGACGCTCCAGCCAGGCCTTGGGCGTGACGCTGGCCAGAATCATGTGCACGTCGGTCAGCTCCGGCACCCACGACTGGATGAACAGGGTAGCGACCTTGGGATTGACCCCACAGGCGAGACAGTCGATCACCATCGCCCAGCTGTATTGCTCGATCTCGTGAGGCGCGTGACCGCTGACCGCCAGCGCGTTCCAGTCGGCGACCAGAAAATAGGCATCGTGATGGTATTGCAGCTCGGTCCAGCGCCGGATCACTGATTGATAGTGTCCGAGTTGCAGGTGTCCGGTGGGGCGTAAGCCGGACACCAGCCTGGCCGAGGTATCGGTGGCACTCACCTTGTGAGTTCTCCCTGAGGCGTATGAAGCCGCCAGTCTAGCAACCCGAGGCCCCGATCAGCATCCCCGCGACGTCGTGTCCCTGACAACATGCGCCACGCGACCGGATCACGCAGCGGCCAGCGCGCCTGTCAGCCGGCGGCGATACCGGTGCGATAGCGCCCGGCGTAGTCGAACAGCTTGTCGCGGATCTGCCAGTAACGCCCGCTCTTGCGCCCGATGACGAAGTCCGGCGCCTTGAGGCGCTCCTCGCCCGCCAGCACCTCGGCGATGTCCTTCGGCGCCCAGTCACTGCCCGGCGCGCGCAGATGACGCGCGAGGAAGCTCAAACGAAAGGCGTGGCGCTGGGCGGAGGTCTCGAGCGCGAACCACTCGGACAGATCGGTGCCATCCTCGTCGTAATAGGTCACCTTCAAACGTGGCAGGCCGCGCCCGTTGCGCGTCTCCTCCAGCTGCCAGCCGCTGACGCGCAGCACCCGTGCGTCACGCAGCTTGAGCGCATCGCGCAGCTTGTCATCCGGGTCGACCAGTCGCGCCTGACAGGCATGACAATGGCGGGCGGCGATGTCATTGGCCTCGCCACACTGCGGGCAGGCCTTGGCGCGATAGCGGAAGTCGCACTGCACCAGCGGCCTGCCCTCGCCCTCCGGCGACTCGACCAGCCCCTGGCAGCGGCGCCCGAAGTGCTCGACCACCAGCTCGCCATCCTTGCGTCCCCAGAAAAGATTGGCATTGCCGCACACCGGGCACTCGACCTGCACGATCTCGGTGTCGCCAGCCGGCTTCGGCGTCGCCACCTCCGGCGCGTAGAGGTCCCAGGGATTGCCGGCGTAGTCGAGAATCAGACAGTCCGTCTTGCCGGGGCTCAGACGCAGGCCGCGCCCGACGATCTGCTGATAGAGACTGACGGATTCCGTGGGCCGCAGGATGGCGATCAGGTCGACATGCGGCGCATCGAAGCCGGTGGTGAGCACCGCGACATTGACCAGATACTTGAGCTGCTGGGCCTTGAAGGCATTGATCAGCCGCTCGCGCTCCTCGCCGGGGGTCTCGCCGGTGATCAGCGCCGCCTCGCCGTCAGGCAAGAGTGCGGTGACTTCCTCGGCATGCTCGACGGTGGAGCAGAACACCATCACGCCGCGCCGCTCGCGTGCCTGGGCGACGATATCCAGCACGATGCCCGGCGTCGCGCGCGAGCCCTGCACCACCTCGTTGAGCTCCGCCTCCTGGAAGCTGCCGCCGATGCCGGGTGCCAGCTGCGAGAAGTCATAACGCGCCACCGCGACATCGACACGCCGCGGCTCACTCAGAAAGCCCTGCCGCACCATCAGGCGCAGCGGCTGCTCGAAGACGCAATCGCGGAAGAAGCAGTCATCATCACCCCGCACCATGCCGTGATAGTGACGATGGAAGATGAAGCCCTGACCGAGGCGATACGGCGTCGCCGTCAGCCCCAGCACCTTGAGGCGCGGATTGTGCTCGCGCAGATGATTGATGACCTTGCGATAGCTGGCGTCCTTCTCCAGCGAGACCCGGTGACACTCATCGATCACCAGCAGCGTGAAGGGCGCCGCCTGAGCATCAGTCGTCTGATCAGCCGGCGTGAAGGCATCGAGGTTGCGCACCACTGACTGCACCGAGCCGAACACCACCTGACGCGAGGCCTGCTTGCGCTTGAGGCCGGCACTGAAGATGTCGGCGTCCTTGCCATAGGATTCGTACTTGGCGTGGTTCTGCTCGACCAGCTCGCGTACATGCGCCAGCACCAGCACACGGCCACGCGCGATACGCGCAAGCTCCGCGATCACCAATGACTTGCCGCTGCCGGTGGGCAGCACGATCACCGCCGCCTCATCACTGCGGCGAAAGTGCTCTACGGTACGCCGCACGGCCTCCTGCTGATACGGACGCAGCTCAAACATGCAGCGCCGTCCAGCGAGATACGCGAGTGGGAGCGCAGCCGGCAGGCAGGCCCAGGGACGTGAGGGCTGACAGGGACGTGAGGGCTGACAGGGGCATGAGGGCTGACAGGGGCATGAGGGCTGACAGGGAAGTGATGGCTGACAGGAACATTGACATCAAGGGGCCGCCGAATCGCAGGAAGGGACAATGTCCCCATTATCCGCATCAGCGACTGCAGCGGCAAAGTGGGTGTGGATAACCTGAACCCGCCAACCTTGGCCCGTAAGTCTTGGCCCGACAGGATCAGAAGCGCGGCGCGCGTCCCTCGAGCTTGGCCTTGATGCACTCGGTCTGCTCCGCGCGCCCCAGCAGCGAGGACTGCAGCTCTGCCTCAAGCGCCAGCGCCTCGGCTTCCGGTGCAGCGAGGGCCTCGTCATAGAGACGCGTGATCGCGCGGATGGCGCTGGGAGAGCGCCCGGCAATCTGGCGCGCCAGGGCCAACGCCTCCTCCTGCGGGCTGGAGATGATGCGCGTGACCAGACCGGCACTCTGCGCCTCGTTGGCCTCGACCTTGCGTCCGCTCCACGTCAACTCGTGTAGCCAGTCCGGTCGCACGCCACGCGCGGTGACGCTGATGCCCATGTCCGGAATGATGCCCCAATCGATCTCGAGCACCGCCAGGCGCGCATCAGGATCACACAACCGGATGTCCGCCCCCAGCGCGATCTGCAGGCCGCCACCGAAGACATTGCCATGCAAGGCGGCGATGACCGGCACTCCGACATCTCGCCAGCCCAGCGCCAGCTGCTGCACGGTATTGCGCTGCGGCGCACAGCCATTGGCCCCCGCGACCAGCAACCGCGGCACGCGGGCGGCGTCGCCCATGATGGCGGCGATATCCAGCCCCGCACAGAAACTGGGCCCCTCGCCCGACAGCACGATGGCGCGCAGGCCTGATTCCCGGGCGCGGGCATGCAATTCCTGCTGTACCGCCAGCAGGGCATCGATCATCTTCCAGTCGATGCCGTTGTGCTTGTCAGGGCGATTGAGGCGCACGTCGGCGACATGCTCACTGATCGAGAGGGTTACATAACGTTCAGGCGTGAGGTGGGTAGCGTCAGACATGGCGGTCTCCCTGCGACGGATAACGAGCAAGCACGCGCTCGAACGATTTCACGACAGTGCCGAGCGATGGCACTCATCCAGTGATAAACCCAAAAGGCGCAGGCAACCACACTGCGTTCGTCGAGCTGCCCACGGGCATGACTCGCTACGTCTCAGTGTGACTGCCTGCGCCCGGTTGTTGAACGGTCGTTTGGTCGCAGAGGTGACGATTGTCTACTCGCGCTTGGCGCCCGAGACCTCTGACAGCGATCGCGGCTGGAAGCTCTCGGCCTGGGCCATCGCCCAGACACGACGATAGAAGGGATAGTCATCCCCTTGCGTCAGCAGTGCGCCCTTGGTCAGGAAGGGATGCAGGTGCGAGAACAGCTTGACCTCATTCTCGGAGACACGATGCACCAGGTGGTCCGGGGTGATCTGCCAGGGCGTGTGCAGGCCCGCCGCCGACAGGATCTCGGCCAGCGCATGCAGGGTGTTGTGGTGGAAGTGACGCACCTGATCGGCCTTGTCTTCCACGACCAGCGATTTCTGGCGCAGATCATCCTGGGTGGCGATCCCCGTCGGGCACTTGTTGGTGTGGCAGCTCAGTGACTGGATGCAGCCCAGCGCGAACATGTAACCGCGTGCGGCATTGACCCAGTCCGCGCCCAGAGCCATCACGCAGGCGATATCGAAGGCACTGATGATCTTGCCGCTGACCCCGATGCGCACCTCATCACGCAGCCCTGCGCCCACCAGCGAGTTGTGGACGAACTGCAGCCCTTCACGCAGCGGGGTGCCGAGGTGGTCGGTGAATTCGGTCGGTGCGGCGCCGGTACCGCCCTCACTGCCATCGACGACGATGAAATCGGGCACGATACCGGTCTCGAGCATCGCCTTGACGATGGCCATGAACTCCCACGGCTGACCGAGGCACAGCTTGAAGCCCACCGGCTTGCCACCTGACAGCTCGCGCAGGCGCTGGATGAAGCTCAACAGCTCAAGCGGTGTGGAGAATTCACCGTGGTTGGAGGGCGAGATGCAGTCCTTGCCCATCGGAATCCCGCGCGTCTCGGCGATCTCCTCGCTGATCTTGCTGGCCGGCAGGACGCCCCCGTGGCCGGGCTTGGCACCCTGACTGAGCTTGATCTCGATCATCTTGACCTGCTCGCTGGCCGCCTGACGGGCAAACTTCTCGCCATCGAAGCGCCCTTCCTCGTCGCGGCAGCCGAAGTAGCCACTGCCCAGCTCCCAGATCAGATCGCCCCCGAATTCGCGGTGATAGGGGCTGATGCTGCCTTCGCCGGTGTCATGGGCGAAGTTGCCCAGCCTGGCGCCCTTGTTCAGGGCGCGGATGGCGTTGGCGCTCAAGGAGCCGAAGCTCATCGCCGAGATATTGAACAGCGAGGCATTGTAGGGATGCGAGCACTGGGAGTTGCCTACGTTGAGACGAAAGCCCTTGGGGTCCGGCACGCTCGAGGTCTGCATGGAGTGGCCGATGAACTCATAGCTGTCGGAATAGACATCGAGCAAGGTGCCGAACGGCTGGGAGGAGTTGTGCTGACGGCCACGCGCATAGACCAGCTCGCGCTGCTTGTGGGAAAACGGCAGCTGATCGGTATCCGACTCGAACAGGTACTGACGCATTTCCGGACGCAGCGCCTTGAACAGATAACGCATGTTGCCGATCACCGGATAGTTGCGACGCACGGCGTAATCCGGCTGCTGCATGTCGTAGATGCCGACGGCGACCAGAAAGGCCATCAGCAGCGTCAGCGGCCATATCCAGGGCGTCAGCTCCGACAGCCCCAGGCAGACCAGCAAGCCGAGGACACAGAGCCCGAAGACGGAGTAGCGAGGTAACAGCGACCATTTCAGTTTCATCAAAGCTTCCTTTGCCAGCGAACAGCAATGTCAGGGCTGTCGTTGTGGGCGGGTCAGGGGTTGCGGTCAGGGGTTGCGGTCAGGGGTTGCGCCCAGGGACTGCGATCAAGAGTTGCGACCACGGGCTGCGTCCAGTGCAGCGGCCACGGAACACACCATGCCTGTCAGGCAGGCATCATCATCGATAGCGATGGCGATGGCGATGGCGATGGCGATGGCGATGGCGATGGCGACATCACGATGACGCCAGCCTGCCGCATGCCGGGCCGAGTGTCCTGCTCAACGGTGGAATCCGCTGTTGAGCCAGTCGCACCACGGTGCTCTCAGCATGTCTGTAAACAAGAAGACGCCCTCGTGGCGTGAACCACGAAGGCGTCTCCCGTTACTGCATTTCGCCACTGGTGGCGTGCGCCAGCCTCATCGACCGAGGAGGCCGAGTCGCTGGCGCGTCACGTCGCTCAGTCAACCCAGCGACGGGCATTGCGGAACATGCGCAACCAGGCGCCATCCTGCTGCCAGTCGTCCGGACGCCAGGAGTTGGTGACGGCACGCGCCACACGCTCCGGGTGCGGCATCATGATGGTCACGCGACCATCATCGGTGGTCAGGCCGGTGATGCCGGACGGCGAGCCGTTCGGGTTAGCCGGATAGCGCGTGGTGGTCTGGCCGTAGTTGTCGACGTAGCGCAGCGCGACCTGGCCGCTGCTCTGCATCTTGCGCAGGTGAGCGCTGTCGCGGAACTCGGCACGCCCTTCGCCATGCGCGATGGCGATCGGCAGGCGCGAGCCTTCCATGCCATCGAGGAACAGCGAGGCGCTCTTCTCGACTTCGACCATCGCGACACGGGCCTCGAACTGCTCGGACTCGTTGCGCACGAAACGCGGCCAGGCTTCGGCACCCGGGATCAGCTCCTTGAGCTGGGAGAGCATCTGGCAACCGTTGCAGACGCCCAGCGCGAAGCTGTCATCACGGTTGAAGAAACGCTCGAACTGTTCACGCGCACGCGCATTGAACAGCACCGACTTGGCCCAGCCACCGCCGGCGCCCAGCACGTCACCGTAGGAGAAGCCGCCACAGGCGACCAGCCCCCGCATGGTGTCCAGATCGACGCGCCCTTCGAGGATGTCGCTCATGTGGACATCGACGGCCTCGAAACCGGCACGGTCGAAGCTTGCCGCCATCTCGAGCTGACCATTGACGCCCTGCTCGCGCAGGATCGCCATGCGCGGACGTGCACCGGTGTTCAGGTACGGCGCCGCGATGTCCTCGTTGACGTCGAAGGTGGCCTGGGCGGTAAGGCCCGGGTCACGCACGTCGTTGATGGACTCGAATTCGCTCTTGGCGCAATCGGCGTTGTCACGTGCGGCCTGCATGCGATAACTGGTCTCGGCCCACAGGCGCTCGGCGCTGGCGCGGGTGGTGGAGAGCAGGTTCTGGCCCAGCAGCGTGATGTTGATCTGCTCATCGGCACGCGGCGTGGCGATCACGCCACTGTGCTCGAGGCCCACGGCCTTGAGCTCGGCGAGGATGGACTCGGTATGCTCGCGACGCACCTGCACCACGGCACCCAGTTCTTCGGCGAACAGCGCGCCGGTGGCCTGACCCGGCTCGGCGGCGGTCCAGTCGAGGGAGATGTCGAGACCGACACGTCCCGCGAAGGACATTTCCATCAAGGTGGTCAACAGACCACCATCGCTGCGGTCGTGATAGGCCAGCAGCTTGCCTTCGACATTGAAGCGCTGGATGGCCTCGAAGAAGTGCTTGAGGTCTTCGGGCTTGGCAAGATCCGGCGCTTCGTTGCCGACCTGACCATAGACCTGCGCCAGCGCGGAGCCACCGAGGCGGTGAGCGCCATGGCCGAGATCGATCAGGATCAGGTCCGTTTCCACGGCCTCGCCATTCAGCGTGCGACGCAGCTGCGGCGTGAGGGTACGCATGGCATCGGTGACCGGCGCGAAGCCTGTCATCACCAGCGACAGCGGCGCGGTGATCGACTTGTCTTCACCGTTCTCGTCCTGCCAGGCGGTGCGCATGGACATGGAGTCCTTGCCGACCGGAATGGTCAGGTCCAGCGCCGGGCACAGTTCCATGCCGACGGCGTGGACGGCCTCGTAGAGCGCCTGATTCTCGCCGGTGTGATCGGCAGCGCTCATCCAGTTGGCGGACAGCTTGATGTCAGACAGCTTGGCGATCGGCGCGGCGGCCAGGTTGGTGATCACCTCGGCCACGGCCAGACGCGCGGACGCCGCCGGCGAGATCAGCGCGACCGGCGTACGCTCGCCCATCGCCATCGCTTCACCGACATGGCTGTCGAGGGAGCTGGTGGTGACGGCGCAATCGGCCACCGGCACCTGCCACGGACCGACCATCTGGTCGCGCGCGACCATGCCGGTGATCGAGCGGTCGCCGATGGTGATCAGGAATTTCTTGGAGGCGACGGTGGGCAGCTGCAGCACACGGGTCATCGCTTCGCGCGGGTCGAGGTTGTCGAGACCCAGCGCCGGCAGCTCCAGCGTCTGGCGCTCGAAGCTGCGTGACATCTTGGGCGGCTTGCCGAACAGCACGTCCATCGGCAGATCGACCGGACGCGTATCGAAGTGACCATCCTTGACGATCAGCTCGTGCTCCTCGAGGGCTTCACCGACCACGGCGTACAGGCAACGCTCACGCTCACACAGGGCTTCGAAGGTAGCCAGATTCTCCGGCGCCACCGCCAGCACGTAACGTTCCTGGGATTCGTTGCACCAGATCTCCAGCGGGCTCATGCCGGATTCGGCGCTCGGCACGGCGCGCAGATCGAACAGGCCACCGCGACCACCATCCTTGACCAGCTCCGGCAGTGCGTTGGACAGACCGCCCGCGCCGACGTCGTGGATGAAGCAGATCGGGTTCTTGTCATCCAGCGCCCAGCAGCGATCGATGACTTCCTGCACGCGACGCTCCATCTCGGCGTTGTCACGCTGCACGGAGGCGAAATCGAGGTCTTCGCTGGAGCTGCCGGAGGCCATGGAAGAGGCAGCACCGCCGCCCAGACCGATCAGCATCGCCGGGCCGCCCATCACGATCAGCTTGGCGCCGACCGGAATATCGCCCTTCTCGACGTGCTGGCTGCGGATGTTGCCGTAACCGCCGGCGAGCATGATCGGCTTGTGATAGCCGCGACGCTCGATGCCGCCGGCACCGAAGGCATCCTGCTCGTAGGTACGGAAGTAGCCGTTGAGGTTGGGACGGCCGAATTCGTTGTTGAACGCAGCGCCACCGATCGGGCCTTCGAGCATGATGTCGTAGGCGGTCTTGATGCGCTCCGGCTTGCCGTAGTCGTGCTCCCAGGGCTGTTCGAAGCCCGGGATACGCAGGTTGGAGACGCTGAAGCCGGTCAGACCCGCTTTCGGCTTGGAGCCGACACCGGTCGCGCCTTCATCACGAATCTCGCCACCGGCACCGGTCGCGGCGCCCGGATAAGGGGCGATGGCGGTCGGGTGGTTGTGGGTCTCGACCTTCATCAGGATGTTGATCGGTTCCTGATGGTAGCGATAGATGTGGTCTTCGCCTGTCGGGAAGTAACGCCCGGCAGTCGGACCTTCCATCACGGCGGCGTTGTCACTGTAGGCGGACAGCACGCCATCCGGATGATGCTGGTAGGTGTTCTTGATCATCTTGAACAGCGAGTGCGACTGCGCTTCGCCGTCGATGGTCCAGTCCGCATTGAAGATCTTGTGGCGGCAATGCTCGGAGTTCGCCTGAGCGAACATCATCAGTTCGATGTCGGCAGGATTGCGGCCCAGAGTCTTGAAGGACTCGACCAGATAATCGATCTCGTCATCGGCCAGCGCCAGACCCAGGCTACCGTTGGCCTTGGCCAGGGCTTCGCGGCCACCGCCGAGGATGTCGACATGGGCAAGCTTGGCAGGTGCCTGATGCTGGAACAGACGTGCCGCGTCCTGAGTACGGGTCAATACCGTCTCGGTCATGCGGTCGTGCAGTCGGGAGGACAGCGTGGCGAAGAGCTCTTCGCTCAGGGGCGCGTCCAGCTTGATGCGGTAGGCGATGCCACGCTCGAGGCGGCGGACTTGCGGCAGGCCGCAGTTGGCGGCGATATCCGTGGCCTTGGAAGACCAGGGAGACAGCGTGCCGAGGCGGGGGATGACGAGGAAGAGATGTCCTTCCGGGGCGCTCTCGTCACGACTGGGGCCGTAGTCCAGCAGGCGCTCCAGTGTTGTCCGATCGGAACTGCTCAGTTCACCATCGACCTCGGCCAGATGAAGGTACTCGGCATGAAGAGATTCCACCTCCGGCACCAGCTCGCGTAACGAAGCCAGTAGACGGGTGTGACGGAAGGCGGAAAGGGCAGGCGCGCCTCGCAGTTCGAGCATGGTCAGGGAAAGCCTCTGAAGCAGCGTGAACGGACAACCGCCAAACGGCGGCAGCAAGCGCATATCATACGTGAAAGGCGAGCCTTAACGAAGCCCGCAGGCGACATGCGTTGGATGACAGTGTGTTGAGCTGCCGGTATGGTGGAAGCCCTGCCGTGAATGATGCTGACGCATGCTCAAGACTTCGCCCTCTTCTCTCATTCCGCCCGTGCGACAGCGGCTGCGCCACGCGCGGCGTTTCCTCGTCGCGGCGCTGGCCCTCGCCTTGCTGATACTGCCCGAGCGCACCCTCATCGAGATGCCCACGCGGCTGGACGATGTCCGCGCGCGCGACTTCATTCAGGTCGCCACGCGCAATACCCCCACGACCTTCTATCGTGGCCGTCAGGGGCCCACCGGATTCGAATACGAGCTGGCACGGGACTTCGCCGATTATCTTGGCGTGAGTCTGTCGATGGATTCCGAGCACAATATCGAGAGCCTGACCCAGAGCGTGCTCAATGATCAGGCCGATCTTGCGGCCGCGACCCTGCCGCTGGATCTCTCCGAACAGGACCTGCGCTTCTCGCGCCCCATCCTCGAATTGCAGGCGATGGTGGTCTATCGGCGCGGGATGCATCCGCCCAAGGAATTGAAGGACCTGGTCGGCAAGCGCATCGGCGTCATCAAGGGCGCCGGCACCAGCCTGGTACTGCGGGAAGTCCAGCAGGACATCCCCGAGCTCAGCTGGATGGAAACCGGCGAGCTTGAGGTGGCGGACCTGCTGCAACGCATCGAGGAAGACAAGCTGGATGCGGCGGTCGTCTATGCCCATCAATTCAAGCTCAATCGCCTGTTCTTCCCCAATGTGGAGAACGGCTTCGACGTGGGCGATCCGCTGACGCTGGCCTGGGCCTTCCCCGCGCATGGCGACATCTCATTGCTGACCGCCGCCAATGATTTTCTCGAGACACGCCGCCAGGATGGCACCCTCGATCAACTGGTCGAGCGCTATTTCGGCCATGATGACTATCTCGAGTATGTCGGCGCACGGACCTTCATCCGCCAGGCACGCGACCGCCTGCCGCGCTATATCGATACCTTCAAGGAAGCCGCGCGCGAAACCGGCATCGACTGGAAACTGCTGGCCGCCACGGGCTATCAGGAATCGCACTGGCAGCCCAAGGCCACCTCTCCCACAGGGGTGCGCGGCCTGATGATGCTGACCAATGTGACGGCGCGCGAAATGAAGATCGCCAACCGTTTGGACCCCGTTCAGAGCATCGATGGTGGCTCACGCTATCTTGTGAGTATAAAAGGACGCTTGCCGGACGAGATCAAGGAACCGGATCGCACCTGGATGACGCTGGCGGCCTACAATGTCGGCCTGGGTCACCTGTTTGACGCCAGACGGATCGTGAAGATGAAGGGCGGTGACCCGAATCGCTGGAAGGATGTCCGCGAAGCCCTGCCCTTGCTGCAGAATCGTGAGTGGTATCTGAAAGTCCGTTATGGTTATGCACGCGGCGGAGAACCTGTCATCTATGTCCGTAATATCCGTCGTTATTATGAAATACTGAATTATGTTTACCGTAGCCAGCAGCAGTTCTATCAGCTGGATGAGCGTCCGATTACCGACGACGAAGGCGACAGCAATCCCTTCGATACAGTGCCTCCGATTCTCTGAGGATGGAGTTCGGACCGTCAGCACTCCGGTGCCTCAAGTGCACGCATCTTCACCACGCATCAAGAGCCTCTAAGGACAGGGAATGACACGCAGACTCGTCTTGATGTCGCTAAGCCTGATCGCGTTCGGCATCGCCTTGCTGGGGCTCTGGCCGTCTGCCGGCAATGAAGCCAATGCGCTGCTGCTGATGATGTTGACCCTGCAAGCCGCCGGCCAGGCTGCCTGGCATTGGCGCAATACCTCCCTCAGCCAGCTGTTCCTCAGCGCCTCATTGATCCTCAATATCCTGCTGATCTGTACCTTCCTGCTACCGGAAAGCTGGGTGGGGGTGGACCACTGGGGAGACCTGCTGATCAATCTGCCGGGCGATTGGCACATCGCCAATATCCGCCCGCCCATCCTGATCCTGTTCGCCTGTTTCGGCCTCACGACCTGCGCCCTGTTGCGCATGCGACTGGGATTCGGCTCTGCCATCCAGCTGACGCAAGTCACGCTGCTGTTGCTGTTTGCCATGATGTCCGACGCCAGTCTTTCCGTCGCCAGCATGGTGCTGGCAGGCCCGGAACGCATCACGCTGACCAGCTTCGTCAGTCTGCTGTTGATCGCTCAATGGATCGATCTACAGCCGGCATTCATGCAGATGTGGCGCCGCAATCTCATACCGCTGATCATTTCCTCCTCGATCACCCTGGTCTGCCTGCTCGCCTGGCAGCAGCAGAGCCAGGACGAGAACAATCGCATCAACCAGTCGACCTACGTACTGGGCGACAAGATCGCCACGGAGCTGTCTCGCGAGATCAACGACCAGCTCAATGCGATGCGGCGCTTCGCCGGTTTCTGGAGCCTGATGGGGCAGACACCGTCACGCGGAGAGTGGCAACGCCTGGCACGCAGCTATTACAAGGATTTCGAATACTTCCAGAACATCGCCTTCATCGACCCGGACAGCGTGATAACGCGCGTCTTCCCGGACAAGGGCCGCAATCATGACGTGCTGGGCGTACGCCTGCTGGATGCTCAGCCGGACACGCCGCTGCGCAACCCGCTGGAACTCGGCATCGAGGGCCATACCGGTATCATCGACCTGATTCAGGGCGGCAAGGGCATGGTGTCCTACCTGCCGGTGCGCGATCCACGTGATGGCACCATCCTGGGGGCGATCGCCATGGTGGTGGATCTGGCCCCTCTGCTCGACAGGGCCATGGACACGGCACGCAATGAGGCATTTGCGGTCACCCTGTCAGAGCGCGGCAACATCTATATCCATGTCGGCCCGGAAAGTCGTCTGGCGCCCTGGGGGCATCGCATCCCCATCGAGCTGCCCGCCACCGACCTGACACTAGGCCTGCAGCCGACACAGCAGTTCCTGGCGGCCACTCGTGGCCGTCTGCCGGAGGTGACGTTGCTGACGGGCATGCTGCTGGCCTACCTGCTCTTCCTCGTGATCTACATGTATCGCCGCGTCTCGCAGGAGCACGGCATCGTCAAGAATGCCAATGATGCACTTCGCGAAGAGATGGTGCGGCGAGAGCGACTGCAGAACGAGATCCAGTGGCTGGCGCGTCACGACGAGCTGACCCAGCTGCCCAATCGTCGCTATTTCCTCGAGCAGGTGCAGAGCTTCAGCGGCAAGATGCCTCTGACAGTCATGATTCTGGATATCGACTTCTTCAAGACGATCAACGACAAACTGGGTCACTTGGAGGGAGATCGCTACCTGCAGAAGATTGCCGCCGTCTCACGGGCGCCCGTGGAGTCTGCCGGCGGCATACTGGCGCGCTTCGGTGGCGAGGAGTTCGTGGTGTGCATTCCGGAATGCCCGCGCGCGGTAGGCCGCACTCTGGCGGAAGAGTTGCGGCGTGCCGTGCAGGCTGCAGGATTGCCGCAGCCCGCCACGGACAGCGTCGTCACGGTATCCGTGGGCATGGCATGCGTGGCCCGCGCTCCGTTGCGGCTGGATGCACTGCTGCAGGCAGCGGATGAGGCGCTGTATCGCGCCAAGTCCAGTGGTCGCAATCAGGTCCAGGTCGCCGCCTGACGGCCATGCTGAGGCCAACGTGATCGCAACGCGGAGAGATCTGTGCGGGAGGCTCATCGCGGGTGGATCTGAGCGGAAGGTTCAGCGCGGGTGGATCTGAGTGGAAGGCTCAGCGCGGAAGCTCACCGCGCCGCTCCGCGAAGAAGGACTTGAGCAAGCGCTTGGCGTGAGCGGCCAACAGCCCCCCTTCCACTACGACGTGATGGTTATGCCAGGGCTGTGCAAACAGATTGGCACGCGATTCCACCATGCCGGTCTTCGGCTCTGCCGCCCCGTAGACGACCCGCTTCACCCGCGCGTGGATCAAGGCGCCACTGCACATCATGCAGGGCTCCAGCGTCACATACAGCGTGCAATCGTCGAGACGATAGTTGCCGAGACGGGCCGCCGCCGCGCGCAAGGCCTGCACCTCGGCATGTGCCGTCGGGTCCGGGGTGCTGACCGGCGCATTGTAGCCAGTGCCGATGATGTCGCCCTGGGGATTGACCACCACCGCGCCGACAGGCACCTCGCCAGCCTCGAATGCCAGCCGCGCCTGGTCCAGCGCCCGATGCATATAGTAATGATCCCCACGTGGCCCACTCCGGGCCTGCGGCGCTATCGCCAACTCGTCACTCACCGTTGTTCTCCGGTATCCTGAAGCCATTGTTTCGCTCACCATGATAACGGCTTGGCGCTCGCGCATCCTCCTGCATTGCCGACCCGCGCAGCCTGGCACTGCTCCGAGCGCCTGCCCCTCAGTACAAGGATAGATCCATGCCCCAAACAGCCACTGCGCCTCTTGAGGCACTGGTCACCCTGCTGGGTCTTGAGACCCTGGAAGAGAACCTGTTCAGAGGGCACAGTCAGGACCTCGGCTTCCCTCAGCTGTTTGGCGGGCAGGTACTCGGACAAGCGCTGTCCGCAGCGACACGCACGGTGCCGGTCGAACGCCAGGTCCACTCTCTGCATGGCTACTTCCTGCGCCCGGGCGATGCCCACAAGCCTGTCATCTATCAGGTTGATGGCGTCCGCGATGGCGGCAGCTTCACGACCCGACGCATCAGTGCCATCCAGAATGGCAAGACCATCTTCTTCTGCAGCGCCTCCTTCCATGGCAAGGAGGCAGGCTTCGAGCATCAGCTCGCCATGCCCGATATCGAATCCCCTGAGCAGTTGATCGAACAGGGGGCACGTATCGAGCGCTACGAGGGCCACCCCATCGAGTTCCTGCGCCTGAAGGCGCCGATCACGGCGAGTGTTGATGACGCCTGCCCCCCACCACGCCAGCGGCTGTGGTTCCGACTGGCAGGCGAGCTGCCGGAAGATGATGCCCTACATCGCTACCTGCTGACATACAGCTCCGACTTCAATCTGCTGGCGACAGGCCTCGGCGGACATGGTGTGCGGTTCGGTTCGCCCGAACTGCAAATGGCGAGCCTGGATCACTCGCTATGGTTCCACCGCGATGTACGCGTCAATGATTGGCTGCTCTACGAGATGGATAGCCCGTGGGCGGGAGGCGCACGTAGTTTCGCTCGTGGCAGCCTCTATAACCGGCACGGTGAACTGGTGGCATCCAGCGCCCAGGAAGGCCTGACACGCCTGCGCAAACGCCCCTGAACGAATCATCCTGAGCTAATCGTCCTGAACAACAATGCCCCTCCTGAGACATTCTCAGGAGGGGCATTGTCATTTTTGGCTGCGTCTATCTACAACCTACAACGCTGAGAATAGCACACTGCGATTCACTATTATCGCGTCAATAGAGGAGTCACTTCAGTGCTGTCCTGACGCGCGTGCAGTTTTCATCCCGATAGCGCTGCTTGTAGTCATTGCGCTGGGACTGCCAACTTCGCATCTGGCCCGACGACCCGCCGCCGCGACGCCTATCGGTATAATATTCGATCTTGTCCTTGATGAACTGACAGCGCTCTATCTTCCTCTCTCGCTCCCCGGCAGATACCATTTCTGATGACATCAGCCCCATCAAAAGGGCCATCATCCCTGCCACTAGAAGCCTTGATAACGAATATGAAAAGCCCCTCCACATGTCGCCTCCTTGCGCCTATTCATGAACAGCTTCAATGAGTGATATTCAATGACAGCGCAGACACCGAGCAGGTGCTGCAGCAGCAAAGATATCTCCCGATAAAGATATCTCTTAGCAGCGTGGAATGCCTGTCGGTAAAGTACGTTCTCAACAGAGTGCCGCCACGCTTTTCCAGTGACACTGCTCTATACACAAAGATGCCTCTATCACGGAAGTGATAGAGGCATCTTTGTTCGAACGGCTACGCCTTGTGCTATCGCGTTTACCCCAGCACGGCAGTTCTTTTGCGCCAACGCTTCCTGAGCACCACTTTTCCTGCGCACAAAGAGAACCGCCCCTGCAGCAAGGCTACAGGGGCGGTTCGGTATAAGTGCCTGACG
>NZ_JARWKU010000013.1:0-110977 GCF_029846435.1 Cobetia sp. 1AS1
ATGTGAGAGTAGGTCATCGTCAGGCACTTATCCCGAACCGCCCCTGTAGCCTTGCTGCAGGGGCGGTTCTCTTTGTGCGCAGAAAAAGAAAGCCCGGCTCCCCCAGGAGTCGGGCTTTTTGCGTTCAATGTGCAAATACGGTGCCGAGAGACTGACAGCATGAGGTGCCAGGCAAAATGCCGTAGTCTCTGAGCACGACTCTTCGATGACGGGCTGGGCGATGGATGAGCTGATGTTGGTGGGCGTCATGATGGCGTTGCTGGTACTGGGTGGTTCCTTGATGGGGTGGCTCAGCATGCTGCGCATCAAGGCGCTGGAGCAGCGACTGCGCGATATGGAGGCCAGGCTTGCTCGCGAGCTTCCTGCTCATGGCGCTCCGGTTATGCACACCCCCTTGCAAGAAGGGGGTGTGGACAAATCGCCTGCCGAAGTGCCGCCCCGGGAAGGACTGGCAGCAGTCGATGCAACGCCATCGATCAGTGACTCGCGGACCACTGCATCATCCAGTGGCGGCCACTCTCTGTCCTACCGGCTACTTCAGCGCTTGTTGCATGGCGCTGCCTCCAGTCGTTCAGGCGAGAAGGGGCAGGGCGCAGATGCTGCAAGAAAGGCATCAGAGGTGCTGCCGGGGGGCATGCCACGTCTGCTGACGGTCCTTCAGGAACACTGGATGATTCTTGTGGGTGCCTTGTCTCTGGTGATGGCAGGCATCCTGCTCGTCGGGTACTCCCTTGAGCAGGGCTTGCTGGGGCCGGGGGTACGGCTGGCACTGGGTCTCGGGTTCGGCCTGAGCATGACGGTACTGGCCGAGTGGCTGAGACTGCGTACGTCCCAGTCATCGAGTCTGACAGGCGCCGTCAGCGGTGCCGGCAGTCTGGTGCTCGCGGCGAGCCTGCTGGCTGGTCACTTTCTGCTTTCGCTGGTGTCCATGCCGGTCACCTTCGCACTGCTGGCAGCCTTGAGCCTGTGGATGCTGGAGCGTGCGCGGCATCATGGGCCGTGGCTGGCAGCATTGGGCATGTTGGGCGGATATGCTCTGCCCTTGGCGCTGCCCATTCACCAGCAGTGGCAGGAAGCCTCGACCTTGCTGTTGCTGGGGTATGCGGGTGTGATAGCGGCAGCGTGTCGTGTGCTGTACCGCCAGGTCGCGGTGAGCTGGCTGTATTGGGGCGGTCTGGTGGGAGCGCTCGGCTGGTGGTTGCTGTTGATGCCCTTCGGTATCACCCCTGGTACGACATTGCTGGTGGGGCTGTTGCCCTGGGTGGGTGGTGTCTGGCTGGCCGTGCTGGCGTTGGGGTATCTGTGGGAGGAGGCGTGGGAGTCATCCACGGGCGCCGTAGAAAAGGATGAGCGACAGGCGCAGGCCTCACTTGCGACATGGTTGCCCTGGCGCGCATCTCTTGAGCTGCGCCGGCACTGGCTTGCCGGGAGCCTTGTCTCAGTGAGCGTCGTGCTGGGACTCTGGCTGCCCTGGCTGGGCAGTCTCGTGCATGGCGTCTCCTTTGGCTCATTGGTGGCGCCTTCCGATATGGCCGGCTCCGGTGTGTCCCTGTGGCATCGGGGGTGGCTGGCTAGCCTCATGCCGATGCTGGTGATTGCCTGGTCTAGTCGCCGCCATGCGGTGCTGTGGTCGATGGTGGTTGCTGGCAACGGACTCTGGTTGCTGGTGTGGGGGCTTGCTCTGACGGCATCGCTGTCGAGCAGCGCGATGTTCAGCCCGCTGATACTGAGTGTCGGCCTGTTGTCGCTGGCGAGTTGGCGACCACGTCATGATGCGGGTGAAGGAGCAGAGAGGCCGCTTGCAGCCTGCTGGTGGGCATTGGCGACCATGGTGCCGCTGCTGGCATGGGCTCTGGCCCTCTGGCAGGACGCCATGCCATGGGCGGCCGAGGCGAACGATGCAGGGAGGCTGATCAACACAGGGCTGGTCAACACAGGATTGCCGCCATTGGTCTGGGGGCTGGTGTGCTGGGCAGGTGCCATGCGCTTCCAGGCGCGCGAAGGCGCTCAGCTTGCCGCAGGACTGTGGCTGCCGGCGCAGGCCGGAATCTTCCTTGCCCTGGTGGCAGTGCTGGAGGGGCCATCGCTGACCCTGGCGCTGGCGTTGCAGCTATTGGGTTTGACCGCTTGTGAATGGCGCTGGTATCGCGAGGGGCATACCACGGCGCGCTCCGTGTTTGCTGAGCTGTCACGCTTGCTGGCGTGGGGTGTCGTGGCTCGCTTGATGTATGGCATGGCGCATGACGACTATGCCGATATCGCGCACTGGCCACTGCAGATACTGCTGCCGGTATTGGCCTGTGTTGCCATGACCAGTCTCGGCATGCGCCACCGACCGCGGACACAGCGCTGGCTGGAAGGTGCCGTTGTCCAGCTTGCCGTCGCGACGGTGGTGATGGAAATCCGCTATGTGTTGACCGGTGGAAAGCCCTTCGAGGGCAGCCTCACCCTGGCGGAGCTTTCCCTGCAGGTATTGGCGCTGGCCGGGGTGGCGGCAAGCTACGCCTGGCGTGCTCGTGGCGCCGGTGCTGAGGCGCGGAGAGGGACGCAGCTGTATCGCGTGCTGGCACTGGTGGTTGGCGGAGCGGCTGTGATCCTCTGGAGTGTCGGCGTGCTGGGCATCTTCAATCCGCTCTGGCACCCGGCGGATGTCGGGAGCTGGCCGCTGGTCAATTGGCTTCTGCCGGCATACGGCCTGCCTGCACTCGGCGCCGCTATGCTCTGGCGCATGACATCCAGGCGCGCACCGGACGTGGATACGGGAAGCGCCGCGTCACGCTCACGAATGCGCGGGCTGAGCGAAGTGCTCGGTCTGTTGTCAGCCGGCTTGTGGTTGGCGCTCAACTTGCGTCACTGCTGGCATGGCGCTGGGCTGGGGCTATGGCAGGGCATCGAGCAGGCGGAGCTATATGCCTACAGTGTGCTGATGCTGGTCGTTGCGGCGGCGCTGGTCGTGAGTGGTGCCAAGGTGGGGCAGCAACACTGGCAGCGTATCGGACAGGGCATTCTGATCCTCACCGTGATCAAGGTGGGGGTGTGGGATACCGCCACCCTGGAGGGGCTGTGGCGAGTAGGTTCATGGCTGGGACTGGGCAGTGTCCTGATGCTGCTTTCCGCCTTGTTCAATCGCCTGGCGGGGGCGGGAATGCGTGCAGGGGAGCGGAATTGACGAAAAGAGCGTTATCTTTGGTCGTTGTTCTTGGCTCGCAAGCCCATGAATCCGATAGAATGTGCGCTTTTGCACAGGGACAGGCCTCCGCATGACCATCCGTGATCTCATTCGTCTGCTTGGAGATGGTGGCTACCACTCCGGAGAGGCCCTGGGCGAAGAGCTCGGGGTGTCGCGTACGGCGGTCTGGAAGCAGCTCAAGAAACTTGAGGCGCTCGACATTCCGCTGGAAGCCATCAAGGGGCTTGGCTATCGACTGGCCAACCCCATCGAGTTGCTCGATGGTCAACAGATCATCGAGGCGCTGCCGCGCGAGACTCGCAAATACCTGACGCGCCTGTTCGTCGAGGAGTCGGTGGACTCGACCAATACCTTCATCCGCGAGCGCTTTCGTCAGGGAGCCGGTCATGCTGAGGTCTGTCTGGCGGAGGTGCAGTCGGCTGGGCGTGGCCGTCGTGGGCGTGAGTGGGAGACTCCCTGGGGGCGCAGCCTGGTCTTCTCGCTTGGCTGGCGCTTCGAATCAGGCGCCGCATCGCTTGAGGGCCTGAGTCTGGCGATCGGCGTGGCGGTGGCGGAGGTGCTCGAGGCCGATGGCCTGCCCGCGCGCCTCAAGTGGCCCAACGATGTCCTGCTGCAGATACAGAAGGATCAACCCAAGATCGCCGGTATTCTGGTCGAGGTCACAGGTGATGTGTCCGGTCCCTGTGACGTCGTCATCGGTATCGGCATGAACATCGAGTTGCCGGCCTCTAGGCGCGAGGCGATCACCCAGCCGGTGGCTGCGGTACGTGACATCATTCCCGGTGCTTCGCGCAATCGCTATGCCGCGCGTCTGATGGAGTCATTGCTGGCGCTGTTGCCCGAGTTCGAGTCGCAGGGCTTTGCCGGATGGCAGGCGCGCTGGAATGAGCGCAATGCCTTCAAGGGGCGTGATGTGGTGATTCTGCGCGGAGACAGACGAGAAGAAGCCGTGGCAGAAGGTGTCGATGTCAATGGAAATCTCGAGGTGCGCATGAATGGCGAAACCATCACTCTCGCCGGTGGCGAGATCAGTCTGCGCGCCGTCTCATGATTCTGGATCTTGATATCGGCAACACCTTGTCAAAATGGCGTCTCAAGGACACCGTTTCCAGCGAGATCCGCTCGCGCGGCGCCGTCTGGACGCGAGAGGAGTGGCGGCCGGGCGCGGACATTCCTGACCTGGATGTCGTCACGGCCGTGCGTATCTCCAGTGTGGCGCGCAAGCAGGTGCTGGATGAGACGGTGGAGTTGCTGCGCAAGCAGGTCGGCGTCGTGCATGTCGCGCACTCGACGCGGGAGGCGCTGGGCGTCACCTGCGGCTATGAAGAGCCGCAACGCCTGGGCGTCGATCGCTGGTTGGGCGCACTCGCCGGCCATCATCTCACCGGGGGCTGTTGCAGCGTCGATTGCGGTAGCGCGATCACGGTGGATTTCGTGCTGCCGGGTGGCAAGCATCTGGGGGGGTATATTCTCCCGGGACTGCGTCTGATGAAGGAAAGCCTCAAGCTGGGTACGCGCAATGTGGCCATCGACCCGGATACCGAGGTGGATACGCTGCTCGCGCCGGGTCGCAATACGGTAGAGGCCGTCAATCACGGCATCTACATGGCGGCCGTCAGTGCGGTCAATCGTCTCTATGCCGAGGTCTGCGATCGTGAAGGGGTAGCCTTGCCGCTGCTGCTGACCGGCGGTGACGCGCGGGTGGTGGCGCGCGGTCTGCGGGTGCCGCATGCGCTCTGGCCAGACATGGTGTACGCCGGCCTGGAGGCGCTGTATCCACTGACCGCTGCCGAGCGGGCAGGGCGCCTGTCAGGTGCGCCCGACCAGCCGCGAGTGCCTGATCTAGAAAAACTTCGCTCAGGGCTTGCGCTCACCCAGATGCTTTGACATACTACGTCCCGTTCTGAGGCGATACATTCCCTCAAGCGCTTGAAGTAGAATGAAATCAAGCACTTGACAGCGTATCCCAAGCGACGTAAGATGCGTCGTCACAGATGGTGGGGTTCCCGAGTGGCCAAAGGGAGCAGACTGTAAATCTGCCGCGAAAGCTTCGAAGGTTCGAATCCTTCCCCCACCACCAGATTCGCTTATGATGCCGCGTGCATCAGGGCAGCAAGAGTTGGAAAGCGGGCATAGTTTAATGGTAGAACCTCAGCCTTCCAAGCTGATGACGCGGGTTCGATTCCCGCTGCCCGCTCCAGTTCATCTCGCCAGTCGAGATTGCGCAAAGGTTTTGCTCGTGTAGCTCAGGGGTAGAGCACACCCTTGGTAAGGGTGAGGTCGGCGGTTCAAATCCGCCCACGAGCTCCATACAACGGAAAGGCGAGTCGTAGTTTGGCTCGTCTTTTTCGTTTCCGACGACCTCCCAGGTCGCGGTCAAAGATAAGGCTTGTCAGTTTGGGTTGTCTCAGCTATGATGGCGCCCGCTGTTCATTCAGCCTTGTTTTTAGTCTCTGGAACACGCAAGTGTTACAGGCCAGTAGCTCAATTGGCAGAGCAGCGGTCTCCAAAACCGCAGGTTGGGGGTTCGATTCCCTCCTGGCCTGCCATCCTTCCCCAGGATGGTATTCGACTTCTTACCGATTCTCGATTCTAGCGATCGCTGCACCCTTGAGGAGTCTCTTTGATGAAACAGAACGCCGAGGTGCAGGAAGCGCGCCACGACGGGTTCAAGTGGTCGGTCGTTGTCATTCTTCTTGTGCTGGCTGTTGCTGGCAACGCCTATTTTGCTGACCAAGCGCTGCTTTATCGCGTGCTTGGCGTCGTCGTGCTTGGTGTTGCAGCGGCTGCTCTGGCGATCACGACCAACAAAGGCCGTGATGTTGTCGAGCTGGCAAGTAGTGCGCGCCGCGAGATCCAGCGCGTCGTTTGGCCGACCCGACAGGAAACTGTCCAGACAACTGCCATCGTGCTGGGTGCCGTGCTTATCGTGGGCCTGTTGCTATGGCTCATCGATACCACCCTCGGCTGGCTGATGTCCGGCATCGTCAGTTAACGGAGTTTCCATGTCCAAGCGTTGGTATGTCATACACGCCTATTCCGGTTTCGAAAAGCAGGTCATGCGTTCGCTCAACGAGCGTGTGAAGCTTTACGCCATGGAAGATCACTTCGGTGAGATTCTCGTGCCGGTCGAAGAAATCGTCGAAATGCGTGACGGCAAGCGCCGCAAGAGCGAGCGCAAGTTCTACCCGGGCTACGTGCTGGTCGAGATGGACATGAATGATCAGTCCTGGCACCTGGTGAATGAAACCCCGCGCGTCATGGGTTTCATTGGCGGAACCCCGGAGAAGCCGGCAGCGATTACCCAGAAAGAAGCCGACGCCATGCTGCGTCGCGTTCAGGATGGCACCGACAAGCCGCGTCCGAAGACTCTCTTCGAGCCGGGTGAAACGGTGCGTGTCACTGATGGTCCGTTCGCGGACTTCAATGGCGTAGTCGAAGAAGTGAATTACGAAAAGAGCCGTCTGCAGGTCAGCGTGCTGATCTTCGGGCGTGCTACGCCGGTGGAGCTCGAGTTCTCCCAGGTCGAGAAGGACTGATCTCAGGATCATCATCTCACCTGTTTGAATACGAGCATCACGGCAACACGACGGGTCGCCTGAGGCGGCCCGGTTTTACGGGGAGCCGCAAGGCGCTACCACCCATACTGGAGTCCTATCATGGCCAAGAAAGTACAGGCTTACATCAAGCTGCAGGTTGCAGCCGGTAAAGCTAACCCGAGCCCGCCCGTGGGTCCTGCCCTCGGTCAGCACGGTGTCAACATCATGGAGTTCTGTAAAGCGTTCAACGCCGCTACCCAGAACGTCGAGCCGGGTCTCCCGACTCCCGTGGTCATCACTGTCTACTCCGACCGTAGCTTCACTTTCGTCACCAAGACGCCGCCTGCGGCCGTCCTGCTGCTGAAAGCGGCTGGTCTGAAGTCCGGTTCTGGCGAGCCGAACAAGAAGAAGGTCGGTACCGTGACTCGCGCTCAGCTCGAAGAGATCGCGACCACCAAGGAACCGGACCTGACAGCTTCCAATCTGGACGCTGCTGTTCGCACCATCGCCGGTACTGCCCGTAGCATGGGCCTGAACGTGGAGGGTCTTTGATCATGGCCAAGATTTCAAAGCGCGCCCAGGCGATCAACGCGAAAGTTGAATCCGGCAAGGTCTACAGCGTCGAAGAAGCTGTTGCTCTGCTGTCCGAGCTGTCCACCGTCAAGTTCAAGGAGACCATCGAAGTCTCTCTGAACCTGGGTGTTGACCCGCGTAAATCCGATCAGGTCGTTCGCGGCGCTACCGTGATGCCGAATGGCACCGGTAACGAAGTGCGCGTCGCTGTCTTCACCCAGGGCGCCAACGCTGAAGCAGCGAAGGAAGCCGGTGCAGACGTGATCGGCATGGATGACCTGGCAGAACAGGTCAAGAAGGGCGTGATGGACTTCGACGTCGTCATCGCCTCTCCGGATGCCATGCGCGTTGTCGGTCAGCTGGGCCAGATCCTCGGTCCGCGCGGCCTGATGCCGAACCCGAAAGTCGGTACCGTGACCCCTGACGTCGCGACTGCCGTGAAGAATGCCAAGGCTGGTCAGGTGCGTTTCCGTACTGACAAGAACGGCATCATTCACGCCGGTATCGGCAAGATCGACTTCAGTGCTGACTCCATTCAGGGTAACATTGACGCTCTGGTGGCCGAAGTCAAGAAGCTGAAGCCGAGCACTTCCAAGGGTATCTACCTGAAGAAGATCACCCTGTCCAGCACCATGGGCCCGGGTCTGACTGTCGATCACGCCAAGTACGCGTAAGGCAGTCTCAGAATGTTTCACTTTGCGGTCCCCGTGCTCAGCCGCGGGGCGCCGTCAAAGACCGCAGGCGCTGGCCTTGTCACCTCGGTGACAGGGCCGGCTTAATCGCGCCGCGATGCTTGCATTGCGCGTAGCCTGCGCAGATGGTGTCCCAGCCCTGCTGGTGGCAGCCATCCTCCAAGACTCTCCCGCGCAGTTCTGGTGAGAGAGATGGTAAACCACTGGGGAATTCGTTCCCCGGCACGAAATGGAGTCAACACCGTGGCTTTAGGTCTCGAAGACAAGAAGGCAATTGTTGCTGAGGTCAGCGAAACCGCCAAGGGTGCTCTCTCCGTAGTCGCTGCCGACTCTCGTGGTGTAACTGTTGGTGCAATGACCGAATTGCGCAAACAGTGCCGCGAAGCGGGCGTCCAGCTGCGTGTTGTTCGCAACACTCTGGCTCGTCGTGCGCTGTCCGGTACCTCTTACGAGGTGCTGAACGAGTCCTTCGTCGGCCCGACTCTGCTTGCATTCTCCATGGAACACCCGGGCGCTGGCGCTCGTCTGTTCAAGGAATTTGCCAAGCAGGTCGAGGCGTTCGAAGTCAAGGCATTGGCCTACGAAGGCGAGTTCATCCCGGCGGCGAATATCGACCGTCTGGCATCTCTGCCGACCCGCGATGAAGCACTGTCCAAGCTGCTGTCTGTCATGAAGGAAGCTTCTGCAGGCAAGCTGGTCCGTACTATCGCAGCACTGCGCGATCAGAAGGAAGCCGAAGCCGCCGCGTAAGCAGCGCTTTGACCTCCTGGCTGTCTCGTGCAGCCTGAATCGATTTCCGTTTGACTGAGCATCTTTGCTCCGCAAAGTTTAGGATTGCTAAAATGGCACTGACCAAAGAAGACATCATCAACGCCGTCGCTGACATGACCGTCATGGAAGTGGCTGAGCTGATCGAAGCAATGGAAGAGAAGTTCGGCGTTTCTGCCGCTGCCGCCGTCGCTGCTGGCCCGGCTGCCGCTGAAGCTGTTGAAGAGCAGACCGAGTTCGACATCGTTCTGACTGCTGCTGGTGACAAGAAAGTCAACGTCATCAAGGCTGTTCGTGAACTGACTGGCCTGGGCCTGAAAGAAGCCAAGGCAGCTGTTGACGGCGCTCCGGCCACCCTGAAAGAAGGCGTGAGCAAGGAAGACGCAGAAGCAGCTAAGAAGAAGCTGGAAGAAGCTGGCGCGTCCGTGGAACTCAAGTAACTCGTGTTCCAGGCTGCGCACGCTGCGTAAGCTTCCTGGCTGGTGGCGGACTCCGCCACCAGCCTTTTTCTGTTGCAAGACGAATTATGACGGCGAGCCAGCCCGCAAGGGAGGCTTGCCGTCCGCGCCTGATGGACATCGCCGCGCCATCAGGTATGAGCCGACCACGCATCGGTCACCCAAGGTGAACAAGCTGGGGAATACAGATGGCTTACTCATACACTGAGAAAAAACGCATCCGCAAGGATTTTGGCAAACTGCCCCAAGTGATGGATGTGCCTTACCTGCTGGCCATCCAGCTTGATTCCTACCACGACTTTCTCCAGCAGGACAGGGCGCCAGAACAGCGCCTGGAAGTCGGCCTTCACGCTGCCTTCAAGTCCGTGTTCCCGATTGCCAGCTTCTCTGGCAACGCAGCGCTCGAGTATGTCAGCTACCGCTTCGGTACGCCGGCGTTCGACGTCAAGGAATGTCAGCTGCGCGGAGTCACTTACTCTGCACCGCTGCGCGTGAAAGTGCGCCTGATGATCTATGACAAGGAATCGTCGAACAAGGCGATCAAGGACATCAAGGAGCAGGAAGTCTACATGGGGGAAATCCCCCTGATGACAGAGAACGGTACCTTCGTCATCAATGGTACCGAACGTGTCATCGTGTCACAGCTGCACCGCTCGCCGGGTGTGTTCTTCGACCACGACAAGGGCAAGAGCCACTCGTCCGGCAAGCTGCTGTACTCCGCACGTGTAATTCCTTACCGCGGTTCCTGGTTGGACTTCGAGTTTGATCCGAAGGACAACGTCTACGTCCGTATCGACCGTCGTCGCAAGCTGCCGGCTTCCGTTCTGCTGCGTGCCATGGGCATGACCAGCGAAGAGATTCTCGGTACGTTCTTCGACACCACGATGTACCACATCGAGCGCAGCGGCTTCTCCGTTGAGCTGGTGCCGGCACGTCTGCGTGGCGAGACCGCCGCCTTCGACATCAAGGATGCCGACGGTAGCGTGATCGTGGAGGAAGGTCGTCGTATTACACAGAAGCACGTCCGTCAGATGGAAGCCTCCGGCCTCGAGCGTCTCGAAGTGCCGATGGACTACCTGTACGGCAAGGTGCTGGCCAAGGATCAGATCGATCCGGCCACTGGTGAGCTGGTCTGCGAAAGCAACAGCGAGATCACTCCGGAACTGCTGGAGAAGATGGCTCAGGCCAAGATCACCCAGTTCGAAGTCATCTACACCAACGACCTGGATTGCGGTCCGTTCGTGTCCGATACCCTGAAACTGGATACCACGCGTAACCAGCTCGAGGCATTGGTCGAGATCTACCGCATGATGCGTCCGGGCGAGCCGCCCACCAAGGATGCAGCAGAGTCACTGTTCCAGAACCTGTTCTTCAGCGAAGACCGCTACGACCTGTCGGGCGTGGGCCGCATGAAGTTCAACCGTCGCCTGCGTCGCGAAAGCGATACCGGCAGCGGCGTGCTCGATCAGGACGATATCCTGACCGTCATGAAGGAGCTGATCAGCATCCGTAACGGCAATGGCGATGTCGATGACATCGACCACCTGGGTAACCGTCGTATTCGCTCTGTGGGCGAAATGGCGGAAAACCAGTTCCGTGTCGGCCTGGTCCGCGTCGAGCGTGCGGTCAAGGAGCGTCTGTCCATGGCCGAGAGCGAAGGCCTGATGCCGCAGGATCTCATCAACGCCAAGCCGGTTGCGGCGGCGGTGAAGGAATTCTTCGGTTCCAGCCAGCTCTCCCAGTTCATGGATCAGAACAACCCGCTGTCCGAAGTGACGCACAAGCGCCGTGTCTCCGCGCTTGGCCCGGGTGGTCTGACCCGTGAGCGCGCCGGCTTCGAAGTTCGTGACGTTCACGCCACGCACTACGGCCGTCTGTGCCCGATCGAAACGCCGGAAGGCCCGAACATCGGTCTGATCAACTCGCTGGCGACCTACTCCAAGACCAACAGCTATGGTTTCCTCGAGACGCCGTACCGCAAGGTCGTGGATTGTCAGGTCACCGACGATGTCGTCGATCTGTCCGCGATCGAGGAAGGCGATTTCATCATCGCCCAGGCCTCCGCGACCGTCGACGAGAACGGCCGTCTGGTCGACGACCTGGTTCAGGTTCGTCACCGTGGCGAGACCACCTTCATGGCGCCGGAAAAGGTCACCATGATGGACGTGTCTCCGCGTCAGGTCGTCTCTGTCGCTGCCGCACTGATCCCGTTCCTCGAGCACGATGATGCCAACCGCGCCTTGATGGGTGCGAACATGCAGCGTCAGGCCGTTCCGACTCTGAAGGCTGACAAGCCGCTGGTCGGTACCGGCATGGAGCGCTTCGTGGCGCGTGACTCCGGCGTCTGCGCCGTGGCACGTCGTGGCGGTGTCATCGATTCCGTCGATGCCAAGCGCATCGTCGTACGTGTGCGGGAAGAAGAGATCATCGGCGGTGAAGCCGGCGTTGATATCTACAACCTGACCAAGTACGTGCGCTCGAACCAGAATACCTGTCAGAACCAGCGCCCGATCGTGCGTCCTGGCGACGAAGTCGCCATCGGCGACATCCTGGCCGACGGTCCGTCCGTCGACATGGGTGATCTGGCCCTGGGTCAGAACATGCGTCTGGCGTTCATGCCCTGGAACGGCTTCAACTTCGAGGATTCCATCCTGTTCTCGGAGCGTGTGGTGCAGGAAGATCGCTTCACCACCATCCACATCCAGGAACTGACCTGTGTCGCGCGTGACACCAAGCTCGGGCCGGAAGAAATCACTTCCGATATCCCGAATGTCGGCGAATCCGCACTCTCCAAGCTGGATGAGTCCGGTGTCGTCTACATCGGTGCCGAGCTGAACCCGGGCGACATCCTGGTCGGCAAGGTCACGCCGAAGGGCGAGACCCAGCTGACGCCGGAAGAGAAGCTGTTGCGTGCCATCTTCGGCGAGAAGGCGTCCGACGTTAAGGACACCTCTCTGCGTGCCCCGACCGGCATGAAGGCCACCGTCATCGACGTTCAGGTCTTCACCCGTGACGGCGTCGAGAAGGATCAGCGTGCGCTCTCCATCGAGCAGATGCAGCTGGCCGAGGTCCGCAAGGACCTGCAGGAAACCTACCGCATCGCGGAAGAGGCGACCTTCGAGCGCATGCAGCGCAACCTGGTCGGTCAGGCCGTCAACGGTGGTCCGAAGCTCAAGAAGGGCGACGTGCTGACCGATGACTACCTGGAAGCACTGCCGCGCCAGGAGTGGTTCAAGCTGCGTCTGCAGGACGAGTCTCTCAACGAACTGCTGGCTCAGGCCGATGAGCAGCTCGAGATCCGTCGTCGCGAGATGGACGAGCGCTTCGAAGACAAGAAGCGCAAGCTCACCCAGGGCGATGATCTGGCACCGGGCGTGCTCAAGATCGTCAAGGTATACGTCGCCGTGAAGCGTCGTATCCAGCCGGGTGACAAGATGGCCGGTCGTCACGGTAACAAGGGTGTCATTTCCGCGATCATGCCGGTCGAAGACATGCCGTTCGATGGCAATGGCGAGTCGGTTGACGTCGTGCTGAACCCGCTGGGTGTTCCGTCGCGCATGAACGTCGGTCAGATCCTCGAGACCCACCTCGGCATGGCCGCGCGTGGTCTGGGCGTGAAGATCGAGCACATGCTGCGCGAAGAGCGTGCCGAGCAGGTCAAGCAGATCCGCGAATTCCTCGACAAGGTGTACAACACCGTCGGCGGTCGCCAGGAAGACCTCTCCGTGCTCAGCGATGATGAAATCATCACCATGGCGCACAACCTGAAGAAGGGCGTGCCGATGGCAACGCCGGTCTTCGATGGCGCCAAGGAACACGAGATCAAGCAGTTGCTCACGCTGGCCGGTATCCCTGATTCCGGACAGATGGACCTCTACGATGGCCGCACCGGCGAGAAGTTCGATCGCAAGGTGACCGTCGGTTACATGTACATGCTCAAGCTCAACCACCTGGTGGATGACAAGATGCATGCGCGTTCGACCGGCTCCTACTCCCTCGTCACGCAGCAGCCGCTGGGTGGTAAGGCGCAGTTTGGTGGTCAGCGCTTCGGTGAGATGGAGGTCTGGGCCCTCGAGGCGTACGGCGCTGCCTACACCCTCCAGGAGATGCTCACGGTCAAGTCCGATGACGTGGAAGGCCGTACCAAGATGTACAAGAGCATCGTAGATGGCGATCACACCATGCAGGCGGGCATGCCCGAATCCTTCAACGTGCTGGTGAAGGAAATCCGCTCGCTGGGTATCGACATGGAGCTGGAAGGCTGACGCCGAAAAGCCACAAGTATTGACGGTCCGCAAAGCCTGGTGTCAGCAGCCAGGCTTTGCCCATGACAACTCCGCAACGGAGCGACCCATGAAAGATTTGGTGAAAGTTCTCAAATCGCAGGCGCAGTCCGAAGAATTCGACGCCATCAAGATTACCCTGGCGTCTCCGGACATGATTCGCTCGTGGTCTTTTGGTGAAGTGAAGAAGCCTGAAACCATCAACTACCGGACATTCAAGCCGGAACGTGATGGTCTTTTCTGTGCCAAGATCTTTGGCCCGGTGAAGGACTACGAGTGCCTGTGTGGCAAGTACAAGCGGATGAAGCATCGCGGCATCATCTGTGAGAAGTGTGGCGTTGAAGTGACCAAGGCGGCAGTGCGTCGTGAGCGTATGGCTCACATCGAACTGGCGAGCCCGGTCGCGCATATCTGGTTCCTGAAGTCTCTGCCGTCTCGTATCGGCATGCTGCTCGACATGACTCTGCGTGATATCGAGCGCGTGCTGTACTTCGAAAGCTTCGTGGTCATCGATCCGGGCATGACGACTCTCGAGAAGGGTCATCTGCTCAACGATGAGCAGTACTTCGAAGCGCTGGAAGAATTCGGTGATGATTTCGATGCCCGCATGGGTGCCGAGGCCATCAAGGCGCTGCTCGAGGACATCGAGCTGGAAGAAGAGGTCGAGCGCCTGCGTGAAGAGATTCCGCAGACCAACTCCGAGACCAAGATCAAGAAGCTGTCCAAGCGCCTCAAGCTGTTGGAAGCCTTCTACTATTCCGGCAACAAGCCGGGCTGGATGATCATGGAAGTGCTGCCAGTGCTGCCGCCGGACCTGCGTCCGCTGGTACCGCTGGACGGCGGCCGCTTCGCGACCTCGGATCTGAACGATCTGTATCGTCGTGTGATCAACCGCAACAACCGCCTCAAGCGTCTGCTCGACCTCAATGCGCCGGACATCATCGTGCGCAACGAGAAGCGCATGCTGCAGGAATCCGTGGATGCACTGCTCGACAACGGTCGTCGCGGTCGCGCCATCACCGGTTCCAACAAGCGTCCGCTGAAGTCGCTGGCCGACATGATCAAGGGCAAGCAGGGTCGTTTCCGTCAGAACCTGCTGGGCAAGCGTGTCGACTACTCCGGTCGTTCCGTCATCACCGTCGGCCCGACCCTGCGTCTGCACCAGTGTGGTCTGCCGAAGAAGATGGCGCTTGAGCTGTTCAAGCCGTTCATCTACGCCAAGCTGCAGGCCTCCGGTCACGCCAGCACCATCAAGGCCGCCAAGAAGATGGTCGAGCGCGAAGCCCCGGAAGTCTGGGATTTCCTCGCCGACGTCATCCGCGAGCACCCGGTGCTGCTGAACCGTGCCCCGACTCTGCACCGTCTGGGTATCCAGGCGTTCGAGCCGCTGCTGATCGAAGGCAAGGCCATCCAACTGCACCCGCTGGTCTGCGCTGCGTACAACGCCGACTTTGATGGTGACCAGATGGCTGTCCACGTACCGCTGACGCTGGAAGCCCAGCTGGAAGCGCGTGCGTTGATGATGTCGACCAACAACGTGCTGTCGCCGGCCAACGGCGAGCCGATCATTGTGCCGTCCCAGGACGTCGTGCTGGGTCTGTACTACATGACCCGCGAGAAGATCGGTGCCAAGGGTGAGGGCATGGCCTTCGCGAACCTGGGTGAAGTCGAGCGTGCCTTCGGTACGCACAGCGCTCACCTGCACGCGATGGTCAAGGTCCGTCTGACCGAGACGCTCAAGGACGAAGAGTCCGGCGAGCTGTACGAGAAGACGTCCCTGCACGACACCACCATCGGTCGCGCACTGCTGTTCCGCATTCTGCCGAAGGGCATGCCGTTCGAGCTGATCAACCAGGTGATGAAGAAGAAAGCCATCTCCGGTCTGATCAACGAGGCGTACCGTCGTGTCGGTCTGAAGGACACCGTCATCTTCGCTGACCAGCTGATGTACACCGGCTTCCGTCTCGCGACCTGGTCCGGCGCCTCCATCGGCGTCAACGACTTCGTCATCCCGGACGCGAAGAAGGTCATCATCGACGCGGCCGAAGACGAAGTGAAAGAGATCGAAGACCAGTTCTCCTCCGGTCTCGTGACTGCGGGCGAGAAGTACAACAAGGTCATCGATATCTGGGCGCGTGCCAACGACCGTGTCGCCAAGGAGATGATGGCAGGTATCTCGAAAGAGACCGTCGTCAACTGGAAAGGCGAAGTGGTCAATGACGAAGACGGCAAGCCGATGGAGCAGGACTCCTTCAACAGCGTCTTCATCATGGCCGACTCCGGTGCGCGTGGTTCCGCCGCACAGATTCGTCAGCTGGCTGGTATGCGTGGCCTGATGGCCAAGCCGGATGGCTCGATCATCGAGACGCCGATCACCGCCAACTTCCGTGAAGGTCTGAACGTACTCCAGTACTTCATCTCCACGCACGGTGCCCGTAAGGGTCTGGCGGATACGGCACTGAAGACCGCCAACTCCGGTTACCTGACCCGTCGTCTGGTCGATGTTGCCCAGGATCTGGTCATCACCGAAGCGGATTGCGGCACTCAGGAAGGTCTGATTCTGCACCCGGTCATCGAAGGCGGCGACATCATCGTCCCGCTGTCCCAGCGTGTGCTGGGTCGTGTCGTGGCGCAGGACGTGGTCGATCCGGTCTCTGATGAGGTCCTGATCGCACGCGGCACGCTGCTCGACGAAGCCTGGTGTGCACAGCTCGATACCATGGGCGTCGATGAGATCATCGTGCGTACCACCATCGGTTGTGAAACCGTGCACGGTGTCTGCTCGGCCTGTTACGGTCGTGACCTGGCGCGTGGCCATCAGGTCAACGTCGGTGAAGCCATCGGTGTCATTGCGGCACAGTCCATCGGTGAGCCGGGTACCCAGCTGACCATGCGTACCTTCCACATCGGTGGTGCCGCTTCGCGGGCATCTGCCGTGGATAGCGTCCAGGTCAAGCATGGTGGCAGCGTACGTCTGCACAACATCAAGTCGGTTGAGCGTGCCGATGGCAAGCTGATTGTCGTCTCGCGTTCCAGCGCACTGGCAGTGGCGGATGACCACGGCCGTGAGCGCGAATTCTACAAGCTCCCGTACGGTGCTGAACTGTCCGTACGTGACGGCGATCCGGTGGCCTCTGGCCAGTCCGTCGCCAAGTGGGATCCGCACACTCACCCGATCGTCGCGGAAGTCGCGGGTCAGGTGCAGTTCACGGACATGGAAGATGGCCAGACCATCAACCGTACCACTGACGAAATGACCGGCCTGTCCTCCATCGAGGTTATCGAAAGTGCTTCACGTCCGTCCGCGGCCCGTGACAAGCGTCCGATGATCATGCTGGTAGACGGTAGCGGCAAGCACGTGACACTGCCGGGCTCCAACACGCCGGTCCAGTACCTGCTGCCGGGCAATGCCGTGGTGTCCGCCGAGAATGGCGCGGCCGTCGGCGTGGGTGACGTCATCGCACGTATCCCGATGGAAGCGTCCGGTAACAAGGACATCACCGGTGGTCTGCCGCGTGTTGCCGACCTGTTCGAAGCACGTCGTCCGAAAGAGCCGGCCATCCTGGCCGAGATCTCCGGCACCGTGACCTTCGGCAAGGAAACCAAAGGCAAGCGTCGTCTGACCATCACGCCGGTGGAAGGTGATCCGTTCGAGCTGTTGATCCCGAAATGGCGCCAGATCAGTGTCTTCGAAGGTGAAACGGTCGAGAAGGGTGAAGTCATCTCCGATGGCCCGAGCAACCCGCACGATATCCTGCGTCTGCTCGGCGTCGCGGAAATGACCAAGTACATCACCACCGAAGTCCAGGAGGTCTATCGCCTCCAGGGTGTCGGCATCAACGACAAGCACATCGAAGTCATCGTGCGTCAGATGCTGCGCAAGGTCGAGATCACCGATTCTGGCGATTCCACCTTCATTACAGGCGACCAGGTGGAATACGCCCGCGTCGTCGAAGAAAACATGCGTCTCGAGGCCGACGGCAAGTTCCCGGCCAAGTTCGATCGCATCCTGCTCGGTATCACCAAGGCGAGCCTGGCAACTGAATCGTTCATCTCCGCGGCGTCCTTCCAGGAAACCACGCGAGTTCTGACCGAGGCATCTGTCACCGGCAAGCGCGATTATCTCCGTGGTCTGAAGGAGAATGTCGTGGTCGGTCGCCTGATTCCGGCGGGTACTGGCCTGGCCTATCACGACGAGCGTCGCCGCCGTCGCGATGGCCTGCCGCTCGCACCAGCCCCGTCGGCACAGGACGTCGAGCAGGAATTGGGCGCTCAGCTCACTGCCCTCGACGCGGACGACGACGACCTCTGAGGTCTTGCGCCCCGCCGTCTCTGACGGCGGGGTTGACGCCCTTGTGGCCCAAGCCCTAGAATATGCAGCCTTTAACAGTAGGGCAGGTGCATCCTGCCCTGTTGTTGGAAGGCAGTACAACCCATTGGAGCAAGCAAATGGCAACCGTTAACCAGCTCGTGCGCAAGCCGCGCAAGCGTCAGGCGTCCAAGAGCGACGTCCCTGCGCTGCAGGCATGTCCGCAGAAGCGTGGCGTGTGTACCCGTGTATACACTACTACCCCGAAGAAGCCGAACTCCGCACTCCGTAAGGTTTGCCGTGTTCGCCTGACCAACGGCTTCGAAGTCACTTCATACATCGGCGGTGAAGGTCACAACCTTCAGGAACACTCTGTTGTTCTGATCCGTGGCGGTCGTGTGAAGGATTTGCCGGGTGTCCGTTACCACACCGTTCGTGGTGCACTGGATACCTCTGGCGTGCAGAACCGTAAGCAGGGCCGTTCCAAGTACGGCGCCAAGCGTCCGAAGGCGTAATTCAAAGTTTAATATCGGTCTGATAAGAGTAAGGTCGGGCGTCGCGTCCAACGCGAGGCGTCCCGGGTTTACCTGAAGGACCCTTCTACTGAGGGCTTATCATGCCTAGAAGACGTGTAGCAGCTAAGCGCGAAATCCTGCCGGATCCGAAGTTCGGAAGCGAGCGCCTGGCCAAGTTCATGAACCACCTGATGATCAGCGGCAAGAAGTCTGCAGCTGAGCGCATCGTTTACGGTGCTCTCGATCGTGTTGCCGAACGCTCCAATGACGAGCCGCTGGACCTCTTCGACAAGGCGCTGGAAGCCATCCAGCCGATGGTCGAAGTGAAGTCCCGTCGTGTTGGTGGTGCAACCTACCAGGTGCCGGTTGAAGTTCGTCCTTCCCGTCGTCAGGCACTGGCCATGCGTTGGCTGGTGGACGCTGCGCGCAAGCGCGGCGAAAAGACCATGGTGCAGCGCCTCTCTGGCGAGATCCTGGATGCCGCTGAAGGCAAGGGTTCTGCTGTGAAGAAGCGTGAAGACGTGCACCGCATGGCAGAAGCCAACAAGGCCTTCTCCCACTACCGCTTCTAAACAACGGGGATACTCACCGTGGCACGCAAGACTCCACTTAAGCGTTACCGCAACATCGGTATCTGTGCCCACGTCGACGCCGGTAAGACTACCACTACCGAGCGCGTCCTGTTCTATACCGGCCTGTCTCACAAGGTCGGCGAAGTCCACGATGGTGCTGCCACCATGGACTGGATGGAGCAGGAACAGGAACGTGGCATCACGATCACCTCTGCGGCGACCACCTGCTTCTGGCAGGGCATGAGCAAGCAGTTCGACGAGCACCGTATCAACATCATCGATACTCCGGGGCACGTTGACTTCACTGTTGAAGTCGAGCGTTCACTGCGTGTTCTCGATGGCGCGGTCGTGGTGCTGTGTGGTTCTTCCGGTGTCCAGCCGCAGACAGAGACTGTCTGGCGTCAGGCCAACCGTTACGAAGTTCCGCGCATGATCTTCGTCAACAAGATGGACCGCGCTGGCGCGGACTTCTTCATGGTCGTCGAGCAGGTGCGCAAGCGCCTGGGCGCGAACGCCGTCCCGATCCAGATCAACTGGGGTGCGGAAGACGAGTTCAAGGGCGTCATCGACCTGATCAAGATGAAGGCCATTGTCTGGGACGAAGACAATCACGGCATGAACTACGAGCTGATCGACATTCCGGCCGAGCTGCAAGATACAGCTGCCGAATGGCGTGAGCACATGCTCGAGTCTGCTGCTGAAGCGTCCGAAGAGCTGATGGACAAGTACCTTGAAGAAGGCGAGCTGTCCGAGGAAGAAGTCAAGGCTGCGCTGCGTCAGCGTACCCTGGCCAATGAAATCTGCCTCGTGACCTGTGGTTCTGCCTTCAAGAACAAGGGTGTCCAGGCGGTTCTGGATGCGGTCATCGAATACATGCCGTCTCCGCTTGAAGTCAAGGCCATCGAAGGTGAGCTTGACGACAAGGACGGTACCATCGAGACCCGCGAAGCTGACGACAAGGCTCCGTTCGCGGCGCTGGCGTTCAAGATCGCGACCGATCCGTTCGTTGGTACCCTGACCTTCATTCGCGTCTACTCGGGCGTGCTGAAGTCTGGTGATGGCGTCTTCAACTCCGTCAAGAGCAAGAAGGAGCGTGTCGGTCGTATCGTCCAGATGCACTCCAACTCTCGTGAGGAGATCAAGGAAGTCTATGCTGGCGATATCGCCGCATGTATCGGTCTGAAAGACGTGACCACCGGTGACACCCTGTGTGACCCGGATCACAAGATCGTGCTTGAGCGCATGGAATTCCCTGAGCCGGTCATCTCCGTCGCTGTCGAGCCGAAGTCCAAGGCCGACCAGGAAAAGATGGGTGTTGCACTGGGCAAGCTGGCCCAGGAAGATCCGTCCTTCCGCGTCGAGACCGACGAAGAGTCCGGTCAGACCATCATCTCCGGTATGGGTGAGCTTCACCTGGACATCCTCGTCGACCGCATGCGTCGCGAGTTCAATGTCGAGGCGA
This sequence comes from Cobetia sp. 1AS1, assembly GCF_029846435.1. NCBI lineage: Bacteria > Pseudomonadati > Pseudomonadota > Gammaproteobacteria > Oceanospirillales > Halomonadaceae > Cobetia > Cobetia sp. 1AS1. The sequence goes on from NZ_JARWKU010000013.1 coordinate 20,362, forward strand.
ACATCGGCAAGCCGCAGGTGGCTTACCGTGAGACCATCCGTACCAAGGTCGAGCAGGAAGGCAAGTTTGTTCGTCAGTCCGGCGGTCGTGGTCAGTTCGGTCACGTCTGGCTTCGCATTGAGCCTCTCACTGCAGAGGACAAGGGTGACGACGAAGAAATGACCTTCAAGTTCGAGTCCGAGATCGTCGGTGGTGCGGTTCCGAAGGAATACGTACCGGCCGTCGAGAAGGGCGCCGCTGAGCAGCTCAAGAATGGTGTCATCGCCGGTTATCCGATGATCGACGTCAAGGTCACGCTGTTCGATGGTTCCTACCACGACGTCGACTCCAACGAGACTGCGTTCAAGGTCGCCTCTTCCATGGCGATCAAGGCCGGTGCCCCGAAAGCGGGTGCAGTGCTGCTTGAGCCGCTCATGAAAGTCGAAGTCGTCACGCCTGAAGATTTCATGGGTGACGTCATGGGCGACCTGAACCGTCGTCGTGGCCTCGTTCAGGGCATGGATGATTCTTCCACTGGCAAGATCATCAATGCACTGGTGCCGCTGGGTGAGATGTTCGGTTATGCGACCGACCTGCGCTCACAGACCCAGGGCCGCGCAAGCTACTCCATGGAGTTTGCGAAATACGACGAAGCACCGAACAGCATCGTCGAAGCCGTCATCAATCAGAAGTAACCGATTAGCTAACGAAAGAGGTTATAGCAGTGGCTAAGGAAAAATTTGAGCGTTCGAAGCCGCACGTCAACGTCGGCACCATTGGTCACGTCGATCACGGCAAGACCACTCTGACTGCGGCTCTGACTCGCGTCTCTGCAGAAGTCTTCGGTGGTGACGCGCGTGCGTTTGACTCCATCGATAATGCCCCGGAAGAGCGTGAGCGTGGTATCACCATCTCCACCGCTCACGTGGAATATCAGTCCGAAGTGCGTCACTACGCGCACGTCGACTGCCCGGGTCACGCCGACTACGTCAAGAACATGATCACCGGTGCTGCCCAGATGGACGGCGCTATCCTGGTCTGTTCCGCTGCTGACGGCCCCATGCCGCAGACTCGCGAGCACATCCTGCTGTCCCGTCAGGTCGGCGTTCCGTTCATCGTTGTCTTCCTGAACAAGGCTGACATGGTCGATGACGAAGAACTGCTCGAGCTGGTCGAGATGGAAGTTCGTGAACTCCTGAGCGAGTACGACTTCCCGGGCGACGACACTCCGATCATCATCGGCTCTGCCCTGATGGCTCTGGAAGGCAAGGACGACAACGGCATGGGTACTACCGCCGTTGCCAACCTGATCAAGGCCCTGGATGCGTACATCCCGGAGCCGGAGCGTGCTATCGACCAGCCGTTCCTGATGCCGATCGAAGACGTCTTCTCCATCTCTGGCCGCGGTACCGTCGTCACTGGCCGTATCGAGCGTGGTCTGGTCAAGACTGGCGAAGAGATCGAGATCATCGGCGTGCGTGACACCACCAAGACTACCGTTACCGGTGTCGAGATGTTCCGCAAGCTGCTGGACGAAGGTCGTGCTGGCGAAAACGTCGGCGCCCTGCTGCGCGGCACCAAGCGTGATGACGTCGAGCGTGGCCAGGTTCTGGCCAAGCCGGGCTCCATCAAGCCGCACACCAAGTTCGAAGCCGAAGTCTACGTCCTGTCCAAGGAAGAAGGCGGTCGTCACACTCCGTTCTTCAAAGGCTATCGTCCGCAGTTCTACTTCCGTACCACTGACATCACTGGTACCTGTGAGCTGCCGGAAGGCGTCGAGATGGTCATGCCGGGCGACAACGTCCAGATGGTCGTGTCTCTGATCGCTCCGATCGCCATGGAAGATGGTCTGCGTTTCGCTATCCGTGAAGGCGGTCGTACCGTCGGCGCTGGCGTCGTGGCCAAAATCGTCGAGTAAGGTTCTCCTTACCTGACACAGAAGGGGGCCCTGATGGGCCCCCTTTTCTCGCATGTTTGACACCTGATGTCAGTCTGCCTATAATGCGCATCCTTTGAATGCGTGGGTGACGGCCTACGCCGTCGACATCCATTGGAGTTTTGGGCAATGCAAAACCAGAAGATTCGCATCCGGTTGAAAGCATTCGACCACCGTCTGATCGACCAGTCCTCTGCAGAGATCGTTGAAACTGCAAAGCGTACCGGTGCTCAGGTTCGTGGCCCGATCCCGCTGCCGACCCGTCGCGAGCGTTACACCATCCTGGTCTCTCCGCACGTCAACAAGGACGCGCGTGACCAGTATGAGATTCGTACCCACAAGCGCGTTCTCGACATCGTCGAGCCGACAGAGAAGACTGTCGACGCGCTGATGAAGCTTGACCTGGCTGCCGGTGTGGACGTCCAGATCAAGGTTGACTGATACCTCACTAGTCACTGCGGCCCAGCGCTCTCACTGATAGAGCAGCAGCCGCCACGCCGGGATGGCGTCATACAATGTGCTAGTGGAATGCTCTGGAAAGGGCAGCCATAGCGGGTGACAGCCCCGTACACTAAAGGAGACTGAACATGTCTATCGGTTTAGTCGGTAAGAAGGCCGGGATGACCCGTGTCTTCACCGAAGCTGGCGCCTCTGTGCCGGTTACCGTGATTGAAGTTGAGCCGAACCGCATCGTGACCATCAAGTCTCTCGAGACTGACGGCTACAATGCTATTCAGGTGACAACTGGCTCTCGTAAAGCCAAGCACCTCACCAAGGCAACTGCTGGTCAGTATGCCAAGGCAGGTGTTGAGGCTGGCCGTACCCTGATGGAATTCCGCCTGAACGAAGGCGACGAAGCTCCTGCAGTGGGCGGCGAACTCACCGTATCCCTCTTTGAAGCTGGTCAAAAGATTGACGTGACCGGCACCTCCAAGGGTAAAGGTTTCCAGGGCGCAGTTAAGCGCTGGAACTTCCGCACCCAAGACGCTACCCACGGTAACTCACTGTCGCACCGCGCGCCGGGTTCCATCGGTAACTGTCAGACCCCGGGCCGCGTCTTCAAAGGTAAGAAGATGGCTGGCCAGATGGGCAACGTCCGTTCCACCGTCCAGAGCCTGGAAGTGGTCCGCGTCGACGCTGAACGCAATCTTCTGCTGGTCAAGGGTGCCGTTCCAGGTGCTCCGGGCGGCGAAGTGATCGTGCGTTCCGCTGTGAAAGCTCGCTGAGGGGAATTAACCGATGAATCTTAATCTTGCAGGTGCAGGCGGCGCAGTAGACGTCTCCGATGCCACCTTTGGTAAGGACTTCAACGAGGCTCTGGTTCACCAGGTCGTCACCGCCTATCTGGCTGGTGCACGTCAAGGTACCGTGGCTCAGAAGACCCGTTCTGACGTGTCCGGCGGTGGCAAGAAGCCGTGGCGTCAGAAAGGTACTGGTCGTGCACGTGCCGGTACTATCCGTTCCCCGCTGTGGCGTTCTGGCGGTGTGACCTTTGCAGCGCGTCCTCAGGACCACTCGCACAAGGTCAACCGCAAGATGTATCGCGCTGCCATGCGTTCCATCCTGTCCGAGCTGGTCCGTCAGGATCGCCTGGTCGCGGTCGACGCTATCAGCGTCGAAGCTCCGAAGACCAAGCTGCTGATCGCCAAGCTCCAGGAACTGGGCCTTGAGAAAGCGCTGATCGTCACTGAAGAGCAGGACGTCAACCTGTACCTGGCCGCGCGCAACATCCCGTATGTTGACGTCGTCAATGTCGCTGGCGCTGACCCGGTCAGCCTCGTCGGTTACGACAAGGTGCTGATGACTGTCGCTGCCCTGCGCAAGTTCGAGGAGAACCTGGGATGAATCAGGAACGCGTATTCAAGGTCCTGCTTGGTCCTCACATGACCGAGAAGGCCGCGGTCGCTGCCGAGAACAACCAGTACGTGTTCAAGGTTGCCAGCGACGCGACAAAGCCCGAAATCAAGAAAGCCGTCGAAGCGCTGTTTGGTAAGAAAGTCGATCGTGTTCAGGTTCTGAACATGAAAGGCAAGACCAAGCGCACCGCTCGCGGTGTTGGTCGTCGCGCTGGTTATCGCAAGGCCTATGTAACTCTGGCCGCCGGCGAGACCATCGAAGACTTCTCTGGCGCCGAGTAAGGCAGGAGTACGGAACATGGCAATTGTTAAGACAAAACCTACCTCCGCCGGTCGCCGCCACCTGGTAAAGGTCGTCAATGACGAACTTTTCAAAGGTCGCGCGTACGCTCCGCTGCTTGAAAAGCAGTCAAAGTCCGGTGGTCGTAACAATAATGGTCGCATCACTACTCGCCACATCGGCGGTGGTCATCGTCACCATTACCGTCTGGTCGATTTCAAGCGCAACAAGGATGGCATTCCGGCCATCGTTGAGCGTCTGGAGTACGATCCGAACCGTAGCGCGAACATCGCGCTGGTGAAGTACCTTGACGGCGAACGTCGCTACATCATTGCACCGAAAGGTGTCTCTGCTGGCGATCGTCTCGAGTCTGGTGTTAACGCACCGATCAAGAAAGGCAACGCTCTGCCGCTGCGCAATGTCCCGGTGGGTTCCACCGTTCACTGTGTAGAGCTGAAGCCAGGCAAGGGCGCCCAGATCGCTCGTAGTGCAGGTACCAGTGCCCAGGTCGTGGCACGTGACGGTAACTACACCACGCTGCGTCTGCGCTCTGGCGAGATGCGTAAGGTGCTGTCCGAATGCCGTGCAACTCTCGGCGAAGTGGGCAACTCCGAGCACAGCCTCCGTCAACTGGGCAAGGCCGGTGCTAAGCGTTGGAGAGGCGTGCGCCCGACTGTTCGCGGTGTCGCGATGAACCCGGTCGATCACCCGCATGGTGGTGGTGAAGGTCGTACCTCTGGTGGCCGTCACCCGGTCAGCCCGTGGGGCGTCCCGACCAAGGGTCACAAGACTCGCAAGAACAAGCGCACCGATAAGCTTATCGTCCGTCGCCGCAAGGCCAAGTAACAGATATTGAGGGGTAACGGCTGTGCCACGTTCACTGAAGAAAGGTCCTTTTATTGACCTTCATCTGCTGAAGAAGGTTGAGACAGCAGTGGAAAAGAACGACCGCAAACCGATCAAGACCTGGTCGCGTCGTTCCATGATCCTGCCGAACATGGTCGGGCTCACCATTGCCGTCCATAACGGTCGCCAGCATGTCCCGGTTCTCGTTTCTGAGGAAATGGTCGGTCACAAGCTCGGCGAGTTTGCTGCCACCCGCACATACCGCGGGCACGCTGCAGATAAAAAAGCCAAACGGTAAGCCAGAGAGGATTTAAGAGATGGAAGTAGCTGCTAAGCTGCGCGGCGCTCGTTTATCCGCCCAGAAGGCCCGTTTGGTGGCTGACCAGGTGCGCGGTAAGCCGGTCGCCGAGGCGCTGAATCTGCTCGCTTTCTCACCGAAGAAGGCCGCGAAGATTGTTCGCAAGGTTCTGCAGTCCGCGATCGCGAATGCGGAAGAAAACAACGGCATGGACATTGACGAGCTTCGCGTCTCGACTATCTGTGTCGACGAGGGCATGACGCTCAAGCGCATCCAGCCACGTGCCAAAGGCCGTGCGGATCGTATCTTGAAGCGCACTTGTCATATCACCGTCAAGGTAGCCGAGAAGTAGGAGACGACCAATGGGTCAGAAAGTTAATCCGACAGGTTTCCGACTGGGTATTGTCAAGGATCATACCTCTGTCTGGTACGCCGAAGGCGCTACCTATGCCGACAAACTGAACAACGATCTGCAGGTGCGTGGATTCCTGGAAGAGCGTCTGAAAAGCGCTTCCGTGAGCCGCATCAGCATCGAGCGTCCGGCAAACAACGCCCGTATTACCATTCACACCGCCCGTCCGGGTATCGTGATCGGTAAGAAAGGTGAAGATGTCGACCGCCTTCGTCGTGAAGTTTCCGAGATGATGGGCGTTCCCGTCCACATCAACATCGAGGAGATTCGCAAGCCGGAACTCGATGCCAAGCTGGTTGCTGCCAATGTGGCAGGTCAGCTCGAGCGTCGTGTCATGTTCCGTCGTGCGATGAAGCGTGCTGTGCAGAACGCAATGCGTCTGGGCGCCAAGGGCATCAAGATTCAGCTCTCTGGTCGTCTCGGCGGTGCCGAAATCGCCCGTACCGAATGGTACCGCGAAGGCCGCGTTCCGCTTCACACCCTGCGTGCTGACATTGATTACTCCACCTTCGAAGCTCACACCACCTACGGCATCATTGGTGTCAAGGTCTGGATCTTCAAAGGCGAGATCCTCGGTGGCATCGAAGAGGTGCGAGCCAAGGCGAAGCAGCCCGCGTCCGCACCCAAGAAGAAAGGCAAGTAAGGGGGTAATCGATGTTACAGCCCAAGCGTATGAAATTCCGCAAGATGCAGAAAGGTCGCAACCGTGGCCTGGCGCATCGCGGAAGCAAGGTAAGCTTTGGTGAGTTTGGCCTGAAAGCCACCGGCCGTGGTCGTATCACCGCTCGTCAGATCGAAGCTGGCCGTCGTGCCATCACTCGTCACGTCAAGCGTGGCGGTAAGATCTGGATCCGTGTCTTCCCAGACAAGCCGATCTCCAACAAGCCGTTGGAAGTTCGTATGGGTAAAGGTAAGGGTTCTGTCGAGTACTGGGTCGCTCAGATCCAGCCCGGCAAGGTCCTCTACGAGATCGAAGGTGTATCCGAAGAGCTGGCCCGTGAAGCATTTAGCCTGGCCGCTATGAAGATGCCGATCTCCACCACCTTTGTTAAGCGGACGGTGATGTGATGAAAGCCCAAGAACTCCGTGAAAAGTCAGTCGAGGCGCTCCAGGAGCAGTTGTTCGAACTGCTGCGTGAGCAATTCAATCTGCGCATGCAGAAGGCAACAGGCCAGCTGAGCCAGGTTCACCTGCTCAAGCAGACTCGTCGCCAAATTGCTCAGGTTAAGACTGTGCTCAACCAGAAGTCAGGTGAGTAAAATGGCCGAAGAAACTAAAGCACGCACACTCACCGGCAAGGTGGTGAGTGACAAGATGGAAAAATCCATCGTTGTCATGGTCGAGCGCCGTGAGCGTCACCCGATCTATGGCAAGTACCTGAGACGCTCCACCAAGCTGCACGCCCATGATGAGGCGAATCAGGCTCGGATCGGTGACACCGTCTCTATCGCCGAGACTCGTCCGCTGTCCAAGAAGAAAGCCTGGACCCTGGTCGAGGTGGTTGAACAGGCCAAGGGTTAATCCCTAGGCCAGTTCCCACCAGGCAGTCAGATTAGGTTTGGAGAAAACCGATGATTCAGACTCAGACAATGCTGGATGTCGCCGACAACAGTGGCGCGCGCCGGGTGCAATGCATCAAGGTGCTGGGTGGTTCACACCGCCGTTACGCTCGTGTTGGAGACATCATCAAGGTCACCGTCAAAGAAGCTATCCCGCGTGGCAAGGTCAAGAAAGGCCAGGTCATGAAGGCAGTGGTCGTTCGTACCAAAGCCGGTGTCCGTCGTAATGACGGTTCCGTGATCCGCTTCGACGGTAATGCGGCCGTTCTGTTGAACAACACCAACGAACAGCCGATCGGTACCCGTATCTTCGGCCCGGTTACCCGTGAACTTCGTAGTGAGAAGTTCATGAAGATCATTTCCCTGGCGCCCGAAGTGCTGTAAGGAGCGGAAGCGGATATGCAAAAGATCAAACGTGACGATGAAGTCATCGTCATCGCCGGGAAGGACAAGGGCAAGCGCGGTACCATCAGCAAGGTGCTGAAAGGTGAGCGTCTGCTCGTGTCCGGTGTGAATATGATCAAGCGTCACACCAAGCCCAACCCGATGCTGGGCACCCAGGGGGGTATCGTCGAGCGCGAGGCTCCGATTCACGCGTCCAACGTGGCCATCTTCAACCAGGAGACCGGCAAGGCGGATCGTGTCGGAATCCAGGTACAGGAAGACGGTACTAAGGTACGCATCTTTAAGTCGACTCAGAAGCTGATCGACGCCTAACGCGAGTCGGGTACAACATGGCGAACTTGAAAGAACGTTATCAGAACGAAGTGGCCGCCCAGCTTAAAGAGCAGTTCGGCTACGCCAATGTGATGCAGGTTCCCCGCATCACCAAGGTGACCCTGAACATGGGTATCGGTGAAGCCACCGCTGACAAGAAGCTGATCGACAACGCGTTTGCCGATCTCCAGATGCTTTCTGGTCAGAAGCCCATCGTCACCAAGGCACGCAAGTCCATCGCTGGCTTCAAAGTCCGCGAAGGATGGCCGATCGGTGTTAAGGTGACCCTGCGCAGCGATCGTATGTGGGACTTCCTGGACCGTCTCGTGAACGTGGCTATCCCGCGCGTTCGTGACTTCCGTGGTCTGAACCCGAAGTCCTTCGATGGCCGTGGAAACTACTCCATGGGTGTGCGTGAGCAGATCATCTTCCCGGAGATCGAGTATGATAAGATCGACCGGATTCGTGGCCTGGACATCACCATCACCACTAGCGCCAACACCGATGATGAAGGTCGTGCGTTGCTGGGCGCGCTGAACTTCCCGTTCAAGAAATAAGGGTGGATCATGGCAAAGAAAAGCATGGTTGAGCGCGAGCTCAAGCGCACCAAGCTGGTCGCTAAGTACGCCGCCAAACGCGACGCACTGAAGACCATCATCAACGACGTCAACGCTTCTGAAGAAGAGCGCTTCGACGCACAGCTGAAGCTGCAGCAGCTGCCGCGTGATGCCAGCCCGGTCCGTCAGCGTAACCGCTGCCGTATCACTGGCCGTCCGCACGGCTACTACAACAAGTTCGGCCTGAGCCGCAACAAGCTGCGTGAAGCCGCTATGCGTGGTGACGTGCCTGGTCTGACCAAGTCCAGCTGGTAACACCACTGCAAGAATTCAGGAGCGCAACGTAAATGAGCATGCAAGACACTCTGGCGGATATGTTCACTCGTATCCGCAATGCGCAGATGGCCACCAAGGAGACGGTTACCATGCCGTCTTCCAAGCTCAAGGTTGAAGTGGCCCGCGTATTGAAGGAAGAGGGTTATATTTCCGAGTTTGCCGTCGCAGAAGGCGCCAAGCCGGAACTGACCGTGACCCTCAAGTACTTCGAAGGCAAGTCGGTTATCGAGAGCATCAAGCGTATTTCCAAGCCGTCCCTGCGCCAGTACAAAGGCAAGGGTGAGCTTCCGAAAGTCGCAGATGGCCTGGGTATTGCGATCGTTTCCACCTCCCGGGGCGTGATGACCGATCGTGCGGCCCGTCAAGCTGGTGTCGGCGGCGAAGTCCTCTGCACCGTATTCTAGGAGTTTGGAATGTCCCGCGTAGCCAAGTATCCGGTTAAATTGCCGAACGGCGTCGAGGCAAAGCTCGACGGCGACAAGCTGACCGTGAAGGGCAGCAAAGGCCAGCTGGAACTGACCGTCCACCAGGACGTGGTCATCTCTATGGAAGAAGGTCAAATGACCTTCGTTCCGTCCGAGACCGCCAAGAACTGGGCGATGGTTGGTACCACTCGTGCTCTGGTCAACAACATGGTGTCTGGTGTTTCCGAAGGCTTCACCAAGTCTCTGGAAATCAATGGTGTGGGTTATCGTGCCCAGGCCAAAGGCCAGACAATCAACCTGACACTGGGCTTCTCACACCCGGTCGACTATGAACTGCCGGCAAGTGTTACGGCTGAAACGCCGAAGAACACTCAGATCGTCCTCACGTCTGCTGACAAGCAGGCTTTGGGTCAGGTCGCCGCAGAGATTCGCGCATTCCGTCCGCCGGAGCCCTACAAGGGCAAAGGTATTCGGTACAGCGACGAAGTCGTCCGTCGTAAAGAAGCCAAGAAGAAGTAAGGCAGGGTTATGAACGCGAAGAAAGAATCTCGTCTCCGTCGTGCCCGCCGCGCTCGTGCGAAAATCCGCGAGCTGGGCGTGTTTCGCCTGTGCGTGAACCGCACCCCGCGTCACATCTACGCGCAGATCATCTCGCCGGATGGCGGCCAGGTCCTGGCCACCGCATCCACGCTCGACAAGAGCCTGCGCGAAGGTTCTACCGGTAACTCGGACTCCGCCGCCAAGGTGGGTGCTCTGATTGCCGAGCGCGCGAAGGAAGCGGGTATCAAGCAAGTGGCTTTCGATCGCTCCGGGTACAAGTACCACGGTCGCGTGAAGGCCCTGGCCGATGCCGCACGTGAAGGCGGCCTGGAATTCTAAAGGGTTTTACGATGGCGAATATCGAACAGAAGGGCGGTGACCTGCAAGAGAAGCTCGTGCAGATCAACCGCGTCGCCAAGGTAGTCAAGGGCGGCCGTATCTTCGGTTTCACCGCTCTGACTGTCGTTGGTGACGGCAATGGTCGTGTTGGCTTCGGCCGTGGCAAGGCGCGTGAAGTGCCGGTCGCGATCCAGAAGGCAATGGACCAAGCTCGTCGCAACATGATCAAGGTTGACCTGAAGGGCCACACCCTGCAGTACCCGGTGAAGGCTCGTCACGGCGCATCCAAGATCTACATGCAGCCAGCGTCCGAAGGTACCGGCATCATTGCCGGCGGTGCGATGCGTTCCGTGCTCGAACTGGCAGGCGTCCATGACGTCCTGGCCAAGTGCTACGGTTCCACCAATCCGGTCAACGTGGTGCGCGCGACCATCAACGGTCTCGCTGCCATGAAATCTCCGGAAGACATCGCCGCCAAGCGTGGCCTGTCTGTCGACAAGATTGCGGGGTAAGGCACCATGGCAGCTAAGATCACGGTAACCCAGATCCGCAGCACCATCGGCGTCCTCGAAAAGCACAAGGCCACTATGAAAGGTCTTGGCCTGCGCCGCATCGGTCACACTGTCGAGCTGGAAGACACCCCCGCGGTACGCGGCATGATCAACAAGGTTCACTACCTTGTCCGTGTTGAGGGAGAGTAATCCATGAAATTGAATACCCTGAGTCCGGCCCCGGGCTCCAAGCACGCTGCAAAGCGTGTCGGTCGTGGTATCGGCTCCGGTCTTGGTAAGACCGGCGGTCGTGGCCACAAGGGCCAGAAGTCCCGTTCCGGTGGCAGCGTCAAGCCGGGCTTCGAAGGCGGTCAGATGCCTATGCAGCGTCGCCTGCCGAAGTTTGGTTTCACTTCCGCGAAGTCTCTGATTTCTGAAGAAGTGCGCCTGAGCGAACTGGCACTGGTAGACGGCGAGATCGTCGACCTCGAAACGCTGAAGAAGGCCAACGTGCTTCGTGATTCCACGAAGTTCGCGAAGGTCATGCTCTCCGGCGAACTGGACAAGGCAGTCACGGTTCGCGGCATTAAGGTCACCAAAGGTGCCCGTGCTGCGATCGAAGCTGCCGGTGGCAAGGTAGAGGACTAAATGGCTAAGTCAGGAAACGTACCGGCGATGCAGGGAAGTGGGTTGAGCGAACTCTGGGCGCGTTTGCGCTTCGTGTTCATCGCCATCGTGGTGTACCGAATCGGTGCACACATCCCCGTTCCCGGTATCAATCCTGACCAGCTTGCTGCCTTGTTCAGGGAAAACCAGGGCACCATCCTGAGCATGTTCAACATGTTCTCCGGTGGTGCACTGGAGCGAATGAGTATCTTCGCGCTGGGCATCATGCCCTACATATCCGCGTCGATCATCATGCAGCTCCTGACGGTGGTCTCGCCTCAGCTTGAGCAGTTGAAAAAGGAAGGCGAGGCCGGCCGTCGCAAGATCAGCCAGTACACGCGCTACGGCACGGTAGTACTGGCCCTGGTCCAATCGATCGGCATGGCAGTCGGACTGGTCGGAAACGGTGTCGCCTATTCCGCTGACTTCAGCTTCTACTTCACCGCCGTGAGTACGTTCGTGGCTGGTGCAGTGTTCCTGATGTGGCTGGGAGAGCAGATCACCGAGAAGGGTATCGGCAACGGGATCTCACTGATCATCTTTGCTGGTATTGTCGCCGGGCTGCCGAGTGCCATCGGCCAGTCTTTCGAACTGGCGCGCAATGATGGTGCCTGGAATGTGCTTCCGCTGCTGGCGCTGACGCTGCTCGCAGTCATTACCGTTGCCTTCGTGGTGTTCATCGAGCGCGGCCAACGCCGCATCACGGTGAACTATCCGCGCCGTCAGGTTGGCAACAAGATGTATGCAGGTCAGAGCAGCTACTTGCCGATGAAGGTCAACATGGCCGGGGTCATCCCGCCGATCTTCGCGTCAAGCATCCTGCTGTTCCCTGCGTCGATGGGTCAATGGTTTGGCCAGAGTGAAAGCATGCAATGGTTGCAGACGGCATCTCAGGCTCTCGGGCCGGGTCAGCCACTGTATATCTTGCTTTTCGCTGCCGCTGTAGTATTCTTCTGCTTCTTCTACACGGCGCTGGTCTTCAATCCGAAGGATGTTGCTGACAACCTCAAGAAGTCAGGAGCGTTTCTGCCGGGTATTCGCCCAGGCGAACAGACCGCCCGTTACATCGATAAGGTGATGACTCGCCTGACGCTGTTCGGCGCCCTCTACATCACCCTAGTCTCCCTGATGCCTCAATTCCTCGTTGTTGCATGGCAGGTTCCGTTCTATTTCGGCGGCACCTCTCTGCTCATCGTGGTCGTGGTGGTCATGGACTTCATGGCCCAGGTGCAGTCGCATCTGATGTCAAATCAGTATGCGTCGGTGATGAAGAAGGCCAACCTCAAAGGCTATGGCAGCGGTGGCATGATGCGCTGATTGCGCAGCCCCTGTTAGCAAACTGGAGAGAACGATGAAAGTTCGAGCTTCCGTCAAGAAAATTTGCCGTAACTGCAAGATCATTCGGCGTCGTGGCGCAGTGCGGGTCATCTGCACTGAGCCCCGCCACAAGCAGCGTCAGGGTTAATTCCCTCGACCCGCTTAGCTGAATACAAGCTCGGGTGCTGGCATACCCCCTTGTTCCCAATGGGATCAAGGGGTATGCTATTGCGCCCTTTGTGGATGTAAAATCCGCCGCTAACCTTTCGGAGAAAACTGATGGCCCGTATTGCTGGCGTCAATATCCCGGACAACAAGCACGCGGCGATCTCGCTGACTTATATCTTCGGGATTGGCCGTACGCGTGCACAGCAGATCTGCGCCGCTCTCGGTTTAGAACCGAGCGTCAAGATCGCTGATCTGTCTGTTGAACAACTGGACCTGGTTCGTGCCGAGGTGGGTAAGTACACCGTCGAAGGCGACCTGCGTCGTGAGATCACGCTGAACATCAAGCGTCTCATGGACCTCGGTTGCTATCGTGGCCTGCGCCATCGTCGTGGTCTTCCGTTGCGCGGTCAGCGCACCAAGACCAACGCACGTACACGCAAAGGTCCGCGTAAACCGATTCGCAAGTAAACGAACTGGCGTTTAGACAGGAAACATCTAATGGCTAACCCGAGTAAGCGCAAGAAGGTTAAAAAGCAGGTAGTGGATGCCATCGCGCATATCCACGCCTCTTTTAACAACACTATCGTGACGATCACAGACCGCCAGGGCAATGCTCTTTCCTGGGCAACTGCCGGTGGTTCGGGTTTTCGTGGTTCTCGCAAGAGCACCCCGTTCGCTGCGCAAGTCGCAAGTGAACGTGCAGCGACCGCTGCAGCCGAATATGGTGTGAAGAACGTCGACGTGCTGGTCAAGGGCCCGGGTCCGGGTCGTGAGTCCGCCGTGCGTGCTCTCAATGCCGCAGGCTTCCGCGTGCAAAGCATCACCGACGTGACCCCCATCCCGCATAATGGGTGCCGTCCGCCGAAGAAACGCCGCGTTTAAGGAGACAGACTCATGGCTCGTTATATTGGACCGAAGTGCAAACTGTCTCGTCGTGAAGGCACCGACCTCTTCCTGAAGAGTGGCGTGACTCCGTTCGAGAAGAAGTGCAAATCCGAACAACCCCCGGGTGTTCATGGCCAGCGCCGTCAGCGTCTTTCAGACTACGGCCTGCAGCTGCGTGAAAAGCAGAAGGTACGTCGCATGTACGGCGTGCTGGAAAAGCAATTCCGCAACTACTACAAAGAAGCCGCTCGCCTCAAGGGTGCGACCGGTGAGGTTCTGCTCCAGCTCCTCGAGACTCGTCTCGACAACGTCGTCTACCGCATGGGCTTCGGCTCCACGCGTTCCGAGGCACGTCAGCTGGTCAGCCACAAGGCGATCGCCGTGAACGGCCGTACCGTCAACGTTGCTTCCTTCAAAGTGAAGGCTGGCGATGTGGTCACCGTTCGTGAGAAGGCCAAGAACCAGGCTCGCATCCAGCAGTCTCTGGCACTCGCTGCCAACCGCGGTGATGTCTCCTGGGTCGACGTCGACTCCAAGAAGATGGAAGGCACTTTCAAGGCTGTCCCCGAGCGTGGCGACCTGTCTGCCGATATCAACGAAAACCTGATCGTCGAGCTGTACTCCAAGTAATGTAACGCCGGGCCGATTCGTCGGCCCGGCTGGAGTACCCAGATTATCCGTTTGGCAGCCTTAAAGGTGTTCTTATGCAGCGCTCAGTGACAGAGTTTCTCCGTCCTCGCGATATCAAGGTCGAGGAAGTCAGCGCCCATCACGCGCGAATCGTCCTCGAACCCTTCGAGCGTGGTTTCGGCCACACCCTGGGGAATGCTCTGCGTCGCATCCTGCTTTCTTCCATGCCCGGCTGTGCCGTCGTGGAAGCTGAGATCGAAGGCGTTCTGCACGAGTACAGCGCCATTGAAGGGGTGCAGGAGGATGTAATCGAAATCCTGCTGAACCTCAAGGACGTGGCCATCAAGATGCATGGTCGCGACGAAGCTGTGCTGGCGCTGAACAAGAAGGGCCCGGGTATCGTGACTGCTGGCGACATCGCTGGCGACCACGATCTCGAAATCGTGAATCCGGATCACGTCATCGCTCACCTCAATGATGGTGGCGAGCTGAAGATGCAGCTCAAGATCGCTCGTGGCCGCGGCTACGAAGCGGCAGATGCTCGCATCTCTGCTGATGACGAATCACGTGCCATTGGCCGCCTCCAGCTGGATGCGACCTTTACCCCGGTTCGTCGGGTCTCCTATGCCGTCGAGGCTGCGCGTGTTGAACAGCGCACCAACCTCGACAAGCTGGTGATCGACCTGGAAACCGACGGCACACTGGATCCGGAAGAAGCGATCCGCCGCTCCGCAACTATCCTGCAGGAGCAGCTGGCCGCCTTCGTTGATCTGGAAGCAGACAAGGAACAGGAAGTCGAAGAAGAGGAAGATCAAATCGATCCGATCCTTCTCCGTCCCGTAGACGATCTTGAGCTGACTGTTCGCAGTGCGAACTGTCTCAAGGCCGAGAATATCTATTACATCGGTGATCTCATTCAGCGCACCGAAGTTGAGCTGCTGAAGACCCCGAATCTCGGCAAGAAGTCCTTGAATGAAATCAAGGACGTGCTGTCCGCGCGTGGTCTGTCCCTCGGCATGCGGTTGGAAAACTGGCCGCCCGCAAGCCTGAAGGACGACAAGGCTTCCGCTTAAGGAAGCCCGGTCGGCTCAAGCCCCAGACTGGTAAGGAATCACAACCATGCGTCATCGTAAGAGTGGTCGTCACCTGAACCGTACCAGCTCTCACCGTGAAGCCATGTTCAAGAACATGTGCATCTCTCTGGTAGAGCACGAAGTCATCAAGACTACCCTGCCGAAAGCCAAGGAACTGCGTCGTCATATCGAGCCGCTGATCACCCTGGCCAAGCAGGACACCGTTGCGAACCGCCGTTTGGCGTTCTCTCGCACGCGCTCCAAGGAAGCGGTCGGCAAGCTCTTCAACGAGCTCGGCCCGCGCTACACCTCCCGTCCGGGCGGTTACCTGCGCATCCTGAAGTGCGGCTATCGCGCCGGTGACAATGCCCCGATGGCATTCGTCGAGCTGGTCGATCGTCCGGTTGCCTCCGAGGCAGCGGGCGAAGAGTAAGCTTCGGCTTGCTTCGTCCACAAGAAAAGGCCAACCCTCACGGGTTGGCCTTTTTTTATGCCTGGCGGTTGGCCGGGTGACACGGGCGTGTCATTTGCCGAAAGGTTCACCTCGCCCCGGGGTGTGTTGAGAGTGTGCTGGGGCGAGGTGATTCAGAGGAGCGGAAGGGGGCGTGAGCCGGCGCCTAGCTGCTGGTCTCGGCCTTCTTCTTGCTGCTCGCGGTGCCACTGGTGGCTTTCTGGCGCTCCAGCAGCGGGGCCAGGAAGCGACCGGTGTGCGAGATCTCCTGCGTGGCCAGTTGCTCCGGCGTGCCTTCGGCGATGATCTGGCCGCCGCCTGAGCCGCCCTCCGGGCCGAGGTCGATCAGCCAGTCGGCGGTCTTGATCACATCCAGGTTGTGCTCGATCACGACCACGGTGTTGCCGTGATCACGTAGGCGGTGCAACACGACCAGCAGCTGGCGAATATCCTCGAAGTGCAGACCGGTGGTCGGCTCATCGAGAATATAGAGCGTCTTGCCGGTATCGCGCTTGGCCAGCTCACGCGCCAGCTTGACGCGCTGGGCTTCACCGCCGGACAGCGTGGTCGCGCTCTGGCCGAGGCGGACGTAGGAGAGGCCGACATCCATCAGCGTCTGCAGGCGGCGGGCGATGGCCGGAACCGGCGAGAAGAACTCCAGCGCCTCCTCGATGGTCATCTCCAGCACTTCGTGAATGTTCTTGCCCTTGTACTGCACTTCAAGCGTCTCGCGGTTGTAGCGCTTGCCCTTGCAGACATCGCAGGGCACGTACATGTCGGGCAGGAAGTGCATCTCGACCTTGATCAGGCCGTCGCCCTGACAGGCCTCGCAGCGGCCGCCCTTGACGTTGAAGCTGAAGCGGCCCGGCTTGTAGCCACGGGCGCGTGCTTCCTGGGTGCCGGAGAACAGCTCACGGATCGGCGTGAAGATGCCGGTATAGGTCGCCGGATTGGAGCGCGGCGTCCGCCCGATGGGGCTCTGGTCGATATCTACCATCTTGTCGAACAGGTCCAGCCCTTCGATGGTGCCGTAGGGCGCGGGCGTCAGGGTGGTGGCCCGATTGAGCTCACGCGCCGCCAGCGGCATCAGGGTGGCATTGATCAGCGTCGACTTGCCTGAGCCCGAGACCCCGGTGATGCACGTCAGCAGGCCTGTCGGCAGCGTCAGCGTCACATCCTGCAGGTTGTTGCCGGTGGCACCGGTCAGGCGCAGCACCTTGTCAGGGTTGGCCGGAAGGCGGTAGGGCGGCACGGCGATCTCGCGCTCGCCGCTCAGGTATTGCCCGGTCAATGAGCCCGGCGTGGCCTCGATCTGCTCCGGCGTGCCCTGGGCGACAATCTCGCCACCATGCACGCCGGCGCCCGGGCCGATATCCAGCACGTGGTCGGCGGCGCGAATCGCGTCCTCATCATGCTCGACCACGATCACGGTGTTGCCCAGGTCGCGCAGATGGATCAGCGTCTTGAGCAGGCGATCATTGTCGCGCTGATGCAGGCCGATGGACGGCTCATCGAGGATGTACATCACCCCGACCAGGCCGGCACCGATCTGGCTGGCGAGACGGATACGCTGCGCCTCACCGCCAGACAGGGTATCGGCGCTGCGCTCCAGGGTCAGATAGTCGAGGCCGACATTGACGAGAAACTCGAGGCGCGCCTGGATCTCATGCACGATCTTGGCGGCGATCTCGCCCTTGCGTCCCGGCAGGCTCAGCTTGCCGAACTCTTCCCATGCTTCACCGATCGGCTGACGCACGACCTCGGAGAGCGTGCGGTCATCGACATAGACGTTGCGCGCTTCACGGCGCAGGCGCGAGCCGTCGCAGCTCGGGCACGGCTGGACCGCCAGATAGCGGGCGAGGTCCTCGCGCACCATGTTGGATTCGGTCTCGCGGTAACGACGCTCCATGTTGGGTAGCACGCCCTCGAAGGGGTGCTCGCGGGTCACCTTGCGGCCACGGTCATTCACGTAGCTGAAGGCGATGTCCTCGCGGCCACTGCCATTGAGCACGGCGTCACGCGCTTCATCGCTGAGCGACTCCCAGGCCGCTTCCAGCGCGAAGCCGTAATGCTCGGCAACGGCCTGCAGCTGGCTGAAGTAGTAGACACTGCGGCGGTCCCAGCCCTTGATGACGCCTTCGGCCAGTGACAGCTCAGGGTGGCTGATCAGCTTGTCGGGATCGAAATACTGCTTCACGCCGAGGCCGTCACAGGTCGGGCAGGCACCCGCCGGGTTGTTGAAGGAGAACAGGCGCGGTTCCAGCTCGGCCAGCGCATAGCCACACACCGGACAGGCGAAGCGCGAGGAGAAGACGAGGTCTTCCTGTTCGCCATCCATGAAGTGCAGGCGTGCGCTGCCGTCGGCCAGATTCAGCGCGGTCTCGAAGGATTCGGCCAGGCGCTGCTTGAGGTCTTCGCGCACCTTGAAGCGATCGACGACGACGTCGATGTCATGCTTCTTGTTCTTCTCCAGCGGCTTGAGGTCATCCAGCTCGACGATCACGCCGTCGATGCGTGCCCGCACGAAGCCCTGGGCGCGCAGCTCTGACAGCAGCTGGAGGTGCTCACCCTTGCGGCCACTGACCACGGGAGCCAGCAGCATCAGCTTGCTGCCTTCCGGCAGGGCGAGCGCCTGATCAACCATCTGCGAGATGGTCTGGGCTTCCAGATCAATCGCGTGGTCCGGGCAGCGCGGCGTACCGGCGCGTGCATACAGCAGGCGCAGGTAATCGTAGATCTCGGTAATGGTGCCGACGGTGGAGCGCGGGTTGTGCGAGGTCGATTTCTGTTCGATGGAAATCGCCGGTGACAGACCTTCGATATGGTCGATGTCCGGCTTTTCCATCATCGACAGGAACTGACGTGCGTAGGTGGACAGTGATTCGACGTAGCGCCGCTGTCCCTCGGCATAGAGAGTGTCAAAGGCAAGTGATGACTTGCCGGAACCGGAAAGTCCGGTCACCACGATCAGCTTGTCACGCGGCAGTTCGACATCGATGTTCTTGAGGTTGTGGGTGCGCGCACCCCTCACCTGAATCCTGTCCATTGCCACCTCGGGCTGCGTCGATAAAAGCAACGATTATAAGGCGCGGGTGAAACACCCGGCAAAGGCTGCATGCTTTCAAAGCCGCCTAGCGGGCCTTAGAATATGCAGTCCACTGGTGGGCGACCACCGTTGGACGTCACATCTCGGCGACCCACGTGGTCGGCCTCCCTCTTCTTGACTGTCATGCTCCGGAGCCCGCCGCCGCCCATGAAAACCTCTCGACTGCTCGCGCCGGAACGCCGCGCCATCGTCGGCCTTGCCAGCCTCTATGCGACTCGCATGCTGGGGCTGTTCATGGTGTTGCCGGTGCTGGCGCTCTATACCCGTGACCTCGCCGGAGCCACACCGACACTGGTCGGCGTGGCGCTGGGTGGCTACGGGCTGACCCAGGCATTGCTGCAGATTCCGTTCGGCTGGCTGTCAGACCGACTGGGGCGCAAGGCCGTGATCGGCTTCGGACTCGGGTTGTTCATTCTGGGCTCGCTGGTCGCGGCGACGGCCGACAGCATCGAGATGATCATCCTCGGGCGCTGTCTGCAGGGCAGCGGCGCCGTGGCGGGAGCGATCATGGCACTGCTGGCCGATCAGACCCGGGAGGAGGTTCGCACCATGGCGATGGCCTCCATCGGCATGTCGATCGGGGTCGCCTTTGCACTGGCGATGGTCGCAGGGCCACTGGCCGCAGATGCCTTCGGCCTGTCGGGGGTCTTCTGGTTGACCGCCGTGATGGCCGTCGCGAGCCTGTTCGTGCTCTGGAAGCTGGTGCCAGCTGCGCCCAGGCGTCAACATCAGGATGTGGGGCTTGATAGGCGCCAGCTCAAGGGTATCCTCGCGAATTCCGCATTGTTGCGCATGGATGTGTCGATCTTTGCGCTGCACATGATCCTGACCGCCTGCTTCGTGGCTATTCCCCAGCAGCTGGTCAATTTCGGCATCGCCCCGGCGCATCACGGCTGGATCTACCTGCCATTGATGGGGCTGGCCTTTGTCGCCATGCTGCCGCTTGTCATCGTGGCCGAGAAGTATCGGCGCATGAAGCCCGTCTTCCTGGGGGCCGTCGCGACCATCGCGACAAGCTTGCTGCTACTGGGAGTCGATGGCATCGAGCATGCCGGGCTGGCGATGTTCCTCGGCCTGCTGTGGCTGTTCTTCGTCGCCTTCAATCTGCTTGAGGCGACCTTGCCGTCGATGATCTCAAAGCTGGCCCCGGCCGGTGCCAAGGGCACGGCGATGGGGGTCTATTCCACCAGTCAGTTCCTGGGCGCCTTCGTGGGCGGTGTCGGGGGCGGCTGGTTGACCGGGCATTTCGGTCTGAGCGGCGTGTTCTTCGCCATGGGGCTGGTCGCCATTCTGTGGTTGGCCGTGGTGTGGGGCATGCAACCGCCGCGACATCTGGGCAGTGAAGTGATCGGCCTGTCACCCGAGGCCGCGCAATTGTCGGCCGTCGAGCTGCAGACACGCCTGCTGGCGATCGCCGGCGTGGAAGAGGCGCTCGTGGTGCGTGAGGAACGGGTCGCTTATCTCAAGGTCACACGCGATACACTGGATGACAAGGCGCTGGCCCGTTTCACTCGCCAGCGTGATGACGAAACTCCGGCAGGCGCGGAAGTGCCTGCCAGCTGAACCCTGACATCGGCAACACATTGCCGGTGCACTCGATACCTTCTCCGGTGCCCATGGCGCGCCGGTCTATTTGCAGGAGTAATCTTCATGGCTCGTGGCGTAAACAAGGTCATTCTGATCGGTAATCTCGGTCAAGACCCGGAAGTTCGCTTCACCCCGTCCGGTAGTGCGGTGTGCAACCTGAACCTCGCGACGACGGACACCTGGAATGATCGCCAGAGCGGTCAGCGTCAGGAACGTACCGAATGGCACCGTGTGGTGATGTTCAACAAGCTGGCTGAAGTGGCCCAGCAATACGTCAAGAAAGGCTCACGCCTGTATATCGAAGGCCGCCTGCAGACGCGCAAGTGGCAGGATCAGAACGGCAATGACCGTTACAGCACCGAAATCGTGGCCAACGACATGCAGATGCTGGATACGCGTGGTGAAGGTGGCGGCGGCAACTTCGCTGGTGGTCGCCCGCAGCAGGCGCCTCAGCAGGGCGGCCAGCAACCGGCCGCAGCACCCCAGCAGGGTGGCCAGTTCGGTGGTCAGCAGCCGGCCCCGCAGCAAGGTGGCCAGTTCGGTGGTCAGCAGCCAGCCCCTCAGCAAGGCGGGCAGTTCGGTGGTCAGCAGCCGGCACCTCAGCAGGGCAACAACTTCGGTGGCCAGCAGCCTGCCCAGCAGAACAACTCCCAGAACAACAATTTCGGTGCGCCGCCCGCGGGCAGCTTCGATGATTTCGATGATGAAATCCCGTTTTGAATAAAGTTTTTCGCCTGTGCGCCGATAGAACGCGCAAGCGATAACGATGAAAAGGCCCTCGTTCAGCGAGGGCTTTTTTTTGAATTAACCATAAGATGTTCGCGTTTTTGTTTATGTAAGCGTTTGTTTTTCATGAATTATTGCTGATCATGAAAAATGGTGCCGAGCGCGACATCCAGTGGCTTGTGCCGCGCGTAAGGGAGGTTGAGCGCCGGTCCATTGCGGCTCATACATGCGTTGCAAACGAGCGTTGTGCAAAAACGCTTCATGGCCGTATTCTCTTGGTATCTCGCCGTTGGACTGCCAGTGTTGTCGGGTGGCAATCCATGGCCTGAGAAGCCTGTCGTGGTACTCCAGAGGGAGTGCTGGCGACATGACGCCGTTGTCGGATTTCCGCCCCTATCTTGCCGACTGTGGCATGCCCCTGATGATTGAGGTTATTCATGCATGGCAGTTATTCCTACCCACTGGTCGCCCTGTCAATCGTGGTCGCCGTGCTGGCTTCACATGCAGCGCTGCAGCTGATTCGTCAGGTCGCGCTGGCCCCTTCGCGCGCCACCAGCCTCGGCTGGCTGGTGGGCGGAGCCGTGGCGATGGGGCTGGGTGTCTGGGCCATGCATTTCATCGGCATGCTGGCGTATGAAAGCCCGGCTTCGGTCACCTATGCGCCCGGCCTGACGGCGTTGTCGGTGCTGATCGCGATGCTGGCCTCGGGGCTGGCGCTCTGGGTGAATACGCTGCCACGCCTGACGCCGATGCTGTTGATGACGAGCGGGACCATCATGGGCGGCGGCATCGCCACGATGCACTACACCGGCATGGCGGCGATGCAGATGCACATGCCATACCGCTATGACCCGCTGCTGTTCGCGGGGTCCATCGTGGTGGCGGTGGTGGCCGCGACGGCGGCCCTGTGGCTGGGAGGTTTCTTCTTGCGCCAGCGCCGCCCCAATCGCATCTATCAGGCCCTGGCGGCCGGCGCGATGGGACTTGCCATCGCCGGCATGCATTACATCGGCATGGCGGCGATGGAGATGATGCCGCTGACCACGCCCATCATCTCTCCCGCCGGGGCGGGCATGAACTCCGGGCAGAATCTGTGGCTGGCCCTGGCCATCGCGATCGCGACCCTGGCCGTGCTGGGGCTGGCACTCCTGGCCATCAGTGCCGAGCAGCGCATGCGTCGCAGTCGCCATTACCGCTCGCGTCTGGATGGCCTGCTGGAGTATCGGACCCGGGAGCTGCGTCATGAGCGCGATCAGGTGGCGGTCATGCTGGATTCCATCGATGAAGGAGTGATCAGCCTCGATCGCGAGGGCCATATCCAGCACATCAATCCCATCGCTGCCGAACTGTGTGGCTGGGACCCGTCGTTGGCCCGCGGGCGTCCCTGGGCGCGCATCTTGCAGCTGCGCCATGAAGGTACGTTGCAGTCGGTTGCCAGCCAGCTGGAAGGGGTCTTGCAACGTGGCGAAGTGGTGCACATGTCCAGCCAGACGCTGCTGGTGGCACGTGATGGCAGTGAATGTGCTGTGGAACTCAAGGCCTCGCCCGTGCGCCGTCGCAGTGGGGATGTCGAGGGGGCCGTTCTGGTCTTCCGCGACATCAGCTATCGCCAGGCCATGATTCGGCGTCTCAACTTCCAGGCGCATCACGACAGTCTGACCGGCCTGCACAATCGCACCGCCTTCGATGACTCTCTTACCGCGGCGCTGGCCGATGGCGGCTTTCACCAGCTGCTGTACCTGGATCTCGACTTTTTCAAGGTGGTCAACGACACCTGCGGTCACGCGGCCGGAGACACCGTGTTGCGCGAGCTCTCCGCGCTGATGCGAGCACATGTGCGGGAAACGGATGTACTGGCACGCCTGGGGGGCGATGAATTCGCCGTGCTGCTCTATCGCTGTTCTCGCGAGCAGGCCATCGAGCGTGCCGAAGCGCTGTGCGCGGCCGTCAGTGCCTATCGCTACTACGATGAGGGGCGGCCATTCCAGTTGGGCGTCAGTATCGGGGTCGCGCCGGTCGAGGGCGGTGTCCAGGCCTCCGAAGTCCTGCGTCAGGCGGATGGGGCCTGCTACATGGCCAAGCAGAGCGGGCGCAATCAGGTGCATGCCTACCATGACGGAGATGCGGGATTCGAGCGCGCCCAGCGCGAGGTGCAATGGCTGCCGCTGCTGCACGAGGCGCTGGAGAATGATCGCTTCACGCTGTACATCCAGCCGATCCGCTCGCTGAGTGATGCCACCAGCAAGCCCTACTATGAGGTGCTGCTGCGCTACGTCAACGACTCGGGCGAGCACCTGGCCCCGGCGCACTTCATGGCGACGGCGGAGCGATTCGGCCTGATGCCCGAGATTGATATCTGGGTCGTCACCCAGGCGCTGCAGGTGCTGGAGTCCGATGATGGCCGCATCGAATCGGATGCCGTGCTGGCGATCAACCTCTCCGGTCAGAGCATGGGTGACCTGCGCATGCGCGATCAGCTGGCGGCGCTGGTCACGCAAAGCTCCGTCATGCCACAGCGGCTGTGCTTCGAGATCACCGAGACGGCGGCCATCAGCAATCTGGCCCAGGCGCGCGAGTTCATCTATAGCATGCGACGGCTCGGCTGCAGCTTCGCCCTGGATGACTTCGGCAGTGGCATGTCGTCCTTTGCCTACCTCAAGGAGCTGCCGGTCAATCAGCTCAAGATCGACGGCGCCTTCGTGCGCAACCTGACTCGCGATAGCCTCGACGCCGCCATCGTCTCCGCCATCTGTGGCATCTGTGCCCAGATGGGCATCATCACGGTGGCGGAATATGTCGAGCGTCTTGAGCTGATCCCCGCCCTCGAGCTGATCGGTGTCGACTTCGTGCAAGGCTACGGCATCGGCCGTCCTCACCCGATCGGCGCCCCTTTGATCCCCATCACTCCACGCAACAACGGGCCTGCAGCCAGTCTGCAAGGTTGATAGAATGACACCTTTGCATCGTCGCCTCTTGCGGCGATGCGCCTGTTTGCTGGAGCCTGCCTGTGAAACTCTTGCTGCTAGATGCCGGGCATTGTCTTGGCCTGGGTCTGATTCGTGCTGCCGGTACGCGCGCCGATCTTGAGCTCAACGCCGTCGAGTCTGACCGTATTGGCGCCGATGACATCCGCGCCAGCCAGGCGGATGTCGTCATCGTGCCGCCGTTCGCACGCCCGGCCGATTCCGCACCTGCCGAGGTGATGGCGCATGCCGAGGCGGTGGAGCAAGTGCTGGCCGCCTGCATCGAGACCGGCACACCGCTGGTGTGGTGCGTGGCAGATCAGATGTTCGAGCAGGGCGGCGAAGGCTTGCTCGACGAGGACGAGGTGCCCTCGCCGATCGATACGGCGCTGCGCCGCGTCATCGCGACCGGTGACCGCATCCGTGCCGAGCTGCCGAATCACCTGATCGTGCGTCTGGGCCCGCTGTTTGGTCCGGAAGGGCGTGATGCCTGGCTGCCGACGCTGATCGAGCGCCTGCTGGCGGGGGAAGAGGTACGTGCCGCCGAGGACGTCATCCTGTGCCCGACCAGTGTCGATGCCGTGGCGATGGCGTTGATCGGCATGCTCCAGCAACAGCGCTGCGGTGCGGGTGCCTGGGGGGCCTACCATCTGGCCGGCACCGAGCCCATCAGCACCTACGCCTTCGTCAGTGTCGTACGCACCCAGTTGATCACTCGCCTCGAGGGGCTGGGCGAGACGGTGGCCGCGGGCCCGCTCAAGGCGCTGACCCTCAACGCCGGTACGCCGCTGCGGCGTGTGCTCAACTGCCGTCGCGTGCTGGACACCTTCGGTGTGCATCAGAAGCCGTGGCGCCTCGAACTATCCCGCCTGATGGATGACTGGATCGCGCAGCGCGCCTCCGGCTCATCTCGCCCTGATTCGATCTGACCTGTGGAGACTGTGCCTGTGAATGCGCTGCGTAGCGTGCTGTTTTATGTAGGTTATTTCATGGCGTTGCTGCTCAGCGCCGTGGTGCTGGTGCCGCTGGCGGCCTGCCTTCCGCTACAGGCGCGCTACCGTGTCCTGCATAGCTACAACCATATCGTGCTGTGGTGGTTCCGTCTGACCTGCGGCGTGAAGGTGCAGGTGACTGGACGTGACGCCTTGCCTGAGGGGGCCTGCGTGCTGCTGGCCAACCACCAGAGCGAGTGGGAAACCATCTATCTGCAGGTGGCCAAGCGCCCGCTATGCACCGTGCTCAAGCAGGAGCTGCTGAAGATTCCGGTCTTCGGCTGGGGGCTGAAACTGCTGGAACCGATTCCGCTGGATCGTACTCAGCCGTCCAAGGCGCTCAAGCAGGTGCTGTCAGTGGGCACCCAGCGCCTCAAGGACGGTTTTACCGTGCTGATCTTCCCGGAAGGCACGCGCATCGCGCCGGGGACGCGCAGGAAGTTCAACAAGTCCGGTGCCGCGATTGCCTGCCGTGCCGGCGTGCCGGTGGTGCCGGTGGCGCACAATGCCGGTGAGATCTGGCCCAATGACAGCTGGATCAAGCGCCCGGGCACCATCCATGTCGCCTATGGCCCGGCCATCGAGACGACGGGGCGCAAGCCGGATGCGGTGATCGCCGATGTCGAGGCCTGGGTCGAGACCAAGCTGCAGGAAATCTCCAGCGTCCAGCGTCCGCCGCTGGAAGAGGAAGCGGCGGCCGATAGCGTCGGCGCCTGACGGTCTGGCGCTTTCTCTTTTGCTCATCTGCTGCATCCGGTGCCCGCCAGCGAGCACCGGACAGCCACCAAAAAGGCCGCCCCGAAGGGCGGCCTTTTCGTGTCTCACACCAGCGCATATCCGCAGACTGCATGTCTGCTGAACGCGTGCTGAATCAGTCCTGGAAACGTTCCAGAATCAGGCAGGCGTTGGTGCCACCGAAGCCGAAGCTGTTGGACAGCACACGGTCGATCTTGACGCCATCACGACGGGTCGTGACGATGTCGAGGCCTTCGGCGCGGTCATCCAGCTCGCTGACATTGGCAGACGCGGCAATGAAGTCGTTCTCCATCATCAGCATGGAGTAGATGGCTTCCTGCACGCCAGTGGCGCCCAGCGAGTGACCCGTCAGCGACTTGGTCGAGCTCATTGCCGGGCTGGCGGCGCCGAAGACTTCCTGGATGGCCTTGAGCTCGGCCACATCGCCCACCGGCGTCGAGGTGCCGTGGGTGTTGATGTAGTCGATATCGCCATTCACGGTCGCCATCGCCTGACGCATGCAGCGTGCTGCACCTTCGCCGGACGGTGCCACCATATCGTGGCCATCGGAGGTCGCGCCATAGCCGGTCACTTCGGCGTAGATCTTCGCGCCGCGTGCCTTGGCGTGTTCCAGCTCCTCGAGCACCAGCATGCCGCCGCCACCTGCGATGACGAAGCCATCACGGGTCTTGTCGTACGGGCGAGACGCGGTTTCCGGCGTGTCGTTGTAGCTGGTGGACAGGGCGCCCATGGCGTCGAACAGGCAGGACAGGGTCCAGTGCTCTTCTTCACCACCACCGGCAAACACGATGTCCTGCTTGTTCAGCTGGATCTGTTCCACGGCGCTACCGATGCAGTGGGCAGACGTGGCACAGGCCGAGGAGATCGAGTAGTTGATGCCCTTGATCTTGAACGGCGTGGCCAGACAGGCAGAGACGGTCGAGCCCATGGTGCGAGTGACGCGGTAGGGACCGACGCGACGCAGGCCCTTGGCGCGCATCACGTCTGCGGCCTCGACCTGGTTCGCGGAGGAAGCGCCACCGGAACCGGCGATCAGGCCGGTACGCTCGTGGGAAACCTGCTCTTCGGTGAGACCGGAATCGGCAATCGCCTGCGCCATGGAGATGTAGGCATAGGCCGCAGCATCCCCCATGAAGCGCAATTGCTTGCGATCGATGTGGTCTTCGAGATTGATGTCGACAACGCCGGCCACGTGGCTACGGAAGCCCAGCTCGGCGTATTCCTCTTTGCGGCGGATACCAGAACGTCCTTCGCGGAGCGATTCCAGGACCTGCTGGCGATCATTGCCCAGGCAGGAAACAATGCCCAGCCCGGTGACTACCACTCTACGCATGGGAGCCTCCCGTTCAGAAGTTCGCAGTGGAGGTGAACAGACCGACGCGCAGGTCGTTGGCCTGATAGATGTCGCGACCGTCAACTGTCACTGTACCATCGGCGATGCCGAGGATCAGCTTGCGAGTGATGACTCGCTTGATGTTGATGGTGTAGGTCACTTTCTTGGCGGTCGGCAGCACCTGGCCAGAGAATTTGACCTCGCCGCAGCCCAGCGCGCGGCCACGGCCCGGATTGCCCAGCCAGCCGAGGTGGAAGCCTACCAGCTGCCACATGGCATCGAGGCCCAGGCAGCCCGGCATCACCGGATCACCCGGGAAGTGGCAGTCGAAGAACCACAGGTCCGGAGAGATATCCAGCTCAGCAATCAGCTGACCCTTGCCGTGGCTACCGCCTTCCTCACTGATGTGAGTGATGCGATCCAGCATCAGCATGTTGGGAGCAGGCAGTTGCGCATTGCCCGGGCCGAAGAGTTCGCCCTGGCCACAGGCCAGCAGCTCGTCGCGAGTAAAGGAGTGTTGCTTGGTCACTGAGTCATTCCGAGTAGCGGGATGGTAATGCCGTACGAGGCACCTGAGCGCCTGAATGGGGCTAGTCTAATGGCTGGCACCCCTGAATGCACGTGGGGGCCAGACTAAAGGGCAGCAAGGGCGGGTGCAAATAAGTCCTACAGCTGGGGGGAAAGTGGTCGATAGGAGCTAGTGTGTGATTCGCGCGCGATTCCCTTTGCCTGCATCGGTCGCAATCCGCTGGAGTCGTGCCGAGAGTGGCCCGCTGCCTGCAAATGCAGGATCATCCCCGATGACCCCTTCCACCGAGAGCTGCTTATGTGGCCGCAAGCCCACTTCAATCGGCCCCTGATCATCGGGGCGCTCGTTGCCTTGATAGCGCTGCCCTGGTTGCCGGGGCTCGAGCTGCGTCTTGCCGCGTTGCTGCCCGCCGTTCTGGCGGGGCTGGACATCGCGCGCCAGCGTCGTCGCCAGCTGCTGCATCGCCAGCTGCTGGAAGCCGCCGTGCACCTGAGCAGTGATGGTCTGGTGATCAGTGATCGCCACAATCGGGTGCTGGCCGTGAACGCCGCCTTCAGTCATATCACCGGTTACGCACCGGAAGAGATCATTGGTCGCAACCCTTCCCTGCTGTCTTCCGGGCGCCATGACGAGGAGTTTCACGCCCGTTATCGCCAGGCGCTCGAGGTCAATGGCCACTGGGAGGGCGAGGTCTGGAACCGGCGCAAGCAGGGGGATGAATACCCCGAGTGGCTGCGGGCACGCCGTATCGAGCAGGGCGGCGACGTCTTTCATGTCGCTCTCTTTACCGATATCACCCGCCACAAGGCGCGCGAGCAGGACCTGCAGCGTCTGGGGCTGGAAGACTCCCTGACGGGCCTGCCCAATCGCCGACGGCTGGGCGACCTGCTGGTCAGTCGCCTCAATGGCCTGCGCGCCGGGGAGGCGATGGACCTGGCACTGATCGATATCGATGCGCTCAAGAGCATCAATGATGCCCTGGGCGCGGAAGGGGGCGATCGTCTGCTGCAGCAGTTCTCCCAGCGTCTGACGGCGCTGGCGCGGGGCGGCGTGGTCGGACGCATCGGCGGCGACGAATTCGTGATTCTGCGTTCCACGGCGGGTGGCGAGCATACCGCCTGGGTGGATGAGCTGCGCCAGGTGCTGACCAAGCCCTTCGAGATCGGCGATCAGGCGCTGCACCTTGCGCTGTCGATCGGCAGCTGCCGCGCCCCGGAGGATGGCGCTGATGCCGATGTGCTGATGCAGCGTCTGGAAAGTGCCCTGTATGCCGCCAAGCGACATGGCCGCAATACCGACATGCGCTTTCAACCCGCACTGGATGCGGGCGGTGACCTGCAACTGGGGCTGGCGAATGACCTGCGGGTCGCCATCGAGAGCCAGGGGCAATTGCAGCTGCACTATCAATGTCAGCACGACGCCAGCACCGGCAAGGTCGCGAGTGTCGAGGCGCTGTTGCGCTGGAAGCACCCGCTGCGGGGGGGAATCTCACCGGCCGAATTCGTGCCGCTGGCCGAGCGCCACGGCCTGATGCTGCGCCTGGGCAACTGGGTACTGCGCGAGGCAGTACAGCAGCAGGCCAGCTGGCGGCGTGCCGGTCACCGCCTGTGCATCTGGGTCAATGTCTCGGCCTTGCAGCTGATCCAGGGTGGCTTTGAGGCCTCGCTGGCGGGCCTGTTGATGGAGTATGACGTGCCTGCCAGCTCCATCGGGCTGGAGCTGACGGAATCGGTATTGCTGGATGAGCGTGCCGGCGACGTCTCACGGCGCCTGGCGGCACTACGCGCTCGCGGCCACCAGATCGCGGTGGATGACTTCGGTACCGGCTATTCGTCACTCGCCTATCTGAAGGACCTGCCGGTGGACAAGCTCAAGCTGGATCGCGCCTTCATCCGCAGCCTGCCCGGTGAGCGTGCGGATGCCGCCATCACCATGGCGGTGCTGGCGATGGCCAAGGGCCTGGGCATGGAGATGATCGCGGAAGGCGTCGAGACCGCCGAGCAGCGTGAATATCTGGTATCGAATGGCTGCGGCTGGATCCAGGGGTTCTACTTCTCGCGGCCGGCGCCTGCGGGGGAGGTCATCGAGCGGCTCAACGGTTACGAGGCCGGCAATCTGGCCATCAAGGCCGCCTGAGGCGCTCAGACGCGCTCGGCATGTCCCTGCAGGCGTGCGATACCCAGACACAGACAGCCCCAGATCAGCGCCTGGGCCGGTAGCAGCCAGTCGGCGAGGGTCACATTGGCGAGCTGCCCCCCGCCGTAATAGGACAGCGGCGCACTGATGGCACCGCCAGCCGCCGCAAGCCAGGGCCTCTGCCACAGCCAGCGCAGCGCATGATGGATCGTGCTGGCGAACAGCGGCCACAGACACCACATCCAGACAGGCAGGGGCAGCCAGTGCGCCCAGTCAGGCGTGTCCGAGGTGATGGTGTAGCCGCCGGCCAGTGACAGGCTGCCATCCACCACCATCCCCAGCGCCACGAAGGCGGCCAGCCAGCGCAGCTCGCGCAGGCGCTCACCCATCGGCACGATCAGCCACAGATGCACGGCCAATATCAGCGGCGTGGCCAGCAGGGCGGCCGTCGAGCCGCCCAGCACGCAGCAGAACCAGCCGAGCTGGAAGAGCCCGGCATTGAGCAGTGCTCCAGGGCGCTCGGACAGCAAGTTCAGGCGTCCCAATCCTGGAGCCCCGCCTGTACCGGACGCGCCCCCGGTCCCCCCAGCAGCAGCTGACAGGTGCCGATGGTGCGCTCGCGGAAGCCCCCCTCGCAGTACGCCAGGTAGTAACGCCACATGCGCACGAAGCGCTCGTCGTAGCCTTGCGCATAGACCTCCCTGAGACGCGCCTCGAAGCGCTGCCCCCAGGCCTTGAGCGTGGCGGCGTAGTGCAGGCCGATATCCTCGAGCTGCAACAGGTTCAGCTGGGTGTCCTGCTGCATGGCGCTGAGAATCGCCGCATGGGACGGCAGGAAGCCGCCGGGGAAGATGTAGCGCTTGATGAAGTCCATCTCGCGGCTGGCGGCCACGAAGCGCTGATCGCGAATCGTGATGGCCTGCAGCGCGATCAGGCCTTCCGGCTCGAGCAGGCGCTCGAGGGTCTTCAGGTAGGTCGGCAGATACTGATGGCCGACCGCCTCGATCATCTCCACCGAGACGATGCGATCGAAGCGGCCTTCCAGTGCCCGGTAGTCTTCCTTGAGCAGCGTGATGCGATCCTCCAGCCCTTCCGCGGCGATACGCGCCTTGGTATAGGCGTGCTGCTCATCGGAAATGGTCGTGGTGGTCACGCGGCAGCCACGTGTTCTTGCGGCATGGATCGCCAGCCCGCCCCAGCCGGTGCCGATTTCCAGCAGGTGATGCTGCGGCCCGAGTTCCAGCAGGTTGAACAGCTTCTCCAGCTTGTGGGTCGAGGCCGCCTCCAGACTGGCCTCGGGATAGGGGAACACCGCCGCGGAATACATGCGGTGCTCGCGATCGAGAAACAGCTCGAAGAGATCATTGCCGAGATCGTAATGTGCCGAGATATTGCGCTTCGAACCCGCCAGCGTATTGCGCGCCAGCGCGTAGGCGACGCTCAGCGCCCACTTGGACAGGCGCGACGTCCCGCTGTCCACCGAGTCATTGACCTGTTCGAGGTTGTAGGCGAACAGGCGCACCAGCCCGACCAGATCATCCGTCTCCCACTGGCCATCCATGTAGGCCTCCGCCGCCGCGACGGTGCCACCCAGCGCCATGCGCCGCCACGCGCGTGAGTCATGGATACGCAGCGTGACGTTGCGCGCGCCGCCCTTGCCCAGCACGTGGCGCTCACGGCCTTCCAGCACCGTCAGGCTGCCACCCTCGAGCTTGTCGAGCATGCGCAGCAGGCGTGGCCGCAGCAGCCGAGTCAGGCGGTCTGCCTGCGCCCGGGTCGTGGCCAGTGTGGGGGGAGCGGGTTCGAATTGGCTCATGATGAGTTCCTCATGATGAAGACGGCGAGCGCGGATGGTCGAAGATCGGCACGCGCTTGAGCGCCAGACGCAGCGCCTCGAAATGAATGCCTGCGACCGTCTTGAGCGTCATCCAGGGGAAACGCAGCAGCAGGCGATGAAAGGCGCGCGGGGTAGCCGGTTCCAGATGCAGGCTCAGGCTGGCATCGAACAGCGAGTGCTGCGCTTTCCGCGCCGTATCCCCGGTGAGGGGATGGTTTTCCATGTGCAGCAACAGCTCATCCGCGCTGGGGTCGTTGAAGCGCCAGTGATAACGCATGCCCATCGGCATGAAGGGCGAGACATGCATGCGCTTGTCGAACTGCGCCGCCTGCATGCGTCGCTGCGGGTCCGTGCGGGCGGCATACAGTACGCGCTCTCCCCAGGGGATATTGGTTACCTCACCGAGCACGGCGCCCAGCTGGCCTGAGGCGTGATAGAGGTAATAGAGGCGGATCGGGTTGAAGCCGATCCCGAAGTGGCGCAGCTGGGTCAGCAGGAAGATGCGCCCCTGCGGCAGCGGTGCGTGATCGCCATTGCGGGCAAGCTCGCGCTGGCAGGCGGCGCGCACCCGTTCCTCGAGTGGGCCATCGGCAATGTCGTGGACCGCGGCCGGCAGATGGTCACTGTCGCGAAAGGCCAGTGGCGCGGCGTGACTGGCACTCACCAGACGCTTGCCGGCCATCAGCGTCGGCAGCTCATCCAGTGCCAGCCACGCCATGGCGACGCGATAGCGAAAGGCATGCTGGCGTGGCGCGTGGCGACGGTGGCGCAGCGTGCCATAGCCGATGCGGCTGGCGGGCGCCTTCAATCGTCTGCCTCGCGCGCACCCAGTGCCTCGGCGACCCGCAGCGCACTCCATACACCATCCTCGTGAAAGCCATTGCGCCACCAGGCGCCACAGAAATGGGTGCGGCCCACCGCGCCCTCCGCCTTGGCCTGCGCGCCGGAAATCTGCGTGAAGCGTGCCTTGGCGGCTTCGGCGGCCAGCGTGAAGCGCGGGTGGTCGTAGGCATAACGGCCCAGCACCCGAGCGGGATCAATCGCGTCGCTGTCATTGAGCGTGATGCAGAAGGTCTCGCGGGGCGGGTGCTCGCGCTCATCAAGGCGTTGCAGGATGTTCATGTCGTAGGTGACGCTGGCCCGCTGGGCGTCGTCGCGTCCGTCGAGGCGGTAGTTCCAGCTCGCCCAGGCCGCCTTGCGCCTGGGCAGCAGCGAGGTGTCGGTATGCATCACCACCTCATTGCGCTGGGTCGTGATCGCCCCCAGCACCGCGCGCTCCTGCTCGCTGGCATCGCCGAGCAGCGCCAGTGCCTGCGGCGCATGACACGCCATCACCACCTGGTCGAAGCGTTCACGGTGGCCATCGGCATGCTCAAGCGTCACGCCGTCGACGTCGCGCAGGACCCGGGTGATCTTGCTGTTGAGGCGAATGCGCTCGGCGTAGCCTTCGGTCAGCGGTGCGATATAGGCGCGCGAGCCACCGACCAGCGTGAACCACTGTGGGCGGTCATTGACCGACAGCAGGCCGTGATGGCGGAAGAAGCGCACGAAGAACAGCAGCGGGAACTGCGCGATATCCGCGATGCTGGCTGACCAGATCGCCGCGCCCATCGGCAGCAGGTAATGCTCACGGAAAACCTGCGAGTAGCCATTGGCATCCAGGTAGCTGCCCAGGGTCGCGCCCTCGGCGAGCTTGCCGTCGTCCAGATCGGCGGCAGCCTGCTTGTTGAAGCGCAGGATGTCGCGCAGCAGGCGATAGAAGCGCGGGCGCAGCAGATTGCGCTTCTGGGCGAACAGCGACAGCAGGGTATGGCCGTTGTACTCGAAGTCCTCGGCGGTGGTGTGCACCGAGAAGCTCATCTCGGTGGGCTGATAGGCCACGTCGAGACGTTCCAGCAGGCGCTGGAAATGCGGGTAGGTGCGGTCATTGAAGACGATGAAGCCGGTGTCGATGGCCCAGTCGCTGCCATCGGCGCACTGCACATCCATGGTGGCGGTGTGGCCGCCCAGGCGCTCGGCTGACTCGAAGACATGCACTTCATGCTTACGACTCAGGTAGTAGGCCGCTGACATGCCGCTGATGCCGCTGCCGATGACGGCAATGCGCTGGCGGGGTAGAGGCGCTGTCGCGTAGGTCGTTGTCGTGTTCATGCCACTCCAGAAGAAGAACGCACCATGTCGTCATGAGCAGAAGCGTTGCCGGGTATTCGGCGCGGGCAGGCCTCGTCGGGTTTGCCTGCCGCGCACTCAGTCGCGGGTCATGCGTAGACCGATGCTGCGTCGCAAGGGGGCGGGCAGGATGCCCAGCAACTTGACCAGCAGCGTGAAGCGGCGCGGGAAATGGATGTCGAGCCGATGACGCGCGAGCCCCGCCACGATCGCCTCGACCGCCTGATCGACAGTGACCTGCATCGGCATCGGGAAGTCATTGCGCTCGGTCAGCGGTGTCTTGACGAAGCCGGGGTGAATCACGCTGACATCGATGCCCTGATTGTCGAGGTCCAGTCGCAGCGACTCCAGGAAGTAGCTCACCGCGGCCTTGGAGGCGCCATACGCCTCCGCGCGTGGCAACGGCAGGTAGGCCGAGGCACTGGAGACCGCTGCCAGCTGCGGTCGCTCACCGCCGTCTGCCGCTGCCATGCGCAGTAGCGGCAAGGCGCTTTCGATCACATCCACGGCGGCCTGGAAGTTGGTCGCGAACACGCGGTGGACCAGGTCTGCCTCGAATTCCCGTGCATCCAGATATTCGCAGGTGCCAGCGTTGAGCAGTGCAAGGTCGAGTCCACCAAAGCGGGCCTCTATCTGGCTGGCCGCCGCGCGGATGGCCTCACGGTCGGTGAGGTCGAGCGTCACGACCAGCGCTTCCCCGGGGCCTTGCTCGGCATCGGCTGCGATAGCCTCCAGCTTGTCGGCGGAGCGCGCGCTCAGGGCGACCCGGTGGCCATCCGCTAGTAGCCGGCGTGCCAGCCCTTCGCCGATGCCGGAGCTGGCTCCGGTCAGCCAGATGCGTTTGCGAGCCTTTGCGGTCGTCGATGTGGTGCTCGAACCATGACTGGCCATTTCCCCTCCTTGGCATGTGTGTGTCTGGCGTGCCTGACTGTGTCTGCGTGTCTGCGCCTTGCCTGCCTGGCCTGGCGAATCTGCATGGCACTGACTCAGAGAACGCCGGGCGTGTCCGTATGGATGTCGCCAGGGCTCAACCCTCTTGCTGCTCAGTCCATGCGACGTTTCAGCAGGCCGATCACGTTGCGCAGTACGGGCACCTGCTCGTAGAGCAGCTCACCGGCATCGAAGAAATCACGGTGCTGGATGACCTTCCCGTCTCGGAACTCGAGGCGTGAGGCGCCCTGCACGCTGATGTCCTTGCCCCCGTTCAGACGGGGATGGCGATAGGTCATCGTCCAGCTGAGCCAGGCAAGTCCCTGTTCATTGCCTTCATCCGCATTGCCTTCATCCGCAGGGCCGGCGTCTTGCGCTTGCATCGGCCCCAGCGGGTGATGAAAGACGAAGTCGATGGCGGCGACATTCATGTACAACCCTGAGAAATAGGCGTTGAGTGCCGTCAGGCCGCGGACTTCATGCAGGGGGTCGCGAAAGACGATATCGTCACTGTAGACTGATTTGAGCAGTTCTGTAGAGGTTTTGTCCAGCTTTTCGTAAAGACGACATACCCGAGTCAGGGCCGGGCTCATCTCGTCGGGTAGCGATTGCATGGCAATGCTCCTGAAGGGGCGGGATACAAGAGCGGCCTGCTGAAGATCAGCAGGCCGCTTGAGGGGTCATTCGCTTTTTGACAGCGCCTTGAAGGTATCCAGCGCCCGCTGGCGGGCGGCCTTGTGGTCGACGATCGGTCGTGGATAGCCCGTCTGTTGGCAGTCATCCGCACTGGGCTGGTGGCGCCGCTTGGCCGGCAGCTCGGCCAGCTCCGGCACCATGCTCGCGATGAACTCGCCGTCCTTGTCGAAGCGCTGGCCCTGGGTGGTCGGATTGAAGATTCGGAAATAGGGCGCGGCATCGGTGCCGGTGGAGGCCGCCCATTGCCAGCCACCATTGTTGGCGCCCAGCTCACCATCGACGAGATGGGTCATGAAGAAGGCCTCGCCACGCCGCCAGTCGATCAGCAGATGCTTGGTGAGGAACATCGCCGTCACCATGCGCAGGCGATTGTGCATCCAGCCGGTCTGCACCAGCTGACGCATGGCGGCATCGACGATGGGGTAGCCGGTACGGCCCTCGCACCAGGCGGTAAAGCCTGCGTCGTCATCGCGCCACTGCAGGGCTTCGGTGTGGCGCTGGAAGGGGCGGTGGCGATTGACGCGCGGGAAGCCGACCAGGATGTGCTGATAGAACTCACGCCAGATCAGCTCGTTGACCCAGCTGGTCAGACCGACATCGCCATCGGCGAGGCTGCCGTTCTCTGCCAGTACGGCGGCGTAGCATTGGCGGGCCGAGATCATGCCCAGCGCCAGATAGGGCGAGAGCTCGCTGGTGCCCCGGGTGGCGGGGATATCGCGCTGTTCGTGGTAGCGGCGCGCGCGGAAGGTCAGGAAGCGTTCCAGACGCTCCTGCCCGGCCTCTTCGCCGGCCGGCCATAGCTCGGCGTCCAGCGCTGTCGCCGGCTTGCCCTTGAGCGTCTCGGGCAGTGGCGGGATGGCGTCGCCGTGGATCTCGCGCCCCTGGGCGTCACGGGGCGTGGCTTGCACTTCAGGTGCCTCATTCAGCGCCAGACGACGGGTATCGACTTCCTTGTGCCAGCGCTTGGAGAAGGGCGTGAAGACGCCGTAGTAATCGCCCTTGCCGGTCAGCAGCTCGCCGGGCGTGAAGGCCAGCATGTCGGTGTAGCGATGCAGGTGGACGTCGCTCTCGGCAAGGCGCTCACGCACGCGCCTGTCCCGTTCACGCTCATTGACGGCATATTCGTCGTTGAAGTGCAGGGCCTGGGCACCAAGCTCGTCGCACAGCGCGGCCAGCGCCTCGGGCACCTCAGCGAAGGTGTCGCAGTCGAGCACCTTGAGCGGGATGTGATAGCCGGCGAGTGCCTGTTGCAGGACATGCAGGCCGCGGCGCAGGAAGTCGAGCTTGTTGGCGCCGTGGCCGTGCTCGACCCACTGCGCCAGGCAGGGGGCGACGACGGCCACGACCGGGCCGCGTGCGGCGGCCTGCGAGAGAGCAGTGTTGTCGTGTACGCGCAGGTCACTGCGCAGCCAGACCAGCTGCAGGGGAGCCCCCGCTGGTGCGGAGGCGGGGGAAGAGGCGGATGGTGAGTCAGATGACATCGGGGCTCCTTGGCGATCGGTGAAACCAATGCCGAGCAGGAGCCTGCGATCAACGTGCCATCAAGGACCTCAGGCGAGCGACCGCCTGAATCGGGTCGGCCCCCAGGCCTTCAATGGGCCCGTCTACCAGCTCCTGCTGGCGAATCTGGGCGGCCGGGCCAGCGATGGCCAGCGGCACGCTCAATTGTTCTGCGACCCGCGGCAACTGACGGCGCATGACATCCGAGCGCTCGGCCTGGGTGCCGACCAGCACCACGGCCTGTGCCTGCAGGCGCTCTGCGGCCAGCGGCAACTCCGCCAGCGGCAGTGGGCCATCCAGCAGGCTGACGTGATAGCCGGCGTCGCTGGCGACCAGCGCGAACAGCAGCAGCCAGCTCAGGCCCGGTTCTTCCGGCAGGCGCGTCAGCGTGATGTGCGGGGCGTGACGCTCCTGATTGGCAAACACCAGCCGGGCACCGATGCGCGAGCGCAGGAAGCTCTCGAAGAAGCACTGGGCCAGGCGGGTACCAAAGGTGGCGGTACCGCGCTCCTCGAGCTGCTCGAGCAGCGGACGCCACAGGCGCTCGACCACGCTGCTGACCGGGTACAGCGCCAGGCTCTGGTTGTACAGCTCGGCCAGGCGCGCCTCGTCCTGGGCGTCGATGGCGGCCAGCGCCAGCTGCTGCTGGCCACTCCAGCTGCCTTCGTCCGGCATCGGCGTGCTTTCCGGCTGCGGCTGGTCGAGCAGCTCGCGTACCTGGCTGACAGGTACTCCGCGGTTGAGCCACTGCAGGATGTGTTCGATCCGCTCGATGTCCTCGCGGGCATACAGGCGATGCCCCTTGGGCGTACGGCGGGGCTCGATCAGTCCGTAGCGGCGTTCCCAGGCTCTCAACGTGACCGAATTGACGCCGGTCAGGCGAGAGACTTCGCGGATCGGAAACAGCGGCGAACTGGCAGTTTCCGTGGCCTTGTCAGTCATGAATGGTGTTACCTCTGGCGGTGACGAGGCATCCCGGGTGAAGCACAGGTGAGGACGACACACAGGGTAAAGTTGAAGTGTCGTCACTTGGGGCGCTGTGGGATACCGGCAATGCATCTTGTGCACTAGCTGTACATGTGGGCATCAGGATGGCGCAGCCGCCAGAGCCTGACAAGAGGCAAGCTGCGTCGCATCCCCGGTGCGCATGTTTTGAAGGTGCATCACAGCGCCTTTGACGCCGAAGGTCCCGTCATGAAATCGGCCGTCTAGGCGTTGTCCTGTTGCTCCACAATCTGGATCAAGGCCTCGACAAAGGCCGGATGTGCACCCACCGGGTCAAGCAGACTGATGGGGCAGTCGGGGTGCTGGCGCTGCGAGCCTTCCAGCATGGCGGGCACGTCTTCACGCAGATGACGGCCGGCCGCGAAGAACAGCGGCAGGATGTCGATACGCGCGGCACCGTCTGCCGCCAGGGCATCGATGGTGTCGGTCAGCAGCGGATCGCACAGTTCCATATAGGCCAGGCGTGTCGGGCGCTTGAGGCGGGAAGCCAGTGTGGCTTCCAGTGCCTCGAAGGGTTCGCGCCAGCGCGGGTCACGTGACCCATGGGCCAATAGAATCAAGGCGTTGTCGTGATCTGTGGACGTAGTCATGCAGCTATCCTGTGGGCGATGAGGGGTCGCGGCAGCGTATCAGCTGTCGGCGAGGGTGTTGAGCAGCTGTTCGGCTACCTCGTGTCCTGACAGCCAGGCGTCCTCGACGCGCGGGCCACGCAGGGCATCTCCGGCCAGCCATAGCCCGGATGTCCCTTGGCCGCAGATATTGTGGACATGGACATTGTGGGCATGGGCATTGTGGCCGGCTGCCGCTGAGGTCTGCGGCAGTGTCTGGGTCGGGTGAGCGTAGCGCCAGCGATGCGCCGTGAGGGTGACCTTACCCTGACTCCAGCCCGGCGCCAGCTCGCGGAGCTCCGGCAGTGCCTCGAAGGCCTGCCACAGCAAGGTCGCGACTTCCTGTGGCGACTTCTCCAGATTCGCTCGGCTCCAGCCGGCTGTCGCCAGCAGGCTCAGGGTTTCCCGAGCATGCGTCGGTGTCTGGCGGCCGGGACGCGAATGCTGGCGCATCACGCAGCGCAGCGGGCCATCATCGCCGCGACTGACCAGCAACCCTTGCCAGTCGGCGTCGCCCCCCAGCGCGGGTAGCGGCGTCTCCAGAGTGGCCATCAGTGTCCAGGTCGGCGCCATCTCCACCTGCGCCAGCGCCTCACTCAGGATTGGGGCCAGCGAGTCCTCGGCGAGCGCCGCCCCCTGAGCGTCGGTACCGGCCGTGCTCAGCAGTGCGCGTGCCTGCGGCGCCGGTGCGCTGATCACCACGTGATCGAAGGGGCCGTGCTGATCATCGTCGCTGTCCTCGAGCCGCCAGCGCTTGCCTGGCGCTGTGCCATCGCCCGCGATCAGGCGCGTGATGCGCGTTTCGCTGTGCAGGCTGGCGTGGGCCGGCAGCTGTTCACTGAGGTGGCGGCTCAGGGCGCTCATGCACGGACTGGCCACGTAGCGGGTGGAGTCATCGCGCAGCCGCTGCCATTGGCTCTCGTCAGATGGCGACTTGCCGAGGCTCAGCAGCCTCTCACCCCAGGGCGCGACAACGCCTGCGGCCCGCCACTGCTCGAGCGCGGACTGGAAGCGTGGATCACGCGCCGTGAAGTATTGCGCGCCGATGTCGATGGGGCCTTCGCTCGTTCGGCGACTGGCCAGGCGTCCGCCGGGGCCGCGTGCCTTCTCGAAAATCGTCACCGCATGGCCCTGTGCGGCCAGTCGGGTGGCGGCGGACAATCCGGCGATACCGGCACCGATGATGGCGATGGACGATACTGGCATCTGGAGGCGACTCCTGCGCGGGCGGTGTTCAGGGGGGACGGGTCGTCATATGACCCGACAGCAGATACGCTAAAGTTAACTTCTTGCGCATAATTGTACAATATAAGTATAGATTTATGGCGGAAGTCGGCACACTCGATGCTTCATCGCCGAGGAGGGCAACATGCGAATATTGATAACGGGTGCAACGGGGTTCGTCGGCCAGGCGCTGTGTCAGTCACTGGCGGCGGCGGGCCACTCGCTGGCGGTCGTATCGCGCCGCCCTGAGCGTGCTGAGCGCCAGTTTGCCGACCTGGGGCTGACGGTGGTCGCGGCGGATTCGTCACTGGCCTTCAAGGATTGGCAGCCTGAGGGCATCGTCAATCTGGCGGGGGAGTCGATAGCCGGGCGGCGTTGGAGCGAGGATCACAAGCGTGAGCTGCGCCGTTCGCGGCTGGAGACCACCGAGCATCTGGTGATGCTGTGTCAGCAGTTGGCCGCCGAAGGCCATGCGCCGCAGGTGATGGTGTCCGGCTCGGCGATGGGCTTTTACGGCGCGCAGCCCAAGGCGGGCGAGCCGGACGATGTCGAGATCGACGAGCAGGCGACGCCCCACGACGATTTCAATCATCGCCTGTGTCGTGACTGGGAGGCAGCCGCCATGCCCGTCACCGAATACGGCGTGCGGCTGGCCATCATCCGCACTGGCCTGGTGATGGAGGCCGATGGCGGCACGCTGGCCAAGCTGCTGACGCCCTTCAAGCTCGGGCTCGGAGGACGGCTGGGCGATGGGCGCCATTACATGCCGTGGATCCACCGCCACGACATGATTCGCATCATCGAGCGTCTGCTGGCGGATGACAGTCTCAGCGGTGCCTTCAATGCCAGCGCGCCGCACCCGGTCACCAACATGGGCTTCACCCACGCTCTGGCACGCGGTCTGGGGCGTCCGGCGATCCTGCCGCTGCCGGCCAAGGCGCTTGAGCTGGGGTTGGGGGAGATGAGCACCCTGCTGCTGGAAGGCGCCCGCATGGTGCCGGCGCGTCTGCTGGCTGCCGGCTTCACCTTCGACTACCCGACCCTCGACGTGGCCTTCGCCGATATCCTGTCACGCAAGTGAGCCTTGGCAGCAAGGCGCCGCTAGAAGGGCAGCGGCGCTTCCAGCACCAGTGGCGGTGACTCGCTGTCGCTGGCTGGCGGAATCACCAGGCGCGCCGCATGCAGCAACAGGCGCGGGCTGGCATTGAGTGCCGCTCCGCGCGCATAGAAGCCATCACCGATGATCGGATGGCCGAGCGCCAGCATATGCAGGCGTAGCTGGTGTGAGCGCCCGGTATGCGGCGTCAGCGATACACGGCTGGCGGCGAGGGTCTGAGGCGTACCATCCGGGCGCTGGCCCTCGAGCGTCAGACGCTGCTCGACCCGATAATGCGTCAGTGCCGACTTGCCATGCGGGAAGTCGACGATCTGACGCGGGCGGCGTGGCCAGTCACAGCGCAGCGGCAGGGCGATGCTGCCCTCGGCGGGCGTGAGATGCCCTGCCACCACGGCCAGGTAGCGTTTCTCGATGGTGCGCGACTGGAAGAGCCGTGACAGCCGCCGCTGGCCCTCGACGTTGCGCGCCACCAGCAGCACCCCGGAGGTCGCCACATCCAGACGGTGCACGGCGCGGGTATCGTCGCTCAGCTGACACAGGCGCGAATGGACACTGTCGAAGCGCGAAGGGTCACGCCCCGGCACCGAGGGCAGCTCGGCCGGCTTGTCGATGGCCCACCAGTCATCGCCCGCCGCCAGCAGCGACAGCCCCACCTTCGCGACACGCTCGCCTTCCTCGGCCAGGCGCTCTCCCTGCCAGCTCTGCCCTGACGCTGCCTCGTCGCTCTCTGGATATGATCTCGCCATGAGGGTGCTCTGTAGTAATGAAACGATAGGATGAAACGATAGGGGTGAAGCGGAGGTGATAAAGCGTACGTGATGGGCCGCGATTCGCGACGTGCAAGCGATGGCATCGTCGCGGCCGCTGGTCGATCTGGCAAGTCCAGCGGGCCATTGTCGCTGGCGCACATGGCAAAACGCCCCACCTGCCGATGGCAGGTGGGGCGTTTCAGGTTCATCACTGACGCCTGCGGTCAGCTCAACGCTCGTGGGCATCCACGGTGACGATGACGCGCACGCTGTCCAGACGCAGACGGGTGGTCTCGATGGCGCCATCCAGCGCGGCACGTTCCTGCCGCAGCGCTTCGAGCTCTTCCTCGCGCACGGCCGGGTTGTGGCTGGCCAGGGCTTCCAGGCGCGCCAGTTCGGCACTGAGCTGCTCGCGCATCTGCTGCTGGGCCTGCTCGACGATGGTCGGCAGTTCGCGCTCGGCTTCCTGCTCGGCATCGCTCATCAGCTTGCGCAGCGTGGCGTGGCTCTGCTTGATCAGGTCACGCGCGACCGCCTTCTTGACCGGCTTGAGGTTCTTGGCCAGTCCGCCGAAGGAAACCTTGTCGGACAGGTTGCTGCCGGTTTCATCCAGCAGCACACGGATGGCGGTCGGCGGCAGGAAGCGGCCCAGACGCAGGCCGCGCGGCGCGGTGGACTGGGTGCGGAACACCACTTCCGTCATCAGGCGGCCACCGGGAATCGCCGGGTGCTTGAGCAGCGCCAGCGCGGTGTTGCCCATCGAGCCGTCCAGGATGCGGACCAGCATCTCGCGTACCAGCGGGTGCTCCCACGACAGGTGCTGCACGTCTTCGCGTGACAGCGCGGTGGCGCGGTCACTGGTGACGCTGAAGCCTTCCTCGCCCTTCACCAGCCCCGGCAGGCCATCGAGCATGTGCGGGCCCGGCGCCAGATAGGTGATGCCGTCGCCGAGGTCCCGGCTCTCGATGCCGAAGATGTCGAAGGCGCGCTCCAGATAGCCGGGCAGTGCCTTGTCGTTGTCCAGCGTCTCGATGGCGGCGATGACTTCCTCGGCGCGCTCGTGACGGCAGGCATTGAGTTCCAGCAGGCGGTTGCGGCCGGACTGACGCTCTTCCTGCAGGGCGTCGAAGCGCTCGCGGGTCTGCTCGATGATGCTGTC
Source organism: Cobetia sp. 1AS1 (assembly GCF_029846435.1). Classification (NCBI taxonomy): domain Bacteria; kingdom Pseudomonadati; phylum Pseudomonadota; class Gammaproteobacteria; order Oceanospirillales; family Halomonadaceae; genus Cobetia; species Cobetia sp. 1AS1. The sequence goes on from NZ_JARWKU010000013.1 coordinate 63,245, forward strand.
GATCTCTTCGCTGTCGAGCAGGGCTTCTTCCAGCTCGTCGCCGAACTGGGCGTAGAGCTCGCTGCCGATGCCGTGCGGCGCGCTGAAGGCGTCCATGCCGTCACGGTACCAGCGCAGCAGCTGGGCGCCCGGCGAGCCTTCGAAGACCGGCACGTGGATCTCGATCGGGAACTGCTGACCGATGCGGTCCAGGCGCCCGATGCGCTGTTCGAGCTGGTCCGGATGCACCGGCAGGTCGAACATCACCAGGTGGTGACAGAACTGGAAGTTGCGACCTTCCGAGCCGATTTCCGAGCACACCAGCAGCTGCACGCCTTCCTCTTCGGAGGCGAATGCCGCGGCGGCGCGGTCGCGCTCGACCAGGCTCATGCCCTCATGGAAGACCGGCGCATGCACGCCGCCCAGCACGCGCAGGCCTTCGGACAGCTCACGCGCGGTATCGGCGGTATGACAGATCACCAGTGCCTTCTCGTTGCCGAGGTCGGTCAGGGTTTCCAGCAGCCACATGACCCGCGGGTCGATCTGCCACCAGGGTTCCGCGTTCATGCGGTCATCGGGCAGGGCGCGATACATCTCGTCGAGGAACAGCACCACCTCGGGGTGGTTCATGCCGGTCTCGATCAGCAGGTCATCGAGATAGTCCTCGTCACGCTCCAGCTTGCGCACCACGCGACGGTAGGAGGAGGGCAGCTCCAGCTCGTGGACGTGCAGGCGACGCTCGGGGAAGCCAGCGACATGGGTGCGTGAGTTGCGGAACATCACGCGGCCGGTGCCGTGGCGATCGAGCAGCTGGTCGCGAAGCTGACGACGCGCGCTGTCGCGCTGGGCATCGTCGGCATCGCTGTCCATCAGGGTGTCGAGCAGGGCGCGGCTGTCGCTGTCATCCAGCACGCTGGCGAGGCTGTCGAGACCGGACTGATCGGCGGGCAGCGCTTCCAGGGCGTCGATGGCGCTGGCGACGGCCACATAGCCCTGTTCCTCGGCCTTGAAGCGCTCGATGTCGTGATAGCGCTCCGGGTCGAGCAGGCGCAGGCGCGCGAAGTGGCTCTCGAGCCCCATCTGCTCCGGCGTGGCGGTCAACAGCAGCACACCGGCGGTCTGGCGAGCGAGGGATTCGACACAGGCGTAGCCCGGGCCGACCTTGTCTTCGCTCCAGTCGAGGTGGTGGGCCTCATCGACGATCAGCATGTCCCAATCGCAGGCGGCAGCCTGGACCTGACGCGACGGGTTGGCGAACAGCCAGTCCTGGCTGGCCAGAATGATCTGGTTGCCTTCGAAGGGGTTGCGTGTGCCGTAGGCCTTGCACTGCTCCTCGTCGAGCAGCGAGACATCCAGCGCGAAGCGGCGCAGCATCTCGACCAGCCACTGGTGAGTCAGGCTCGCCGGTACCAGGATCAGCGCACGGCTGGCGCGGCCGCTGAGCAGCAGGCGGTGCAGAATCAGGCCGGCTTCGATGGTCTTGCCGAGGCCGACTTCATCGGCCAGCAGTACGCGCGGCGCGTGACGGCGCGAGACTTCATCGGCGATATAGAGCTGGTGCGGCACCAGATCGACCTTGGGGCCGGACAGGCCCAGCGCCGGGCTCTGCTCGACACGATGGAAGTGGCGCAGGGTGCGGTAGCGCAGGTCGAACCAGTCATTGCGGTCGACCTGGCCGGTCAGCAGGCGGTCACGCGCCTGATTGAACTGCATCTTGTCGTTCAGACGGGCTTCGGGAAGCTCGATGAGCTCGCCGGCATGTTCGCCGCTGCGCTCACAGATGTAGACGATCTGGCCGCGCACTTCCTTGAAGTCATCGACGATCAGCCACTCGCCATCGTCGGACTGGATGCGGTCGCCATTGCCGAAGGCCACCCGGGTAAGGGGCGCTTCGCGCAGACTGTAGGTGCGGGTTTCTTCGCTGGCGGCAAAGAGCACGGTGACGGTACGGAAGTCGACATTGAGGATGGTGCCAAGGCCGAGATCAGCCTCGCCGTCACTGATCCAGCGCTGACCGGGAATGAAGTCGCTCATGAAGCCTCGGGGTAGGACAAAGACGGGAATCGGGAATACAGGGGCGCGGTATCTTACCGGATCAGACGCCGTGGCTTAAGCGCCTTTTCTTGCGGCGAGCGTCTTTGTCGCACCGAGCGAGGTCAGCGGCGTGTCGCACTATGGCCGTGACGCCGGTAGCAGGGCGTCCAGCTGGGCGCGGCTCAGCTCGCCGATATGACGCTCGATCAGCTGTCCGTCGCCATCGAAGACGAGGGTCGCGGGCAGTCCCTGCGCCTCGGCCAGCGCCATCAGCTGCATGGCGGGGTCGAGCAGCGCGTACTCGAGCGTCAGCTGTTCGCTTTTCAGAAAGCGGGTCACCGCCAGTGCCTGCTCGCCCTGATTGGCGAGTACCACGGTGACGCCGGGTCTCTGATCAGCCTCTGCCAGCAGTGGCATCTCGCGCCGGCAGGGCGGGCACCAGGTGGCCCATAGATTGACGATCACGAGCTCGTCCTGGATGTCATTCAGCGCGACGGGGCGGCGATCCAGATGATTGAGGGTGATGGCAGGCATCGCCTCGATGGCGGAGTCGTTGCCCAGCGGGTCGAGTTGCTTGAGGCCGAGGAAGGCGGTCAGGCCCAGGGTCAGACTGCCCAGCGCGATGACCTGGCGAATCGCGCCATGCCGGCGCAACAGCCATAGGCTGGCCAGGGTCGCGACCAGCATGCCGCCGAGCAGGTGGTAGCCCGGTTGCCACAGCTTGAGGATATCCAGCGGCGCCTGCTGATAACTTGCCCAGTGCAGGGCGACATGAGTGAGGCGCGCACCGATCACCCAGCTGACCAGCATGCGATTGAACCAGCGCGAGGGGCTCAGCGGGGGAGAATCGTGAGCGGGCGCGGTCGTGCCCCTGGCGTGCATGCGTGCCAGCAGACGAATCAGCAGCGAGAACTCGATCAGCATCACCAGGGCTGCCACGAAGGCATAGAGGCGTTCGACGGAAATCAGGGCAGGGCCCAGGGCGATGGCGTCCATGCGGTTATCCTCTGGCGGTGTCCGGGGAGGGGTTCAGGGCAGCAATGCCTGTCGGCCTGTATGTGGCAGGCGCTGCAGTCGCTGCAGTCGCGAGGCTCGAGTATGCGATAATCGACGGACTTCGACATCCACGCCTCGCGCACTGATCAATGCTCTGCCGCGAGGACGCTGCAAGGATATCCCCATGCTGTCACATCATTATGACCGTAGCCGTGCGATCGCCGTTGCCAGTCAGGCCAGCGGCCTGATCGCCATCGTCGCGCTTGAGACCTGGCTTGGCGATGCCGCCCGCCCTTGGCAGGGGCTGGTATTCGCCCTGATGCTGGCCTTCGGTCTCGGCCTTGCCCTGCGCAGTTACTACCTCAAGCAAAAGGCCCGCCGCGACCGTGAACGTGCTGGTCGCGAGCGGGCCCGCAAGGCGAGTGGCAGCTGGATGTCCGACTGACTCGCCGCTCGATATGGTTCAGTGCGCGCCATGAATCAGTAACTCTGCAGGCGGTAGCCGTCGCGCTCCATGCAGTATTTCAGCAGTGTCTGCTTCTCGTTGGCGGACTTGTCGGTCAGGCCAAGCTCGTACTGGCAGCCCGCATAGGTATTGTGGGCTTGTGTGCTGTTGGCGCCGGGCTTTTCCCATTGCGCACGTGGGCTGGCGCAGGCGGAGAGCAGTGAGGTCAGCAGCAGGGACAGCAAGGCAAGACGCAGTGTGTGCATGGGGCACCCTGAGGGATGTAGCGCGCTGGGGAGTGCGTCGCAGACGCGAGCAAGCAGAAGTAGGCTTGTGAGGCAGGAAAAACCTTCCAGCATCAAAAAAGCCGCTGATCAGTGATCAGCGGCTTTTTCATATATCTGGTCGGAGTAGCAGGATTCGAACCTACGACCTCTGCCTCCCGAAGGCAGCGCTCTACCAAGCTGAGCTATACTCCGATGCGTCGTGAGCTTGTCTCGACGGAGGTGAATTATACGCAGGCAGCTTTGCTTTGCAAGCCCTTGAGGTCAAAAAGTTTTATCTGAGTCTCAAGGGGCAATTCCGCTGTCGAGAAGCGCGCTTCTCTTCACCTCATCCTGCCAGCGTTTCTCTGCTGTCATGATGGACTGACTGACGACCTGCCAGGCGGGCCATCGTCATGCGGGTATCAGGCCTGGCGGCCGACGCTCAACAGCGCGATGCGCTCGAGGCTGTCGCGGAATTCGCTCTCCGGCAGCGCCGTGAGCTCGTTCAGGGCGTTGTCGGCCATTTCCTGGGCACGGCTGCGGGTATAGTCGAGGCCGCCCGTGAGGCGCACCACTTCCAGTACCTCGTCGAGCTGCTCCAGCCCACCTTTCTCGATGGCGCCGCGCACCAGACTGGCCTGCGCCGGGCTGCCGACCTGCATGGCGCGAATCAATGGCAGGGTCGGCTTGCCTTCGGCCAGGTCATCACCGACGTTCTTGCCCATGGTCTCGGCATCGCCCTGATAGTCGAGCAGATCATCGATCAGCTGGAAGGCGAGGCCCAGGTAGCGGCCATAGTTCTGCAGCGCGCTGACCTGTGCCGGGGTGACGGTGTCGTCGGTTTCCCTGGCCAGAATCGCGCCGGCATGTGCGGCCGCCTCGAACAGCATGGCGGTCTTGCCGTGGATGGTCTCGAAGTAGGCGGCTTCATCAATGTCGGCGTTGCCGATATTGGTCAGCTGCAGGACTTCGCCCTCGGCGATGGTACAGGTGGCAGCGGAGAGAATCGCCATCACGTCCATCGAGCCGACTTCGACCATCATCTGGAAGGAGCGCGAATAGAGGAAGTCACCGACCAGTACCGAAGGCGCATTGCCCCAGGTGTCATTGGCGGTGGAGCGGCCACGCCGCAGGCTGGATTCATCCACGACATCATCGTGCAGCAGGGTCGAGGTGTGCATGAATTCGATCAGCGCGGCCAGATGAACGTGTTTCTCGCCTTGATAGCCCAGCGCGCGGGCTGCCAGCAGCACCAGCACCGGGCGCAGGCGTTTGCCACCACTCTGGATGATGTACTGACCGATGGTCTGGACCAGCGGCACGCGCGACTCGAGCTGCGCGAGGATGGTGCGGTCGACGGCGGCGAAGTCATCTGCCACTGCCGCGTGAAGGGTCGATGCGTCGGCTTGCATGAGATCGTCGTGCCCGTAGCGAGAGGTGAGGCCGCCGTGGCGTGCCGTTTGGCGGTAATGCTATGGGGCACCCCTATGGCCGTCAAGGCGTGCACCCGCGCAAGGACGCTGGCTGGCGGCCGATTGGTCGCGTAAACCTTGACATTGCTTGTCGGTCGCGGCACGTGGCGCTATAATACGCGGCCGTGACTCATCCCGCTCCCTGTCAGATGGCTCCAGAAGGGGCGCCACTCGCAGCAGGCCACCCAAGAGCACACCCTTGATGAGTCCGATGGAGAGAATCATGTACGCAGTTATCAAGAGCGGTGGCAAGCAGTACCGCGTTCAGGAAGGCCAGACCCTGAAGCTCGAGAAGCTTGAAGTCGCGACTGGCGAAGCTATCCAGTTTGACGAAGTCCTGATGGTTGCTGAAGGCGACGACATCAAGGTCGGCGCTCCGCTGGTTGAAGGTGCCAAGGTTTCTGCCGAGGTCGTGTCTCACGGCCGTGGCGACAAGGTCACCATCATCAAGTTCCGTCGCCGGAAGCACTCCATGCGTCGTGCGGGCCACCGTCAGTGGTTCACCGAAGTCAAGATCACTGGTATCTCTGCTTAATTGCAGCGCTACCCACCATAGGAGAATTATCCAATGGCACATAAGAAGGCGGCGGGCTCTACCCGCAACGGTCGCGATTCTGAATCCAAGCGCCTTGGTGTGAAGCTGTTCGGTGGCCAAGCGGCTATCGCCGGCAACATCATCGTGCGTCAGCGCGGCACCCGTTTCCACGCTGGTACTGGCGTCGGCATCGGCAAGGACCACACTCTCTTCGCACTGGCCGACGGCCACGTGAAGTTCGAGACCAAGGGTCCGAAGAACCGCAAGTTCGTCAGCATCGTTTCTGCCTGAAACGTCTGACAGCTTACGCAGACTGCTCGATGCCCCGGTGTCGCATGGCAGTCTGCAAGGAAGCCCCGCTCAGGCGGGGCTTTTTTGTCGCATGACGGCCCGGGTCGTCGTCAGGAGAGAGCAGCATGCAGTTCCTTGATGAAGCGTCGATCATTGTAGAGGCCGGACGTGGCGGCAATGGTTGCCTGAGTTTTCGCCGTGAAAAATACGTGCCGCGCGGTGGTCCCGATGGGGGCGACGGCGGGCACGGCGGCAGTGTGTACCTGATCGGGGATGACTCGCTCAATACCCTGATCGACTTCAAGTTCCAGCGCTATTATCAGGCGGAGAGCGGCGATGCCGGTCAAGGCCGCCAGATGGCAGGCAAGGCGGGCGAGGACCTGATCGTCAAGGTGCCGGTCGGCACCACCGTGATCGACGAGGAAACCCTCGAGATCATCGGTGACGTGACGGAAATCGGTCAGCTGTTGCTGGTCGCGCAGGGCGGACGTCGTGGTCTGGGTAACATCCACTTCAAGTCCTCGACCAACCGCGCGCCGCGCCAGACCTCCAAGGGAACCTGGGGCGAGCGTCGCAACCTGCGCTTCGAGATGAAGGTGATGGCAGATGTCGGTCTGCTCGGCATGCCGAATGCCGGCAAGTCGACGCTGATCCGCGCCGTCTCCGCCGCCAAGCCCAAGGTCGCCAACTACCCGTTCACCACCCTGGTGCCGAACCTCGGTGTCGTGAAGATCGGTAGCCACCAGCACTTCGTGATGGCCGATATCCCCGGTCTGATCGAAGGCGCTGCTGACGGCGCTGGCCTGGGTCTGCGCTTCCTCAAGCACCTGACGCGTACGCGCCTGTTGCTGCACGTGGTGGATATTGCGCCCTTTGACGAGAGCGACCCGGCCTATGCGGTCGAGGCGATCCTCAAGGAGCTCAAGAACTTCTCCGCGGCACTGACGGAGCTGCCGCGCTGGCTGGTGATCAACAAGATCGACCTGCTGCCTGAGGATGATCGCGACGCGATGGTCAAGGACCTCGTCGAGCGCCTGGGCTGGGAAGGCGAGCTGTTCGTCGTCTCCGCGGCCAGCGGTATCGGCACTCAGGAGCTGGTGCAGGCCGCTCACCGCTGGCTGGGCGAGCAACGCCTGCAGCTGGCGGAAGATCCGGAAGCTGCCGAGGCGCATGCCGCCCTGCTGGCGCGCATGGAGAACGAGTCGCTGGAGCGCGCTGAAGAGCGCCTGACACGTCGCAAGCGCAAGAAGGATGACGAAGAAGAGGACGATGACGACTTCAATGACGACGATTACGACGTCGAAGTCGAATACGCGCCCTGAGGGCTCAGTTCGTCCGGTGGCTGTCCTGCGCGGCAGCCACCGAGTGACGAGCGACCCGCTTCGCGATTCACGCCCCGCCCCGAACCTCATGGTCTCGCGGCGGGGCGTTTTCGTTGTCGGGGCCGGCGAGGAGTGATGACAGCGGGCTGGCGGGAGCAGACAATGGCAAGCAGGGAGGCAGAGCCTGCCGGGCGAGGGATTACATGACAGGAGAGAGCGCGGTGTCGGAGCAGAAGGTGGCGGAAGTGGCGGAACTGGGCAGTCAATCGGGGCGCGAGGCCTTGGCCAATGCACGACGCGTGGTGGTCAAGATCGGCAGTGCGCTGCTGACCGATGACGGCCGCGGGCTGGATGATGCCGGTATCGGTCGTTGGGTCGATCAGATCGCGGCGCTGCACGCGCGGGGTGTCGAGGTGATCGTGGTGTCCTCCGGGGCGATCGCCGTCGGCATGTCGCGGCTGGGCTGGTCGGCTCGCCCCAGCGGCGTGCATGAGCTGCAGGCGGCAGCGGCGGTCGGTCAGAATGGCCTGACCCAGTGCTATGAAGAGCATTTTCATCGTCATGGCCTGACCACGGCGCAGATTCTGCTGACCCACGATGACCTCTCCAACCGCAAGCGCTACCTGAATGCACGCTCGGCGCTGCGCACCCTGGTCGACCTGCGGGTGGTGCCGGTGATCAACGAGAACGACACCGTGGTCACCGACGAGATCCGCTTCGGCGACAACGACACCCTCGGTGCGCTGGTCGCCAACCTGCTCGAGGCCGATGCGCTGTTGCTGCTCACCGATCAGGAAGGCCTCTATGATGCGGACCCGCGGCATGATCCGGCGGCCAGCCTGATCGAGGAAGCCCAGGCCGACGACCCGATACTGGTCAAGGTGGCCGGCGGTGGCGGCGTACTCGGACGTGGCGGCATGGCGACCAAGGTGCGTGCGGCGCGTCTGGCGGCGCGCAGTGGCGCATTGACCGTGATCGCCTCTGGTCGTCAGCCCGAGGTGATCACCCGGCTGGCTTCCGGTGAGCGCTTCGGCACGCTCCTCTTGCCGGAGCATGCGCCGATCGCGGCGCGCAAGCGCTGGATCGCGGGGCAGCTGCAGGTGCGCGGCACCCTGACGCTGGATGCCGGCGCCGTCAATGTGTTGACCACGCGTGGCTCCAGCCTGTTGCCGGTGGGCGTCAGGAAGGTCGAAGGCGCCTTCAAGCGCGGTGATCTGGTGCAGTGCGTCGATGAATCCGGCCAGCGCATCGCAAAGGGCCTGGTGAATTACAGCGCCGAAGATGCGGGGCGGATTCTCGGCCTGCCCAGCCATCAGATCGAGGCGACGCTGGGCTATATCGAGGCGCCGGAACTGATCCATCGCGACAACCTCATCGTGCTGTAGCACCCATGAGGTCTGCTTCCTAGCTCTGTGCCCGACTCCTGCGCAGGCAAGCTCAGACTGGCGATATGCGCTCGGGTCATGCTAGACTCTGCCGTCCTGTCGGGTGCTGGTCCGCCCCGATGGCGAAGGTTTGACGGGGCTTCCACGTCAAGTCGCTGATTTCTCGAAAGTCTTCACATCAGTGTCGAAAGGCGAGAGATGATCGGACTCGCTGTCGCGGTGCGACAACGTCTTCCAAATTCAGGTTCATGAGTACGCGCCTACGGGTGGACTCATAAGGAGCATCAAAGTGGCAAATTCCAAGCAAGCACGTAAGCGCGCTCGTCAGGCTGAAGTTCGTCGTCAGCACAACTCCGCACAGCGTTCCGCCGTGCGTACCAGCATCAAGAACGTGCTGAAGACCGTCAAGACTGGCGATCACGCTGCTTCCATGGCCGCTTTCAATGTCGCGCAGAAGGTCCTCGACCGTTACGCCGACAAGGACATTCTGTCCAAGAAGAAGGCCGCTCGTCTGAAAAGCCGTCTGAACACTCGCGTCAAGGCACTGGCTGTCTAAGACGTGTGAGTGTGAAAAAACCGGCTTCGGCCGGTTTTTTTGTGTCTGTCTGTCGAGTGGATGACATCGGTGTCAGGTCAGGGAAGCGAGAGGGGTGTCAGGGTGAGCAAGCCGCAGGATGAGTCGCCCGCAGGCGAGAAGGAAGTCAGGGGAGAAGACGGCAAGGCCGAGGCCGCCGCGCAGTCCGCTTCACAGGCGAGTGCCCAGGGCGAGACCCGCTCGGGCGACAGCCTGCCGGTGCGGGGTGGTCTGTTGCGCTCCGGGTTGATCGTCAGCGTGATGACGATGCTGTCGCGCGTGCTGGGTCTGGCGCGCGATGTGACCATCGCATCCCTGCTGGGCGCCGGCAGTGGGGCGGACGCTTTCTTCGTCGCCTTCAAGATCCCCAACTTCATGCGCCGCCTGTTTGCCGAGGGTGCCTTCAACCAGGCCTTCATTCCGGTGCTGTCGGAGTATGCGACTCGCCGGACGCGGGAAGAGGTCCGCGAGTTGCTGGACGCCGTCAGCGGCAGTCTTGGCGTCATACTCGCGTTGATCACCGCGCTGGCGATGCTGTGTGCGCCCTGGCTGGTGTGGGTCTTCGCGCCCGGGTTCGGTGACGATGCCGGCAAGCTGGCGCTGACCGGCGACATGCTGCGCCTGACCTTCCCGTATCTGCTGCTGATCTCGCTGACCGCCTTCGCAGGCAGCGTGCTCAATACCTGGAATCGCTTTGCGGTGCCGGCCATCACGCCGGTGCTGCTCAACCTGAGCCTGATCGGTGCGGCACTGTTGCTGGCCCCGCGCTTCGAAACACCCGCCATGGCGCTGGCCTGGGGGGTGCTGATCGCAGGTGGCGTGCAGTTGCTGTTCCAGGTGCCGTTCCTGCTGCGGCTTGGCCTGATGCCGAAGCCATGGCCGAATTTCGCCCATGAAGGCGTGCGCCGCATCCTCAAGTTGATGACCCCGGCGCTGTTCGGTGTCTCGGTCTCGCAGATCAATCTGCTGCTGGATACCGTGCTGGCCTCGTTTCTGGTCACCGGCAGCGTGTCGTGGCTCTATTACTCCGACCGCTTGGTCGAGTTGCCGCTGGGCATCATCGGCATCGCCATCGGGACGGTGATCCTGCCGGCACTCTCCAAGCGCCACGCCGAGAAATCACTGGAGCACTTCCAGAAGATGCTCGACTGGGCGCTGCGCTCGGTACTGTTGATCGGTGTGCCGGCGGCATTGGCACTCGGCGTGCTGGCCGAACCTCTGCTGATCACGCTGTTCCACTACGGCGCGATGACCGACAACGATGTAGTGATGTCGGCCCAGAGCTTGCGTGCCTACAGCTTCGGTCTGCTGGCCTTCATGCTGATCAAGGTGCTGGCGCCGGGCTTCTATGCGCGTCAGGACACGAAAACGCCGGTCAAGATCGGTATCATCGCGATGGTCGCCAACATGGCCTTCAACCTGGCGCTGATCGTGCCGCTGGCGCACGCGGGGCTCGCGCTGGCCACGGCGCTGTCGGCTTTCCTCAATGCGGGTCTGCTGGCACGCGGCCTGTATCGTGACGGCGTGCTGCGCTTCCAGCCCGGCTGGGGACGCTATTCGCTGACCCTGATCGGCGGTTGCGCCTTGATGGGCGGCGGCCTGATGTGGCTGTCGCCGGACTGGACCACCTGGCTTGGTTGGGGCCTGTGGGAGCGCTGTGCGATGATGGGAGCGCTGGTCGTCGGCGGTGTACTGGCCTATGCGGTGTGGTTGGGGCTGTGCGGTGTCCGCCCGCGCCATTTCCGCATGCAGAGCTGAGTCTGCTGCCCGGGTGCCACGCAGGTTGGTGCCCCCGGTTCCAGCTGTTTTCTCCCTGGCGGGGCAACGGTGGCTGTCAGCGCCGTGCCCCTTCGCTATAATCGACCACTTTCGGCGGCTTGTGTGATGCACGCATGGACTTGATCAGAGGACTCCACAATCTCGCCCGCCTGCGCAAGCAGGATGGCAGTCGCGGCTGTGTGGCCACCATCGGCAATTTCGATGGCGTGCATCTCGGCCACCAGGCGATTCTGGAGCAACTTCGCGAGCGCGCGGCGGCCTATGGTCTGCCCGCCACGGTGGTGGTGTTCGAGCCGCAGCCGCGTGAGTTCTTCGCGGGTGACAAGGCGCCGCCGCGGCTGACGCGTCTGGCGGACAAGGTGCGTCTGCTGGGCAGCCATGGCGCCGAGCGCGTACTGTGTCTGCCCTTCAATGAGACGCTGCGCTCGCTGTCGGCACGTGAGTTCATCGAGCAGGTGCTGATCGATGGGCTCGGCGTGCGTCATCTGGTGGTCGGTGACGACTTCCGCTTCGGCTGCGATCGCGCCGGAGACTTCGCGCTGCTGGAACGCATCGGCGCCGCCGAAGGCTTTGCGGTGGAGCATACCCGCACCTTCGAGATCGCCGGTGAGCGTGTTTCCAGCACCCGCGTGCGTGAGGTGCTGGCCGCAGGCGACATGGCGCTGGCCGCCCGGCTGCTGGGGCGTGCCCACCACTGGCAGGGACGCGTGGTCGCGGACCGCCAGCTGGGCCGCACGCTGGGCGTGCCGACCGCCAACCTGCCGTTGCCGAATGCGCCGCTGGCGGTCTCCGGCGTCTACGCGGTAATGGCGCACCTTGCCGACGGCCGCGACTGTCCGGCGGTGGCCAACATCGGCTGGCGCCCGACGGTCGGTACGCCGCGGCCGGTGCTCGAGGTCCATCTGCTGGACTTCGCGGAAGACCTCTACGGCCAGCCGATGCGCGTCAGCTTCTGCGCCTTCCTGCGCGGTGAACAGCGCTTCGATGGCCTGGAAGCCCTCAAGGCCGCCATCTACGCCGACATCGCCCTGGCGAAGCGCTTCTTCGCGCTGGCCGCGGGCGAGATGCCTGCCGGTGATGAGCAGGCGTTGCTCGATTGCATGACCTCGATGGCTGACCTGCCGCTGGCCAGCCGTCCGCTGAGCGCACTGATGACGGATGCGCCGACGGCACCCTTACACGGCACTGCTGAGGTGTCTGATTCCACAGCTCGGGAAGCCCAGGCTTCCCGCCCCCACGACGGCTGACCCGAAAGGCTATGAGCGACTACAAGCACACTTTGAATCTGCCCGATACCGACTTCCCGATGCGCGGCAATCTCCCCAAGCGTGAGCCGGACCAACTGGCACGCTGGAACGAGATTGACCTCTATGCGCGTCTGCGTGAAGCAGGCAAGGGCCGTCCGAGCTTCGTGCTCCACGACGGCCCTCCCTATGCCAACGGCAATATTCACATCGGTCATGCCGTCAACAAGATTCTCAAGGACATCATCGTCAAGTCCAAGACGATGGCGGGTTTCGACGCGCCTTACGTGCCGGGTTGGGACTGTCATGGTCTGCCCATCGAGCACAAGGTCGAGACGACCCACGGCAAGCATCTCGAGTCCGAGAAGGCGCGTCATCTCTGCCGTGAATACGCCGGCGTGCAGGTGGAAGGCCAGAAGCACGAGTTCATCCGTCTCGGCATCGTCGGTGACTGGGGCAACCCGTATCGCTCCATGGACTTCGCCAATGAAGCCGGTGAGATCCGTGCGCTGGCCGAGATGGTCAAGGGCGGTTATGTCTTCAAGGGACTGAAGCCGGTCAACTGGTGCTTCGACTGCGGCTCTGCACTGGCGGAAGCGGAAGTCGAGTACGCCGACAAGACCTCTGATGCCATCGACGTCGCCTTCGCGGCAGACGATAGCGCGGCGCTGGCCAAGGCCTTCGGCCTCGAGTCACTGAGCAAGCCGGCGGCGATCGTGATCTGGACCACCACTCCGTGGACCATTCCGGCCAACCAGGCGCTCAACGTTCACCCGGACTTCGTCTACTCGCTGGTCGACACCGGCGAGCGCCTGCTGGTGCTGGCCGAGGAACTGGTCGAGGACAGCCTGGCGCGCTTCGGCCTGAGCGGCGAGACGCTGGCGACCGTCAATGGTGCGGCGCTGGAGCTGATCAACTTCCGTCACCCGATCTACGATCGTCTGTCGCCGGTCTATCTGGCCGACTACGTCGAGACTGGCGCCGGTACCGGTATCGTCCACTCCGCGCCGGCCTACGGCGAGGATGACTTCCATACCTGCCGTCGTTACGGCATGAGCTTCGACGAGATCGAAAGCCCGGTGCAGGGCAACGGCGTCTACGTGCCGGACCTGCCGGAATTCGGTGGCCAGTTCATCTGGAAGGCCAACCCGAACATCGTCGCGCGTCTGGAAGAGCTCGGTGCGCTGATGGCGCACGAGAAGATCTCCCACAGCTACATGCACTGCTGGCGCCACAAGACGCCGGTCATCTATCGCGCGACGGCCCAGTGGTTCGTCGGCATGGACATTGCCGGCACCGACGGCGTGACTCTGCGTGACAAGGCGCTGTCCGCCATCGAGGACACCGCCTTCATCCCGGCCTGGGGTCAGGCGCGTCTGAAGAGCATGATCGCCAACCGTCCGGACTGGTGCATCTCGCGTCAGCGCAACTGGGGCGTGCCGATTCCGCTGTTCCTGCATCGCGCGACGGGGGAACTGCACCCCGACAGCGTGGCGCTGATGGAAGCGGTCGCCGATCGCGTTGCCGAGCACGGCATCGATGCCTGGTGGTCACTCGACAGCCAGGAGCTGCTGGGCGATGAGGCCGAGAACTACGAGAAGGTCACCGACACGCTGGACGTGTGGTTCGACTCCGGGACGACCCACTGGCATGTGCTGCGTGGCTCGCATCCGCATGGTCACGAGCAAGGCCCGCGTGCCGACCTGTACCTGGAAGGCTCCGACCAGCACCGTGGCTGGTTCCACTCGTCACTGCTGACCGGCTGTGCCATTGACGGCCACGCGCCCTACAAGGCGCTGCTGACTCACGGTTTCACCGTGGATGCGCAGGGTCGCAAGATGTCCAAGTCCGTCGGCAACGTGGTCGCGCCGCAGCAGGTGATGGACAAGCTGGGCGCCGACATCCTGCGCCTGTGGGTGTCCTCCAATGACTACTCCGGCGAGATGGCCGTCTCGGACGAGATCCTCAAGCGGACCGCCGATGCCTATCGTCGTATCCGCAACACCTCGCGCTTCCTGCTGTCCAATCTGAACGGCTTCGAGCCCGAGCGTGATGCGCTGGCCTTTGACGACATGCTGGCGCTGGACCAGTGGGTGGTCGATCGTGCCGCTCAGCTGCAGGCACGTGTCGAGCTGGCCTACGAGGAATACCGCTTCCTCGACATCTATCAGCAGGTGCTGACCTTCTGCTCGCGTGAGCTGGGCGGCTTCTATCTGGATGTCATCAAGGATCGCCAGTACACCACGCAGCCGAACTCGCGTGCGCGTCGTAGCTGCCAGACGGCGCTGTATCACGTGATCGAGGCGCTGGCACGCTGGATGGCGCCGATCCTCTCCTTCACCGGTGAAGAGATCTACGCCAACATCCCGGGCCCGCGCAAGGACACCATCTTCCTCGAGACGGCCTACACCGGCCTGACCACTCTGGCGGATGATGCGGCCATGGGGCGTGAGTTCTGGGAGCAGGTGCTGCACGTCAAGCAGGCGGTCAACAAGACGCTGGAAGGCGCGCGCAACGCCGGTCTGGTCAAGAATGGCCTGGCGGCGGAAGTCACTCTCTACGTCAACGACGAGCTCAATACGCTGCTGGCAAGTCTCGGCGACGAGCTGCGCTTCGTGATGCTGACCAGCGGCGTGACCCTGGCGCCTCTCGAGGTGGCCGGTGAGGCAGAAGAGACCGAAGTGTCCGGCCTCAAGGTGGCGGTCAAGGTCAGCGAGAATGACAAGTGCGAGCGTTGCTGGCACCACCGTCCGGAAGTCGGCACCCTGCCGGAACATCCGACGCTGTGCAGCCGCTGCGTGACCAACCTGCCGGATGGCGAAGGCGAGACGCGTCACTTCGCTTGATCGCTGATGCGACCGCGGCATCGTTCAGCCTCCGCTGAGCGCTGATATCGAACGCCGGGCTCTGGCCCGGCGTTCGTGTCTTGCCGGTCGCAGACTCATTTCACGACAGGAAGGTAACATGACGTCTTCTTCACAAGGCCCCGCGACGGATACCCCTTCAGCCGGCAGTGAGCCGATGCGCTCGCCGCTGCGCTGGCTGTGGCTGTCGCTGGTGATCGTGGTGCTGGACCTGGCCACCAAGTGGCTGGCCAGCAGTTCGCTGGTCTATGGTCAGGCCAACCAAGTGCTGCCGATCTTCAATCTGACGCTGCTCCACAACACCGGCGCGGCGTTCAGTTTTCTGGCTGGCCATGATGGCTGGCAGCGCTGGTTGTTTGCGGGCATCGCGGTGGTGGCAGCCATCGGCCTGAGCATCTGGCTTGCGCGCCTCAAGCGTCACGAGACCTTCACCGCGCTGGGCATCGCGCTGGTGCTGGGGGGCGCGCTTGGCAATCTCTATGATCGTGTCGTGCATGGCTACGTGGTGGACTTCCTGTCCTTCCACTGGGGCAATGCCTTCTTCCCGGCCTTCAACGTGGCGGACGTCGCCATCAGCCTGGGAGCCGTGGCACTGATTCTTGAATCTTTCCGTGGCCGCTCCGAATGAGCGCCACAAGCGAGGTCAGCATGAGCGAGCATCGTATCGCCGATAACATGGAGGTCAGCCTCCATTTCCGTCTGCGTCTGGAAGACGGCACCGAGGTGGACTCCACCTTCGACAAGACACCGGCCACCTTCCAGGTGGGTGACGGCAATCTGCCGCCGGGCTTCGAGCGTTCGATCATGGGCATGGCGGCGGGCGAGACCGGCAGCTTCACGATCACGCCGGAGCATGCCTTCGGTCAGCACAATCCGCAGAACGTCCAGACCGTGGCGCGCAAGAGCTTCGATGAAGAGATCGAGGTCGGCATGGTGATGTCCTTCGCCGAGCCGTCGGGTTCGGAGCTGCCGGGCATCATCCGCGAGATCGATGAGCGTGACGTCAAGGTCGACTTCAATCACCCGCTGGCCGGGCGTACCCTGACCTTCGAGGTCGAGGTACTGTCAGTCGCCCCCGCGACCACGCACTGAGTCTACTATCAAAAGGTGCGCTCCCCGTGAGCGCACCTCGCCATCAAGCGGAGCCTGTCATGCAGATCAAGCTGGCCAACCCGCGCGGTTTCTGCGCCGGAGTGGATCGCGCCATCGATATCGTCAACGGGGCGCTCGACGTGTTCGGGCCGCCGATCTACGTGCGTCACGAGGTGGTGCACAACCGTTTCGTGGTCGACTCTCTCAAGGAGCGCGGCGCAATCTTCGTCGAGGAACTGCACGAAGTGCCGGATGACGTCATCGTCATCTTCTCGGCGCACGGTGTCTCGCGTGCCGTGCAGGAAGAGGCCGAGCGTCGCAACCTCAAGGTCTTCGATGCCACCTGTCCGCTGGTAACCAAGGTGCACATGGAAGTCCTGCGCTATGCGCGCAAGGGCCAGGATTGCGTGCTGATCGGTCATGAGGGCCACCCGGAGGTCGAGGGCACCATGGGCCGCTATGACACTTCCAAGGGTGGCACCATCCATCTGGTGGAAGACGAGTCCGATGTGGCGCGTCTGGAGGTCAAGGACCCGGAGCAACTGGCCTTCGTCACCCAGACCACGCTCTCGATGGATGATACCGCGCGGGTAATCGACGCGCTGCGCGAACGCTTCCCGGCGATTCAGGGCCCGCGCAAGGATGACATCTGCTACGCGACCCAGAATCGCCAGGACGCCGTGCGCATGCTGGCGGAAGCCTGCGATGTGGTGCTGGTGGTCGGCAGCCCCAACAGCTCCAACTCCAACCGCCTGCGCGAACTGGCCGAGCGCATGCAGACCCCCGCCTGGTTGATCGATGATGCGCAGCAGATCGAGGCCAGCTGGCTCGAGGGTATCGGCAGCATCGGCATCACCGCCGGGGCCAGTGCCCCCGAAGTGCTGGTGCAGGGCGTGATCGATCGTCTGATGGCGCTGGGAGCCTCGGCGCCCGAGGAGCTCGAGGGCCAGGAGGAAAACATCGTCTTCTCCATGCCCAAGGAGCTCAAGGAGCGCTTGATCGCCTCGGATCAGATCCGCGAGCTGTAACGCCTTGTAAGTTTCTGCCAGTGAAGAAGCCGCGACCCTGTCGCGGCTTTTTTGTGCGCGCCATTCGCATTTTGCCATCCAATTCAGCAGTTTCTTGTATAAGCAACGGCATTCTTGAGCACGATCGTTGATCAATCTGGTGCGTATTGAAAAAAAATGTAATGCGCAGTTACCAAAATGATACATAATAGAGGTATAGTTCGTACTCTGGAGAATTCCCCATGCCACGACTGTTCTCGGTCATCGGTGTCAGCAGTGCAGGTGCACGCCGCAAGCCGAGATCGGGGCGCGGGGCAGCTGGCAGGCGTCGGGCCAAGGGCTTCACCCTGATCGAGATGATGATGGTGGTCGCGATCATCGGCATTCTGGCGGCGGTCGCCATTCCCTCCTATCTCGGTTATGTGGAGCGCAGCTGGCGCTCGCATGCCCAGCAGGCACTGGGGCAGCAGGCCAGACAGCTGCATGGCTTCTACTACCAGAATTTTTCCGAGGCGCCCGTGGGGGATGATGACCAGCCGACGGATGGCGTCAGCCGTATAGAGGACGGCGGTGGCAATCTTCGCTACCTGATCACGTATCGCAGTCTGTCTGCCTCGGCCTTCGTCCTGCAGGCGACGCCTCAAGGGGCACAACTCAATGATGACTGTGGCGTGCTGTGGATGGACCAGGACATGAATACCGGTGCCGAAGGAGGAGGTCGGTGCTGGTGATGGTGGGCCCCAGAAGACAGACTCGAGTCCGGCACGGCCGGTCGACCCTCAGCGGCAAGGAGAAGTATCTCTCATGCGCCAATCCCGTGGTTTCACCCTGATCGAGCTGGTCGTGACAGTGGCGATCATTGCCATCATCGCGACCTGGGCGGTGCCGGCCTGGCAAGGCCTGGTGCAGCGCTCTCAGGTGGAGTCCGATGTGCGTGCCCTGACCCATGCGCTCGGCATGGCGCGCAGCACCGCCACCACGCGCGGTGTGGATGTGAGTGTCTGTCCCTATGCGCCGAGCGTCGCCACCCCCAACCCCACGACCTGCGACGATGACTGGGCGAATGGCTGGGTCGTCTATGTCGGGAATACTTCCAACTTCACCCTCGACGACCGCCTGTGGATCCATCAGGACAGCAATGCGGTTGCCCAGTCGGGTGGCGCCGCCAGGATCACCTACAACGATCGCGGCACGCTGACGAGTGGCAACAGTACGCTGGTGTTCTGTGCGGCCTCCGATGCTACCTCTGTGGTAGTGGCGCCTTCAGGCCGTGTACGCCTTGAATCAGGAGGGGACTGCTCATGACAGCATCGTTGATGACCACATCCCTCAAGCAAGCCCTGCAGCCGCGAGCGCTGAGGAAGACATTGCTGTCTCGCCTGCAGCGGCGCCGTTCCGCTCGGCATTCACAGCGCGGCATTGGCCTGATCGAGGCGCTGGTCGCGGTCATGCTGCTGGGGGTTTCCCTGCTGGGGCTGGGGTTGTTGCAAGTTCAGACGCTTCAGCATCAGCGCGTCAGCTACAGCAATACCGTGGCACAACTGCTGTCGCTGGACATGGCTGAGCGTATCCGCGCCAACCTTGAGGCCATCGATCAATATGATGATGCCGATACCACCAATGCGCCGGCGGATGGATGCAGCTCGGACTGCGTGCCCGCAGAGCTGGCGGACCAGGACATCATTGATTGGGGTGACGCCATCATCGGCTCTACGCTGACCAGCGGCGTCGGCAGCGTGGAAGTCGACGAGCGTGTTGTCGGCGGCGCCGGCATCGGCGTTCACGACGTCAGTGTCCAGGTGCAGTGGAGTGACCCCATCAGCGGGGGAGTTGACCAGCAGACCTATCGTTTCGAGGTAGAGCCATGAATCGCTGTTCCCCTGCATCGGTCCGCCGACGCTTCGCCCCCGCCACCACCCCCCCTCATGGCATGAAGCGCCAGGCGGGTGTGGGGCTTGTCGAGCTGATGATCAGCCTGGTGCTGGGGCTGCTGATCACGGCGATGGCCGTGCAGATGTTCTCGACCTCACGCAGTACCGTGAGCACCCAGGAGGCGCTTTCCTATCTGCAGGAATCGGCCCGCTACGTGTCCTTCCGGCTCCAGCCGCTGATGCGCAATGTGGGCTACGCAGGCTGTGCCAATAGCCGCGATATCACCAATGCCAGCTCGGTGGATGCCTCTCACGATCTCACGGCGCCTTTCGGGGGGCAGCAGCGTACCCAGCGGGGCCTCAGCTATTTCAATCTGACGTTCGTCGCTGCCAGCAAGGACGGCGATGAAACCACGCTGACCAGCAGCATGACGTCGTTGGGCGGCCCGCTGTCCGTGCGCAACGGCAGCGAAGATGCCTTCGTGACCAACGAGTATGCGCTGGTCAGTGATTGCAGCAGCACCGATGTCTTCAGGGTGTCGGGCACCACCCAGGGCAATGTGGAAACCAATGACACCCTGTCACGTTCCTACGGCAGCTCTCAGTCTTCGAACGCCTATCTCTACCCGGTGCAGGCCTGGGAGCTGCGGCTGGATGACCAGGCTGACGATTCTTCGGTGCGTTCACTGTATATCGACCGTATCGATGCCGCTTTCGCACGCGAAGAACTGGCCTCCGGCGTACAGGGCTTCGATGTCAGCTTCAGTCTGGATACCACCGGCAATGGCAGTGTCGATCGCGTCAAGGTGCCGGCCGCCACGGTGCGCAGCGAAGGCCGTTGGGATGAGGTGCGCCGTATCGAGATCGCACTCACGCTCGAGAGCCTGCCGGGAGTGGTGCCGGGCGGGGATAACGATGGGCGTTTGACGCGAACCTTCAATCTCACGTTCACACCGCGCAATCTGCAACTGAGGGGCAGCTGATGAATACATCGTCTTCAACGTCCAGAGTCTGCGCGGTCACTCGGGGGCCAGCACGTCAGCAAGGCATCGCCTTGCTGATCGTGTTGATCATGCTGGTCGTGATCGGCCTGCTGGCCGTGACCGGGGTTGAGGACAGTCAGCTGCAGACACGCATGGCCGTCAACAGCCGCAACTTCGAGCAGTCCTATTACAACGCGGAAACCAGCCTGAGCATCGGCGAGCGCGCGCTTCAGGAAAGCCTGGAGGATGGCACCTGGAGCCTGAACAGCTTCGATGACTCGGCTGGCCTGATGCTGGCACTGCCCGAGGATGCACCGCCGATCAACCCGCTCTCGGAAGCGGATTGGCAAGCCAGCGGTATCCAGACGCTGGACAGTGATACCGGTGCGGTCATCGGAGCCTATGTGATCGAGTACCTGGGGAAGGTCGGCGAGCCGCCGCTGAATGCCAGCAACGAAGTGAATGCGGTGGGCACGCGCCTGGATGCCTTCCGTATCAACGCGATGGGCACGGGGGGCGGCAATGGGGCCTCCTGGACAGTAGTGCAAAGCGAGATGGAACTGGGCCCTTACTTCTGAGAGGAGCAAGAATATGCGTTATCTGCTGAGTGGTGCCCTGTGCCTTGTCGCCTTGCCCTGTCTGGCGGCCCCCGGGGAAATCGCCCGCGCCCCGGTCACGGAAGCGACCGGGGTTCAGCCCAATATCCTGTTCATTCTGGATGATTCGGGCAGCATGGCCTGGGAAGACACTCTCAACAAGGGGGTGGAACACTGGAGTCTCCAGCCGGCTTCCTCGCTGATGGGATACACCGGGGTGTATTCCAAGAGCGGGATCTGGATAGAGAACAACCATGATGCCGATGATCGTATCGTTTCCTATACGGATCTTGGCGGGGCGGTCGGGGCCTGCATGGGCTTCAATGTCATGGCCTACAACCC
The DNA here is from genome assembly GCF_029846435.1 of Cobetia sp. 1AS1. NCBI lineage: Bacteria > Pseudomonadati > Pseudomonadota > Gammaproteobacteria > Oceanospirillales > Halomonadaceae > Cobetia > Cobetia sp. 1AS1. The sequence continues at coordinate 84,322 of NZ_JARWKU010000013.1, forward strand.
GGCGCTGACTTATGCCCCGTGGGCCGGAGCGGACCGACTGGGAATCGCCTATCAAAACATGAGCCTGTCGAATGTCCGTGAGGATCCTTACGAGCCCACCAGCTCGGCAAGTATGAAGGATGATGTCTACTACGTTCGCTGGGACGACAATGGCGACGGGGACTATGACTATGGTGAATGCGGGGTCTATAGCAACAATTCGGGGCGCTTGTTTCTAGACGAAGATCATGTCGTTGAAGTGGAAGACCTGTCCGCGGCTCAGCAAGTCAACTTCGCCAACTGGTTTACCTACTATCGCGACCGCATGCTGGTTGCCAAATCCGCCATGGCCGGTGTGATCAACGCCAACGAGTCCCGGGTGGGGCTGCGCACCATCCAGGGCCGCAACAACCGCAACGTTGCTGACATGACGGATGTCGATGAGCGTGAAGACCTGCTGGAGGAGCTTTTTACCGCCTATCCCTCCGGTGGCACCCCTCTGCGTACCTCGCTCAAGAATGCCGGTGAGTATTATTCCAGCACTGGAAGCAATGCTCCCATCCTGAGTGCGGATGAGGGCGGCATGTGCCAGCAGAACTATTCCATCATGATGACCGATGGCTACTGGAATGGCTCCAGCCCCAGTGTCGGCAACGTCGACGGTGGCAGCGGCGACTTCATCAGTGCCAGTCACCGTGACAGCTATTCCAATACGCTTGGCGATGTCGCGATGAAATATTATCGCGAGGACCTGCGGACTGACTTGATCGACAGCGTGCCTACCATACCGGGAGTGGACGAAAACTCTGCTCAGCACATGGTGACCTACACCGTCGCTTTCGGTGTGGATGGCTCGCTGTCCGAGAACCCTGCTGATCTCGAGTCTGCCTTCACCTGGCCGCAGCCTTCCGCCAATGCCAATACCACCATCGATGATCTGCGTCATGCGGCCTGGAACGGACGTGGTGAATATCTCAGCGCCGCCAATCCGCAGGCATTGATTGATGCGCTGAACAATATCGCGCAGTCCATCGCAGGGCGCGCGGCCAGCACCGGTAGCCTGGACATCAGCAGTGGTGGGCAGACCAGCGGCGCTTATGTGATTCAGACCATCTATGATCCCGCTGATTGGTCGGGCGATGTGGTTGCACGCAAGATCGGCACCAATGGCGCCTTGAGCGCCACCTCGGACTGGTCCGTCGCGGAGTGGTTGCGTGACGATGATAGCCGTAGCTCCAGCCGCAAGGTGATCACCTACAACCCGGGGATCTCCGAAGTGGATGAGAAGGCGTTCTTCTTCAATATCGAGGAGGCCGGATCACTGGAGGCCGAACAGGTACTGGACCTCGTGGGCTTCCTCGATGAGTCCCTGCTGTCAGAAACGCTGTTGGCAACGCTGCGGAGAACCGTCCGGGATGATGACGACGACGACGACGACGACGATGACGATGATGATGATGATGATGGCATTCTTGGCGGTGTCGGCTCAGTGGTCGGAGGCGTCACCAGTGGCGCGGCCCAACTGACGGGACGCGTCCTGGACACTACCGGTACCTTCCTGAAGCTGGATGGCGCTGATCTTGGCGTCAGAACGTCGGATCTCGAGAACCTGATCGGTTATCTCAAGGGTGACGATGCCTACGAAGGCACCTTGTTCCGCGAGCGTGACGACAACTATCTCGGGGATATCGTGCATGCCTCGCCGGCGATCGTCGGGCCGCCTTCGGCCAGCTATCGCAATGACATGGAAGTGTCTTCGTACCGCTCCTTCAAGACGCTGTATGAGGACCGCCAGAACATGATCTACATCGGTGCCAACGACGGCATGCTGCACGCCATCGACATGGAGACCGGTGAAGAGAAGTTCGCCTACATGCCGTATGCCGCCTTCAGCATCGAGAGCGGGCGCGGTATTCGCCAGCTCGCTGATCAGAACTATGTGCACCAGTACTATGTCGATGCCACTCCGGTCGCACGTGACGTGCATGTCCAGTTGGGGGATGAGGATACGCCCGGCTGGCACTCGGTCCTGCTGGGTGGGCTGGGCGCTGGTGGCAAGGCGGTCTACATGCTGGATATCACCGATCCTGAAGGCTTCGAGTCATTGGGTGAATCTGACGGCACCTCGCCGGCCGAGATCGTGCAGTGGGAATTCACGCACGAGGACCTCGGCTATACCTTCAGCGATATTCAGGTAGCGCGTCTGGATGATGGCAAGTGGTATGCCATCTTCGGCAATGGCTACAACGCCGACAGCGATGGGCGTGCCAAGTTGTTCATCGTGGACCTGGAAGACCCCGACAACTATGCGCTGCTGGATTCTCAACAGGGCAGTAATGCCGGTGGGTCGTGCACCTCTGGCAGCAGTGACTGCAATGGCATGTCGAGCCCTGAGCTGGCCGACGTCGATGCCGATGGCATCACCGACTGGGTCTATGCCGGCGATCTGCATGGCAATGTCTGGGTGTTCGACATGCGCGAGTTCTCGCTGAGCAACATCGGCAGCAGCGAAATGTCGCGTCTGTTCCAGTCATGTGCCGTTGCCTTGAACAGCACGTCATCGACCTGTCCGGCAGCTTCCCGACAGCCCATCACATCGCGGGTAGCCGTGGCACGCAGCGGTGTCTTCAACAGCACCGTCGATACGCCGTACCTGAATGTGTACTGGGGCACCGGGCAATTGCTGACGCTGCAGGATGCGGTCGATACCTCGACGCAATCCTTCTACAGCGTGCTGCATACCGGTTCTTCGACTCGCCGTCATCATGGCCAGCTGGAAAAGCAAAGCTTTTCCAATATCAGCGGCGTGAGTGACGCGCGGACGGTCACGGGGGTAGGCGTCGATTATTCCAATCAGAACAACAATGGTATGCAGTATGGCTGGTACCTGGAGCTACCGGACTCCGGCGAGCGTCTGGTGACCATCCCGGCTGTCCGTGGTGATCTGATTGTCTTCAATACCACCATCCCGGGCTCCAATGGCCCCTGTACTGGCGGTGCCAGTGGTTGGCTGAATGCGCTCAGCTTGCGCAACGGCCTGCAGCCGGTACGCAGTTACAACAATGTGCAGCAGGTCTTTGATTACAACGCTGATGGCGAGGTCAACGCGAGCGACAACGTCAACAATCAGGTCGTACTCTCGATCAAGACAGAAGGCGAGCCCACCTCACCGAAATTCCTGGGTGATACCCAGTATGTCGGTCAGGGTGGCACCAATCAGGTGGTCGAAATGGCCATGGACTTCGGGATCGATGGGCTGGAAGGCCGTAGTGCCTGGTATCAGCTGCGCTAGGAGAGAGACCATGAAGACATCACGACTTAAGCTGACTGGTAGTGGACTGATGCTGGCGGCGGGCTTGCTCTTCACGAGCTGGGGCTCCCAGGCCCTGGCGGAAGATGCCCCGATTCCGCTGGTCATGGAGCAGAGCGTCACCGGCGTCATCGACGAGCGAGAGGGGGATCAGCTGCTCGTCGACGACATGGGGTTCGTGCTTCAGCCGGATAGCCGGATACTCAATCGCAATGGGCGCGAGCTGAAGGCCTTCCACCTCACGCCGGGGCAGGAGGTCGAGGTACGCTTTGACCCACGTGGTGAGCCGAAGCAGGTCATCGACATCACGCTGCTGCGTCGGGGGCGCTGATGATCAGACGAACAGTGGGTTCTCGGGCACAAGGCGGCTTCGGTCTGCTGGAACTCATGATTGCCGTGGCCATCATCGGCATTCTGGCGGCGATCGCCTATCCCAGCTATCAGGATCAGGTGGAGCGTTCACGTCGCACCGACGCCACCACCGCCTTGCTGGCACTGGCCCAGACCCAGGAGCGCATCATGGCAACCTGCGGTGAATACGCGACGGCCAGCGTGACAGCGGCGACCAGCTGTGGAGATGCGCTTGGAGGCGGTGGCGGTGGTATCGGGCTGGGCCAGGCAGATGCCGTCAGCGAGGAAGGCTTCTACAACCTGGCCGTCGCAGGGGATGCAGACAGCTATACCCTGACCGCCACTGCTACCGGCAGTCAGGCTAATGATGAGGACTGCGCCACCTTTACGCTCACGGAGCTGGGAGTGAAGGGAGCGGCAGTCCTTGAGGACTCGGAAGACACTGACAGCAGTGATTGTTGGTAGCCACTGACAGCCGACATTGCATGGCAAGCACCTGAAGCCTCGATCTACGATGATCGGGGCTTTTTTTGTTTGGTAGGCGAGGCCCAGTCGAGAAATATGGAATAACGGTGATTATGGGGAGTTTTCGGAATGATGGGTAATCTTGTGTAACATAATGATTCCATCTGTGGTTCATAGACGTTAAATTGCCCAATTTCACGCCCTGCAGGGTGCTTTGGCCTGCGTGGCTTTCAGGGGTAAGACGATGCAGCTTTTTCCTGCACTTCGGCATGGATGTCAGCAGGGCCGCCAGCAAGGCTTCACGTTGATTGAGCTGATGATCACGCTGGCCATTCTCGTGATCACGATCACGATTGCCGTCCCCGCCTGGCAGGGGGTGGTCGCGCGCAACGCCGTCACCGGCACGGCCGAGACGCTCGTGGCTTCCATCAACTATGCGCGTAGCGAGGCGGTGGCCAGCGGCGACGACATAACGCTTTGCCCCCTGAATGCGCAGGGTGACGCCTGCATGAATTCCACCAGCTGGAGCAATGGCTGGGCGGTGGTGCAGGGCAGTCAGGCCGAGGCACGGGCGTCGCTGGGCGATGACCTGTTGCGCGTATTTGATGCCGCCATCACCGTGCAGGCGGGTGTTGCCGGCGTGACTTTCGATGATCAGGGCGCGACCTCTGATTCCACCTGGTTGTTGATCTGCGATCAGTCGGGCGGGCAGGGCCATCGCCAGCTTGAATTGACTCCCATCGGACGAGTATTGACGGAGACTTATGGCAGCGATGACCAGAGTTGCTGAGCTTGGCATGCCCCGCGCAAGCGGTGGCCAGCAAGGTACCAGCCTGCTGGAGGCGTTGATCGCTCTGCTGTTGATGGGGCTGACATTGCTGGGGTTCGGGCTCATGCAGATGGAGAGTCTGCAGGCCAACAACGAGAGTTACGCGCGTACCGAAGCCCGTATTCTCCTGGTCAGCATGGCTGAGCGCATTCAAGCCAACCCCGATGGCGTGGATGACTATGATGGGCTTTCCACTGCGGGGGCAGGAAATCCGGGCGGTTGTCCCTGCAGTGTTGCCGAGCTTGCGGCCCGTGATGTGGCGGTGTGGGCGGACAGGCTTGAGGACAGCAGTCTGAACGCGCCGGTCGGGTCCATCGCCAGCAGCGGCAGTGACCTTCTCACCCTGACCCTCGGCTGGAGCGGTGCCGCGCAGCTCGGGCAGAACGAAGACAGCATGGACGCCGATGCTCAGGCGTTGAGCGAGACCCTACAGATACGAGTGGTGCCCTGATGTCGTCGAAAGCCTCCCTCCCGCTGCGAGCCTTCGCGTCGCGCTCGCCTCGGGCGCCGCGCTCGATTCCCTCACGGCATGCCCAGCAGGGCGTCGGCCTGGTCGAATTGATGCTGGCGCTGGTGCTGGGACTGTTCATTTCCGCCATGGCGCTGGAATACTTTCTGGCCTCGCGCTCTACCCTCAACACCACGTCTGCCGTGTCTTACCTGCAGGAGTCTGCACGCCACGTCACACGCCGCCTGCAGCCATTGGTGCGCAATGCCGGCTTTTCCGGCTGTGCGTCGGTGAGCAGTGTCAGTGATGGTACCGGCAGCCATGCGCTGTCCGATTCTCCTCTGACGGCCGAGTCCGACACGGTGGCGGGGATCACCTACGACCGTCTGGCCTTGCAGGTACCGGCGCTGGGAGCGCAGCGCGGTTGGCAACTCGGGGCGAGCGTCGCCCAGGGCGATACCTCGCTGACCCTGGAGGACTACACCTCCGGCACGCTGGAGACGGATAGCGTCGTGCTGATCAGCGACTGTGAGAGCGGCGACATCGCGCGCCTCTCGGGCGATGGCAACAACTCGCTCGAGCTGTCGAGCGCCGTCGAGCACGGCTATGGCGGCACCATACAGACCCAGGCATATGTCTATCCGCTGCAGCGTTGGTACCTGTTGCTGTCACAGGCCGATGACGACTCCCCCGTTCGGCTCTGCCTGAACGGCGAGGATGTCGATGGCGACCCGGCAGCAGGCTGTGGCGAAGAAGTGGCGCGATACGTCGAAGCGTTGGACCTGACCTTCGATACGGCCTCCGGCAGCGGTAGCGCGAGTCGCTTTGCCGTGGAGCGCAGCGTGGCGGAAGTGGAAGCCGCGAACGACTGGAGCAGCGTCAGACGGATCCACATCAGCCTGACCCTCAAGACGCCGCCGACGATCAACGTCGAGGGTGAGGGGAACGGTGAGTTGCAACGCACCTTCGATATCACCCTGAGCCCGAGGAATATCGGTCTATGAACCAGGCAAGTTCTTCCAGGCCGCCACGCCAGCAAGGCATGGCATTGCTGGTCGTGCTGATCATGCTGATCGTGGTGGGCGTGATGGCGGTGACAGGCAATGAAGATACCCAGTTGCAGACCCGCATGTTGATGAATACCCAGTTCTACGACAACGCCTACGCGGAGGCCGAGAGCCTTCAGCAACAGGCTGAGAGTCGTCTGCTCGAGGGGGAGCTGACCCTGGATGATTTCGGTGGGGACGGCTTCTATGACGTCACGGCGGGGGAGGACCTGGACTTCGATCCTCTGCAGGCAGACGCCTGGGAGGGGGAAGGTGTCTTGAGTGGTGATGCGGCTGACAACGGCAACTATGTCATCGAGTATCTCGGAGAGACGACGGAAGGCGTTCTGAATGACGATAACCTGAGCAGCAGTCAGTTGTTGAATGCCTTCCGCATCACGGCCGCCGGTTGGAGTCTTGAGAGCGCAGGTGACCCTGATAGCAGGAAGCGTGCACTGGCAGTGGTGCAAAGCGAAATCATGATGGCCGATTGAAGGGAATCTATCGATGAAATCGAAGCACTCACCCCGCCGTAGCGGCTTGCGTCGTATTCACCTGCCGGCCTTGCTGTCAGGCGGGCTGCTGGTCGCCTTGCCCGTGCTGGCAGATAGCGACACGCTACTCCAGTTGCCCACCACCCAGAGTGTCGGTGTTACCCCCAACGTCCTGCTGGTGCTGGATGATTCGGGCTCGATGACCTGGGAAGACACCTTTGATGGTGGTAGCTCCTATCAGGGCTACAACATGCTTTATAAGAAGCGACAGGTATGTGAGTGGGTCGAGAAAAAATATAGTAATGGATGGAAGTGGTCCTGTGAATATGTCTTCAAGCCGCAAGATCTTTCCAACAAATACTTCTGTGCTGACTCCAATAGCCAAGCCTATGACCCGGATCAGGTCTATCAGCCCTGGAAGTCTGGAAATGGGGATGAGCGTTATGATGACATGGACCCGGCAGCGGCGTGGATTGATTTCAATGAAGGCGATGATGAAGACAATCTGGTTGACCTGACGGATCCGGATCTCGAGTTTCGTTATTACACTGGCAGCAATTGCAGTGACAGCAGCGAAGTGCAGGTTTCGGATCTCACCCCGGATGAGCAGGTCAACTATGCCAACTGGTTCACTTATTATCGCAGTCGCTTGAATGTCGGCAAGGCTGCCGGTCTCGAGCTGCTTTCCGATATTGAGTACCGTACCGGCTTCATCACCATCAATCCCGGCTCAGAGACGGCAACCAAGGTAAAGGTCGATGATATTCTGGATTCGATCATAGAATATGTCACCAATGTACTGGGTAATCTGGTATCAGTCGTCACGACAAGTGACAGTGGCAACGATCATCTTGATGAGATCAAGGATGCCATCGTCAAAACTGAAATCAGCTCAAGCAACACCTATGTGTCGACGCCCTTGCGTGAGGCACTCTACCGCGCTGGTGAATATTACAGTGACAATTACTCCAGCCTGGGTTCCACGCCGATTCTTTCCGAAGATGAAGGCGGTATGTGTCAGCAGAACTTCACTGTTTTGATCACGGATGGTTTCTGGAATTCCGAAAACTCTTCCGCCTCCAATAATATTGAAAGCAAGATCGGCGATGCCAATGGTGACGGACGAACCTGGCGGGAAAGTTATAACTACAGTTATGGCGGTGATGCCACGCTGGCGGATGTCGCTTATTATTATGCTCATAATGATCTCTTGCCGAAGCTTGGAAGCGGGACCTATGAAAAGCAGGTGATGACGACCTATACGGTGGCGTTCGGGGTCGAGTCGACCAGTAACGACTGGGATGACAAGGATCGCGTCATCGAGAGCAGCTCCAGCACTATCGATGACCTGGAGCAGGCGGCCATCGATGGCGGTGGCTCCTACTTCAATGCCTCCAGCCCGACGGACCTCGTCTCGGCCCTGGCGGCGATCGCCTCCGAGATCGTCGCGGTGGGCAACAGTGTCAGTGGCCTCTCCACCAACCTGACCACGGCCAGTGTCGAGACGGACAGCCAACTGATCGAGAGCCGCTATTCCGCCTCGACCTGGACGGGTGATGTGGTGGCCTCGTCGGTACAGGAGGGCAAGGACGTCGAGGATGACGACCAGGTCTGGAGTGCTGCCACCCAGTTGAGTGAGGCATTGGAAGAGAAGGATGGTGTTGAGTCGCGTACGGTCTTCACCATGTCCGGCGGCAACGGAGTCGAGTTCACGACCGACAACGCGGGCCGTCTGAGCTCCAGCCAGCGCAATGATCTCGCGCGCATGGAGGTCGGTGGCAACTCCACCGATGACCATGTGGAGGCGGCGATCGAATGGTTGCGGGGCAGCGATGAATACGAAGGTGATGGCCTGCGCAATCGCACTGGCGTCCAGCTGGGCGACATCATCGGCTCGTCGCCTGTCGTCGTGACTCAAGAAGACTCGACGACAGAGGGCAGTGTCTTCGTCGGGGCCAACGACGGCATGCTGCATGCCTTCGACCTCAAGACCGGCAACGAGCAGTTCGCTTACATTCCGGAACTGCTCTACAGCGAAGAGGACGACGCAGGGTTGGGGTATCTGACGGACCCGGGCTATCAGCATCGCTACTACGTCGACGGTGAACTGCGTCTGGCCAGCCTGAATGGTGAGGAGTGGCTGGTATCCGGTCTCGCCGGCGGTGGGCGCGGCCTGTTCGCGCTCAATGTCACCAAGGCCGTGGCAGGCGAAGACTTCGACGAAGATGATGTGGTGCGCTGGGAATTCGGTGCCAGCGACGATGATGACATGGGGCATGTCTACGGCAGCGCGCATATCGTGTCACTGAACAACGGCGACAGCGCGGTGCTGGTCGGCAACGGTCTGGAAACGGCCGATGAGAACGCCGCGCCGACGTTGTTCGCATTGGAGCTTGATGGAGTCAATGCCGGCGGCGTGATCGCCAAGCTGTCCCCCAGCGGAGTGACCGGCGGATTGGCAAACCTGCAGGTCGCGGACCTCGACAGCAATGGCACCGTCGATTTCGCCTATGGCGGAGACCTGCAGGGGCGGCTGTGGAAGTTCGACCTCAGTGATGACGACAGCAGCAAGTGGAGTGTCACGCGCCTGTTCACGGCCTGTGCTACCAGCCTGACCGGCGGGGAGTGCCAGACGGACGCGTTGCAGCCGATCACCGTCAAGCCGACACTCAGTCGCTACTCCGGCGAGACGCACACCATGGCCTCGCCCAATCTGCTGGTGTCCTTCGGGACCGGCCAGGACATGTACGCCGATGCTGAAGATGAAGCCTGGGTCACGCAGAGCCTCTACACCGTGCTGGATACCGGCGGCAGTCATACCAGCCTGACGCGCAGTGACCTTGAGGCACGCAACTTCGTCAGCGGCAGCTACACCAACGGCGAGCTGACAGGCCGGACCCTTGGCGGCGACAGCTTTGCCTACTATCCCAGCCAGCTCGAGGATCAAGACACGGATCGCTTCGGCTGGTATCTGGATCTGGACGCCTCCGAGCAGGAAGAGCTGGTCGAGCCGGCCAATCTGCTCTCCAATCTGGTGGTCTTCTCCACCAGCACGTCCAGTACCGGAACCAACTTCTGTGAAAGTACCGGCGGTGGCTGGCTGGTCGCGCTGGACACCGAGACAGGTCTGCCGACCTACGACGATAGCGAAGGCAGCTACGTGACCATCTTCGATTTCAATCAGGATGAGGCCTTCAGCGCTGATGACCTGGTCGGTACCCTCGTTGATGGCACCGTCGCCGTCGGCAATGTCATCGTCAGCGTCAAGTTGAGCGGTACACCGACGTCCAGTGTCAGTGTCGGTGATACGGTCTACGTGGGCACCAGTTCGCTGGGCAGCGAGGAGGGCGGTGTCTCGTCCTATGATCTCAACGTGTCCAGCTCGACGGACACCGGCCGTGTCTCCTGGTATCAGCTGCGCTGAGCCCGCCTCGGACATGAGGCAAGGATGACACGCTGCGCCGCCACGCCTTCCCCGGAGTGGCGGCGCCTTGCCTTTCAGCAAGGTTTATTTCCTTCTGGCAGGCTTGCTCGATGCCTTTTAGCCGAGGCTTTCGCCCGAGTCTTTCACTGAAGTCTTTCGCCCTGGTCTTTCACCCAAGCCCCTTCATTCACGTTCTTCAAGGAAGCACTTCATGGCCAGTCTTCTCTCTTCCCGTTCGCGCCTCTCTCGGCGCCGGTACACCTCAGGCTTCACGCTGACGGAGATCATGATCGTGATCGTCATCGTCGGCATTCTCGCGGCGATCGCCTACCCGAGCTATCAGGACCAGGTGATCCGCTCGCGTCGTGCCGATGGGCAGGCGGCACTGATGTCATTGGCCCAGGCCCAGGAGCGCTACATGGCGCGTTGCGGTGGCTACGCGACCAGCATCGCCGGCGACAGTGATTGTGATGAAGAAGGACTGGGGCGTGCCACCGAGTCGCCGGAAGGCTATTACACCCTGAGCCTGGAGGATGGCGCCACGACCACGCGCTTCACGCTCATCGCGACCGCGGTGGCGCCTCAGAGCGCCGATGCCGACTGCCCCGCGCTGACCCTCACCAATACCGGTGTCCGAGATACAACCGGCGATGGCGATTGCTGGTAGCCGTGAAGCGCTCGGCTCTGCACGATGCTGGAGACTCTGTTCAATGCTGGATTGCACGCGGCTCGCTTGCACCGCCTTGCGGGCGGCGTATTCTTGATTCCTTTCCCGGGCTGATGGCAGGAGCGAACAGGCGTGAATGACTTTGTGGTGGTAGGCGGTGGCGTGATCGGCATGCTGACCGCGCTGGAGCTGGCGGATGGCGGTGCCGAGGTCACGCTGGTCGAGCGAGGCCAGTGTGGGCGTGAGGCGTCATGGGCGGGCGGCGGTATCGTCTCGCCGTTGTATCCGTGGCGTTATAGCGCGCCAATCTCGCGCCTGTCTGCCTGGTCGGAAGGCTTCTACCCCACGCTGGCCGAGCGCCTGATCGAGACCACCGGCATCGACCCCGAATATCGCCAGCAGGGCCTGCTGTACCTGAATGTCGAGGATGCCGAGCAGGCACTGGCCTGGTCCCGGGAATATGACAAGCCGCTGACGCGCGTGGACGCCGACTTCGTCTATGACAAGGCACCGGCGGTCGCGCCCGGTTGCGAGTCGGCGCTGTGGATGCCGACGCTTGGCAGCATCCGCAATCCGCGTCTGGGCAAGTCACTGCGCGCCGCGCTCGACGCTCACCCGCGCGTGCGCCTGCTGGAGAATGTCGCGGTGCAGGGCATTCTGCTGCAGGACGACACCGCCATTGGCGTACAGACCGCCAATTCAGTGCTGTCTGCCGGGCAGGTCGTGGTCTGCGGTGGTGCCTGGAGTCGAGAGATTCTGAGTGAGGCGGGGCTTGCGCTGCCGGTGCGGCCGGTACGCGGCCAGATGGTGTTGTTCAAGGCGCCCAAGGGGCTGGTGGAGCGCGTGGTGCTCAAGAATGGGCGCTACGTGATACCGCGGGGCGATGGTCGCATCGTGGCCGGCTCGACGCTGGAGGAGGTCGGCTTCGACAAGGCGACCACCGCCGAGGCGCGTGAGTCACTGATCAAGAGCGCCTGCGAGATCATCCCTGCGCTGGCGGAGTGTGAGGTCGAGCACCACTGGGCGGGACTGCGCCCCGGTTCGCCGACCGGCACGCCGTTCATCGGCGCCGTGCCTGAACGCCGCCACCTGCACGTCAATGCCGGCCATTACCGCAATGGACTGGTACTGGCGCCGGCCTCGACCCGTCTGCTGGCGGATCAACTGCTTGGGCGCACGCCGATCATCGACCCCGCGCCTTACCAGCCCGAGACCCTGCTGGCCGAGATCGCCACGCTGGATGCGTCGTCAGATGCCGGTGAGATCCGTTGGGCCTGAGGGATTGGTAGCCGTCTTTCGCCATCGAGCATCTCGTCTCGGTGGCGAATCATTTGCGCGGTCCTTCGTCGAGGAAGTGCTGCTGGTGTTCCTGGCAGCAGAAGTGCAGCGCCTCATGGCGGATGGCGTCATTTTCCGGCAGATGCAGGTCGCAGTAGGCGCAGCGCACCATGTTCTGCGCCTCGCGTTCGGCGGGGCTGTCGTTGCCGTAGTCGTCCTGGCTCAGCTTCCATTGGCGATACATGCGGTAAAGGCGCAGGCCGGCCCAGAACAGGGCGACGAAAACCAGCAGACGAATGATCAACAGGCTCATTCCTATATGACTCCCAGATGAGGCGGCGCGCGTGGTTTTTGCCAGCGGCGCGACCTTGCGGGACAATGGCGGCCAACATGATGACAGGTGGGCCGGTGCACGGCTCAGTGATCTGAGCCAGATGTCTGGCCACAGTGTACTGGCCCCTTATCGAACCGCCAATCGAGAGATCCTTACCGCATGCAAGATCTGACTCTGGTGATGGCCCAGCTCGACCCGCTGGTCGGTGATATTCCCGGCAACACTGCGCGTGCCATCGAATCGGTGCGTGAAGCGAGTCTTGAGCACAAGGCCGATGTCGTAGTGCTGCCCGAGTTGTGTCTGACCGGCTACCCGCCGGAAGACCTGCTGCTGCGCGAGTCCATGGAATCCCGCCTCGAGGAGGCGCGCGCCCAGATGGCGAAGAAGGTCGCGCCGGGCGTGATGGTCATCGTCGGCTACCCCGGCATGCGTGACGGCAAGCGTTACAACCTGGCCGGTGTGCTCAAGGATGGTGAGTGGATCGCCGAGTATGCCAAGCAGGCCTTGCCCAACTATCAGGTCTTCGATGAGCAGCGCTATTTCACGCCGGGCAGCGAGCCGTGTGTGGTCGAGTGCCGCGGTGCCCGCCTGGGCATCGTCATCTGCGAAGACCTGTGGGACGGCGCGCCGATCCGTCAGGCGCGCGATGCCGGTGCCGAGATTCTCGTCAGCCTCAACGCCTCGCCCTATCACCTGGAGAAGCCGGCCGAGCGCAATCAGCTGTTCGCCGAGCGGGCAGCCGAGGTCAATTGCCCGCTGGTCTACGTCAATCAGATCGGCGGTCAGGATGAGCTGGTCTTCGACGGGGGCTCTGCCGCCATCGATGCCGACGGCAAGACCTGCGTGCAGGCACCGTGGTGGGATGTCGGCCTGATGCCGGTGCAGTTCCTCAAGGCGGAGGGGGGCAACTGGGTGCCGCAGAGTGGCGAGATCGCCGAGCTGCTGTCGCCGGAGGAGTCACTCTACTGTGCACTGGTCACCGGACTGCGTGACTACGTCAACAAGAGCGGCTTCAAGGGTGTGGTGCTGGGGCTTTCCGGGGGCATCGATTCCGGCCTGTCGCTGGCCATCGCCGTCGATGCGCTGGGCGCGGACCGCGTGCACGCCGTGATGATGCCGTATCACTACACCGCGGACATCTCCAAGGAAGACGCCGCCGAGCAGGCCAGGCTGCTGGGCGTGAATTACGAGGTGATGCCCATCGCGCCGATGGTCGAGGCCTTCACCGAGACCCTGGCGGAGAGCTTCGCCGGCAGCGAGCGCGACACCACCGAGGAGAATCTGCAGTCGCGGTGCCGTGGCGTGCTGTTGATGGCCATCTCCAACAAGAAGGGCCTGATGGTGCTGACCACTGGCAACAAGAGCGAGATGGCGGTGGGTTACGCCACGCTCTACGGCGACATGGTCGGCGGCTACAACGCGCTCAAGGATGTCTACAAGAGCTGGGTGTTCCGTCTCGCCAACTGGCGCAACACCATGGGCCCGGCGATTCCGGAGCGCGTCATCACGCGCCCGCCGTCCGCCGAGCTCGCCGAAGACCAGCTCGACAGCGATTCGCTGCCGGACTACGACACCCTGGATGCGATTCTCACCCACTATATCGAGGGTGACATGAGCGCCGAGGCGATCATCCGCTCAGGCTTTGAAGAAGAGGATGTCTATCGCGTGGTGCGTCTGGTCGACCGTACCGAGTACAAGCGTCGTCAGGCACCGGTAGGCGTGCGCGTCACGCCGCGCGGCTTCGGGCGGGACCGCCGTTACCCGATCGTCAATGGCTGGCTGGCCGGCGAATGACGGATTGCGGATTCTTTGCGCAAGACGCTGAAAACGCCTGAATCTAACGATTCTGGCCATGCTGGCAGCACGAAAAAGCCCGTGATCGATGATCACGGGCTTTTCGATGGTGACGTCTGCCGGTCGTCAGACCGTCAGGTCGTCAGCCTTCACGTAACGCGGCTCGAAGGTACGACCATCCAGACGTTCGTTGTCCGGATCATTCTGGATCAGCACCTTGAGCGTCTCGCTGGCACGGTCACGCAGACCGAGGCCCAGATAGCCCTCGACCATCACGGCCAGCGCATCGCGGGTGGCAGGAGTGTTAGGGTAGTGCTCAATGACCCACTCGCCACGCTTCACGGCAGCCAGATAGGCCTGCTTGCGCAGGTAGAAATCGGCTGTCTGCAGCTCGCCGCGCGCCAGTACGTTGCGCAGATAGATGATGCGCTGACGGGAATCTGCCGCGTAGGTGCTGTTGGGGAAGCGACGTACCAGCTCACCGAAGTCGACATAGGCATCGCGTGTCGCGCCCAGGTCACGCTTGGAAATATCGATCAGATCGAGGGATTCCAGGCTGAAACGACCCGCGCTGTACGCTGCCAGTCCACGCATGTAGTAGGCATAATCGACCTGCGGGTGATCGGGGTGCAGGCGAATGAAACGGCTGGCCGCGGCGCGTGCCGCCTCCCAGTTGTCGACCTGGTAATAGGCGTAGATCAGCTCCAGCTGCGACTGTTCGGCGTAGCTGCCGAACGGGAAGCGAGTATCCAGGGCTTCAAGTTGTTGCACAGCGGAGTTGAAGCGGCTGGTATCCAGGGAAACCTGGGCCTGACGATACAGGTCCTGCTCCTGAAGATCCGGTGCCGGCTCGTTGGACGCACAGCCAGCCAGCAAGGTGCTGGCCAGGGCGAGGGCAGTCAAGGGAAGGGCGCGCATCGGTTTCCTCATCTCGGGCAATCCATGGCGGGCATGCTAGAATCCGCCGATCCGCACTCACTATAAAGCAAAGGCCCTTTCGTGCGAAACGGCCTCAGAGAGCAATATGGCAGACACCATCAACCGCGAAGAGCGGATCCCGGAGGCGATGATTGGCATGCGCCTTGATCAGGCCTGCGCCGAGATCTTCTCCGACTATTCCCGCGAGCGTCTCAAGCACTGGATCAAGACCGGTGCGCTGACCCTCGACGGTGCCGCCGTCAAACCCCGCGAGAAGGTCTATGGCGGTGAACGTCTGGCCCTGACCGCCGAGCTTGAAGAAGAAGTCAGCCACGAGCCGGAAGATATCGAGCTCGAGATCGTCTATGAAGATGACGACGTGCTGGTCATCAACAAGGAGCACGGCATGGTCGTGCACCCGGGCGCGGGTAACCACGATGGCACGCTGCTCAACGCCATCCTGCATCATTGTCCGGGCAATTCCATGATGCCGCGTGCCGGCATCGTGCACCGTCTCGACAAGGACACCAGCGGCCTGATGGTGGTGGCCAAGTCATTGACCGCCCAGGCGGACCTGGTCGAGCAGCTGCAGGCCCGTACCGTGTCGCGCGAGTACGATGCCGTCGTCACGGGCGTGCTGACCTCCGGTGCCACCGTGGATGCGCCCATCGGGCGTCACCCCAAGGACCGCAAGCGTCAGGCCGTCACTCACAGTGGCAAGCCGGCGGTCACCCACTTCCGCGTGGTGGAACGTTTCCGGGGCCACACCCATATCCGCTGCAAGCTGGAAACCGGGCGTACCCACCAGATTCGCGTGCACATGGCGCACCAGCGCTATCCGCTGGTCGGAGACCCGGTCTACGGCGGGCGTCTGAAGCTGCCGCCGGGGGCCAGTGACCCGCTCAAGGAGCTGCTGCGTCAGTTCCCGCGTCAGGCACTGCATGCCCGTCGTCTCGCCTTCATCCACCCGATCACGGGCAAGGAAGTCGAATTCCGCGCCGAGATGCCGGGCGACATGCTGGTGTTGATCGACTATCTCAAGGAAGACATCGCTCGCTGAGGCGGCAGGCTCGCGCGACACGCCGCACAAGGAGAGGTTATGCACGACGAGAGTCTACGCCCGACCCTGATACTGCCGGACTGGCCCGCGCCGAGCCCGGTGCAGGCCTTCGTGACCACGCGTGAGAGCGGCCCCAGCCAGGGGCCGTATGCCGGCTTCAATCCGGCGCTGCATGTGGGTGATGACCCGGCGATGGTGGCGCAGGTACGCGAGCTGCTCGCGGCGGAAGTCGATGACGGTCGTCCGCTGGCGTGGCTGGATCAGGTGCACGGCACTCAGGTGGTGGATGCCTTCGATGTCTGCCACGCCGAAGACCGGCCGGATGCGCCGCCACGGGCGGATGCCTGCATCAGTACCGGCACCGGGCAGGCCTGTGTGGTGATGACGGCGGACTGCCTGCCGGTGCTGTTCTGTGATCGGCAGGGCACGCGCGTCGGCGTGGCGCATGCGGGTTGGCGCGGGCTGGTCGAAGGCGTACTGGAAGCCACCATCGAGCGTCTCGGTGATGACCCCGGCGAGCTGATGGCCTGGCTGGGTCCGGCGATCTCCAATGCGCAGTTCGAGGTCGGCCCCGAGGTGCGTGACGCCTTCATCGCGGACCTTCCCGAGGCCGATGACGCCTTCGAGGCCAGCCCCTACCGGCTCGGTCACTACATGGGTGATCTCTACAAGCTGGCACGCCTGCGTCTCGAGCGTGCCGGGGTCGGTCATGTCAGTGGCGGCCACTTCTGTACCGCCTCTGAATCACGCTTCTATTCCCACCGGCGTGATGATGGCGTGACCGGACGCCTCGCCACGGTGATCTGGCTGCGCTGAGGCGCTGATCAGGAATCTCTGATCGGGACTTGGGTCAGCGCATTCCGCCAGCTCGACATGCAGTACCCACAAACGCCCCGTTGACCTGATGTCTCAGGTTGGCGGGGCGTTTCTGTGTGTGGCAAAGATGATGGCCGGCGGGGGAGCGCCGAGGCAGCCGGAATCTGACCTGGATCAGGCAAATGCCACAACATGCTGCAGCGCGGCGAATCCTGCCTTGAAAGCCGTGCGCCAGCCCCCATCTTGAGAGTCAGATACGAAATGTTACAGGCGAAGCTCCTGAGAAAAGGAGTACCGCCATGACTCTCAGGAGAAGGCACCATGCGCATCGACAAACTCACCAGCAAGCTGCAGAACGCTCTGGCGGATGCCCAGTCGCTCGCCGTCGGGCGAGGCCACAATGAAATTCACCCGCAGCATCTGCTGCTGGCACTGCTGGAAGACCGCGATGGCGGCCTCAAGGCGCTGGTCAACAAGGCGGGCGGCGATGCCACCAGCTTGATGAGCGGCCTCAAGCGCCAGCTGGATGACCTGCCCACCGTGTCCCAGTTCGACGGCAATGTCGCGCCCTCGCAGGCCCTCGGCAAGCTTCTGAATCTGGCCGATCGTGAAGCGCAGAAGCGCGGCGATCAATTCATCGCCTCCGAGCTCGCGCTGCTGGCTGCGCTGGAGCTGGGCGGTGATCTGGGCAAGCTGTTCACTTCCTCGGGCATCAAGAAGCCCGCCCTGACGTCCGCCATCGATGCACTGCGCGGTGGCGAAGCCGTGGGCGATGCCGATGCCGAGAACAATCGCGAAGCGCTCAACAAGTACACCCTGGATCTGACCGAGCGCGCGCGGGATGGCAAGCTCGACCCGGTGATCGGGCGTGACGAGGAAATTCGCCGCACGATCCAGGTGTTGCAGCGTCGCACCAAGAACAACCCGGTGCTGATCGGTGAGCCCGGCGTCGGCAAGACCGCCATCGTCGAAGGGCTGGCCAGCCGTATCGTCAATGGCGAGGTGCCGGAAGGCCTCAAGAACAAGCGCGTGCTGTCTCTCGACATGGGCTCGCTGCTGGCGGGGGCCAAGTTCCGCGGCGAATTCGAGGAGCGCCTCAAGTCGGTGCTGAAGGAGCTGGCGCAGGAAGAAGGCCAGGTCATCCTGTTCATCGACGAGCTGCACACCATGGTCGGCGCGGGCAAGGCCGAAGGCGCGATGGATGCCGGCAACATGCTCAAGCCGGCGCTGGCGCGTGGCGAGCTGCACTGTGTCGGTGCCACCACGCTTGACGAGTATCGCCAGTACATCGAGAAGGACGCCGCGCTGGAGCGCCGCTTCCAGAAGGTGCAGGTCGACCAGCCCAGCGAGGAAGACACCATCGCCATCCTGCGTGGCCTGAAGGAGCGCTACGAGGTGCACCACGGGGTCGACATCACCGACAGCGCCATCATTGCCGCCGCGCGGTTGTCCTCGCGCTACATCACGGACCGCCAGCTGCCGGACAAGGCGATCGACCTGATCGATGAGGCCGCGTCACGCATCCGCATGGAACTGGATTCCAAGCCGGAGGAGATGGACCGTCTCGACCGCCGCCTGATCCAGCTCAAGATGGAGCGTGAAGCGCTCAAGAAGGAAACAGATGAGGCGGCGCTCAAGCGTCTCGGCGCGCTTGAGGACCAGATCTCGGAGCTGGAGCGTGAATATGCCGACCTCGATGAGGTCTGGAAGGCCGAGAAGTCCAGCATCCAGGGCGCGGCCCAGTTCAAGGCCGAGCTGGAGCAGGCGCGTATCGATCTGGAGCAGGCGCGCCGCGCCGGTGATCTCAGCCGCATGTCGGAACTGCAGTACGGCGTGATTCCGGGACTCGAGAAGCAGATCAGCGAAGCCGGCGAAGGCGAGGCGGATACCTCCGCCCACGTGCTGCTGCGCTCCAATGTCACCGAGGAGGAGATTGCCGAGGTCGTCTCGCGCTGGACCGGCATTCCGGTCGCCAAGATGCTCGAAGGCGAGCGTGACAAGTTGCTGCGCATGGAAGAGGCGCTGCACGAGAAGGTGATCGGCCAGGACGAGGCGGTGATCGCGGTGTCCAATGCGGTGCGTCGTTCACGCGCTGGGCTGTCGGACCCGAATCGTCCCAACGGCTCCTTCCTGTTCCTCGGCCCGACCGGTGTCGGCAAGACGGAGCTCTGCAAGTCACTGGCCAGCTTCCTGTTCGACACCGAAGAGGCGATGGTGCGCATCGACATGTCCGAGTTCATGGAGAAGCATTCCGTGGCTCGCTTGATCGGCGCGCCTCCCGGCTATGTCGGCTATGAAGAGGGCGGCTATCTGACCGAGGCCGTGCGCCGCAAGCCGTACTCCGTGCTGCTGCTCGACGAGGTCGAGAAGGCGCATCCGGATGTCTTCAACATCCTGCTGCAGGTGCTGGAAGATGGCCGCCTGACCGATGGTCAGGGGCGCACCGTCGACTTCCGCAATACCGTGATCGTGATGACCTCAAACCTGGGCTCGGAAATGATCCAGCGCATGAGCGGCCTCAATGGCGAGCTGGCGGAAGACGAGGGCAGTACGGAAAGCGCCGACGAGCGTGCCGAGCGCAAGGCAGCCTTCCAGTACGACGACATGAAGACGGCGGTGATGGAAGTCGTCGGCAATCACTTCCGTCCGGAGCTGATCAACCGCATCGATGAAGTGGTCGTGTTCCACGCGCTGGGACAGGCGCAGATCGCCTCCATCGCGGGCATTCAGCTTGAGCGTCTCAAGGCGCGTCTGGCCGAGCGTGATCTCGGCTTCGAGATCACCGACCCGGCGATGGCCTTGCTGGCCAAGGCCGGCTTCGATCCGGTCTATGGCGCTCGCCCGCTCAAGCGCGCCATCCAGAGCCGCATCGAGAACCCGCTGGCCCAGGCCCTGCTGGGCGGTGACTTCGTGCCCGGTGACGTCATCCATGTCGGCGAAGAGGGCGGGGAGCTGACCTTCACGCGCTGATTCGTGCGCCCGTGAGTGACGCCCCACCGTGACGGAAGCACGCCCTTCCGCTTGCGGTGGGGCGTTTTCGTGTCTGCCGCCCGGGCGCAAAAAGACAACCCGGCGTGAGGCAGGCTGAAATTCACGAAGCAGAAAATTGCGAATTTATCGCCATTGGTGAGGTTTTACGCACGCTTATGGCCGGATTCGTTGTTATCGGTGTGGCATTTGGCGCAGGCGGCGCACACTGGCGTAAGGTTGAGTTGACAGCCCCTTGCGGCTGTTGGACTCTTGACCATTCCTGATTGCGGGCGCGGCCATTCGGGCGACCCTCGAAGCGCCGCGTGAAGGACAGACGCTGAGTCGCTGTCCGCCTGTCAAAGGATACGCCGGTCCGGGTACGCCAACCGTACCGACCGGCCATCAGCCCCGACCGCATCCAACCGATGCGACAAGAGTGCAGGCCCTAACCGGGCCGCAGACGCCAGGGTTTGGCATCAGGTGCCGCAATTTCTGCGGTAGCGACATTCAGGTCGCACTCGATCCGGCTTGCGCATTGCCGCCGGACGCACTCGAGACCTCCAGGGGAGAATAACCAAGTGGAATTGCTTTCCGGCGCTGACATGATCGCCCGCGCCCTGCATGACGAGGGCGTGGAATATATTTACGGCTATCCCGGTGGAGCGGCGCTGCATATCTATGACGCCCTGTTCCGCCAGGACAAGGTCCAGCACATTCTGGTCCGTCACGAGCAGGCCGCGACCCACGCCGCCGATGGTTACGCGCGCGCCTCCGGCAAGCCGGGTGTGGTGCTGGTCACCTCAGGCCCGGGCGCGACCAATGCCGTCACCGGCATCGCCACGGCCTACATGGACTCGATCCCCATGGTCGTGCTGTGTGGCCAGGTCGCCAGCCATCTGATCGGTGAAGACGCCTTCCAGGAAACCGACATCGTCGGTGTGACCCGCCCGATCGTGAAGCACAGCTTCTCGATCAAGCACCCGAGCGAGATTCCCGAGGTGATCAAGAAGGCCTTCTATCTGGCCTCCAGTGGTCGCCCGGGGCCGGTCGTCATCGATATCCCGAAGGACATGACCGCCCCGACCGAACGCTATGAGTACAGCTACCCCAAGAAGGTACGCATGCGCTCCTATAGCCCGGTCACCCGTGGCCACAGCGGCCAGATCAAGAAAGCCGTCGAGCTGATGCTCAAGGCGCGCCGCCCGCTGTTCTTCACCGGTGGTGGTGTGGTGTCCGGTCGTGCCAGCGAAGCGCTGACTGACCTGGTGCGTCGCCTCAACTTCCCCATCACCACCTCGTTGATGGGCATCGGTGCCTATCCGCAGGGTGATCGGCAGTGTCTGGGCTGGCCCGGCATGCACGGCTCCTACGAGTCGAACAATGCCATGCACCACACCGACCTGATCATCTGTATCGGTGCGCGCTTCGATGACCGCGTGACCAACAACACCTCGAAGTTCTGCCCGACGGCCAAGATCATCCACGTCGACATCGACCCGAGCTCGGTCTCCAAGACCGTGCGCGCCGATGTGCCGATCGTCGGTCCGGCCGATGCCGTGATCAACGAGATGATCAGCCTGGTGCAGGGCCGCGAGCTGGCCAATCCTGATGCACTGGAGGCCTGGTGGTCCCAGATCGATGGCTGGCGTGCCGAGCGTGAAGGCAAGCTGTATGAGCCGTCCGCCCCGGGTGAGCCGCTCAAGCCGCAACAGGTGGTGGAAGCCGTGCACCGTGCAACGCGTGGCGAAGCCTTCGTCGCCACCGATGTCGGTCAGCACCAGATGTTCGCCGCCCAGTACTACAAGTTCCAGCGTCCCAACCGCTGGATCACCTCCGGTGGTCTGGGCACCATGGGCTTCGGGTTCCCGGCGGCCATGGGTATCAAGATGTCCTACCCGGAAGACGATGTGGTGCTGTTCACCGGTGAAGGCAGCTTCCAGATGATGATGCAGGAGTTCTCGACCTGTAAGCAGTACGGGATCGGGGTCAAGATCATCAACCTCAACAACCAGTCGCTGGGCATGGTGCGTCAGTGGCAGGACCTGAACTACAAGTCCCGTCACTCGCATTCCTATATGGAGTCGCTGCCTGACTTCGTGCAGCTGGCGGGTGCCTATGGCTTCCGTGCCATCAAAGTGCACACGGTGGAGGAGCTCGAGCCTGCGCTGGAAGAAGCCTTCCGCAACAAGGACGAGCTGGTGTTCCTCGACATCTATGTCGACCCGCGTGAACACGTCTACCCGATGCAGGTGCCTCTCGGCTCCATGCGTGACATGCTGCTTACGAAGACGGAGCGGACCTGATGCGCCATATCATCTCCATTCTGATGGAAAACGAACCGGGCGCGCTGTCACGGGTCGTCGGCCTGTTTTCACAGCGCAACTTCAACATCGAGACCCTCAACGTGGCCCCGACCGAAGACGCGACCCTGTCACGTCTGACCGTCACCACGGTCGGTGAAGATCGCGTCATCGAGCAGATCACCAAACACCTCAACAAGCTGGTGGATGTGGTCAAGCTGGTGGATCTCACCGAGGGCAGCCACATCGAGCGCGAGCTGATGCTGGTCAAGGTCAAGGCGCTGGGCGCCCAGCGTGATGAGATCAAGCGCACGGCGGACATCTTCCGTGCCCAGATCGTCGACATCACGCCGAGCCTCTACACCATCCAGATCACCGGCGACGGTGGCAAGCTGGATGCCTTCCTGGCGGCGATGCAGCCGGTGGGCGTGCTGGAAGTGGCACGTACCGGTGTCTCCGGCATTGCGCGCGGTGAGAAGGTGTTGAGCCTGTAAGACGGTGGTGGTGGAATCGCAAGACAAGAACGGCGCCCCTCGGGGCGCCGTTTTCGTTGCTGCGCCATTTTCGTTGGCTCGCTATCAGGTATCAGTCAGCGGGTCGCTGCGGTGAACCGGGCAGTTGCTCCCACAACGCGCGCACCAGCGGATGTCGCAGGCGTTTTTCCTGTACGCACAGGCCGACCTTGTAGGGGGTCAGCGGCGGATCGACATCAAGGATGCGCACCTGGTCGGCCAGCGGCGAATTGTCGAGCACGATCTGCGGCACCACGCCGATCCCGAAGCCCAGTCCGACCATGCTGACGATGGCCTCGTTGCCGGCGACCTGGGCATACAGGCGCGGCTTGATGCCGCGTGTATGGCACCAGGCATCGAAGCGCTCGCGCGCCAGGCCAGTCTCCGACAGGATCATCGGCACGCGTGTCCAGTCGATGTGGTCGTCGCCCGCCGCCGAATCGTCCGCCTCGCCGATGCCTTCCAGTTGCTGGCCGGGGCCATCACGACGCGGGGCAATGAAGCGCAGCGGTGACTCGGCGAAGTCGGTGAAGGCGAGACGGGAAGGCAGCACGTCGGGGCGCGCGGCGATCGCCAGGTCCTCGTGGCCCATCAGGACACGCTCCAAGGCCACGGCGGGGTCGCCGGTATGCAGCTTGAGCTCCACATGCGGATGGCGGGCACGAAAGGTGGCCAGAATCTCGTAGAGAAAGCTGTAGCTGGCGGTCACCGAGCAATACAGGGAGAGCTCGCCGCGCAGTTCATCGCTGTCTTCCAGCAGTGACTGGCGAATGTCATCCCATTGACTCAGGAGTTCGCGAGCATGACGACGGAAGCGTTCACCCGCCGGTGTCAGCGCCACGCTGCGGTTGTCGCGTTCGAACAGGCTGACGCCCAGCTCTTCCTCCATGGCCCGGATGGCGCGTGACAGGGCAGAGGCGCTCAGGTGGCAGGCTGTGCTGGCGCGCCCGAAATGCAGCGTTTCGGCGAGGGTCAGGAATTGCTTGAGTTGACGATTGTCCATGCCGGAGTCCGCTGTCGGTGAGTGCTGAAGGCGGAAATGCCTTGTATTGCGTAATATGGCATATGATGGTGCAAATATAGCATTTTACGCAATGTCGAGGTGCAGGTAAGGTGGACTCATCGCCGCGCAGGAGGAGGACGGCAGACCTTGATCCAAGGCGCACGACCTCCCCAGGACGCAGAGCGGCCGAGACAGATGGCCGTCGGCGCTGGACACTGTCATACGCCTTTCCCTCGCGGGAAGGGTCGCAAGAATAACAGACACTCTTTCAAGATCTCACGCCATCCCGCTGACGGGGTGAGCCGCCAGGAGCAATGACGATGAAACTCTATTACGACAAGGATTGTGACCTCTCCCTCATCCAGGGCAAGAAAGTGGTCATCCTCGGTTACGGTTCCCAGGGCCACGCCCACGCGAACAACCTGAAGGAATCCGGCGTCGACGTCACCGTAGCCCTGCGTCGCTCTTCCTCCAGCTGGGCCAAGGCCGAAGCGGCTGGCCTGAAGGTTGCTGAAGTCGAGGAAGCGGTCAAGGCTGCCGACCTGGTCATGATCCTGGCGCCGGACGAGAACCAGAAGGCCATCTACGAGAACCAGGTGGAACCGAACCTGAAGCAGGGCGCGACCCTGGCCTTCGCTCACGGCTTCAACGTCCACTACAATCAGGTCGTTCCGCGTGCTGACCTCGACGTCATCATGATCGCGCCGAAGGCACCGGGTCACACCGTGCGTTCCGAGTTCGTGAAGGGCGGCGGTATCCCGGACCTGATCGCCATCCACCAGGATGCGACTGGCCAGGCCAAGGACATCGCACTGTCCTACGCGGCAGGCGTCGGCGGCGGTCGTACCGGCATCATCGAGACCACCTTCAAGGACGAGACCGAAACCGATCTGTTCGGTGAGCAGGCTGTCCTGTGTGGTGGCGCGGTCGAGCTGGTCAAGATGGGCTTCGAGACCCTGACCGAAGCGGGCTACGCACCGGAAATGGCCTACTTCGAGTGTCTGCACGAGCTCAAGCTGATCGTCGACCTGATGTACGAAGGCGGTATCGCCAACATGAACTACTCCATCTCCAACAATGCGGAGTATGGCGAGTACGTGACCGGCACCGAAGTCATCAACGAGCAGTCCCGTGTCGCCATGCGCAATGCACTCAAGCGCATCCAGAGCGGTGAATACGCCAAGATGTTCATCCAGGAAGGCAACACCAACTACCCGTCCATGACGGCCCGTCGTCGCCAGAACGCCGAGCATCCGATCGAGCAGACTGGTGAGAAGCTGCGCGGCATGATGCCGTGGATCACTGCCAACCAGCTGGTCGACAAGTCACGCAACTGATCCTGCCTATTGGATCCGGCGTGAAATGAGCGGGGCGCTCTCCATCAGGAGGGCGCCCCGCTTGCGTTGTTGCTCTATAAGCGCTATCGAATGGGAGAGGGAAGTGACAGTCGACGGTGAGGCCGCTAGGGTGTCACCACTATTCGCGCTCACTGGCAGGTGTAGAATGTGGTTACCCTGCCACGACGAGGCATGATGCAAGGAATCCCATGACTGACGAAAATCGACATCCCGGCGCAGAAGAAGCCCCCGAAGCACAGACACGCCGTAGCAGTTCAGTGTTGGACAAAGTAGTGGAGGAGTTCACCGACGACAGCGAGGTCGTGGAAGAAGCCATCGAGGACGGCAAGCCCGTTCGTCGGCGTGGCATCTATCTGCTGCCCAACCTGTTTACCACCTCCGCGCTGTTCTCCGGCTTCTTCGCTGTGGTGTGTGCGCTGAACGGGGAGTTTGCCAACGCCTCCATCGCCATCTTCGTCTCGATGGTGCTCGACGGCCTGGATGGTCGTGTGGCACGCCTGACCAACACCCAGAGCGCCTTCGGCGCCGAGTACGACAGCCTCGCGGACATGCTGTCCTTCGGCGTGGCGCCGGCGCTGGTCACCTTCAGCTGGATTCTGCAGGATGTCGGCAAGATCGGCTGGATCGCCGCCTTCGTCTACGTGGCAGGCGCTGCACTGCGTCTGGCGCGCTTCAACGTCCAGATCGGCTCCACCGACAAGAAGTGGTTCATCGGTCTGCCGAGCCCGGCAGCGGCGGCACTCGTGGCCGGCTGCGTATGGACCATGCATAACTTCGACGCCGAGACCTTCGCCTTCAAGTCGCTGATGGTCTTCGTGGTCGCGGCTGCCGGTATCCTGATGGTGTCGAACATCCGCTACTACAGCTTCAAGGAAATCGACCTCAAGGGGCCGGTGCCCTTCGTGGCGCTGCTCGCCATCGTGCTGGCCTTCGTGGTCATCTCGCTGGAGCCGTCCGTGATGCTGCTGGGCCTGTTCGGTTGCTATGTCGCCAGTGGCCCGATCATGGCGCTGGGGCGCAAGCTGCGCGGCAACCAGTAAGCGTCAGCTGTCAGCAATGTGATGATCGATATTCGGCCCCGCCATTCCTGGCGGGGCCGAATGCGTTTCTGGCCGGGGGAAGATGTCAGCAAGCAACGGCGCGACGAGGACAAGAAGAAAAGAGAAGCAGTATGAGGAGGGGAGAGAAAGGCAGAGCAGAGATGTCACCCGTATGTCCCGAGAATGACAATCTCTTGAAAAAGCCCTTGCCCTCACGCCGGTTCGTGCGTAAAGTACGCATCCGCTGCCGGGGACGCATG
>NZ_JARWKU010000014.1:0-53191 GCF_029846435.1 Cobetia sp. 1AS1
ATGTGAGAGTAGGTCATCGTCAGGCACTTATACCGAACCGCCCCTGTAGCCTTGCTGCAGGGGCGGTTCTCTTTGTGGCGAGAAAAAGTTGTGCTCAAAAAAATTAGCGCGGGAAAGTCCACGGATGGCCACCTCATGGGAGGCCTGCACCAAGGGCAGTCATGAAAAGCTCGTCAGACACTTGTCCCGCACCGCCTCTGTCGCCTTGCTGCAGGGGCGGTGCTGTCTGTGGCAGTGCATAGGGGGTGCAAGGCGCCCTGCTGAGGAAGGGAAGCGTACAGGGATCCGCCTGTGGAAAACTGGAGTCTGAGAGTGGCACCTGAATTATCCACAAGGGCTTGTCGAGCATGAGGTGTTTCCTGGGGTAGGCAAGCCTTGCTGAAACCTTGGGTACAGCCGGCTGATGGCGAGGGCTGATCAGACGTCGCGGGTTCTGCACCTCAGGGTTGCTCATGTTTTTTACGATCAGGCTGAACTAAAGCTCAATCGGCGACTCTGAGTATGTGAGTTTCGACGTTCCCTTGCTTAGAAACTTGTCTGTGCTATCCCATCAGCAGACTTTTTGCGATCTGGCGCTCCTGCCTTGCAGTCGAGCAGCCTATCCGCCGGTCACTTCCCCAGTGGCCGGTTTTTTTATGCCTGTCATTCTGACGGTGCCTTTGTGGCCTTCGGCGAACTGTTGCGAAGCCTTTGGTGACCCTCCGCAGCGAGACACAAAAAAGCGGCCGGATGAGTGTTCATCCGGCCGCTTTGGCATCTGATGTGGCCCTCACAGAGTGAAGGTCACGTCAGTGAGAGGAGCGTCTTAGCTGTTCTGCTCGATGCCCTGGATGTGCCAATCGGCGCCATCACGCAGTTCACGGACCAGGTGCCAGGTCTCGTTGAACTCGTTCTGCTCGCCATTTTCATCCAGCACGCCGTGGAACAGGACCGTCGCTTCCGCCTGCTTGCCAATCTCCTGCACGCTGCCCAGTTCAGCAAACAGACGCACGATCTCGGTACGGTTGTTGGCCGGTTGCTGAGCGCGCTCTTCACGCAGCAGATTGTAGAGCTCTGGCGTGACGTACTCCTGAATGCGCGGCAGGTCATTGTTGTCCCAGGCGCGCTGCAGCGTCATGAAGTGTTCCTTGGCACCGCCGAGGAACTGCTCCTTGTCGAACCAAGCCGGTTCGCTGGTCGGGGCACCGCCTGTCAGGCCTGCCCCGATACCACCGGCCGGAGCCAGCGACTCGCCTTGCGGCTGATGCGCTTCACGCGCCTGCACATTGCGCGGCTGGTCATCGTGGCGTGTAGAGGAACCACCACCACTACCTGCCGGCCCGCCGCTCGCCATGGCGGCCTTCTTGCGCGCGCTGAGGAACTTGAAGGCGATGAAGGCGATCACCGCGATGATCAGGAAGTCTGTCATGCGCAGACCATCGAAGGCGCCGCCGAAGAACAGCGATGCCAGCAGGCCGCCTGCCAGCAGGCCTGCCAGAGGTCCGGCAAACTTGGACAGGCCGCTGGAGGGCTTGGACTTCGCTGCGGTGCTGCTGTTGGTGGCCTTGTTGCTGCCAAACAGTGAGCTGGAGGATTTTCCGCTGTCAGCGGATCGTGAGTAGCTACCGAAACTCTTGCCGCCGCCGAGGCGCTTGGCCTCTGCGTGTTCGACGCTCAGACCGAAGCCGAGCAAGCCGACCATCAGCATGATGAACAGATGGCGCATGTGGGATCTCCTTGGATGCGCTAGCGTGTAAGTGGAAGCTCCATTCTAGCCTTAGAATCGTCGTGGGAGGACCAATGGACGACGAAAAGTCTCAACACCTGATGGCGAGGCGATCATTGTTGTTGCTGATCGATTTCCAGGCTCGCCTGATGCCGGTTCTGAGTGGCGGAACCGAGGCCATCAACAGTGCCATCTGGCTGGGCGGAATCGCCCAGGCGCTGGAAATTCCCGTCTGGCTGACCGAGCACTGCCCCGACAAGTTGGGCGCAAGTGCTCCGATGACGCAACTACTGAGCGAGCGCACCCGCTGCTTTACCAAGCGCAGTTTCAGCGCGCTGGATGCGCAGGACTTTCGCAAGGCATTGGAGCAGAGTGGCTGTGACCAGTTGGTGGTGTGTGGTGCCGAGGCGCACGTCTGTGTGATGCAGACCGTGCTGTCCCTGTGTGGCGCAGGCTATCGAGTGGCGCTGGTCGCCGATGGGGTCGCCAGCCGCCGCCCGCGGGAGGCGGCGCTGGGAGTGGCCCGCTGCGAGGCCGCGGGCGCCAGTATCGTCAGTGCCGAGATGGTGGCGTATGAATGGCTTGGGTGTGCAGATCACGTCCTGTTCGGCGATATTCATCGCCGTTACCTCAAACCGCGCGCCGCAGAACACCTGACTTTCCCGGGGCTGGGCGGATGAGGCGTTAAGTGACCCGCCGGTCACGTATCAGGCGCGTGCCGCGTCGGCCTCACTGCGCGTGAAGACCAGCGTATCGCCCTCAGAGGCGGCATTGGAGAAGCGATAACCGGCCACGTCGAAGTCCTTGAGGTCCTCGGCTGTCTCGATGTCGTGCTTGAGCATCCAGGCGTTCATCAGGCCGCGTGCACGCTTGGCGTAGAAGCTGATGATCTTGGACTGGCCATTCTTCTCGTCCTTGAACACCGGCGTCACGATACGGTGGCGGAACGCCTTGGCATCGATGGCCTTGAAGTATTCATTGGAGGCCAGGTTGACCAGTATCGGCGTGCCGCTGTCTTCCACCGCCTGCTCCAGTGCCGGAGTCAGCGTCTTGCGCCAGTAGGCGTAGAGGTCCTTGCCGGCCGGGTTGCTCAGACGCGTGCCCATCTCGAGACGGTACGGCTGGATGAGGTCCAGCGGGCGCAGTAGCCCATAGAGGCCGGAGAGAATGCGCAGCTTGTGTTGTGCGCGTTCAAAATCTTCCTCGCTGAACGAATCCGCCGCCATGCCCTGATAGACGTCGCCCTGGAAGGCCAGCACCGCCTGTTTGGCGTTATCCGGCGTGAAGGGCGGCTGCCATTCCTGGAAGCGAGCGGCATTGAGGCCGGCCAGCTTGTCGGAGAGCTTCATCAGGCTGGCGATGTCCTGCGGCGACTGTTCGCGCAGGATGTCGATCAGCGGTTGAGCCTGCTCGAGAAAATCGGGTTGGCTATGACGGGAGGTCACGGGGGCGCTGTCGAAATCCAGCGATTTGGCGGGCGAAATCACACTCAGCATGTAGACCTCCTGGCAGGGAAAGGTCTCAGTATATCAGGCAGACAAGATGGCCCCGAGTCCGCCAGGACTATCGGGGCCATAGATTGCACTGCGTGACGCCAGAGGCATCAATAGCGGCGGATCAGGAAGACCCCCGCGAACAGCAGCAACACGCCTGCCACGCGCCCCAGCGAAAGATCATGCTGCGGGAAGGTCGCCCAGCCGAAGTGGTCCAGCACTACCGAGGCCGTCAGCTGCCCCGCCAGGAAGGTGGCCATCATGGTGGCAGCACCCAGCTTGGGCACCAGTATCACGCTGGCCGCGACGAAGAAGGCGCCCAGCAGACCGCCGGTCCAGCTCCACCAGGGGGCTGCCTTGAGGGCGCCGACGCCCGGCATGGGCAGGCGCATGGCCAGCACGATGACGACCAGCGCGATCGAGCCGACCACGAAGCTGACCATGGCAGCCATGAGCGAACTGTGGGTCTGCAGGGCCAGCGTGGAATTGACGCCAGCTTGAATCGGCATCATGGCACCGGCGGCGACAGCCATGAGGATCATGCTCAATTCAGCGGGATTCATGAGGGGTCCTTGGTCACGAGCAGGCCGGTCATGATGACCGGCCTGTCGGGGTTGTGTATCCGCTACGGGTCAGAGGCGATTCAGGGGCACGGGTTGGGCGCGGTGTTGTGGATCATCTCGATCTCGGCCAGCACTTCCTCGCTCAGCTCCACCTCGAGGCTTTTGATGTTGCTTTCCAGCTGGGTCATCGTCGTGGCACCGATGATGTTGCTGGTCAGGAACGGGCGAGTGTTGACGAAGGCGAGAGCCATCTGGGCCGGGTTCAGGCCGTGACGACGCGCGATATCCACGTAGCAGGCGATGACGTGCTGAGCCGGCTCGGCGTTGTAGCGCTGGAAACGCTCGAACAGCGTCAGGCGAGCGCCTTCCGGACGGGCGCCGTCCAGATACTTGCCGGACAGGGTGCCGAAGGCCAGCGGCGAGTAGGCCAGCAGGCCGACATCTTCGCGGTGCGCGAACTCGGCCAGACCCACTTCGAAGCTGCGGTTGACCAGGTTGTACGGGTTCTGGACGCTGGCCACGCGCGGCAGGTTCAGGCGCTCGGCCAGATTCAGGCACTGCATCACGCCCCACGGCGTCTCGTTGGACAGGCCGACGGCGCGAATCTTGCCGGCGGTGACCAGCTCGCCGAGTGCCGACAGGCTTTCTTCCAGCGGCGTCATGTCTTCGTCTTCGGTCGGCTGGTAGCCCAGCTTGCCGAAGAAGTTGGTCTTGCGGTCCGGCCAATGCAGCTGATAGAGGTCGATGTAATCGGTGCCCAGGCGACGCAGGTTGTCGTCACAGGCGGCGATGATCTGCTCTCGCGTCAGGCGTGAACCACCGCGCAGGTAATCCATGCCCGGGCCGGTGACCTTGGTGGCGATCTTGACTTGATCACGATTGCCGCGTGCCGCCAGCCAGCTGCCGATGTATTCCTCGGTACGGCCCTGGGTCTCGCCATTCGGGGGCACCGGATACATCTCGGCGGTATCGATGAAGTCGATGCCAGCGTCGAGCGCACGGTCCAGCTGCTGGTGGGCATCGGCTTCGCTGTTCTGCTCGCCGAAGGTCATGGTGCCAAGGCATAGCAGACTGACGTCGATGCCAGTACGGCCAAGAGCTCTACGTTGCATGCAGGATTCCCCTATCGGGTAGGTGTCAATGTAGCGGGCAGGACGAGTGCTTCCAGCACGCGCGTGGCGCGCGGTTCGCGCGCGTACTTTACCCCAAGGATGGCGCACATATTAGCAGCGTAACAAAAACCCACAAGGCGGGCTTGAGTCCCCCCGATTGCGCGAGTATGCTTGGCGCCCCGCTGTCAGGGGAGCAGTCTTTCTAGGCCGCCCGCAAGGGCAAACTGACAGTGTTGGCAAGGAGAATAGCGTCGCGGGCTCAGGATCGGGCCAGGACACGGCGTCACCCCTCTTATTCTGTATCAAGGTTACTCGTCATGCCGCAGGCCCCAACCCTGATGACTGGACTGAAATACCGCCTGGCGGAGCGTCTGTTCCACGCCTCCTGGCTGTCCGGCTCTCAGCAGAAGCATCGTCTGACCATGCGTCTGTTCAATCACTGCGCCAATGCCGGTCACACCGGTGCGTTGTCATTGTACGGGCACATGCTGTTCCAGCGCGGCAACTCCGCTCAGGAAAAGGCCAAGGGCGCGCGTTTCGTCATCAAGGCCGCGCAGGCCGGCGACGTGCATGCCCAGTATCAGGCGGCGCGTATCTATGAGTATGGCTGTGCCCAGTATCAGAGCGATCCGGCCAAGGCCGTGACCTGGTACGCACGTGCCGCCGAGTGCCGCCATGCTCTCGCGGCCCAGCGCCTGGCGCGTGCCTATCGTGAAGGCTCCCTCGGTCTGGCGGTCTGCCCGCACAAGGCCGAGCAGTGGGAAGCCCACGCCCGCACGGGTAGTGAGGCAGACCTGCACTGAGCTGATGTACTGCTCTCGCTGCCACTGACAACGCCCTCTTCGTGAGGGCGTTGTCGTCTCTGGCCTTCTCATGTGCGTCTCCTGAACGTGATGCCAGCGTGATGGAGCAGATCGACCTGATGCCTGCGTTGACAGCGTCGCGCTCAGGACTCGCCAAGCAGGGGGCAATTCCCGTAACCTGAGGACATTCAACCTCTTCTCGCCCGGGCCCTGTCTGCCTGAGATACCTTGGGAGATTCGTGTGACGCTGCCTATTCTGCTCGATATTGAAGCCTCCGGCTTTGGCCGTGGTAGCTATCCGATCGAGATCGGGCTGGCGCGTGCCGACGGCAGCAGTTGCGCCTTCCTGATACAGCCTCTTGATGAGTGGGTGCATTGGGACCCGAAGGCGGAGCTGTTGCACGGCATCTCACGGGCGCGGCTGGCACGCGAAGGGCGGCCAGTGCGTGAGGTGGCGCAGTGGGTCAATGATGAGCTGGGTGAGGCGGGAATCGCCTATAGCGACAGCTGGGGCTACGACAATACCTGGCTCTCGCTGCTGTTCTATCATGCCGGCATGCTGCCGCGCTTTCGTCTCGAGGCGCTCAGACGGCTGCTCGATGAGGAGCAGCTGAATTGCTGGGCGGAGCTCAAGGAAGCGGTGATCGCCGAGGGGGGCATCCAGCGCCATCGCGCCGGAGACGACGCCCGTCTGCTGCAACTCACCTGGCAGAAAGCCCAGTCGATCGGGCGCAGCGAATAAGCCTGCGCGAGGCGCCTCGGGGTCTACGCCTGGCGGCATGAGCGACACTGCTGTCAGGCCGGGTGTTGTCAGGTCAGATGTTGTCAGGTCAGATGTTGTCAGGCGGAGCAGCGAGCACGAGATAGCGTCAATAAAGCCAAAAAAGCGGCAGCCCACTGGGCTGCCGCTTTTTTCATGCTGATGTCATCAGCGTCATGACGAGGCTCAGGCGCCCGTCACCGCCAGCAACACCTTGCCGGTGCTGGCGTTGTCCTGCACATAGGCATGCGCGGCATCGGCTTCCTGGATCGGCCAGCTCTTGTCGATATGCGGGCGCAGCTCACCCCGTGCCAGGCGTGGCCACACATGCACGTAGAGCGCATCCAGCACCATGCCCTTGCCATCGGGGGAGCGCGAGCGCAGGGTCGAGCCGATCAGGCGCTGACGCTTCATCAGCATGCGACCCAGATCCAGCTCATCCATGCGCCCGCCCATCAGACCGATCAATACCATGCGGCCATCCTGTTTCAGCACCTGCTGATTGTCGGCCAGATAGCCGCCGCCCACCGGGTCGAGAATCATGTCGGCGCCGCCCCAGTCGTTCACGGCCTCGACGAAGCTGCCATCGTGGCGATTCCAGCCGGCATCCGCGCCGAGGCGCAGGCAGGTCTCCAGCTTTTCCTGGCTGCCGACGGTCACGAAGCACGGATGCCCGAACAGCCCGCACAGCTGGATGGCGGTGGTGCCGATGCCGCTGGCACCGGCGTGCAGCAGTACGCGCTCCTTGTGCTTGAGATTGCCCTCGATGAACAGGTTCAGCCAGGCGGTGGCGAACATCTCCGGCAGCGCGGCGGCGTCTCGCAGGCTATAGCCCTCCGGCACCGGTAACACCTGCAGGGCGTTGACGACCACTTCCTCGGCATAGCCGCCACCGGACAGCAGCGCGCAGACCGGATCACCGACCTTGAAGCGCTCGACGTGGCGGCCAACTTCACGGATGGTGCCGCTGACCTCAAGTCCCAGGATCTGACTGGCACCTTCAGGTGGCGGATATTGGCCGGCGCGTTGCATCAGGTCTGCGCGGTTGACGCCGGCCCAGGCCACCTCGATACGCACCTCATCCGAGGCGATCCCGTGCGGGGCCTCGGTTTCCTGCCAGACCAGTGATTCATTCTCGACGGCTATCGCAAACATTCGCTCTCTCCTTGGCGTGGCAGTCGCGCTGCCTGTTCGTACGCGGATGATCTCTGTGCCGGGGCGCATCGGCCGCGGATCACGTGGGCGACTGTCATCTCACTGTACGGGGACTG
Organism: Cobetia sp. 1AS1; assembly: GCF_029846435.1. Lineage (NCBI taxonomy): Bacteria > Pseudomonadati > Pseudomonadota > Gammaproteobacteria > Oceanospirillales > Halomonadaceae > Cobetia > Cobetia sp. 1AS1. Next base: position 7,708 of record NZ_JARWKU010000014.1, read on the forward strand.
TGACGCATCTGTCATGAAGTGGCGCGAACCTGACGTGATATCAAGCCCCATGATCCAGACATCGCGTTCCGCACTCCGTGCGGCCAAGGAGAGAGCATGATCGATACTGCCCGCGTCATCGCTGCCAAGTATCCTGCCTTTGCCAAACGTCACCCGCTGATCCGGCGGCCAGCTCTGGCCATGCTGCGGCGCCTGGTGCATGAGGGCGAGATCAATGCCTTCCTCGGCGAGAACTCGGACCAGCGTGGCTTCGACTTCATTGACCGCGTGCTCGATCACTTCTCCTTTGGGTACTCGGTGTCCTCGCGGGAGCGCGAGAACATTCCGGCCTACGGGCGTGTCGTCATCGTCGCCAACCATCCACTGGGGTCACTGGATGGCCTCGCACTGCTCAAGCTGGTCGGCGAAGTGCGCCGCGACGTCAAGATCGTCGCCAACGACATCCTGATGAAGGTCGAGCCGCTGGCACCCTTGCTGCTGCCGTTGGACAACCTCAGTCGCCGTGGCTATCGCAAGAGCAGTGGTCAGATCTGCGATGCGCTGATGAATGAAGAGGCCGTGATCATCTTCCCGGCCGGCGAGGTCTCGCGTGCAGGCCCGACCGGGCCACGCGATGGCAAGTGGCTGTCGGGGTTCCTGCATTTCGCGCGCAAGACCAACGCGCCGGTGCTGCCTATCCACGTCAGCGGGCGCAACTCGACGCTCTTCTATGCGCTGTCGTCGATCAACCGCAGCTTCGGCACGCCCCTGCTGGCCCATGAGATGTTTCGCCAGCGCGAGCGGCAGCTCAAGCTGCGCATCGGCGAGCTGATTCCGTTGGAGCGCCTCGACAGTGATGCCCTCAATACCAACGCCAAGACGCGCCTGCTGCGCAAGCACCTGTATCGCATCGGGCGCGGCAAGCGTGGCCTGTTCGTGACCGAGAAGGCCATCGGCCATCCGGAGGAACGCCAGGCGCTGCGTGAGGAACTGACGCCCTGTGAACTGCTGGGCGAGACCCGCGACGGCAAGAAGATCTACCTGTTCGATGCCTTCCCCGGCTCCAGCGTGATGCGCGAGATCGGGCGACTGCGCGAGATCAGTTTCCGGCGGGTCGGCGAGGGCACCGGCGAGCGGCGTGATATCGATCGCTATGACGCCCACTACCGGCATCTGGTGCTGTGGGATGACGCCGATCTCGAGATCGCCGGTGCCTATCGCATCGGAGAGGTACGCAAGATCATGGCGGCACATGGCGAGAAGGGGCTCTACAGCCCGACCCTGTTCCGCTTCACGCCGGAGATGTTCGAGCGCATGCAGGACGGCCTGGAGCTGGGGCGCAGCTTCGTGCAGCCGCGCTACTGGGGGCGGCGCAGCCTCGATTACCTGTGGCAGGGGCTGGGCGCCTATCTGCGCTGTCATCCCGAGATTCGCTGGCTGTTCGGCCCGGTCACGCTCTCCAACAGCTATCCGGAGGCCGCCAGGGCACTGATCGTCAGCTACTACCGTCACTATTACGGGGATGATGAGGGGCTGGCGCGTGCGCGGGCACCGGTCGCCCAGAGCGTGCCGGGCAGCGCCGCCCATGAAGCGGAGCGGCTGTTCGATGGTCAGGACGCCGATGGCGATTTCCGCCGCCTGCGTGCCCAGCTGGATGCGATGGGTGTGACGGTGCCGACGCTCTACAAACAGTACGCCGAGGTCACCGAGCCCGGTGGCACCCGTTTCCTCGATTTCAGTGTCGACGCCGATTTCGGTTACTGCATCGACGGCCTGGTGATGGTCGATGTCGAGCAGGTTACCGCCAGCAAGCGGGCGCGTTATATCGGCAAACCCGCTCAGCAGCAGGCCGCCTCGGACGACGCCGTTGAGGTTGTTGGCGAGACGGTGCTGAGCTGAGGCGACGATTTGTTAAGACTGTGCGCTGCTGAAAGAGCGCACTGCTGAAAGAGCATGCTGAGCTGAGACGGCCGCTCGCAGAGTCACTCCCCATGGCGCTGGCATATGCGCTTGATGGGGAGTGACGCGACAGGCAGTCAGGTCTCAGGCCTTACGTCTCAAGCCTTACGTCTCGGGCGCCAGTCGCTTCAGCAGGGGCGCGATCTCGCGCTCGCTGATCAGGCGCGCGCGAGTGTCCGCATCGAGGAAGCCCGCCTCGACGGTGCGGTCCAGAAACTCGAGCAGGGGCGCGAAGAAGCCGTCACTGTCGAGGACGGCGATCGGCTTGGCGTGAAAGCGCAGGTACTGCCAGGTCCAGGTCTCGAACAATTCCTCCAGGGTGCCAATCCCGCCGGGCAGGGTCACGAAGGCATCCGCCAGTGCGGCCATCTGCGCCTTGCGCTCATGCATGTCCGCCACCTCGATCAAGCGCGTCAGGCCGGTATGCGCCTTCTCGTTGCGTACCAGTGCCTGGGGGATCACGCCGATCACCTCACCGCCCGCTGCCAGCGCGGCATCTGCCAACGCCCCCATCAGGCCGGCGCGCGCGCCTCCGTAGACCAGTCCCCAGCCGCGCTCGGCGATGGCCGTGCCCAGGGCATCGGCCAGTTGGCGGTGCTGTGGGGAGACGCCCTCGCGGGAGCCCAGATAGACACAGATGCGATGCATGTTGCTCTCCTGAATGTTTCTCGGCGGCGCTCACTGCTGGCTGCCGTGCCTTGATGTCATGTCCTTCCTATCCTACGCGAGTTGTGCGGCGACGCTATGACGCCGGTGAGGAACTCGGCATTGCCCCGTGGCCAACGCGGGTACGTGCTGACTTTCGGCGTTGTCGCCTGCATTCGCGGGCCTGCTCTGCTACCCTTGCCGCCCCCGCAGGCGACGGCTGGCGGGCGCTGGCGCCCCGTGAGCTTGCATCGGGATGCCCCCCAACTCATCGCGACGCCGCCTTCGGCGAGCGTGGACTCATCGCGACGTCGTCTTCGACGGACGCGGAACAACAAGGCAGGAGAGGCAGATGGCGCAGGTGCGCGGACGCTTTGCCAGTCGGCTGGGCTTCTTGATGGCCGCCGCTGGTTCGGCAGTAGGACTTGGCAACGTATGGGGCTTCCCGTCCCAGACGGCCAACAACGGAGGCGGGGCCTTCGTGGTGATGTATCTGGTGCTGGCCTTCCTGCTGGCATGGCCGGCCTTGATGGCCGAGCTTGTCATCGGCCGCCATGGTCAGGCCAACATCGTCACCAGCATGAGTCTCGGTCGAGGCATCACCAAGCGCTTCGGCGCGCTGGCGGGCTGGGCGGGCATGCTGACCGCCAGCCTGATCCTGGCCTTCTATGCCATCGTCGCGGGCTGGCTGCTGGGCTATACCGCCGCACCGGTCAGCGAGGCGCTGGGCATGAGCTCCGCCGCCAGCTGGCTGACCACCTTCGACTTCACGCGCAATGTCTCGCTGACGGCGGTCTTCCTCGCCTTGACGATGGCGATCGTGGTCGGCGGTGTGCGCGGCGGGATCGAGAAGTGGTCCACGCGTCTGATGCCGCTGTTGCTGATGCTGCTGGTCGGGCTGATCGGCTACGTGCTGACCCTGCCGGGCGCCGATGAAGGCCTGAGTGTCTATCTGACGCCGCAGTGGGACCGTATCTTCGATGCCGACCTGATGCTGAGCGCGATGGGCCAGGCGTTCTTCTCGCTGTCTCTCGGCGTGGGCGCGATGCTGATCTACGGCTCCTATCTGGGGCCGGAGCAGAACCTGCCGCGTCTGGGCGTACTGGTGACGCTGATCGATGTCGGCATCGCCTTCCTCGCCGGCCTGCTGGTGATTCCGGCCATGTATGCCGCGCGTCATCTGGGCGTCGAGATCTTCGATGCCGATGGCCTGCTCAAGAGCTCGGACACCCTGCTATTCGACACGCTGCCGGCGCTGTTCGGTCAGATGGGCGGCGCAGGTGACGTCTTGATGGTGGCGTTCTTCGCGCTGATGAGCGTGGCGGGCATCACCTCTTCCATCTCGATGCTGGAAGTGCCGGTGTCCTTCGTGGTCGAGCGTGGCTGGCTGGGTCGGCGTGCCGCCACCCTGGCCGTCGGTGCCGCCATCATGGCCATCAGCCTGACCATCGCCGCCAACTTCGGGGCACTGTTCGGCCTGGTGATCATGTTGACCACCCAGTACAGCCAACCGCTGGTCGCGCTGGTGATGTGCCTGCTGGTCGGCTGGGCGATGTCGCGCCATGCGCTGCTCAAGGAGATCCAGAGCGGGGCGCCGGACATCGAGTCCAGCCTGTTCTGGAAGATCTGGCCGTGGTACGTGCGCCTGATCTGCCCGCTGTGCATCGCGCTGGTCTTCGCGCACTCGCTGTAGGCCTGACGCTCGTCACGACGCAAGAAGCCCGCCAATTGGCGGGCTTCTTCGTCTTCTGCCTTCAAGCCGACGGCATCGGCTCGATCGTCGTCGCCAGAGCTCAGGGCAGCTCGGACAGCACGTCGTAATGGGCATCGACCCAGTGACCGATGGCGTTGCCCTCGGCGTAGGCGAGATGCTGGGCGTACTGGGTGTGCAGGCAGCGTACCTGATTCCAGTCACGGATACCGCCGACGCCACGTTCACGCATCAGGTCGGCGAAGCCCTGGGACTCGATGGCGCTGCGCTCGGCCTCGCTCATGAAGCTCCAGCGTTCGGCGACATAGGCCTCATGGCTGGCACGGTAGCGCGCCAGCAGTTCCTCGTCGGTCTTGAGGCGTTCTTCCAGCCCCTTGATGACGCCTTCGGCCTCGATGCGTGACAGCGAGATCTTGAGGCGTTCATCGCACAGCCAGTAGAGGGTCGGGAAGGGCTTGCCGTCCACCAGCGAATGCATGCGCAGCACCAGCGGAGTGCCCTCGCCATCGGTGGCGGCCACGGCCTGGATGCCGCGCGGCTTGCGCCCGAGCTGGCGCTCGATGATCTCGAGCTCCCGCGCGTTGGGACTATGATTGGTCAGGATCACCATGCTTGCGGTCAGGCTCCAGCACACACTTGTTGGACCGGGATACGGCCCGGAAGAAAGCCTGGTTGAGCTGCTGGGGGCTCGGCACATAGCCATGCCACTCACGCTCGCAGTAGTCACTGCCGCGCGCCATCAGCTCCGGGGCCAGACGATTGAACCAGCCATCATAATCGTAGGGGTCAAGGCCCGGCAAGCTGATGTGCGGGTAGTCGGCGAAGCGCTCACTGAACCAGTGCTCCAGCGCCGCCTCGACCTGCGCATGCAGCTCGGTCATGTCCGGGTAGATCCACTTGCTGTAGCGAATGCCCATCGGGCCTCCTCGCTGACGCGGTGCTGTGGCGGGTGCTTGTCATGGAGAGTCCATCATGCAGGGCCTGGCCCGTGGCCATCAGTCGTCACGGGCCAGCGGGGCGAACTGGCCATTGCCCAGCTCACACAGTAACGCGGGGGCGAGCGCTATCTCCAGTCCACGACGGCCGCCGCTGATGAAGATTTCCGCCAGTGTCGCGGCGCTGTCATCGACCCACAGTGGCAGGCGCTTCTTCTGTCCCAGCGGACTGATGCCGCCGACCACATAGCCGGTGGTACGCTCGGCGGCCTCATGCGCGGCCAGTGCCGCCTTGCGTGCCCCGCAGGCGCGTGCCAATGCCTTGAGGTCGAGCGTACCGCTGACCGGCACCACGGCGACCACCAGCGGCTGACGTGCATTGCCGCCTTCCAGCTGGCAGACGAGGGTCTTGAAGACCTGGGCGGGATCAAGCCCCAGCGTGCGGGCGGCCTCTTCCCCATAGGCGGGAGCGCGCGGGTCGTGGGCATACTCGAGTGTGCGGTGCGGCTTGCCCTTGAGCAGCTTGAGCGCGGGTGTCATGCCGGCACGCTCCCCTCGGAGGTGGCGCTGTGGGTCCCGAGTGCTCGGGCGGCCTCGCGCAGGGCCGGGACATCCAGTCCGGCGCTGTCGGTGTGCTCGTGCACATGGCTGACCAGGGTCGCGCGCAGCTCGCCCTCGATGGGCAGCGACTGCTTGGCATGATGATCGAACTGCACCAGCACGCAGTGGCCGCGTGCGCCGCAGACGCCGCTTTGCCACGCTTCCTGGGTCACGGTGAAGGAGCTTCCGCCGAGACGCGACAGCCAGGTGCGAATCTCCACCGGCTGGCCATATTGCAGCTCGGCGAGGAAGTCGACCTCGATGCGCGCCATGATCAGCGGCCACTTGCGCGGGTCGAGGTCCGGCACGAAGACGCGGAACAGGTCATTGCGCGCCCACTCGAACCAGGCCGGCAGGCGCGTGTTGTTGACGTGCCCGAGGGCATCGGTGTCGTAGAAGGCCGGTTCCAGCGTCTTGAAATACATGTCATCGCTCCTGGGCATCCATGCGGCATTTCAGCCTATCAGGAAGCTCAGGCGCTGGCTGTACGTCGTGAGGCTAGTCGACGTTGCAACGGCGTGAACACGCCCAGCCACGCCGTCGCCACGATGAAACCGAGCAGGGTGCCCAGACCGACCCCCATACCGGGATAGCTGAGCGAGACCACCAGCGCATAGCACAATAGCGAGCCAAGGCCGGCCGGGTAGTGCTTGATGACGGTCGCGACGGCCACGGGTCCCTGGGTGAGATGCAGAATCACCAGCAGCGGGTACATGGTGACCGGGAAGGCCGCCACCAGGCCTGCCCACGAGGGCGGCAGCAGATGGGCCAGTGCGGTGATGCCGAACACGATGCCGGCGGCCAGTCCGGCGCGCGCCAGCAGCGAGATCCAGGAGAAGGGCGACTTGCGCGCCGTGCTCTCCGGTACGCCGCGATAGAGGCGCATGCACAGCACGATGGCGATCAGCGTCACGATCACGCCGCTGACGCGCGTGAACTCGAACTGCGCCAGCACCAGACTGGCGAGCAGCCAACCCAGCAGGCCGCCCAGGGTGCCGTTGATGACGCCGCGCAGTCCCTGTGCACGCCCGTATAGCCAGTAGCCGGCCCCCAGCGCCAGCGTCGAGGAGAAGCCGGCCAGAGTGTAGACGGCGCTCTGGCCGGCGAACTCGGGGGAGATCTCAACGCCGATGAAGCCCAGCGTGATGGCCGTGCCGAGCGGGTAGCCGGACAGCAGCCCGGCCATGCGTGTCGAGAGGCGCTCCGCGATCAATGACAGCCCGATCACCACCGCCACCGAGATCAGCAGCTTGAGCAGTTGCAGGCCCAGCTCACCCTGAAGCGCTGCGCTCATTGGGCGGCGTCCCAGAACTGACGACGCACCAGCGAGATCTTGCCCACTGCCGTGCCGGAAGCCTGATGACGATGGGCCTCGGCGACCTCGCTGAAGTCGAACTGGCGCTCATCGAGGCGCACCTTGAATTCGCCTTCCTCGACCAGCTCCACCAGCTTGCCCAGCGCCTGGCGCTGCTGCTCATGCCCGATGCCAGCGGTCAGCGGCAGCAGGATCGACAGCACTTCCAGACTGCGGCTGCCGGCGTGCAGCGGCGAGAGATCCACCGTGGTACGCGCATTGATGGTCACGATGCGTCCGCCCAGCTTGCTGGCGGCGAAGCTGGCGGCCAGGTTGTCACCACCGACGCAGTCGAAGACCAGATCGAAGCCCTCGCCGCCCGTCAGCCGGGTCACGTAATCGGCCACGGCTTCCTCGCGGTAGCGAATGACGTGGTCCGCGCCGCAATCACGTGCCGCCCGGGCCTTGTCATCGCTGGACACCGTGGTGGCGACTTCCGCGCCGATACAACGGGCGATCTGCAATGCCACATGGCCGACGCCACCGGCGCCGCCGTGGATCAGCACGTGTTGTCCCGCTTCCAGCCGGCCACGCTCCACCAGTGCCTGCCAGGCGGTGATGAACACTGCCGGCAACGCGGCGGCTTCCATGAAGCTCAGGCGGCGCGGCTTGCGGGTGATCAGGCGCTCGTCGGCGAGCATGTAATCCGCCAGCGCGCCCGGATGAGCGGCGACACCGCCGGCAAAGCCGAGCACCTCGTCGCCGGGCGAGAAGGCCAGCACGTCATCACCGACGGCATCGATCACACCGGCCACGTCGCCGTGCAGCACGCAGGGCGCTGGTGGCAAAAGAGGCACCTGGCCGCTGGCCAGCTTGAGATCCAGTGGATTGACGCTGGAGGCAGCGACGCGAATGCGCACCTGGCCGGGGCCGGGAGTGGGTAGCGGGCATTCGGTCGCCACGAAGTCGGCATCCGGGCCGGGATTGCGCAGCACCATGGCATGCATGGAAGCGAGCATGAGACGTCCTCGTTGATACAGGTTCCGGCCAGTGTGGCCAGTGAGCGCCACACCCTACCCATTGCGCTGCGTTGCGGCAATCCGACTTGGGTGGTTTCAGCCGTCCAATGCACGGAATTGCATGATCGACAACGAAAAAGCCCCTGCCGATGGGCAGGGGCCTTGGGTCATGCGACGTCTGACGGCTGTGTCAGGCCCGCCTGGGCGTGATGGGGATCACGCGTTCTGGCGCTTGGCCTCCTTGTCGACCGGTGCGATCTCGCCGGACTTCAGCTTGGCCATGTACTGGGCCAGCTCACGCTTCACGACCGGCATCAGGTAGTAGAGGCCGATGATGTTGGCGATGGACATGGCGAAGATCATGGCGTCGGAGAAGTCGATGACCGGGCCGAGGCTCATGGAGGAACCGATGACCACGAAGGCGAGGAAGATCAGCTTGTAGACGATCTCGGAGCCCTTGCTCTCACCGAACAGGTAGGTCCAGGCCTTCAGGCCGTAGTAGGACCAGGACAGCATGGTGGAGAAGGCGAACATCAGCACCGCCAGGGCCAGCACATACGGGAACCACGGGAAGGCGGTCTCGAAGGCGTAGGAGGTCAGCTGGACGCCGCCGAGGCCTTCGACCTGGTAGGCGCCGGTGATGACGATGACCAGTGCGGTCATGGTGCAGATGACGACGGTATCGATGAACGGTTCGAGCAGGGCGACGATCCCTTCGGTCGCCGGCTGGGAAGTCTTGACGGCAGAGTGGGCGATGGCCGCGGAGCCGATACCGGCTTCATTGGAGAAGGCAGCACGCTTGAAGCCCTGGATCAGCACGCCGACGATACCGCCGCCGACCGCGACCGGTGCGAAGGCACCTTCGATGATGGCGCCGAAGGCGGCCGGAATCGCACTGAAGTTGAAGCCGAGGATGATGAGTGCCGCGATCACGTAGATGACAGCCATCATCGGCACCAGTTTCTCGGTGACACGTGCGATGGACTTGATGCCGCCGATGATGACCATGCCGACGATGGCGGCCATCACGAGACCGAACAGCCAGCCGTAGCCGACCAGGAAGCTGGCATCACCGCCGGTGACGTTGACGGCCTGCTGATAGGACTGGTTGGCCTGGAACATGTTGCCGCCGCCGATGGAGCCGCCGATGGCACAGATGGCGAAGAAGATCGCCAGAATCTTGCCCAGACCCGCCTTGCCATTTTCCGCGAAGCCCTTGGACAGGTAGTACATCGGGCCGCCGGAGATGGAGCCATCCGCGTTGACGTTGCGGTACTTCACGCCAAGCGTACATTCACAGAACTTGGAGGCCATGCCGAGCAGACCGGCCAGAATCATCCAGAAGGTCGCGCCCGGGCCGCCCAGTGAGACGGCGACCGCGACGCCGGCGATGTTGCCAAGGCCGACCGTGCCGGACAGCGCCGTGGCCAATGCCTGGAAGTGGGATACCTCGCCTTCATCCTTCGGGTCGGTGTAGTCGCCCTTGACCAGACGGATGGCATGGCCGAACAGGCGGAACTGCACGAAGCCGAAATAGAGCGTGAAGATGACGGCCGCGATGATCAGCCAGCCGACGATCAACGGGAACTGGGTGCCGGCCACCGGCACGGAATAGAAGATGGTCGAGACGATCGGATTGACGATCGGTCCGACGATGTCACTGATGGCCTGGTCCATGCCTTCGGCACGGGCAGAGCTTGCGGCCATGAGGGCTGCCATCGCGGCAGCCCAGGGGGCCAGGGAGCGGAATCGACTCATGAGAGGTAACCTCGAAAAGCGAATTGTCGTTATTGTCTGGTGCGAATCTCTGCAGGCGGCGGGTGCGGGAGGCGCCTGTCTCAGGGAACGATGGTGACGGGCACCGAGGCCTCTTGAATCAGATGGGCGGTCACGCTGCCGAAGATGCGTGAGCGCACGCTTTCCCCCTTGCGGCCGACGATGATCTGCTCGGCATTCACTTCACGCGCCAGCAGGCTGAGGATCTCGGCGGCATCGCCGTGGCGGACACGCCCCTCGACCTGATAGCCCTCCTTTTCCAGCTCGCTGATGGCCGGCGCCAGCACACGCTCGCGGGCCAGCTTGATCTCGTTCTCACGGCGACTGGCACGCTGGGCGTTCTCTTCCGGCGTGTTGAAGCTGTAGGGCGACCATTCGACCACGTAGCAGAGAATGATCCTGGTTTCCGCGCCCACCAGAGAGGCGACGCGCTTGGCATAGGCAATGGCACTGTCGCCGCCCGGGGTTCCATCCAGTCCGACAATCAGGGAGGTGGTCATGGAGCTTCTCCTGAAGCTTGCTGGTCGTCGTGTCGCGCCAGCGGATTCTTGTTGAATTACCGTTTCGTTGCGGTTGAAAGAACTTTACTCCTCGCTCACACAAGAAATCCCTTCGGGTGTATCGCTTCACAAAACGATGATTAAACGAAATGGCGTCAGTTACGCGTTGACGAGTCTCAGGTTTCCGCTACGCCATTAGCCGGTGATGACGATATTCGCTGAGAAATCTGCTACCCATGGCTGTCAGCAATGCCGAGAGCAGGACGAGCTGTCCTTTAGGGCGCCAGCAGGGTCACCATCAGAATCGCTGTCAGTAGCAGGGGGCGGGAGCGGGAGCGGACAAGAGAATAGAGCAGGCAAGAGAGGGTCAGCAGGGGAGGGAAATCAGAGCAGAGGGCGGTGAGGAAGGAGAGCAGAGCAGAGGAGAGTAGAGAGAAACGCAGCGCTGCTCACCAACAGCGCTGCGGGCGCTCGACAATCGAGCGCGGCTAGATCAGCCGCTGGTGCGTCAGGTCTTGCCAGGCGGCTTCGATGGGCCAGGCCAGCGGCTGACGCAGGTGTTCCGGCAGCGCCATCAGGGCGGCCGTAGGACTGTCGTGTTCGCGCATGCGCAACCAGCAATAGGCCCAGGCGCAAGCGTCATCCGGCCCCTGCGGCACCGGGCGTGCCGGCATCTGCATCAACAGGAACAGCGCTGCCTTGGGTGCCCACAGCGGCGCACCGCCCTCTGCGGCCCACTGCTCCAGCGTCTCGCCATCGGGATTGCTGGCGGGCTGGCCAAGACTTGCGACGCGCGCGGTATCGGCCAGCAGCACGGCGAGGCGCTCGCTGTCGCCGCGGCCATGGGTCAGCCAGGCATGCAACAGACCGGGCAGCCCGCGCTGGGCCTGTGGGTAAAAGGTGTCTTCAGACATGCACAAAGCCTTATGCTGTAGTTGGTCCACAGGTATTCTTCTCGCCGCCCGAGGGCGGCGTGAGTCGAGAGTACTGCTCGCGTTGCCTGCCAAATTTGCCCGCCACAGGGAGACTCCATCTTGCCATTCGATTTCATCACCCCGCTCGATCGACGCCAGTATCCTTCCCAGAAGTGGGATCGCTACGCCTCGGACGTCATGCCCCTCTGGATCGCCGACATGGACTTCAGCGCCCCGCCCGCCGTGACGCGAGCGCTGGCCGAGCGAGTGGCGCACCCGGTCTACGGCTATGCCAAGCCGTCGGAGGGCCTCGATGACAGCCTGTGTGACTGGAGTCGCGAGCATTATGGCTGGGAGGTGCCGCGTGACGCCATCGTCTGGCTGCCGGGCGTGGTGCCGGCCTTGCACCTGGCCAGTCTGGCATTGACCTCTCCCGGCGCGGGCGTGGTCACGACGACCCCGATCTACCCACCCTTCCTCAAGGTGGCCCAGAAGACCGGGCGACTGGCACAGATGGCGCCGCTGGCAGAGCCCGAGACGCAAGGCGGCCCCTGGCGTCTGGATCTGGAGGCGCTGGAAGCGGCCATCACGCCCGAGACCGAGCTGCTGCTATGGTGCCACCCGCACAATCCTACCGGCCGCGTCTGGCGCGAGGAAGAGCTCGAGGCGCTGGCGGAGCTGGTCGAGCGTCACGATCTGCTGGTGGTCTCCGATGAGCTGCATGCGGATCTGGTGGTGGACCCGACGGCCCGCCATATTCCGCTGGCCAGCCTGAACGAGCGACTGGCGGCGCGCTGCGTGACCCTGTGGGCGCCCTCCAAGACCTTCAACACCGCCGGGCTGACATTCGCCTGCGCGGTGATCACCGATCCCAAGCTGCGTGCACGCTTCACCGGCGCCGCCAATGGCTTGATGCCCGATACCAATGTGCTGGGCATGGCCGCGACCGAAGCGGCGTGGCGCGAGGGTGAGCCGTGGCGTCAGGAGTTGCTGAGCGTGCTGCGTGACAATCTCGATCTGCTGGAAAGCCACGTGGCACGTTGGGACGGCGTCAGCATGTCGCGCCCGCAGGCCACCTATCTGGCCTGGCTGGATATGCGCAAGGCAGGGCTCGGGGAGTCTCCGCAGCAGACTCTGCTCGAGGAATGCGATGTCGCGCTGTCGGATGGCGCAGACTTCGGCTGGCCGGGCTTCGTGCGCTTGAACTACGGCACCACGCGCGTGCAGCTGGAGAAGGCGCTGCAGCAGATGGATGAGCGTCTGCAGAAAGGCTGAGGTTGGCGAAGGGATCGAGGGGGCGAGCGAGGCGGCCGAGAAGGGGAGTCGACAGGGCCGGAGTTGATCTGGGTCAGCCCGCGGCGTTTCGTTGGCAGCTATCGCTCATTGCAAACTTGAATTGAGAATCATTATCGTCAACTCTGAAGTCAGGCCGCTCATCGGGAGGGGCTTGTCATCAGGAGATGCGACGATGAGACATGAGGTGGCAGAGACGCCGCGACAGGGGCGGCCAGCAAGCAGGGATGCAGGTGTGACGGCCTGTCGTGAATGGTGTTGTCAGGGCGGGAGCCTGCGCCTGGCGCGTTCGTCGCCGCCATCTTCCCGCTGCCGTGCGCCCGCGGCGTCATCTGCCACCCCGTCTGCGCCAGACGCTGTGAAGTCTGCGGGCCAGGAGCTTGAGGTGGACTTTCCGCCCAGCGTGCGTGAATCGCGTGCTCGTCCCTCGCTTCTCAAGGGCTGGAGCCGTCGTTAGCCCTTGAATCGGCGCGACGGCAGGCCCTCAATGACAAGGCCCCGCTTCCTTTGCCGGAGGCGGGGCCTTGTCGTCTGCGTGGCGTGATCAACTCATTAGCCCGATCAGCAGTACAATCAGCGCATCAGCACGATCAGCACGATCAGTACATCAGCACGATCAGTACATCAGAGCGAACAGTTGGCGACGGAAGCGCACGGTTAGCTCATGGGTCGCACCGAGGGCGTCGAAGACACGCAGCAGCGTCTTGCGTGCCAGATCATCGCCGTACTGGCGATCGGTCTTCACCAGGCTGATCAGGGCATCCAGCGCCAGCTCGTAATGGCCATCCGCCAGGTCACGCATGGCGCGCTGGTAGCGGGCTTCGCTGTCGTCCCGCTCGATCATCGCCTGCACCTCTTCGGGAGACGGTGCCTCGGCGATGAAGTCGATACGTGCACGTACGCCACGCGCCTGGGCACCGTCACGGTCTTCCGGCTTGAGGGAGTCCAGCAGCTGACGGGCCTCTTCACCATTGCCTTCGGCGACCAGCACCGAGGCGAGGTGGATGCGGTATTCCGGTGTCTCGGGGGACTCCTGCGCCAGCTGCTGATACAGCGCCTTGGCGGTGACGAGGTCGCCGCTTTCCAGTGCAGTGGCCGCCTGCTCCGCGAGGCTGGGACCTGCCCCTGCCGCCGGCTGGACCTTGTGCTGCTCGAGGAACTGGCGAATTTCGGCTTCCGGACGTGCGCCGGTAAAGTTGCCTGCCAGACCGCCCTGGATGACCAGCTTGACGTCCGGCACCGAGCGCACGCCCAGCTGAGCGGCGATGTCCTGCTGTTCCTCGGCGTTCAGCTTGGCCAGGATGAAGCCGCCCGCATATTCACGTGCCAGCTTCTCGAGGATCGGTGTCAGGACGAGGCAGTGCTCGCTCTGCGGCGACCAGCAATCCAGCAGCACCGGCACTTGCTGTGAGGCTTCCAGCACCTGCTGAAGATTGCTCATGTCGACATCGATGATGTAGGTGTTGGCGTCTTCTGCCTGGCGCGGTGCACTGGCGGCACCGCCGCCGACCACCCCTTGTGGCTGGGCGGCGGTGGTGTCATTGCCGGTCAGTGGCTGGCCGGTATTGGGATCGATGATCATGGTGCATGCCCCGAAATTCTGTCTGCGATTCAAGGCTCGCGCGCGAGCCGGTTGGCCTGATGATGCGGCCCGTCGCAGTGGAGTTCAAGGCGCTGCCGGACACTTCCTCGCGCGAGCGTCCCGGGCGCGTCGGTTCACGGCAGCAGGGTGTCGTCGGCCAGGCTGGCGATGCAGGCGGCTTCGCTCTCGCTGAGCGGCATCACGGACAGGCGTGCGCGGCGCACCAGGTGGCTATCCGCCAGCTCGGGCCGGGCCTTCAGGCGCGCGATGGGCAGGGAGTTGCGCAGCGGGCGAAGATAGCTCAGACGCGGGGCGACCCAGCGCGGAGGCTTGTCGGCATCGATATCTGCCACCTGACGTGGGTCGAAGCCCTTGTGCTCGGGGTCACTGGCCGTCGGGTCGGGCAGGGCGAGTTCGCTGACGACGGCCAGTCCGACCACCGCAGGCACCTTGCAGCTGGAGTGCTGGATGAGCACGACATCACCGAGCTGCATCTCACGCAGGAAGTTGCGCGCCTGGTAGTTGCGCACGCCATCCCAGAGCGCCGGTGATTCGCGGCGCAGGTCATCCAGCGAGAAGGCATCGGGTTCGGTCTTGACCAGCCAGTGGCGCATGCAGGCACTCCCTTGGGACTGACGTGATGAGTGTGAAGGGCCCGGTGTGAAGAGGCCCGGTGTGGATAGGGGTAGCCAGGCCCGTGAACCGGCTTCCTCGCCATCATCGCACAGGAATTTCACGCATACGAAAAAGGCCTGATGCATGGCATCAGGCCTTTCGAATTCTTGGTAGCGGGGACCGGATTTGAACCGATGACCTTCGGGTTATGAGCCCGACGAGCTACCAGACTGCTCCACCCCGCAACACTGGGTACTGCCTTTGCTCCAACTCTGACGCATCAGAGGTTGGTAGCGGGAACCGGATTTGAACCGATGACCTTCGGGTTATGAGCCCGACGAGCTACCAGACTGCTCCATCCCGCAACATCACGTTGGTGTCTGACCGGCAATTACCTTGATAGGCAACGACTTGTCAGTGGTAGCGGGGACCGGATTTGAACCGATGACCTTCGGGTTATGAGCCCGACGAGCTACCAGACTGCTCCACCCCGCATCAACGTGGGGCGTAGTATAAGGATATACAGTGCTGCGTCAACCGTTATCCCGTAATTGACGCAAACTTCTCGTGTCCGGTGAGTCGTCACCAACCCGTCTGCGCCTCTTGAGCGATTATCGGCATCTTGTGTGAGAGATCTGCTACATACATTCCCGCTGCATCCTGTCCATACTGAGGAGGACGCGCCTCGCACAGGCGGATGGCAGGCGTCACAGAGTGCACGATTGTCATCAGGCTGTTAGAGACGCGGGTCATTGTTGTCGTTGCAGGCATTCTCGTTTTCTCAGGGCGGGGGTGTCCGCAGATTCGCCAAGCTGTGCCCAAGCCAAGGACACAGGACGTTCCAGGATTAGGGAGACACAATAAGATGACACAAACAGCACCCGTCGCATGGGTTACCGGTGGTACCGGTGGCATTGGTTCCGCTATCTGCCGCGAGCTGGCGAACCAGGGGTATCAGGTAATTGCGGGTTACAGGAACAAGGAAAAGGCAGAGGGGTGGCTGTCGGAACAGCGCGCTGCCGGGTTCGAGAACATCGCACTGTCTGGCATCGAGCTGGACAACTTCGAAGCCTGTCAGGCAGGCGTCAACGAAATCCGCGAGCGCTTCGGTCCGATCGCGGTTCTGGTCAACTGCGCCGGCATCACGCGTGATACCTCCATGCGCAAGATGAGCTATGAGCAGTGGCGCGAAGTCATCAACTGCAACCTCGACAGCGTCTTCAACACCTGCCGTGCCGTCATCAATGACATGCTGGAGCACAAGTACGGCCGCATCGTGAACATCTCCTCCATCAATGGCCGCAAGGGCCAGTTCGGGCAGGTCAACTACTCGGCCGCCAAGGCGGGCATGCATGGTCTGACCATGGCGCTGGCGCAGGAAACCGCGACCAAGGGCATTACCGTCAACACCCTGTCACCGGGCTACATCGCCACCGACATGATCATGAAGATCCCCGAAGAGATCCGTGAATCGATCCGCGAGACCATCCCGGTCAAGCGTTATGGTCAGCCGGACGAGATCGCACGTGCGGTCGCCTTCCTGGCCGACGAGAAATCCGGCTTCATCACCGGTGCCAACCTGGATATCAATGGCGGCCAGTTCATGGGCTGATGCTCTGCGCTAGCGCGAGCCAGAGCAGGGTTGGCACCCGGCCCCGCCTGGCGAGAGAATGAAAAAGCCCCCGTCTCTATCGAGGCGGGGGCTTTTCGTTGCCATGACTTCAGTCTTGCGAGCGCGTCGTCACCAGCTCAAGAGCACTGACTTCAGTGATTGAACAGCGCATCGAAGCGCGGCAGTTCGGTCTGCCAGGCGTCCCAGTCCAGCGGACCGTTGGCGAGCAGCGCATCCAGCACCTCATCCAGCTCTTCTTCACGTTCCATGCGCTCACCCAGCTGCTGGTTGATGCGCGCGACCTGCACGGTCAGGCGGCGTGATTCATCTTCGCTGCCCAGCGGGGCCTCGAACAGAATAGCCAGGTGAACACGCAGCTCGGCCAGGCGCTCGTTGGCGGCGCTGCAGTTGCTCGGCAGGGCCTGGCGCATCTGGTTGCGCGCCGCATTGGCCTGCCGGCTATTGTTGTCGAAGGCCGAGGTGTTCGGCAGCTCGACATCCTGCACGTCGCCGTTGCGCGCGCTGGCATCCGCCACGGCGTGCTGTTCGAGCAGATCACGCCACTGCTGCCATTCCTCACGCAGCTGCAGGGCGTGCAGTTCATCCAGACGCTGCTCGCGACGCTTGAGAATGCCGGTCCAGCGACGGCGCATGCCGTCGCCCCGCTTGCCACGCGGCAGCGGGCCGAGGGTGTCGGCTTCCTTCAGGGCGTCATCGAGCAGGGCGGCGTCTTCCAGCGTCTCCGGCTCCCAGCTGTCGAGACGTTCGATCAGCGCCTGCCACTGATCCAGACGTGCCTGCTCGCGGCTGTCGCGGTCTTCGCGGTCCTGGTCACGCGCAGCGAAGATGCGGTCGCACGCCGCGCGGAAGGCGGCCCACAGACGTTGTTCTTCGCCCTTGGGCGCGCGGCCCATCTCGCGCCAGCGACTCTGCAGTGCCTTGGCCTGTTCAGCGCGGGCACGTGCCGGCGAGTCCTCATTGGCCAGCGCCTCGACGGCGTCGACCAGTGCCTGCTTGGCGGCGGCGATCTGGCCCGCGCGGCTGTCGATCAGTCCCTGCAGTGCCGTCAGCGCCTCACCGAAGCGATGCGACAGCTGGCGACCGGGGCCTGCGGGCACCGGCGTGTGGCGACGCCATTCCTCACGGGCGCGATCACGGATCTGGCGCAGGGAGTCGGGGTCGGCATCGTCCATGGCGTGGCCGTTGAGCGATTCGAGCTGCTCGCAGAGCGCTTCGCGCATGGCCAGATTGTGTTCACGCAGCTGCTTGCGCGATTCGCGGTAATCCCGCAGGCGCAGCTTGATGGCGTCAGAGGCGGTGCGGAAGGCCTGGCTGGCATCGCGGCTGGCGGCCGCATCACCCAGCTCGCGCCATTGCTGAATCAGCTGCTGGTGCTGGCGGTCGCGCTGCTCATCGCTGATGTCATCGCGCTCGCTCAGGGTGGTGATGGCCTCGAGCAGTTGCTCGCGCTTGGGCGCCGCGACGAAGTTCTGCCAGTCACGGAGTTCCGCGACCCGCGCGCCCAGCTGGCGCAGGCGGGTCTGGCGGGCATTGTCGAGCTGGCCTTCGGTGCGATCGCGCAGTGAGCGATGCAGGCGGCTGGCCGGCTTGAGCTTGCCGGCATCGAGATCCGCTTCCAGGCGTGCCAGTTCGGCATCCAGTGCGTCCAGATCCAGGCTCGCCTTGCCGTCGGCCGCGCGGGAGGCGTCGGCTGACTCGGCGTCTTGTGCAGGGCTGCCATCGAGCGCGTCCTGCTCTTGCGCTGCCTCTGTCGGCTCTTCCGGCTGCGCCGCGCTGATCGCCTGACGCACCGCGCTCAGGCTGGCGGTCTGCGGCAGACCCGCAGGCCAGGCCACTTCGCTTTCCAGACGACGCAGCTGGTCGATGTCATTGTCGACCAGCGCGGCATCCAGCTCGCCCTGGCACAGCTGATGGCGATGCCAGGCATCGAGGGCATCCTGCAGCTGCTGTTGCAGGCGCTGCTGACGTTCGAGCAGTTCGGCCGGGGCCGAGAACTGGTCGGTCAACTCGCGCCAGCGCTCTCCCTGCAGACGGCGCTGGGCCTGCAGGCTGGCGAAGTCGTGGTCATTGACGCAGTCGCGGCTGTAGAGATCTTCCCGCGCCTGATCCACGGCGCTGAGAATCTCTTCCAGGTGCGTATTGAGGTTGGCGCTCAGGCGCTCATGGGCGCGAATGGCTTCCTCGCGGGCCTCATGGTCACTGATGACCTTGTGCGCCTGCTGGCGTGCCTCTTCGAAGCGCTGTTGAATCTCGTAGTCCGCGGCCGGCAGACGCTCCCACTCGCGCAGCAGCGAGCGGTAACGCGAGGGCACGCTGTCTTCCCATGCCTGACGCGGCAGCTTCTCCATCTGGCGCAGCAGGTTGTCGCGGCTGGCGGCCAGCGCGTCGGCCTGCTGGGCATCGGCACGGCGCTGGGCGAGGGTGTCGCGCGCCTGACGCTGCACGTGACGGTCACGCTTGGCATCGCGCACCAGACGCTCGAGGCCGGCCTGGCTGGTGATGCGGGCGGCAGCGGCATGGCGCACGGCGGCGATGGTGTTGTGGCAGGCCTGATGGATCAGCGCCTCTTCATCTTCCAGACGGCTCAGTGCGGTCAGACGCAGTTGCTGGTTGTCGCCGCGGGACGCCACGGCGGACAGCAGTTCGCTATCGTCCAGGCGCTCGACCAGCTGTTCACGGCTCAACAGTGAGGGCGCATCCTGGCCGCCGCTCAACAGTTCGATCAGGCGCTCGCGTACCAGGCCATCGGCGCGGTCGAGCAGCGGCAGCAGACGCTCGGGAGATTGCATGCGCGTCAGGGCGGCATGGCGCACTTCCAGGGCGTCATCTTCGAGAATCAGGGTCTCCAGGATCTTGCGCTGGTCTGGAATCTCCGGATCAAGCTGGTCAGTGGCAGCGGAGCGAATGGCAGGGTTGGCGTGTTGCCAGCGAGGAGTGAACAGGCGGCCAGTGAGGCGGGAGAGCAGTCCGGTCATGAGAGAGCGGTTATCCAGGCAAAAAATAGAGGGGCGCAACAATTGGCCGCACACTCGGCGGGTGCAATCGGGTGGGCACGACGGAGTGGGCGGAGTGACGGCGCATGAATTTCGTCACCCCGCTATCTTACCAGTCACAGCCCCCCGTTGTGTGGTATCGCATGTCGATCGTTGTGGCTTATTGCACGCGCGCGGCGGCGTGCAGGGCGACCGGCGGCGGGTGACAGGTCGGCAAGGGAGCCACGTCGTAGGCTCGCGACACCTGACAGTGCCTGCTGCTGGCCGTATCATCAGTTGCAGCACTGTGTTCGCTCACATAGTTTTGTACGTTACCGCTATGCCATTCAGTGTCTGTCATTCATGCTCGGCGCCTATCAAGCAGTCGCTGTGCCGTGTGCGACGGCGAGCTATGTTATTCAGGTGGCCTTTCCAATCGAGGGTCGCCTTGAGGATGCCGTGAACAGCACGTGCATCATCAAGAGTGTCGGAGGGCTTCGACACTCCTTACGCAACCGGAGTCAGGTCATGAGTCTCAGTACGGACAGGGCCCCTCAGGCCTTCACCTTCAAGGGCGGCATGCTGCCGATGACGGTCATGGAGCTGGTCAGCGGTGATCCGGAGCAGATCCGTGCTCAGCTGGCCAGCAAGCTCAGCCAGTCGCCGGCCTTCTTTCAACATACGCCGGTAGTGCTGAGCGTCGAGAAGCTCGACGAGCCGCATCTGGCGCTGGAGCGCATCTGTGCCGTCTGCCGAGGGCACAAGCTGCTGCCGGTCGCGGTGCGTGGCGGTGGTGACCCGGTGCGTCAGTCCGCCTGGGCGTTGGGGCTGGGGTGGTTCCCGCCGCAGGAGAATCGCGGGCGCTCCCTCGAGTCCGTGCCGCCGGTGGCCGCTGAGCCGGTCGCCGAACCTGCCGAGACGGTCGCGGACAGCGCGGCCGAGAAAGCGGAGTCAGCCCACGCCAGCAAGGTGTATCGCGGCACGGTGCGCTCGGGCCAGCAGGTCAGCGCACCGGAGGGCGACCTGGTCATCATCGGCGCGGTGAATGCCGGCGCCGAGATCCTGGCCGCCGGCAGTGTGCATATCTATGGCGCTCTGCGTGGCCGCGCGCTGGCGGGTATCCATGGCGATCGCAACGCCAGCATCTACTGCAAGGAACTGCACGCCGAGCTGCTCTCGGTGGCCGGAACCTACAAGCGACTCGATGACATCGACAATCGCCTGCTGGGTGCCAATGTCGAAGTCGTGCTTGAACACGACCAACTCTGTATCGCACGACTCGGCTGACCCCAGCACTGTGTTCTGAACGATATCCAATATTTACAGGTGATCCTCGCTCGGCGAGGGACTCTCAGCAAGGAAGATACCTTTGGCCAAGATTATCGTAGTGACGTCAGGCAAGGGCGGAGTCGGCAAGACGACCAGCGCCGCCGCCATTGCCACCGGACTGGCTTTGCGCGGCAACAAGACCGTAGTGATCGATTTCGATGTGGGCCTGCGTAACCTGGACCTGATCATGGGCTGCGAGCGCCGTGTGGTCTATGACCTGGTCAACGTCATCCAGGGCGAAGCCAATCTCAAGCAGGCCCTGATCCGCGACAAGCGCATCGACAACCTGCACATCCTTCCGGCCTCCCAGACCCGTGACAAGGACGCGCTGACGCTGGAAGGCGTCGAGAAGGTGCTCGACGCGCTGCGCGAGGAGTTCGATTACGTCATCTGTGACTCGCCGGCCGGTATCGAGCGCGGTGCCCAGCTGGCGATGTACTTCGCTGACGAGGCCGTGGTGGTGACCAACCCGGAAGTCAGCTCGGTACGTGACTCCGACCGCATCATCGGCCTGCTGTCTTCCAAGACGCGTCGCGCCGAGAATGGCGATACCCCGGTGCGTGAACACCTGCTGATCACCCGTTACCATCCGGCGCGCGTCACCGGCGGTGACATGCTCAACCTGACCGATATCCAGGAAATCCTGTCGATCCCGCTGATCGGCCTGATTCCGGAATCCGACGCCGTACTGCGCGCGTCCAACCAGGGTGTGCCGGTCACGCATGACCAGAAGAGCGATGCCGGCCAGGCGTACGTGGATTGCGTGTCCCGCCTGTTGGGCGAGGAAGTGCAGCTGCGTTTCCATGAAGTCGAGAAGCGCGGTCTGCTGGCCAGAATGTTTGGAGGGGGGCGCAAGTGAAATTACTGGATTTTCTGAAGCGAGAGCGCAAGAAGACCGCCAATGTCGCCAAGGAGCGGCTGCAGATCATCGTCGCGCACCAGCGTAGCCAGCGTGACCAGCCGGATTACATGCCGATGCTGGAGCGTGAGCTGCTCGAGGTGATTCGCAAGTATGTGCAGGTCGACCAGGATGCCATCAACATCTCGCTGGACCGCGAAGACGACTGCTCGGTGCTGGAACTCAACGTCACTCTGCCGCGCCCCGGCGAGGCCTGAGTTCGCGGGGCGTCGGGTACTTGCCACCTGAGGCGTTGCCGAGCGGGCACCGCCTGCGACGTCCCGAGCCAGCCCATGCCCATTGCCTGCCAGAGCACCGTGCCAGCCTTGCTGGAGACGGTGCTCTGGCACGTTCATTTTTCGACCGCCCGCGTGGAGACATCCTGTGGCAGAGCCCACCTTCCTGTGGCACGACTACGAGACCTTCGGCGCCGACCCGCGCCGTGATCGTCCTTCGCAGTTCGCGGCCATCCGTACCGATGCTGACTTCAATGAGATCGGCGAGCCGCTGACCCTCTATTGCAAGCCGGCCGATGACTTCCTGCCCCAGCCGATGGCGTGTCTGATCACCGGCATCACCCCGCAGCAGGCCGAGCGTCGCGGCATTCCCGAGGCCGAGTTCGCCGGGCGCATCAATGACGAGATGAGCGTGCCGGGGACCTGCACGCTGGGCTACAACAGCCTGCGCTTCGATGATGAAGTCAGCCGTCATCTGTTCTACCGCAACTTCCTCGACCCCTACGGGCGTGAGTGGCAGAACGGCAATTCACGCTGGGACCTGATCGATGTCGTGCGCGCCTTCCATGCCCTGCGCCCGGAAGGTATCGAATGGCCCAAACGAGAAGATGGTGCGCCCAGCTTCCGTCTGGAGCACCTGACGGCGGCCAATGGCATCGAGCACGCCGGCGCGCATGACGCGCTGGTGGACGTGCGCGCCACCATCGCGCTGGCACGTCTGCTCAAGTCGCGCAATGCGCGCCTGTTCGATTATCTGCTCAAGCTACGCAACAAGCGCCATGTCGCCAGCCTGCTGGATATCGGTGCACGCAAGCCGATGCTGCACATCTCGCGTCGCTATCCGGCCTCGCGGGCCTGTGGCGCGCTGGTGGTGCCGCTGGCGGAGCATCCTTCGAATGCCAATGGCGTGATCGTCTATGACCTCTCGGTAGACCCGGCACCGTTGATGGAGCTGTCACCGGAAGAGATACGTGCCCGTGTCTTCGCCAGTGCCGATGACCTCGCGGAAGGCGAGGAGCGGATTCCGCTCAAGGTCATCCACCTCAACAAGAGTCCGGTGCTGCTGCCGGCCAATGCGCTCAAGGATGTGTCCGGGCCGCATGAGGGCGAGTACGGCGAGATCGCCGCGCGCTTCAAGATCGACCCGGCCCAGTGTCGCGTGCACTGGAAGTGGCTGAAGGACAACGCCGGTGTCGGCGTGAAGGTGGCGCAGGTATTCGCCGAGGCGCCGCCGGCCGGCCCGGCTGATCCGGACTTGATGCTCTATTCCGGTGGCTTCTTCTCGCCCGCGGACCGCAAGGAGATGGAGCGTGTGCGCGCCACCCATCCCGAGGCGCTGGATGATACGCCGTTCGCCTTCCAGGATGGTCGGCTCGAGGAGATGCTGTTCCGCTATCGCGCGCGCAGCTACGGCTACACGCTCAACTCCGTCGAGCGCGAACGCTGGGAGCAGTGGCGCTGGGAGCGCATGAACGATGAGCAGGTCGCGAGCCTGACCGTGAAGGGCTTCGTCAGCGAGATCCAGCGGCTGGCCCAGAGCGAACAGGACCCGGACCGCGTGCAGATTCTCGAAGAACTGGCGATGTACGTGGAAGGCATCATGCCGCCGCAGGCCTTCGGCTGATGACGGGCTAGCCGGTCCGCTGTGCTTGCCGGCAAGGCATGAATGAACAAGACCCCGACGCGGTTATTGAACTGCACCGCGTCGGGGTCTTGTCGTTTCAGGCGCCCGTCCGGTGAGGACAGGTGCCTTGTTTGCCCGTCAAGCCGCTGGCGGGCCGTCGAGACTCAATGCTGAGCATTGCCGCTGGCCTCGGCTGAGGGTGCCGCCAGGGTCGCGCCTGTCTCGGCGCGCGGCGCCTCGGGCAGCGGCGGCAGGTCCAGTTCGGTAAGGCGCTGGTCGAAGTCGCTGGGCGTGCCGGGGTCGAAGGCCAGTTCCAGCGCGCTGGAGTCATTCAGCTGCTGCCAGATGGCGCGGATATCCTGCGCGCTGACCTGCTCGACGGCCGCGACCAGTTGCTGACGACGGTCAAAGCCTGTCCAGCCGAAGCTCAGCTCGCTCCAGTTGCGCGCTGCCAGCTCGGACAGCTTGCGGGGCTTCTGGGTCAGGCTATCGACGACGGCGTCGCGGTAGCTGGCAAACGCGGCCTCATCCAGCGACTGTACGCGGCTGTCGAAGCGGGTGAGGAAGGCATCCATGCGCGAAAACAGCGTCTTGCTGTCCTTGGACGGCGACTGCACCAGCAGGCTCAGCCCCGGCGCATCCAGCATGGGCGAATAGCGTGCGGAGACGATATAGCCGAGTTGCTCCTCGGTGCGCAGCTGGCTGTAGAAGGGCGCTTCGAGCAGCTGACCCAGCACCGCGATGCGGGCCTGGGACTGCAGTGTACGGTCCTTGCCCTGCAGGTAGCGCAGGGCACCGGAATCGCCGCGTGTGCTGTCCGGGCGCAGTACCGTGTGCTGGGTGACCTGACGCACTTCCAGGTCTGGCACCGCCTCGCGCGTGATGCGCGGCGCAAGCCCGTTGATCACCAGCTGGCCGGTCTCGCGGGCCTGGTCGGCGGTCAGATTGCCGGTCACCATCGCCTGCACGTGCAGCTTGGCAAGGAAGCGCTTGCGGAAGCTGTCCAGTGATTGGGCGTCGATCTTGTCCAGGGCCGCCAGTTGTTGCTCGGCGGTGCTCGGCAGGCCGACCAGCGTTTCACTGAGGCTGCGGCCCAGGCGCGTGTAGAGCGGTGCCTGAACGCGATTCTGCAGGCTGCGACGCAGGCGTTGAGTGATGCGCTCCAGGGTGGCGGGGGCCATCTCGCCATTCACCAGCTGGTCGAGCACTTCGCGCATTTCCGGCTGCTGACCATCACGCCAGCCACTGAACTGCAGGGTGATGCCACGCCCATGGGCATAGACCAGCGCATCCTGCCCTGCCAGACGTGCCGGATACAGACGCGCGTTGAGGCTGTCATTCAGCCACGCCGCCAGCACCTGACTCATGGCCTGGTCATCCACCGAGCGACTGACGTCGGGATTGAGCAGACCGAAGCGCCATTCGGCCTTCGGCACGCCGAAGCTTGCATCGCCCTGATACCAGAGCTCCGCACCGGGCTCATCGATCAACTGGCTCGGCTTGCCTTCCGGCAGGTCGAGTACGCGGAAGTCCTTGGCCAGATAGGGGTTGGGCCTGGGCAGCGCCAGCTGGCTGGCCAGGGTGTCGTCGCCGGCGGTCTGAGCAGCGGCATCCGCCGTCAGACGCGTCAGGGTGTAGGGCGCCTTGAACCACTCGCCCTGTTGCTCCCCCTCCACCTGCGGGCCGGAGTAGACCTCCAGCAGGTTGTCGGGTGTCAGGCGAGCGAGGGTGTCCTTGATCAGGTCCGGATCGAAGTCCTGCATCAGGTAGGGCGCCGCCAGCACGTCCTCGATCGGATAGCGCGTCATCATCATCGCCAGATTGCTGGCCAGATTGACCGGTGAGCTGCGCTGCTGGAAGCGGAAGCTCTGCTCGCTCAGCTGCGCCTGTTCGCTATAGCGCCAGTCGTTGATGCCCTCATCGCGGATCAGCGCCAGATAGTCGAACAGCGCGGCGCGGATCTCCGCCTGATGCTGCGCGCCTTCCGGGGTCAGGCTGATGTCGACGCTGAGCAGGGCATGCTCGCCATCACTGAGGCCACCGCCGGCCGAAAGGCCATCTGCCCAGCCCTTGTCCTTGAGCACCGCGAGCAGACTGCCTTCGCCCTCATGACCGATCAGGTTGGCCAGGTAGCTGACCGGCTGTGAGCGGTAGTGGGCAATCGGGTCGTCGATGGGAAACATGAACGACAGCTTGCGCTCCTGCTTGAGCGCCTTGACCTCAAGGCGTGCCGGCAGCTCGTCACCGCTGGCCAGGGGCGTGGTGATCTCGGGGCGCGACAGCCCGCGGTCGGGCACATCACTGAAGTTGTCACGGGCCAGCTGTTCGAGCGTTTCCAGCGACTGCGGCCCGACCAGTGACAGGCGCATCACGTTGGCGCCGTAGTGCGCCTGATAGAAGTCGACCAGACGCTGGCGCAGGCTGCCGGCCGCGGTGTCCTTGAGGGTCTCGAGGCTGCCGACACTGAAGCGGTTGAAGGGGTGTTCCGGGTTGAGGGCCGCTTCGACAGCTTCGTAGATGCGCCGGCCATCATCCTGCAGGCGTGCCTGATACTCTGAATTGACCGCATGGCGCTCGCGATCCACGTAGTCGGCATTGAACTGCGGCGCGACGAAGAAGCGTGCAAAGCGCGGCAGTGCCTCATCGAAGGCATCCGGGTCGATGTCGAAGAAGTAGTTGGTGTCCTGGCTGGCGGTGAAGGCGTTGTGCTGGCCGCCATGCTTGGTGATGAAGTCCTGGTAGGCATCCGGCTTCGGATAGCGATCGGTGCCGAGGAACAACATGTGCTCCAGGAAGTGCGCCAGCCCCGGGACATCGTCGGGGTCCTGGGCGCTGCCGACTTCGACATCGACGGCGGCGGCGGCCTTGTCGGCCTTGGCATCACTGACCAGCAGGACCCTGAGGCCGTTGTCGAGGGTCAGGCTGCGATAGAGTCGCTGGTCGTTCTCGCTCTTGATGACGGGACTGGCCTGCTCGGCCCTGGCGGGCGCCGTGCTTGAGGCTGAGTTGGCGGCCGGCGCGAGGGACGACGCGGGCACAGAAGCCGGGCGGGTGTCGGCATGGCTGATGGCCGGCGCCAGGCCACTCATGACGATGGCGGCAATGGCCGTGCTCAGTGCAAGAGGGCGAAATCCTGAAGGCAGTGACATCTTCTCTCCTGATTCACGCCACCGCTGCTCGGGCAGGTGGCGCTGACTCGGTGATGGTTCTCATTGGGCGAACATGCGCGCGAGGCGGTAGAGCGATGCAGTGCCGCCATCCTCGATACGTGCCGTCGGCGCAGGCGGATTCAGGTCAGCATCGGGCCGGTGGGGTGCGCGACGCTCCACTCCTGATGCTCGGGGTCGTTGACGAGGCGTGCGACCGGGAAGGCGGCCAGGCTGGCATTCGGGGTCAGCATGCTGCGTACCGTCTCCAGCGGCGTCTCGGCATTCAGCCAGTCGCGTACCTGATGCGGCGCGATCACGGCGGGCATGCGATCGGTCAGGCGTGACGTGACCCCGGCACACTCGACACTGATCAACGCGAAGCTGTCGCGACCCTCGGGGGGCAGCCCCTCCATCAGGGGGGCGCTGAAGTGGCGCGTCCACAGGGCGGCCAGCAACAGCGGGGCGCGGGTCGGGTGCGTGACCAGAAACGGCTGCTTCATGCGCGGTTGTTCCTTCCACACATAGACACCGCCGACGGGGATCAGTGCCCGCTGGCTGATGAACGACTCGCGGAACATGCGTCGCGTTTCCAGCGACTCTGCACGTGCCACGTGCGGGGCGTGGTCCATGATCTCCAGCCAGCTGGGTGTCAGGCCCCAGAGTGCCGGCACCAGGCGCAGGCGGGGGCCTTCCAGGCGCAGCATCGAGGCGGGCATGCGCGGGGCGCGATTGGCGCTGACCAGCAGTTCGCTGCGCAACTGGCGTTCGAGCGCGGGAGTCGCCAGCGACCCGAACAGTTCGTCGGGGGGCAGGTCAGCGGGGTAGGGGGGGATATACAGACGACCGGCCACGAGAATCCTTTGAGGCGATGAGGCGAAGGGAACATGCAGCGGCAGCTGCTGCCTGAGATGGGGTGTGGATCGCGCTGCACGCCACGGATGCCAGCATGCCACACCTTGGTGGTGCTTGCGTTTGTGCTCAGTCTCGATATGCTGGACGGAAACACTGTTCGATTCAATGACCGATACGGGGTGCTCCAAGAGATGCCCGCAGGGCGTCGCAACCCTTTGCCCACCCGTGCTGTCCGAACACACACCGCGTCAGATTCGCTACGCGGTAACGCATCTCAAGCATCAGAGGAATTCGATGGCCCGTCCACGTCAGCATGCACCGGAAGCGCTGCATGCGCGGGTAATGGAGACCTGCGATGAATGGCTCAAAGAGCAGCCCGTTCACGCCCTGTCTCTGCGCAACCTGGCTCGCGAAGTCGGTTGTGCGCCCAGCACCCTGCTCAAGCTCTATGGCAGCTTCGGCAACCTGCTCCAGCACGTCAATCTGGCGACGCTGGACAGGCTGCGCGATGCGATAGCCGGACAGGAGACGCCGAGTCCTTCGGAGCGCCTCAAGGCCCTGGCACGCGCCTACTGGGGCTTCGCCCAGCGCGACCCTTATCGCTGGCAGCTGCTGTTCGACTTCCCGCTCGCACAGGAAGGGGAGCTGGACCAGCGTCAGAACGCGATGATCGAAGGGCTGTTCGAACGTGTGGAGGGGGCCTTGGTCGAGTACGCCCCACGCGTCGAGTCCGTCGAGGCCAAGCGCATGGCGCGCACGCTGTGGGGTAGCGTGCACGGTCTGGTGCAGCTGGGCATGAACGAGCGTCTGGGACTCTGGCAGGGGCAGCCACTGGAAGTGACGGAGCTGCTCGATCAGTTGCTGGACACCATGTTGGCGGGGCTCAAGGTACGCAGCGAGGCTGCGTGTGCGGGGGATGCCACGGAAGCTGGCAAATGAGTCGAGAACTGCTCCGGCGACCCCGTTTTGCGCCCTTCTTCTGGACCCAGGCCCTCGGGGCCTTCAATGACAATCTGTTCAAGAACGCCTTGCTGCTGCTGATGACCTTCGTGGTCATCGAGCAGCGGGGCTGGGACACCGGCATCGTCAACAACCTGGCGGCCGGTCTGTTCATCCTGCCTTTTCTGCTGTTCTCCGCCTGGGGCGGCCTGTTGGCTGATCGCCTCGACAAGCAGCGCCTGATCGTGCGACTCAAGTGGCTGGAGCTGGCCACCATGAGTGTGGCGGCCGGCGCCTTGATCTTCGAAGCCTGGGAGTTGCTGCTGGCGCTGCTGTTCATGATGGGCACCCAGTCGGCGCTCTTCGGGCCGGTCAAGTACGCCATCCTGCCCCAGCACCTCAAGCCGGATGAGCTGGTCAGCGGCAATGCCTGGGTCGAGCTGGGCACCTTCCTCGCCATCCTGATCGGTACCCTTGCCGCCGCGGCCTTGATGGCACTGGGCGGCGAGCTGGCACGCTGGGCGCTCTCCGCGTCACTGGTCTCCTTGTCCCTGCTGGGCGTGATGGCGGCCGGCAAGATTCCGCCGGCACCCTCCGCTTCGCCCGGCCCCGTGCCGTGGCGTCCGCTTTCCGGCAGCATCGCGGTGATGCGTGAAGGGCTGAGCAACCGCCGGCTACGCTGGGCGCTGCTGGGCATCAGTGCCTTCTGGTTCCTCGGCGCCAGCTATCTGACGCAATTGCCGGCCTATGCGCGCGATATCGTGCATGGGGCCGAAGGGGCGACCTCTGCCTTGCTGGCGGCCTTCGCCATCGGTATCGGGCTGGGGTCGCTGGCCTGTGAGCGTGTCTCGCGCGGGCGTCTCGAGACGGGGCTGGTGCCCTTCGGCGCGCTGATCATCTTCGCTGGCGGGCTGGATCTTGCCCTGCGCCCGGCACTGGCCGAGGCGCAGATGGCCACGCCCTTGATCGAGCTGCTGGGCATCGCCGGTTTCTGGCGCATGTGGCTGGATCTCGGCGTCATCGGCTTCGGCGGCGGTCTCTATATCGTGCCGCTGTACACCCTGCTGCAAATCCGCAGTCCTGAAGATCACCGCGCGCGCATGATCGCGGCCAACAACGTGCTCAATGCCCTGCTGATGGTGCTGTCGGCCGGTGCCGGCATTCTGGTGCTGGGCGTGATGGGGCGCGATATCCCGGATTTCCTGCTGCTGCTGTCCCTGATCAGCGGGCTGATCGCGGTGGTCTGCATGCTGCGTGACCCGCGGCCTTTCCTGCGCCTCAATATCTTCATTCTCATCCACCTGATGTATCGCCTGCACCTCAAGGGGCGCTGGCGGATACCGGCGGAAGGGGCGGCGCTGGTGGTGTGCAATCACGTCAGCTTCATGGATGCGTTGATTCTGGGCGGGGCCAGTCCGCGCCCGCTGCGTTTCCTGATGGATGCCGAGATCTATCACTCGCCGTGGCTGAAGTGGTTCTTCCGCATCGCCGGGGCGATTCCGGTGGACTCCTCACGCAAGGACCCGGCAGGGGTGCGCCGCTCGCTGGAGGAAGTCGGCAAGGCGCTGCGCGAGGGAGAGGTCGTGATGATCTTCCCCGAGGGCAAGCTGACGCGTGACGGCGAGGTCGGTCGCTTCCGGCGCGGGCTGGAGTTGATTCTGGCGCGTGACCCGGTGCCGGTGATTCCGATGGCACTGGGTGGCCTGTGGGGCTCCTGGTTCTCCCACGGCGGCGGGCCTGCCTTCGCCAAGTTTCCGCGGCGGCTGCGCGGGCGGGTAGAGCTGTGTGTCGGGCGTACCTTCGACCCTGTCGGCACCAAGGCGGTGGAGCTCGAAGAGGCGGTGCGTGATCTGCATCGCAAGGCGACACGCCTGGCGCGCTCCCGCTAGTCCCTCGCTTTTTTCAGTGCTGCATGAAAATGCCGCCCATGCCGACACGATCGTCAGGCAGGGGCGGCATTTCACGTTCTGGCGACCAGCAAATGGCCACTGGCATCGAGCGCGGCGTCGCGTCAGTCGCTGGACTGCTCGGAGGGAGCGGTGTGGCGCGTGACCCAGAAGCCGAAGCCACCGATGGCCCAGGCACCCAGCATGACCAGCGGCACCGCCAGCATGTCATCGCCGCTCAGCCACAGGCTGGCCAGGGCGCCATAGAGACCGCCGCCGAGATACAGCACCGTGCCGGAGATGGCATTGGCGGCACCATGGCCACGTGCGAACAGCG
Organism: Cobetia sp. 1AS1; assembly: GCF_029846435.1. Taxonomy (NCBI): domain Bacteria; kingdom Pseudomonadati; phylum Pseudomonadota; class Gammaproteobacteria; order Oceanospirillales; family Halomonadaceae; genus Cobetia; species Cobetia sp. 1AS1. The sequence continues at coordinate 38,385 of NZ_JARWKU010000014.1, forward strand.
ACTGGTAGTCGGCCATCACGTTGGGCGTGATCATGCCGCCGGCGCCCAGCACGAACAGGATGCCCGGAATCAGGGTGGCGACCTGGACGTTGTCGGTGATGACCAGCGAGATCAGCCAGGTGATGCCGATCCCCTGCATGCACAGCGCTGCCTGAACCAGCTTGCGCGTGCGCAGATGCTTGAGGCCGAAGTGGTTGAGACGGTTGCCGATCAGCATTGCGCCGACATTGGCGCCGAAGGCCAGCGCGAACTCACCGGAATTCAGCCCCAGCACGCCCTGATAGAGATAGCTCGCGTTGGTCAGGAAGGTGAACATGATGCCGGGGCCGCACAGCAGCAGCATCAGGTGCCCGGGGACGCCGCGCGTGGTCAGTACCGTGCGATAGCTGGCCAATGCGCCGCGCAGGCTGAGCGGTGAACGCTCGCTGGCAGGCAGGGTCTCCGGCAGCCATTGGCGAATGGCGACTCCGGCGATCACGCCATAGACGGCCAGGCCGATGAAGACCATCTGCCAGGTGCTCAGTGCCAGGATGAGAGCGCCGAGGCTGGGGGCGACCAGCGGGGCTGCCATCAGCACCATCATGACGTTGGTCATCAGGCGTGCGGCGTCCTTGCCGGTCGCGACATCGCGCACCACGGTGCGAGAGACGCCGCCGGTCATGCCGGTCGCGATCCCCTGCAGGACACGGAAGACCATCAGCCATTCCAGGCTATGCGTCATGGCGCAGCCGAGGCTCGCGATCAAGAACAGCACGATGCCGCCCAGCGCGATCGGGCGACGGCCCAGGCTGTCCGACAGCGGGCCACCACTCAGCTGACCGAAGGCGTAGCCGGCCAGAAAGAAGGTGATGGTCAGGCCGAGACGGGAGTGATCGACACCGAATTCCGCGGCCATGGCGGGGATGGCGGGCAGGAAGGCATCCATCGATAGCGGGGCGAGCGCCACCATCAGGGCCAGCAGCACGGTGAAGTGAGGTTGTCGATGCAGGGCGGGGGTCGCCGTTGGGGCGGAAGCTGAAGTCATGAGGGCCATTCGAAGGTTGTGGGGCATTGCAGGGGGAGCGGTGAGTCAGCCTGCTCTGGCGCAGGTCCGTGACGTCTGGCGCTGGCGGGCAGCGCGAACGCGCACAGCATAGCGTGGGTTCGGGCCGCTTGCGTGTCGTGGTCTGCAACACCGTATTGCAGCTGGATCTTGCACCTGAGCCGCTGCGTCTGAGCACCTGCAAATGAGCACCCGCAAAGGAGTACCTGCAAGTGAGCACCTGGGCAAGTTGCCGTGCCCCAGACGCGACAGGCCCGCCAATTGGCGGGCCTGTCGTCGAGAGTGCCGTGCTGCGTGGCCATGCGGGTGGCGCGTCAGCTGCGCGTGGTGCGAGCCGCCTGCCAGCAGCGTGCCGAGGTGATCTGGTTGTCCTTCACCTGCTGGATCTCGATGCGCGTGGTACCGATGGCGAGACTGGCCGGGGCATCCGGGAAGGATTCCAGATGTTCCAGAATCAGGCCGTTGAGCGTCTTGGGACCGTCAGTCGGCAGCTGCCAGCCGATGGCCTTGTTGATCTCGCGGATGTTGGCGGTGCCTTCGATCACGTAGCTGCCGTTGTCCTGCGGGTGGATCTCCTGATGCGTACCGGCGACATCGGTGGTGAACTCGCCGACGATCTCCTCGAGGATGTCCTCCAGCGTCGCCAGCCCCTGCACATCGCCATACTCGTCGACCACGATGCCGATGCGGCGCTTCTGCTTCTGGAAGTTGAGCAGCTGGGTATGCAGCGGCGTGGATTCCGGGATGAAGTAGGGCTCGCGGGCTTCCTGGATGATGGAGGCCTTGGTGACCTCGTCCAGCGACAGGAAGCGTGCCGCGTTGCGCAGGTGCAGGATGCCGATGATGTTGTTGATGTCGCCCTTGTAGATCGGCACCCGCGTGTGCTGACTGGCGCGGATATGGCTGAGGATGATGTCGAGGTCATCGTCCAGGTCGATGCCGAAGATCTCCTGACGCGGCACCATGATGTCATCGACGGTGACGTTCTCGAGATCGAGAATCGACAGCAGCATGCCCTGGTGGCGACGCGGGATCATGCTGCCGGCTTCGTGGACCACGGTGCGCAGCTCGTCACGGGTCAGGCTGTCGGCGCCGCCGCTGACATCGCGCACGCCGAACAGGCGCAGCAGGCCATTGGAGATGCCATTGACCAGCCAGACCAGCGGGTAGAGCAGCTTGAGCAACGGTTCCAGCACCAGCGAGGCCGGATAGGCGATGCGCTCCGGGTTCACGGCGGCCATGGTCTTGGGCGTCACTTCGGCAAAGATCAGTACCACGATGGTCAGCACGGCGGTCGAGACGGCCGGGCCCGAGACATCACCGAAGTAATGGATCGCGATGATGGTCGCCAGCGAGGCAGCCAGGTTGTTGACGAAGTTGTTGCCGATCAGGATGACGCCGATCAGGCGGTCCGGACGGGAAAGCAGGCGGGTAACACGCTTGGCGCCGCGCTCACCGCCCTTGGCACGGTGACTGAGACGGTAGCGGTTGATCGACATCATGCCGGTCTCGGAACTCGAGAAGAAGGCAGACAGGATGATCAGGATGACCAGTAGGCCGAACAGCAGCCCCAACGGGGTGTCGTCGCTCAAGAGTGAAGGGTCCTCGGTGGCGGATTTAGGCGCATGATACTGACACGCTCGCTGCAATGCATCAGGCGCAGCGAGCGATCTCTGTCGGGGTGGCAGGGCTTAGTGGGAAAATACCACTTGCAGCACGAACTTGGTGCCGAAGAAGGCCAGCGCCAGTACCAGGCAGCCGCCCAGTGTCCAGCGGGCGGCACGCTGGCCGCGCCAGCCCAGCACGTGATGCCCGAACAGCAGCACGGCGAAGATGATCCAGGCGCCGAGGCTGAGCACCGTCTTGTGAGCCAGATGCTGGGCAAACATGTTGTCCAGATAGATGGTGCCGCTGATGATCGACACGCTGAGCAGGATCATGCCGGCCCAGATCAGCTCGAACAGCGCGCGCTCCATGCTGGTCAGTGCCGGCAGCACCTGGACGATGCCGCGGGTATGGCGCTTCTTGAGCGCGTGCTGTTGCAGCGACAGCAGTCCGGCCTGCATGGCCGCGATGCTGAAGAAGGCCAGTGCCGCCACCGAGGTGAAGATGTGGGCGACCAGACCAGGGGAGAGCGGGTTCTCGGTGGTGGCGCTCGGCAGATTCATCACGCCGAGCACGCAGGCGGCGGCGACCGGGAACAGCGCCGCGCCCCCGGCGATCACCGGCTTGAACAGGCTGGCGATGACCAGCAGCAGGCAGATGGCCCAGCTGACCAGCGAAGCGCTCTCGAACAGTCCGAGGTGCAGCGCGCCACCGTGGTTGAGCGTGACCCAGACGATGACGGCATGGCAGGCGACGGCGATCAGCGCCAGACTGCGCACCAGACGCGTGCGTGCCGGGACGCGGCGTGTCAGGGTAAGGCCCTGCCAGAGGCCGGCGCCGAGATAGAAGATGATGGCCAGAAAGGCAAAAGGCAGAGCCTGCATGTGCTGTTGTCCAGGTGCCGGAGGGTAGCGGGAGATCAGGCCTCGCATGAGGCACTGTCTATCTGCAGAGACTATACCGAATGCGCCGCCGGGATTGCATCCACTCGCGGTGTCCTGTCGCGTGCTCTCGCGGGCGATGAGGCCTGCGCGGCGACAGACTCCGCATTGCATGACGATTGTCGGCGCTGCTTCCTTCATGCATGTCATCGCCAGGATGGCGACTTGCAAGTCTTGCATGCATGGAGACACGGCCGCCCTGTGCGTATAATGCGCGACAGGATAACCATTCACGCGCTGGGGCGTCATGCCGTGCGCCGGTCACGAGGTGGCTTACGCCCTCGTCCCCGCAGCGCGGACCCCAGACGTCCCTAGCCGGAGAGGCCCATGTTTCAAAGTTTGAGTGATCGCCTGTCGCATACGCTGAAGTCGATTACCGGCCAGGCCAAGCTGACGGAAGACAACATCAAGGACACCCTGCGCGAAGTGCGCAAGGCGTTGCTTGAAGCCGATGTCGCGCTGCCGGTGGTCAAGGCCTTCATCGAGCGAGTGCGCGAACGTGCCGTCGGTCAGGAAGTGTCCAAGAGCCTGTCGCCGGGCCAGCAGTTCGTCAAGATCGTCCAGCAGGAGCTGGAAGCGATCATGGGCGAAGCCAATGAAGGTCTGACGCTCAAGGGCAGTCCGGCCGTCATTCTGATGGCAGGCCTGCAGGGTGCGGGCAAGACGACCACCGTCGCCAAGCTGGCACGCTACCTGCGCGAGCGCGAGAAGAAGAAGGTGCTGGTGGTCTCGGCCGACGTCTATCGTCCGGCCGCCATCGACCAGCTGGAAACGCTGGCCAAGGAAGTCGGGGTCGATTTCTTCCCCTCCGACTCCTCCCAGCAGCCGGTGGCCATCGCCGAAGCGGCGATGAAGCACGCGCGTATCCAGTTCCACGACGTGGTGCTGGTCGATACCGCCGGTCGCCTGCATGTCGATGCCGACATGATGGACGAGATCGCCGCTCTGCACCGCAGCGTCAATCCCGACGAGACGCTGTTCGTCGTCGATGCGATGACCGGTCAGGATGCCGCCAACACCGCCAAGGCCTTCCATGAAGCCTTGCCGCTGACCGGTGTCGTGCTGACCAAGGCCGACGGTGATGCGCGTGGCGGTGCGGCCCTGTCCGTACGTCACATCACCGGCAAGCCGATCAAGTTCATGGGCATGGGGGAGAAGGTCGACGCCCTCGAACCCTTCCACCCGGACCGTATCGCCTCGCGCATCCTCGGCATGGGCGACATGTTGTCGCTGATCGAGGAAGCCGAGCGCACCGTCGACAAGAGCAAGGCCGAGCAGCTGGCCAGCAAGGTCAAGAAAGGCGAAGGCTTCGATCTCGAGGACTTCCGTGACCAGCTCCAGCAGCTCAAGAACATGGGTGGCATGGGCAGCCTGATGTCCAAGCTGCCGGGCATGGGTCAGCTGGCGGAAGTCGCCCAGAGCCAGGCCAGCGAGAAGGAGTTGGGCAAGCTGGAGGCGATGATCAACTCCATGACGCCCAAGGAACGCCGCAACCCCGATCTCATCAATGGGTCGCGCAAGCGCCGCATCTGCATGGGCTCCGGTACCCAGGTGCCGGACCTCAACCGTCTGCTCAAGCAGCACAAGCAGATGGCCAAGATGATGAAGAAGGCCGGCAAGAAAGGTGGCATGCAGAAGATGATGCGTGGCATGTCCGGCATGATGGGCGGTGGCGGTGGTCCTGGCGGCCCCGGCGGTATGGGTGGCATGGGCGGTATGGGTGGCCCCGGCGGCATGGGTGGCGGACGCTTCCCGCGTCGCTGATTGCTGACCCGATGCCCGATGCAGCGCTGATGAGATATGGGCGCTGACACCAGGAATTGCGCTCCGTGGCACGTCCCGTGCCACGGAGCGTGTGTATGGCCTTGGAAAAAGGTTTCCAAGGCTTGCCAATTTCCGTAGAATGTCGCCTCTTCGTGTGGACCCTCCATGCGAAGACGAGTTCTGTGGCACGATTTTCACTTCAACACGAAGGACAGATTACGCAATGGTTACCATTCGTCTGGCACGTGGTGGCGCCAAGAAGCGTCCCTTCTACCACCTCGCTGTGGCTGATTCCCGCACAGCCCGTGATGGCCGCTTCATCGAGCGCGTCGGCTTCTTCAACCCGGTCGCTCGCGGCCAGGAAGAGCGTCTGCGCGTCGATCTCGAGCGCGTCGCTCACTGGCAGCAGCAGGGCGCACAGGTCTCTGACCGTGTCGCTCAGCTGATCAAGGAAGCTGGCAAGCAGCAGGCTTGATTCCAGGATGCCTACTCAACCGAACAACCCGCAGCCGACCGCAGCGTCATCGCATGACGATGATGTCGTGGTAATGGGGAAGCTTACCAGCCCCTATGGCGTCAAAGGCTGGCTCAAGGTGTATTCCTACACCAGCCCGATTGACGGCATCTTCGATTACGCTGGCTGGATGCTGAAGCTGGACGGGAAGCAGATTCCCGCCCGCCTCGCTCAGGCACGTCGCCATGGCAAGGGCCTGGTGGCACAGCTCGAAGGTATCGACAGTCGCGAAGCAGCACAGGAGCTGGCCGGGGCGGAGATTCTCCTGCCCAAGCAGCACCTGCCGCAGCTGGAAGTCGGTGAGTACTACTGGCATCAACTGGAAGGTCTCGAGGTGGTAACGCTGGATGGCCAGCGCCTCGGGAAAGTGAGCACCCTGATGGAAACCGGTGCCAACGACGTTCTGGTGATAAAGCCGAACGACGACAGCATCGATGAGAAGGAACGGCTCGTGCCGTACCTTCCCGATCAGGTGGTTCGCGATGTGGATCTCACCACTGGGCGCATGAGCGTCGACTGGGATCCCGAATTCTGATGTTAAGCACAGAGAGCTGACGCCTGTGTGGATTGGTGTAGTGAGCCTGTTTCCGGAAATGTTCACGGCGATTACCGCCAGTGGCGTGACCGGCCGAGCGGTCGACAAGGGCCTGCTCGAGGTCGATTTCTGGAATCCTCGCGACTACGCCACCGACAGGCACCGTACGGTCGATGATCGTCCCTACGGCGGTGGTCCCGGCATGTTGATGAAGGTCGAGACCCTGCGTGGCGCCATTCGTGACGCCCGCGCCGCTGGCGGTGACAACGCTCGTGTGATCTATCTCTCCCCGCAAGGCCGCAAGCTGGATCAGGCCGGTGCCCGCGAACTGGCGACGCAAGAGCGTCTGATCGTGGTGGCCGGACGCTACGAAGGCATTGATGAGCGCGTGGTGGAGGAGGAGATCGACGAGGAGTGGTCGATCGGCGATTACGTCCTGTCTGGCGGGGAACTGCCGGCCATGGTCCTGATCGATACGGTGGCACGCCTGGTGCCGGGCGTACTCGGGCATGAAGCCAGCGCGGAGGAGGATTCCTTCACCGATGGCCTGCTCGACTGTCCGCACTATACCCGCCCTGAAGTCATCGACGGCAAGCGGGTGCCGGATGTTCTGCTCAGTGGCAATCATGCCCTGATCAAGCGCTGGCGGTTGCAGCAGTCTCTGGGACGTACCTGGCTCAGGCGTCCGGATTTGCTGGAGAGTCGCACGTTGACTCGTGAGGAGCGCAAGCTGCTCGACGAGTTCATCGCGCAGCACGCCCGGAAAGGCAAGGCCTGACCGCTGCGAACCGAAGGTTCGCTGTCAGGAGAAGGCCGCCACCGTGGCGGAGGTGCGGCACGGCCCGGAGTCATCTTGCGGGAGTTCCGTGGCGCGTCACACACAAGGTCGATCCCCGTGTTCAAGGCCGTTTGCGGTGCCGGGGTCATGACGAACATCAATCCCAGGATTGATGCTAACGAATTTGGAGCTAGCGATGAGCAGCAAGAATAAACTGATCCAGGCGATCGAAAACGAGCAGATGGCCAAGGAAATCCCGGCCTTTGCACCGGGCGACACCATCGTCGTCCAGGTCAAGGTCGTCGAAGGTACTCGCGAGCGTCTGCAGGCCTTCGAAGGCGTGGTGATCGGCAAGCGTAACCGCGGTCTGAACTCCGCCTTCACCGTCCGCAAGATCTCCCACGGTGTGGGCGTCGAGCGTACCTTCCAGACTTACAGCCCGCAGGTTGCCGCTATCGACGTCAAGCGTCGTGGTGACGTCCGTCAGGCCAAGCTGTACTACCTCCGTGAGCGTAGCGGCAAGTCTGCACGCATCAAGGAAAAGCTGGGCTAAGCGCTCCGCATTCCCTGACTGCAGAACTCGGCAGTACTGCGGGGGAGCGAATTGCCACTTGCTCCTCTGCCATATGAAGACCCCGCCATGCATCGCATGGCGGGGTCTTCGTGTTTGTGCACCAGGGAAATCCGCTGTGACTTGCAGCGGGTTCATTTCATCGTCAGGGCATCACGGTAGAATCGAGGCTCACGCAGGCCAGGTGCCGCGGTACATGACGGCCACGGCGAGCGCGGATGACGCGTCATTGAGGACGGGGAAGCGGGAATGATGGACGACGATGCGTTGGTCGAGGCCTTTCTCGATACGTTGTGGCTAGAGCGGGGTGCCAGTGACAATACGCTCGGCGCCTATCGCAGTGATCTCACGGCCTGGCGGCGCTGGTTGGCCGATCAGGCGGAGACGGGCGCTGACACGGTGCCCTTGCTGAGCGTGGCACCGCAGCAGGTGCAGGCCTTCTGTGACTCGCGGCGTGAGTCGCATGCGCTGCGCTCCACGGCGCGTCTGCTGTCGGCATTGCGGCGCTTCTATCGCTGGGCGCTGGCCGAAGACATGATCGAGGCGGACCCGCTGCATGAGGTGCGCCTGCCGCGCGTGATTCCCAGCCTGCCGGGCACGCTGGATGAGGAAGAGGTCGAGCGCCTGCTGGAGGCGCCGGATCTCGACACGCCCATCGGGCTGCGCGACCGCACCATGCTCGAAGTGCTCTATGGAGCGGGGCTGCGCATCAGCGAGCTGGTCAACCTGAGTGTCGATGCGCTCAATCTGCGCCAGGGCGTCGTGCGTGTCACCGGCAAGGGCGATCGTGAGCGGTTGGTGCCGCTGGGCGAGGAGGCCTGTGACTGGTTGTCACGCTGGCTGTCCGTTGGCCGACCTGCGATGATGGCCGACCAGACGCGTCCGGCACTGTTTCCCGGCCGACACGACAAGGCCATGACGCGACAGACCTTCTGGCATCGCATCCGGCGTCACGCCCTGACTGCGGCCATCAGCAAGCCTCTGTCACCGCATACGCTGCGCCATGCCTTCGCCACGCACCTGCTCAATCACGGTGCCAACCTGCGTGTCGTGCAGCTGTTGCTGGGACATCGTGATCTTTCCACGACCCAGATCTATACCCATGTGGCCCAGGCGCGCCTGGAGCGTCTGCATGCCGAACATCATCCGCGTGGCTGAGTGTCCTTCCCTCTGCGCGCGGACGCCAAGGAGTGTTTGATGAGCAAGTCTTTCCGTCGTCCGCAGGCCCTGTCCCGTGCGATCCGCCTCCTGAGCGCCGGCGCCATGCTGACGCTTGTGGCGCCATTGGCCCAGGCTGATGCGCTGGATGATCTGCGCGACAAGCTCGTCGTCAATGGCCAGCCGCTGCCGGTCGAATCACTGGCCTCAAGCCCCATCGACGGCCTCTATGAGGTGCGCCTGACCAGTGGCGAGAGCTTCTTCACCGATATCGACGGCAAGCATCTGATCGTGGGTGAGATGTACCGCAACGATGGCGACAAGGGGCTGGTCAATCTCAGCGAGCAGAAGGCCAATGGCGAGCGCCTCGAGCTGCTGGCCGAGGTCAGTGAAGATGATATGGTCATCTTCCGCCCGGCGGGTGAGGTCAAGGCGGTGATCAGTGTCTTCACCGATACCACCTGCCCATATTGCCGCAAGCTGCACCAGGAAGTGCCGGAACTCAATGCACGTGGCATCGAAGTGCGCTATCTGGCCTTCCCGCGCGGTGGCATGCGCTCGCAGGGGGCGCGTGAGCTGGCGCAGGTGTGGTGTGCGGACAACCCCACCGAGGCGATGAACCAGATCAAGAATGAAGGCGAAGTGCCCAAGCAGGCGGCCAGCTGCGATGCACCGGTGCAAAGCCAGTATCAGCTGGGCACGCGCATGGGAGTGCAGGGCACCCCGGCCATCGTGATGCCGGATGGCCAGATGGTGCCGGGCTACCTGCCCGTGGAGCGTCTTGCCAGCATGCTGGGCATCGATGACTGAATCACAGGCGACAAGACTGCGCGTTGACAGGGCGTCCTGCCTTGCTACCGTGGTCACGACAGACGTACGTGCAGGATGTCTGGATAATAGACCGACGTGAGATCGGCAAGGCCGTCGCTGACAGTGGCGCGGCCCTCAAGGCTGGATACCGTAACAAGAGAGGAAAGCGACGTTGAAACCGGTGAAAGTAGGAATCTGTGGTCTAGGGACCGTAGGCGGCGGCACTTATAACGTGCTGATTCGCAATGCCGATGAGATTGCGCGTCGTGCTGGACGCCCGATCATCGTCGAACAGGTCGGCGCACGACGCGACAATCCTGACTGCGATATCACCGGCGTCAGCCGCACGCACGACATCTTCGAGGTCGCGCGCAATCCCGAGGTCGATGTGCTGGTCGAGCTGATCGGTGGCTACGATGTCGCCTATCAGCTGGTGATGGAAGCCATCGCCAACGGCAAGCATGTCGTGACCGCCAACAAGGCGCTGATCGCCGTCCACGGCAACGAGATCTTCCGTGCCGCGGCCGAGAAGGGCGTGATGGTGGCCTTCGAAGCCGCAGTGGCCGGTGGCATTCCCGTCATCAAGTCGCTGCGTGAAGGCTTGGGTGCCAACCGCATCCAGTGGCTGGCCGGCATCATCAACGGCACCGGCAACTTCATCCTCAGCGCGATGCGTGATGAAGGTCGCAGCTTCGAGGACGTGCTGGCCGAGGCGCAGGCGCTGGGCTATGCCGAAGCCGATCCGACCTTCGATGTCGAAGGCATCGATGCCGCGCACAAGCTGACCATCCTGGCCTCGATCGCCTTCGGCGTGCCGCTGCAGTTCGACAAGGCCTACACCGAAGGCATCTCGCGCATCACGGCCGAGGACATCGAGCAGGCCGATAACCTGGGCTACATCATCAAGCATCTGGGCATCACCCGCGCCACGGCCAAGGGCCTCGAGCTGCGCGTGCATCCGACGCTGATTCCCAAGGGACGTCTGCTGGCCAATGTGCATGGTGTCAAGAATGCCATCGAGGTGATGGGCGACGCTGTCGGCCCGACCCTTTACTACGGCGCCGGCGCCGGTGCCGAGCCGACGGCCTCTGCCGTGGTCGCGGACCTGCTCGACGTGGCGCGCGATATCGCCACCGACCACCGCTACCGCGTGCCGTATCTGGCCTTCGCCGAGATCAATCAGCACGGCGACACCCTGCCGATCCTGCCGATGGAAGAGATCGAGACGGCCTGCTATCTGCGTCTGCACGCAGTGGACCGCCCGGGCGTGTTGGCGCGTGTCGCGTCGATTCTCTCCGAGCAGGGTATCTCCATCGAGGCGATCATCCAGAAGGAAGCCACCGAAGGGGAGCTGGTGCCGATCATTCTGCTCACGCACCGTGCGCGCGAACTGCACATGAACGAAGCGATTCGTCAGCTGGAAGCGCTGGTGGATGTCGCCGGTTCCGTGGTGCGCATTCGTGTCGAGGATCTCGACGACAACGCCTGATCGCGGGCAAACGGGGTGGGACTATCGACGGTGATGGCACCGCCCCGCTGGGCAGCCGGCGCAGGCCGGAAGAGCAAGAATCATAACGGTGGCAAGAGCCACGGGAAGACACGACATGCGTTATATCTCCACGCGCGGCCAGGCGCCGGCGCTCGGTTTTGAAGATGTGGTTCTCACGGGGCTTGCCAGCGATGGCGGCCTGTACGTGCCGGAAACCCTGCCGCAGTTCAGCGCCGAAGAGCTGACGGCGATGGCCGGTGAGTCCTACGCGGAAATCGCCTTCCGTGTCATGAAGCCCTTCGTCGATGGCGCCATCGATGACGAGACCTTCCGTGACATCGTGCGCGAGACCTACGCGACCTTCAGTCACGATGCCGTCGTGCCGCTCAATCAGCTCGACAGCAACCATTACCTGCTGGAGCTGTTCCACGGCCCGACGCTGGCCTTCAAGGATGTCGCGCTGCAGCTGCTGGGTCGCCTGCTGGATCACTTCCTTGCCAAGCGCGGCGAGCGTGCGGTGATCATGGGCGCGACCTCCGGCGATACCGGTTCTGCCGCCATCGAAGGCTGCCGTGCCTGCGATCATGTGGATATCTTCATTCTGCATCCGCACAACCGTGTCTCCGAAGTGCAGCGTCGCCAGATGACCTCCGTGCTGGCGCCCAACGTCTTCAACATCGCCATCGAAGGCAACTTCGATGATGCCCAGGCGATGGTGAAGGCCAGCTTCGCCGATCAGGACTTCCTGAACGGCACGCGTCTGGTCGCGGTCAACTCGATCAACTGGGCGCGCATCATGGCCCAGACCGTCTACTACGTGGCCGCCGGTGTGGCGCTGGGCGCTCCGGCGCGTCAGGTCAGCTTCACGGTGCCGTCGGCCAACTTCGGCAACATCTTTGCCGGCTATCTGGCCTCGCGCATGGGGCTGCCGGTGCGCCAGCTGGTGATCGCCACCAACGCCAACGACATCCTGCATCGCACCATCTCCTCCAATGACTTCTCACGTCAGGAGCTGAAGGCGACGCTGGCGCCGTCGATGGATATCGTGGTGTCCTCCAACTTCGAGCGCCTGCTGTTCGAGGCCTATGGCCGCGATGGTCAGGCGATCCGTGAGCTGCTCGAGCACTTCTCGCGTGAACCGGCAGCACTGGCGGATGCCCCGCTGGCGAAGCTGCGTGAGCTGTTCTCCAGCCACAGTGTCGATGACGAGACGATCCTCGAGGTCATCCGTGAGGCGCACCATCGCACCGGTGAGATTCTCGATCCGCATACGGCAACCGGCTATCGTGCGGCTGAGGTCTGCCGCACCGATAGCGCGACGCCGATGATCACGCTGGCGACGGCGCATCCGGCCAAGTTTGCCGAAGCCGTGGCGCGTGCCGGCTTTGCTGGCGTCGATCTGCCGCCGCATCTGCATGACCTGCTGGAGCGCGAGGAGCGTTACAGCGTACTGCCGGCGGAGTTGGCGGCAGTGCAGGACTTCGTGCGCGAGAATCGCCGCGGGTGATTGCAGCAACTGCCGGTTGGCCCGTTCGGGGTAATCGGCAGTCATCTTTTCATGGCCGTCATGTCTGCAGTCCGCTGCCGAGATGACGGCCATGTCGTTTGTCAGGAGCTCTTCATGTCTGTCACTTCCCCCGTGTCGCCCCCATTTTCGCAAGACTCCATCAGCCGTCCTGACGAGCGCACGCTTGCGGCCAGCATTGCGCGGGTCATTCAGCCGCGCGTGCGTGATGAGCGTCTCTATCAGCAGGGCATCGCGAGCGGGCTCAGCGAATTGCAGGCACGTGTGCTGGCAGGGCGCCTGACGCTGGAGAGCTGCAAGGCGCCCCTGGAGGCGCTGGTCACGCCGGCGCTCCGGCATATCGAGCATCCCGAACGGCTGGCCGATGGCCGGCGCGCGGCAGAGCGCATCGCGCGCGCCGTCGCCGAGGGGGAGCATATCGGCATCCTCACGGACTATGACGTGGATGGCATCACCTCGCATGTGGTGATGCTGCGCACGCTGACCGAGCTGTTCGATGTGCCCTACGACCGCGTGCACAGTCTGATCGGCCATCGCATCCATGATGGTTATGGCATCAGTCTGCCGCTGGTCGAGCGCATCATGACGCTGTCACCGCGTCCGTCTCTGATCGTGACCGCGGACTGCGGCTCCAGTGATGAGGCGCGTCTGGCGTTGCTCAAGGAGGCGGGGATAGAGGTCGTGGTGACGGATCACCATGCGTTGCCTCAGGAAGGGCCGCCGGCTTCCGCCTACGCGACCGTCAATCCGACACGAGATGACTGCGCCTATCCCGATGCGACCATTGCCGGCTGCATGGTCGCCTGGCTGACCATGTCATTGACCCGCAATGTCTTGATCGAGCAGGGCAGGTTGCCGAGCGATGCCCCCAAGCTGTCGCCGTGGCTGTCGTATGTGGCGCTGGGGACGGTGGCGGACTGTGTGTCACTGGGGGGGAGTGCGATCAATCGTGCGGTGGTCAATCTGGGCCTCACGCTGATCAACCGCATGCAAGAGCCCTGCTGGCGCGCGATGGCAGAGCGGCTCGGGGCGGATAGCGTGCCCTTCAATGCCGAGACGCTGGCCTTCCAGATGGGGCCGCGTATCAATGCCCGCTCGCGTCTGGATGACCCGTACGCCGCGCTGCATTTCATGTTGGCGCGGGAAGATGGCGCGGCGCAGCGTGCGCTGGAAGTGCTCGATCAGGACAACCAGTCACGCAAGGCGATCGAAGCCGAGATGGTCGAGTCGGCGCGTGCCCTGGCGCTCACCTCCTTGCGGGAAGGGCATCAGGTGATCGTGGTCCACCTAGAGGATGGTCATCCCGGGGTGCAGGGCATAGTCGCTTCGCGTCTCGTGCAGCAGTTCGGGCGACCGACCGTCGTGCTGACACCAGCCGCGGTACCCGGCATGTTGACGGGCTCCGGGCGCTCCATCGAAGGGTTGCACCTGCGGGATGCGCTGCAGCGCGCCCATGATCTCGCGCCGCAGTGTCTGCCGCGCTTCGGTGGGCATCGCGGCGCCGCCGGCGTGGGCTTGCCGCTGACGGAAAAGGATACCTTCACTCGTGCCCTGCAACAGGCAGCCGCGGAGCAGTTGGGGGAGAGGGCGCTCAATCCCTTGATTCTCAGCGATGGTGAACTGGTGGAAGGGCAGTTGAGTCTGGAGACGTTGGATGAGCTCGAGCGTCTGGCGCCCTTCGGGCGTGAGTTCGAGGCGCCTCTCTTCGAGGGCAGTTTCCTGGTCGAGAGCCTCAGGCCGGTAGGCGCCGATGGCACGCACCTGTCTTTGGAACTCTCGCACGGGCGTACGCGCCTCAAGGCGATCTGGTTCCGTGCGCTGTCACCGGGGGAATCACCGGCATTCGGCGTGGGGGCCTCGCTGAAGTGTGCTTACAAGTTGTCGCGCAATCGCTGGCGGGGGAGAGAGTCACTGCAGTTGATGCTGGAGCACGCAGTGCCTGCATGAGCTTATTTGAATTGATAGGGATATCTGGCCAAAAAGCCCTTGCCATCAAGCCGATTCCTGCGTAAAGTACGCATCCGCTGCCGGGGACGCATGGCGTTACCAGCGGTGAAAGAGGTTTGCAGGTGATT